>JBDIVK010000023.1:0-46693 GCA_039794425.1 Nitrosomonas sp. | reverse complement strand
GGAATGGTCTCGACCTTCCTGGCCGAGAGCAGGTTCATGGCCATGTGTGTATATCACCTCTCTTGAGGCCCTATATACACAGAAATATACACACTTGCAGCAGATTGGTCTAGCCTTCACCAGACCATCAAGGAAGTCACATCAATACAAATCAACAACTTACACTTTCTCCATGGAACACGGTGGAGCTTGATGGATGCTAATCGTAGTTGTCGATCATCAACAGCATACAACACCTAATTTATTGATTTTTAGATACAAAATCATAAAAAACCTGAAACGACAGATACTCGCAGATACACGTCGATGGTTGATTATACCGGAAGGATGCCTCGAACACTGTCCAACTAAGCTTCGACGCGGTAGATGGCATCATCCGTGCCCGCCCGGTCAGCCGCACCGCACTGGATATCTTCGGCGCCCTGCACTAGGCCGGCCACAAGACGTTCTTCCTTGTGCAAAGTAATTGACGAAACGGAGTCAGACCACCTTGCTTATCGGAAACTGCTGGAACGCCTAGTGCCCGATATGAACGATTTTGGTGATCTCTCACCCTTTAATCGAATGAGAAACCAAAAGGTAGAAGTGCTTTTCGAAAAAAATGAGAATTGTTCTTGGGCAAACCTGAAAACACGCCCGACAGACGACCAAGAGTGGATTTCGGCCAAGGAGAAAAGAAGGAGGAGAAAGACCGGCTGTTAGACGGTCGATATGAGGGTCAGCAGCCTGTAGCAGCCTTGTTTTCCGGCTCGATGCTGACCCACCACGGCAATGTACGGCGCACACGGATGGGCATCACGGATTCGAGCATAACCAGTGTCCGGTCGGGGTCGTTGACCGGATAGCCGCCGAAGACGCGCAGGTCAGCCACTTCGGGCGCCAGACCCAGATGGCCATGGTAGTGACGCCGTAGTTCTTGCACCACGTCGGACAGCGGAATGTTGCGGGCGACCAGCAGCCCGCGCGTCCAGGCTTCGCGGGCCGGGTCGGCCGGGTCGGCAGTCTCGCTGCCTGCCAGCGATGCGCCGGTGAAGCGGGTCTGTTGGCCAGCCGGGATGATGACTGTGGCGCCTATGGTGGCAGTGCGCACCTCGACGGCACCCTCGTAGACGGCCACAAAGGTTTCGCTCTCATCCAATCGCACGGTAAAACGGGTACCCAGCGCTTGCAAGCGACCTTGCGGGGTCACGACATAGAAAGGGCGCTGTAGCGAATCGATAGCAGTGGCGGTCTCGATGAGAATCTCACCCCGCACCAAGTGCAGGCGGCGCTGATCTGGCCGGTAGTCCTGATTGAAGGCACTGATAGCGTTGATCCAGACGCGGATACCGTCGGACAGCGCGATCTCGCGCACTTCGCCGGTACCGGTACGGTAGTCGGCCAACCAGGACTGAGTCATGCCGGGCAACGAGGTATAACGCCACATGGCCCAGCCGCTGCCGGCGTCGCAGCAGTGTGTTGCTGACCTGCTGATAAGCAGTGATGGCAGTGCGCCGCTCGGGACTGGCCTTAATAGGCTCGAAGCGGCGGCTGATACGCTCGACGTAGCCCCACGCCTCCCGGTGCTCAGCCGATTCGGCCAGCCAGGCTTCCCACCGGCTGCGGTCGTCAACCGTCGCTTCGCCCGAGTCCAGCACCGCAAACCACTCGGCAGCCTGTTCCAGTGCCTGGTGCGAAGGTGCGGATGGGGGCTGAAGGGAGGTATCAGTGTCGGTCACGGCACAGCTACCAGGATACGGGCTGTACCATCAAGATACAGTGGGAACAGGTGTAGCGGCGGCCTGTGCCTGAACATTACCGCAAGGCAATTCTTCCATCACTTGCTGCGCTTCAAGACGCAAGCAGTGCAGCATACCCTGAGCGATATAGGTAGTTACCGTACGGGTGGAGACACCCAGCTCCTTAGCCACTTCCTTATGCGTCATATCGCCGGCCACAGCCAGCACGAAGGCACGTGCAGCCTTGGGAGACAAACTGCGCAACATAGTGTCGATTTCCTGCAGCGCTTCGAGCACGATGGCCTGGTGTTCAACCGAGGGGACCATGACTTCGGACCGGGTGGCGAGCGCATCGAGCCAGGCCCGTTCGATGCTGCGGCGGCGCCAGAGATCCACGCACAGACCGTTAGCCATGCTGCGCAGGTAGCTGCGGGCCTCGGGTGCGTTGTCGAAGTATCGTGGCTTGACGATTAAGCGAAGGAAGGCATCATGTGCGAGGTCAGCCGCGTCGGCAGCATTACCCAAGCGGCGACTCAGCCACGCCTGTAACCAGTCATGATGGTCGCTGTAAAGATGTTCGATAGTTGGAGACGCATCCTCCGGAATGCTCATGGCCAGGCCTTCTCACCCGCAGATGGCGGGTTCGTTACTATAAAAGATAATGAAAATTGTTATTATTTACTTATACGTTGGCGGATTATAGGCACATGGCAGTTATTTGACAATACTTTTAGCTTGTATTCCGGCTTGAAAGCGGCCAGCCAGGATCTGGCCCTGCGGTATAGACACATTAAACCCGTCCCAGAGTACGAAAAGCTTTATTGGGTCATAAAATATCAATTAATTTCAAATCATAAATTTACAAACTTCCCTGGAATGTACTGGATTTCAAGCAAATATCAATCGCAGTTATTGATCACAACGAATACGACAGGCAAAACCGCAATCTGGTATCCAGAGAAACTGTTGTACAGAAGATCCGGGGGGAATAATCAAAATTTTTATAGCCGGGTATTTGCCACTCAGATCACATGAAAGGTAAATTTCCGTCCTTACAAGACAAGCCGGAGCCTCGCGATAAGTTTCCGCCGTACCTAACAAGCTTGCATTATTCTAAGTATGCCACATCTGACCACACCACCTTGCTTTCATCCTAGAAACCGCAATTGGACGCGCCCGAGTGTGCGTCTGGCGCGCTGCCTGGCAAGGTGCGACGAGGCGCAGGGTTATTCCCTGCAACGAGGAGCAACGCAGCCAGACAGCGTGCCAGGCGTGCAATCGGTACGGAGTAGTCTCACCCATCGGTCGGCATGAGCGAAGGCAGTAAGCTCACTATCCATCGGGATCTCCAGAGGCTGATAAGCGATTAACTGAATAGAAAGGACTTCCCCTACTCAAAGCGGTAGCCCCGCCCGGCATCGATGTGCCAAGATTGAAGCATTAATTAGTCAATCAGAACGAGAGGAGAAGTCAAATGAAAGTTTCCACGAAAATGGAAAGCATTGCAATGCTCAAACGAATAGGAGTAGACAGTTCGAAACATTATCTGCGGGTGCATGGTGTTGATGCCTATGAGCGCGTAGTGCTGGTAGAGACATTGCGACGAGAAGAGTTTCTTGCCTGGGCAGCGAATGTACCCCAATGCGTGATAGGGTTTGAAGCCTGCTCTGGCAGTCATTGATGCTGAAGCGATCTGTGAAGCAGCAGGCAGACCCAACATGCGCTTTGTAACCATCAAGTGCGAGGAATAACAATCCTTGCTCATGTTGCACCGCTTGCGCTCTGGCCTGGTGAATGATCGCACGGCGCAGATGAACCGGGTCAGAAGATTACCGGCAGAGTTTGGGATCTGGATTGGTCAGACACCGGATAAATTGGAAAGCTGGTTTAGCAGGCAGACAGAAGCGTTGGTGCGGCTACGCTACTGGCAAGAACCGGTATTGAGTTGTCCCGCGCACACTGGCAGGCGCTGGATCAGCGTATAGAAGAACTGGAGAAGCAAATCAAGCCGATTGCCCAAAAGAATGAAGCGACAGAACGGTTACAAAAGATAGTCGGCGTAGGCACGATCACGGCCAGTGCAGTGACTGCCACCATCATCGATGGCAGGCAATTCAAAAACGGCCGGGAATTTGCAGCCAGCATTGGATGAGTACCGAGTCAGCACAGCACGGGCGGCAAGATAAAGCCTGGGCGGATCACTAAACGAGGAGACAGCTATTTACGGTATCTCCTGGTGCAAGGCGCTCGTTCAGCCTTTATCGCAGCCAGAAGGCGCAAACCAGAGAAACTGACACGCCTGGAGAGAGGGATGTTGGCATTGAGTACGCGAGCGGGTTATTACAAGGCACTGGCCGCCATCGCCAATAAGCATGCACGAATCATCTGGGCAGTACTGGCCAAAGGCGAAGCATTCAATCCGAAGTAGGGAGAAAGTCAGTCTGAATGAATTAAATCAATAACAGTTTTCTTCACTCAAGTTGCAATCTTTGGAGCGATAGGCAAACAGGTCGGACCGGCACGGATAGAACCTAGTAAAGAATCGCTGGCTCACAATTCAATTGGAAGCCCGATCAGCAACCGATAGGGGAGCCGACAACTGAATAAGGAATCCGTGCACGGATTTTATCGTGGCCCGGCCACCCATGTGGCCAAACAGAGGCCGGCTATAGAGCTGCAATGACATTGTTTCCGACAGCGCGATCATGACCGAAGGCTGCTTAAGTAAAGATGCAATCAGAGCACAATACAATCTGAACAAAATAAGGAATTATCAAAAAATGTTTTACCAGATATAAATTATCTTGCAATTACGGGAAAGTCCTTATAGCGGTTGCTAGGTTCATAAAACATCCATTAATTCGTTGCATCTTATCTTTATAGAACACACCTGTTTATTGAACATATGTCTTAGCAGCGATACTTGTATCACATCAGAAAATCACAATTATTCATAACAAATCCTATGATTCTGAATTTCCAGAAGATTTAGCGTAAAACATCCCCCAAACACTCTAATCTGCAGGATAATAAATATTTATGATAAACATAAAATCATTAACCATACATGCTTCCAGAAGTCTATCGCCCAACAGCTGCCAGAAAGATTGAATTTAACATGAAAATTCCCGTAAATACCGCGCCCCCCAGGCAAGCACGCCGACAGCCGAGATCTCGGGATAAACCCAAATCATTCCTGACTTTGATTTTGATTGGATTTTGTATTGTCGGATTACCATTGATCGGCGCACTTGTATACAGTGCCGTACGTATTGATCAACTGGCTGAGCAAAGCCGCCACAACGTTTACCAAGCCACCCAGATCACCAATGGCAGCAGCATCATCATAGATGAAATCATGGCTATGGAACGCAGCGTACAACACGCGCTCGTACTGGACGATGCAACATTACTGGAAGGATATTTTCTGGCACATACCAAATTTGAGAAAATCACCAATCACCTGCTCAATATTTCTGTCTATCTGGAGCAGCAACTTTCACTGGAAAAATTGCGCTTGCTGGAAACCAGCATTTTCCGCGAAATACTTGTCCTGAATGAACAACCACAGGATCTGCAATACTTGCTCGACCGTTTTGCCTCTTTGCTCACGCTTGCTCAGGAATTTTCAACCAACAGCTTTCAACTGATCGGGCAGAATGTCGGGAAAATGAGCGAAATTGCAACGCAAACGCGTACACTCGTTGAATGGGAATTGCTTATTTTAATTCCGGTAGTCGTTTTTCTGGCGTTGGCTTTTTCGGTATTCATTGCTCGCCCTATCCGTCAAATTGATGATGCAATCCTGCATATGGGGCAAGGTAAGCTTGCCCAACCCATCCATGTCAATGGACCGCAAAACCTGGAATATATCGGTGCACGATTAGACTGGCTACGCCTTCGCCTGCTTAAACTGGAAGAGCAGAAAATACAGTTTTTACGGCATGTTTCTCATGAGCTGAAAACACCTTTGACGGCTATCCGGGAAGGCGCTGATTTACTGGCTGAAGGTATTACCGGTAATCTGAACGAGAAACAGCAGCTAATTGCCGGTATTCTGCATACCAGCAGTATGCAATTGCAGAAACGAATTGAAGATCTACTGAATTTCAGTGCACTTCAGACCGATATGGTTGCTCTTGCCAAACAGCGTGTCAATCTGGACAAGGTCATCAATTCTGTCATAAAAACCCAGAATCTTTCCATCCTGAGTAAAAACATCAAAATTAATCTGACTTGTCCAGAGCTCGTTCTGGAATGTGATAAACAGAAATTGGATGTCATGCTCGATAATCTGCTTTCCAATGCAGTTAAATTTTCCCCCAGTGGAAGCTATATTGAAATTACTGCCTCACAACATAACGGTACAATCCAGGTCGACATCGAAGATTCGGGACCCGGTGTCGATCCTACAGACCAGGGACAGATATTCGAACCCTTTTACCAAGGGCGCAATACCCCCAATAGTCATGTCAAAGGTACTGGACTAGGGCTGGCTATTGCCAAGGAATACGCGATAGCCCACGGAGGCAATATCGAACTCGTCCCCAATACCGATAACGGACATGGCGCACGTTTTCGACTAACTTTACCAGTTCGTAATTTTGAATACTTATATCATGCCAAAAACTTATAAATTATTGTCAGGATTAATTCTGTTAATGCTGTTCACAGGATGCGCGCCTACCTGGCACAAACCATCAGCCCATACAGAAATACCAGCAGTACAAGAACCACAAGATGACCTGAATGAATTAATGCACTATTACAATTCATTACAGGATAAATCCGAACTGGAACTCGCTTGGGAGTACAATTATGCAAACAGCCACTATCGGGAAAGCACTGATACGCGAGAACGTCTTAAACTTTTGATGCTGCTTCTGTTGCCGAATACCAATTTTCAGAGTATTCCTACTGCTCTTGATTTACTGGAAAATTCCCCACAACCGGCAGAGCTTTCTTCCAGTCTGGCTGCTTTTGAAAATATACTGACGCTATTGCTCAAGCAACAAGAATCCGCAAATATTCAAGTACAAAATTTATCCGCAAAACTGCGGGCAACCGAAGCAGAAGTAAAAATTCTGCAGAATAAAATCGATGCCATCAAGAATATAGAGAAAAATCTCATGCGCAGAAACGCACCTTGACTGACAAGTAGACTATGCAAAGCAAAAAAATTCTTCTGGTAGATGACGATACGGATTTGCTTGAACTGCTTTCCATCCGCCTGACATCAGCGGGGTTCGAAACGATTCTTGCAGACAGCGCTGAATCAGCTATCAATCACCTCGATATATCACGTCCACATCTCGTGATTAGCGACATGCAGATGAGCGGCCAGGATGGCATGGCATTGTTTGATTATATTCACCGTACCATCCCCACACTTCCGGTCATTATCTTAACAGCGTTCGGTACCATTCCAGACGCCGTAGCTGCAGTCCAGCGAGGAATTTTTGGCTACCTTACCAAGCCATACGACCCTAAAATCCTGTTGAGTCAGATCGAACGTGCGCTGGGTCTGTCTCCCAATATCGAAACGGCACCACGTCAGGCCCCTCGATCTTCGTGGCGCGAAAACATCATCACACAAAGCGCCATTATGGAAGATTTACTCACCAAAGTGGATCGTGTTGCACAAGGAGATGCCAGTGTCCTGCTGTTTGGCGAAAGCGGTGTTGGCAAAGAGCTCTTTGCCCGTGCTATTCATCAAGCATCCAGACGCTGTGATCAGCCATTCATAACAATCAATTGTGCCGCCATTCCGGAACAGTTACTGGAATCCGAACTGTTTGGGCATACTAAGGGAGCTTTTACCGGTGCCGTCCGGGACCATAAAGGCCTGTTTCAGCTGGCCGAAGGCGGCAGCCTGTTTCTGGATGAGATCGGGGACATGCCGTTACTGCTTCAGGTGAAGCTGCTGCATGCCTTACAGGAAAGAGTTATTCGGCCCGTGGGAGCCACTCAGAGTGTCCCGATTGATGTCCGGATCATTTCTGCCACTCATAGAGATTTGAAATCTGAAATTGCAGCGGGTAACTTTCGTGAAGATTTATACTACCGGCTTTTCGTAGTGGGATTGACCATTCCCTCTCTTGCGCAGCGGCGTGAAGACGTCCCCCTGCTGGCCAATCATTTTCTGCGTGTATTTGCTGAAAAGCATCAGAAGCACATTAACGGATTTTCTCCCGAAGCAATCAGCTTTTTGCTGGCATCCTCCTGGCCCGGTAATATCCGGCAGCTCATGAACGTTGTCGAACAAAGCGTCGTCATGAGCGCGGTTCCCCTGATCTCCTGTGAACTTGTCCGTGACGCTATGCACCGTGACGAAACCCAGATCACCTCTTTCGATGAAGCCCGCAAACAATTTGAAAGGGATTACCTGGTCCGACTGCTGAAAATTACAGCCGGCAACGTTACCCAAGCAGCCAAACTGGCCAAACGTAACCGTACTGAATTCTACAAACTTCTACAGCGACATCAACTCGATTTCACACTCTACAAACCGCAACGGGAAAAAGTCAATTAAACCTGAAAGCCACAGTTGGATGCTCCCGGCGTGCGTCCAATTGCGGTTTCCAGATTAAAAGCAATGAAAGCAGCTATCACGCGTCTATTCATTGTGTAAGCGCCGGAAACTTGGCGACCACGTCAAGGACTGCATCTTCCCGTTTCACTTGCAAGGGCAACCAGGTTCCCGGTGCATGCCGTTTCACGATGGTAATGACGTCATCACTTGCCTTTATCGTAACACCTGCCATTTCAATGATTACATCCCCTTCGCGCAATCCGGCAGATTCAGCGATACTATCCTGTTCAATCTGCATCACTCGTGCGCCACCTGCCTCCTTGCTGAATTCATAGCGGATTCCCAGACGCTGCTGCAGAGAAGGAGCTGGCTCTGACGCAATCGATGCTGTACCAAAAATCGCATCGGCATAGCCTGTAGCCAGTTGCTTGCAAGATTTACCGGTATCCCATGGCAACAACGTAGTAATCCTTTTTACTCCCAGATCTTTCAACTGATGGGGTACGCCATAACCATGCAGAATATGTCCGGAACCCATGATGCCCACCACCAGTGGATTCTTACCGCGGCCATAAGTATTCAATACTGCATGAATCTCTTGTGCCATCGCCCGATCCCACAGTTGCTGGCTGACAACAAACCGCAGAAAACCGGGATCATAACGACTGGGCTTATCACTTTTCTGCTTGGGACGACCATGCTGTTCATAAATTGGCAGTAGAAATTCCAGATATTGCGGGCTGGGAGGTGCCGGTCGAGTTACACCTTCTCTTTCACTTTGCGGAACCCCATCAAATCCTTTTTCTGCAACCAACCGCCTCAGACGTATATCGATATTGAGTGCACGCATCGGAATACGATACATACGCGCAAAATGAAATAAGGGTAAGTATAAATTTGCGTCAGTATTCCACACTGACTGCCACTCGGACTGGGATAAAAACTCTGATTCCGACAATTCTCCTGCTACCCATCGATCCAGTACCTTCTGTACTCGTCGCGGAAACATTTCGAAACCGATCACCATCTCGGGATGTGCTGCATACAATGCAGCCAGCATATGCAGTTGCCAACGGTGATGCTCATGATTGACATGCGTCTCACCAAGCAATACCACGGACTGACCAACCGTAGATGCGATCACTTCAGGTAGCGAAGTAGGTCCTTTTCCAGGAATCACCCAGCCAGCGACAGGAACACACTCCTCTGATGCAGGTTGATAGCTGACAGTCTGCGGCTTATGCCCCGGCTTGATTTGTGCAGCAAGATGAGAAGAAACCATTGCAAGTCCCAATAGTATGAGTACAGGCACGATACATCGTCGGTCCGTTTTGAAATCAATCATTGTGTTGTTATTTTTCCTTAAAAACCTGGAAAGAAGAAATAGTCCATGGCAAGCCATAAGTCTTAACCAACCCATCTGCGTGCATTCCTGAACATCTTCATCCAGGGAGAATCTTCAGGCCAATTATCAGGATGCCACGAATGCTGTACCGTCCGAAACACCCTTTCCGGATGAGGCATCAGAATGGTAACCCGACCATCGGCCGAAGTCATACCGGCAACACCCGCATGTGAGCCATTAGGATTGAGCGGATAAATTTCAGTTTGATCCCCCCGATGATCGACGAATTGCAAAGTGATAAAAGGCTCTGCTGCATGTAATTGCGTTTCGTCCCGAAACACCGCACGTCCTTCCCCATGGGCGACAGTTATGGGTAGGAGACTATCTGTCATCTCCCCGAAAAACAATGAAGGGCTCGCCTTGATCCTGACCATGACGAATCGTGCCTCAAACTGTTCTGATTGATTGCGCTCAAAACTAGGCCAGTGAGCGGTACCCGGAATAATTGCCTGCAGATGACTCATCATCTGACAACCGTTACATACGCCCAGAGCAAAAGTATCCGACCGAGTGAAAAACGCCGTAAATTCATCTTTTGCCCGCGTACTAAATAAAATCGACTGCGCCCAGCCTCTTCCTGCACCCAATACATCACCATAGGAAAATCCGCCACAGGCGACCAGGCCTTTGTATCCGGTCAATGACACACGTCCTGTCAGAATATCACTCATGTGCACGTCTACTGTATCGAACCCTGCGCGATCAAACGCGGCCGCCATTTCCACATGACCATTCACACCTTGTTCCCGCAGAATCGCAACAGCAGGGCGGTTGGTATGTATATACGGTGCAATAATACTTTCATCAAAAGCGAAGGTTAATCGTGGACACAAGCCGGTATCATCAACATCCAAGATACGATCGTATTCCTGTTGCGCGCATACTGGATGATCGCGTAATTTCTGCATCTGATAAGTCGTCTCCGACCAGGCCCGCTGTAATGCCACTCGTTTTTCCCGAAATACAGGTTGGCCATCGCGCGTGAAGCAAATCTCATCCTGCTGATTCAAACTACCCATCACATAACTGTTCTGTCCCAATCCTGCCTCTGACAGAATATTCAGCACCGTACCACGATGCCGTGCCTCGATCTGAATGACAGCACCCAGTTCTTCACTGAATAAAATAGCCAGCATGCGATCCTCCGGATCACCTGCAGGCACATCGAGATACAGTGCATCGAGGGCAACCGTTATCCCGCAATGCCCGGCAAACGCCATTTCACACAGTGTCACACATAGCCCGCCATCGGAGCGGTCATGATAGGCTAACAATAATCCCTGATCATTGAGCATTTGGATAGCGGTAAAGTACGCCCTAAGCTTTTCTGGATTTTCCAGATCAGGCGTCTCATTTCCTGCTTGTCCGTAAACCTGTGCCAATGCCGAGCCACCCAGACGATGCCTGCCACCACCCAGATCAATCAAAATCAGTTCAGTTTCACCACTATCCGTACGAAGCTGTGGCGTAAGTGTCCTGCGTGCATCCCGCACTCTGGCAAAAGCCGAAATGATCAAAGAAAGTGGCGCAATCACCTCTTTATTTTTTCCATTCACATCGCACCAGGCAGTTTTCATCGATAATGAATCCTTACCGACCGGAATACTGATTCCCAACTGCGGGCATAACTCCATCGCCACCGCGTGCACAGCATCATACAAAGCGGCATCCTCACCCGGGTGTCCGGCAGCAGCCATCCAGTTAGCAGATAAGCGGACTTCTTCAAGATCGTCCACTGCCGCAGCAGCGATGTTGGTGATTGCCTCACCTACTGCCATGCGTGCAGAAGCCGCCGCGTCAATCAATGCCAGCGGTGTTCGCTCACCCAGCGCAAACGCTTCACCCAGATAGGTCTGAAATCCCATGGTAGTGACGGCTACATCTGCTACCGGTACCTGCCAGGGGCCAACCATCTGATCCCGTGCCGTCAGCCCTCCTATGCTACGGTCACCTATAGTGATCAAAAATGTTTTGTCTGCGACCGCCGGTAATCGTAGAACACGATAGACCGCTTCCCGCACATTCATACCTTCTGTATCCAATGTGATGAGTTTGTGATCGACGTGACTCACATCACGCACCATTTTGGGAGGTTTGCCCAGCAATACTGACAATGGCATATCTACAGGCGTAACAGGGGATTGTTCATCAGTCACAATCAGCCGGGGTTGTGTCAGTGCCTTGCCCACTACCGCATACGGACAGCGTTCACGTTCACAAATTGCCTGGAATAACGATAGTGATTCTGCCCGAATAGCAATTACGTAACGCTCCTGCGCTTCGTTACACCAGATCTGCAATGGTGACATTCCCGGCTCATCAGAAGGAATAGCACGCAAATCAAACTGTCCACCACATCCGGCACCATGTACCAATTCGGGCAATGCATTGGAAAGCCCACCAGCCCCCACGTCATGAATGGAGAGAATCGGATTAGGTTGTCCACTGCGTGCCAGTTGCCAGCAACGATCGATGACTTCCTGTGCACGGCGCTGCATTTCCGCGTTACCCCGCTGTACTGAGTTGAAGTCGAGTGCTTCGTCATTCGTGCCGGCATCCATACTGGAAGCTGCCCCCCCTCCGAGCCCGATTGCCATACCTGGCCCGCCCAGATGAATCAATAATGCATCTGCTGTAAAGGACTGTTTCTCGGTATGCAATGCAGAAATCTGGCCGATCCCCCCTGCTAGCATGATGGGTTTATGATAACCGCGCATCTGGCCATCGACTTCCATTTCGCAGGTGCGGAAAAAACCGGCCAGATTAGGACGACCGAATTCATTACTGAAGGTTGCTCCGCCAATAGGGCCAGCAAGCATAATGTCGAGTGCCGAAGCAATATGCCCCGGTTTACCGTAGTAGCCATCCAACTCTCCGGTCGGCTGGTCCTCCCACGGCTGAATGGCACCAGGAATCCGCAAATTCGATACACAAAACCCGGTCAGCCCGGCCTTGGGCTTCGCACCGGATCCGGTCGCACCTTCATCACGGATCTCCCCCCCCACACCCGTGGCAGCACCCGGATAAGGTGAAATCGCTGTCGGATGATTATGAGTTTCCACTTTTACCAACCAGTGTGTGGATTCTGCCTCATATCCATATTTACCATCCTTTCCAGGATAAAATCGTTCTATTGTTGCTCCTTCGAGAATGGCCGCATTGTCTGCATAAGCGACAATCGTATGCTGAGGGTGCATTTGATGTGTATGTCGGATCATGTCGAACAAAGATTGTGACTGTTGCACACCATCAATGATCCAGTCGGCATTGAAAATCTTGTGTCGACAATGCTCAGAATTCGCCTGCGCAAACATCATCAGTTCGACATCAGTGGGATTACGGTGAATACCGGTAAAATAATCCAGCAGATAATCTATTTCATCGCCAGACAATGCCAGCCCCATTTCCCGGTTCGCCTGATAGAGCGCCTGTACACCGTCACTCAATACCGCTATTTCATGCAGGGCCGATGGTGTGGCACGACGAAATAATATCGTTGTATCGGACAGTGAATGTAATACCACCTCGGTCATACGATCGTGTATACACGCCTCGATTACGCGCATTTGCTCGGGGTGCAATACTGATTCATACTGCATATCGAAAACAATACCGCGTTCCAATCGCTCGACTGCATCCAGACCACAATGGCGAGCAATATCAGTTGCTTTGGACGACCATGGTGAAATCGTACCAGGACGAGGCACAACGAATAATAACGACCGGTCGTATTCAAAATCAGAAGACAAGAGTATCTGACTGGCGTCGAGTAACTGCTGCAGACGATCGATTTCTTCCTGAGTCAAATCACGCCGTACCTGGCAAAAATACCAGTATTCGGTATCAATATTGGAAATTTGCGGTACGATAGCCCGAGCTGAATAGAGGAGTTTTTCTATACGAAAAGAGGACAGCGCTTTGCGCCCACGAAATTGCAGCATCGAAATTTTGGCCGATTGAACAAAAAGCATAATTTTACACGAGAGCAGGTCAGTAACCTGATGAATACCTTTCCCGTTTACACCACTGCAGAAATTCGCGAAATCGAATCCCTTATCCTGACGGCACCCAATCCGCCCCATCTAATGGAAAAAGCAGGGCTGGCTGCCGCAAAAATTGCCAAAATCAGATTATTGACCGGTAGCAAAAACCGGGTGTTGGTATTGGCCGGGCCAGGCAATAATGGTGGAGATGCATTCGTCGTCGCTCGTCACCTACGTACCTGGGGAATGCAAGTAACGCTGGTCTTTACTGGTGATACCGATCGCTTACCGCGAGACGCAAAACAAGCATTGGACCGATGGCGATCGGCTGGTGGATCTCTTTATCCGCATATCCCGGCGGATGATCGGTGGGATTGTGTAATAGACGGCTTGTTCGGCATCGGCCTGAATGCAGCGCGTACGCTGGATGAAAAATATCAGCAGCTCATTAGGCAAATCAATGGCCTGAATCTTCCGATACTCGCGCTCGATATTCCGAGTGGGTTGCACAGCGATTCTGGCCGTGTGCAAGATATGGCAGTCAAGTCCACCATTACGACCACCTTCATCGCGCTGAAACCAGGTCTTCTCACCTGTGATGGTTGCGATTACTGCGGAGAAATCGTCCCGTGTAACCTGGGAGTCGATGCCGTCAGCATGATACCTGCACAAAACTGGCTGCTGAATTATGCAAGCATCAAGCCACGCCTGCCTTGTCCGAGATCCGCTAATAGCCATAAAGGTACCTACGGCAGTGTCGGTATTCTCGGTGGCGCTCCAGGTATGACCGGGGCAGCATTGCTAGCCGGACGAGCTGCGCTCAAACTGGGTGCTGGGCGAGTTTATTTGGGCTTGCTTACCAATGACCATACACTGACTGTCGATCCAACTCAGCCCGAATTAATGCTGCGCGCACCAGATGATCTTTTTACACAGCTTCATCTGGACTGTCTGGTAGTTGGCCCGGGACTCGGTACCCAAATTACCGCCTGCACTTACCTGGAACAAGCATTGCACACTAATTTGCCGCTGGTTCTGGATGCTGATGCGCTCAATCTGATTGCACATCACACTGAACTAAGTGCTGCGCTGCAAAAGCGTACAGAATTTACCATACTCACACCTCACCCTGCTGAAGCCGCTCGTCTGCTCGATACGACACTCACCGAAGTACAGTATGATCGACTCAATGCTGCGAGGAACCTGGCCAAGCAGTTCAACTGCTCGATTGTTTTAAAAGGTGCAGGCAGTATTTGTGCGCTTCCTACCGGCCACTGCCATTTCAACGCCAGCGGTAACCCCGGTTTGAGCACCGCAGGAACGGGGGACGTCCTGTCAGGTTTTCTGGGTGCACTACTGACACAAGGGCTTTCGCCAGAAGATACTCTGCTGCTGTCTGTTTATTTACATGGTGCTGCGGCAGATACTTTACTCAGTCAACTCCATGGTCCAGTAGGCATAACCGCATCAGAAATTATTGCTTCTGCCCGTAACCTATTGAATCGCTGGATCTACCAGGATATGGTTCCCCGATCCGGCTATATCCGTTTCAGCGATGATTTCTGATATTCTGCCACCCGTCACGCAAAACTACTGCCAATCGCTTCATATTGCGAGCTAAAGTCAGTCTACCGATAGCCGTTAAAGTTTGAAAATTTCCAAGGGATTTTTCAAACATGCTGGTAACTATCGGATATTTTATTGTCGTCATTTCCGTATTTGGTGGCTTCGCGTTGGCCGGAGGTCATCTGGGAGCGTTATTCCAACCGGTTGAATTGCTCATGATCGCAGGTGCCGCACTTGGAGCGTTCTTCGTCGGCAATTCCGGTAAAGCGATCAAAGCGACCTTCAAAGCACTGCCCAGTATTTTCAAGGGGGCTAAATATACCAAAGCGGTCTACATGGAATTGATGACACTGCTCTACGAAATACTCGGCAAAATCCGTAAAGAAGGGTTAATGTCGATCGAAGCAGATGTGGATGATCCGGATAAAAGTCCACTGTTTACAAAATACCCGACGATCCTGTCGGATCATCACGTCATAGAATTCATTACCGATTATCTGCGCTTGATGGTAGGTGGCAATCTCAATCCGTTGGAAATCGAAAATCTGATGGATGGTGAAATCGAAACCCATCATCAAGAGGGTGAAGTCCCTATCCATGTCATCACCAAAATCGGCGATGCACTCCCTGCATTCGGGATTGTCGCTGCCGTGATGGGTGTCGTGCATACCATGGAATCAGTCGGCATTCCACCTGCTGAGCTGGGTAAATTGATTGCTGCAGCCCTGGTCGGAACATTTCTCGGCATCCTGCTCTCCTATGGCTTCGTCAGTCCTCTGGCCAGTCGTCTGGAACAGCGACTGCATGAATCGAGTAAACTGCTGGAATGCATTAAGGTTACCTTGCTGGCCAATCTCAATGGCTATGCACCGGCTCTTGCTGTCGAATTCGGTAGAAAAGTCCTGTTTTCGACTGAGCGACCATCTTTCATGGAATTAGAGAAACATGTCAAACAAAGCAAAGCCAAATGATATTCCTCACCCTGAATTCCGTATTTTTAAATGAGGTCGTGAATGGCTGATGATCTCTTACAAAAACCGATCGTTATCAAACGCATCAAAAAGACAACGAATGGGCACTACGGCGGAACATGGAAAATTGCTTACGCTGACTTCATCACTGCCATGATGGCTTTTTTCCTGCTGATGTGGTTGCTGGGATCAACCACTCAGGGTGATAAGGAAGGCATCGCTGAATATTTCAAAACTCCCCTGAAAGTAGCTCTGCTCGGAGGGGACAATAGTGGAGACAGTTCCAGCATCATCCATGGCGGCGGAGACGATCTGACCCGACGTGCCGGCCAGACCAAACGGGCAGATTTTGACGATATAAAACGATCCATCGATCTCGAAGCAGTACAGGCGCTTCAGGAACGTATTGAATTGGAACAGCTTAAGAAACTCAAAAAAAAGATAGAACGATCGATCGAAGGTAACCCTGCTCTCAACAAATTCAAGAAGCAACTGTTGTTGGATATTACGACAGAAGGATTACGCATCCAGATCGTCGATGAACAGAATCGACCCATGTTTGCGATTGGTAAAGCTGAACTGCAACCCTACACCAAAATTATTCTGCATGAGATAGGAAAAATGCTCAATGACGTGACCAATAGGGTCAGTCTTTCCGGTCACACCGATGCAACCCCTTATCCTACCGGTGAAAAAAGTTACAGTAACTGGGAATTATCAGCAGATCGCGCCAACGCCTCCCGTCGCGAATTGATTGCGGGTGGCATGAATCCGGACAAAATGCTGCGTGTGGTCGGGCTGTCTTCCGCTGTACTATTCAATAAACAGGATCCCTATAGTCCCTTCAACCGACGTATCAGTATCATTGTCATGAACAAAAAATCTGAAGACGCCATTACCCGTGAAAATCAAAACGTGGACATCCACAACAAAGATGAAGTCAGTATCCAAGTGATCAATGGTGACCATGCAAAACCCGATTGATGCGAATCAATACCATCTCCTACAAGTACCAATAGGCAGGATACTGGCAATATTGTTCACCAGTATCCTGATAACAGGTTTGTTGGGAATGCTCTTGCCATGGGATATTACGTTACTGCACGCTTCGCTATTACAAGGTGTTATTGCCGCAACCATCAGCTTCCATATACTTCGTACAGCAATCTGGTGGACAGTCATTCACCTGTTTTTTCTTCCTGGGCTGCTGATCGCTTTGACATTGGAGCTGTCCGCTTACTGGTATCTGATCGGCTTTCTCGTACTGATATTGATTTTTGGAAAGACTTCCCACACGCAAGTACCGCTCTTCCTGTCAAGCAAGGAAGTTATTCATACACTGGCTGAACTGTTACCGAAACATCACCCCTTTACATTCATCGATCTTGGCTCAGGATGTGGTGGGCTAATGTGTAAATTGGCACAAACTCTGCCCAATGGCAATTATCATGGTATCGAAACAGCGATCCTCCCTTGCTGGATCAGTAAATTAAGAACCTTATTGTTCGGGTATACCTGTCAGTTTCAATGGAAAAGTATCTGGCTGCATGATCTGGCGAGATACGATGTGGTCTATGCTTATCTTTCCCCGGTACCGATGTCATCCCTCTGGCAAAAAGCTTGCCAGGAAATGCGTCCGGGCACTCTTTTCATCAGCAATACTTTCACAATTCCCGGTGTTACGCCCACCCGATCCATCAAACTGAACGATTTCAGCGGTTCCGTACTGCACATATGGCAAATGACATCATCGGCTAGTAAATAATTATTGGCGCCGCCAGGTCGTGCCTTGCGGCCCGTCTTCCAGAATGATGCCGCCTTCGGCCAGCTGCTTACGCAGTGCATCTGCCTGAGTAAAATTCTTTTCTTTACGGGCCTGCAAACGTTGCTGAATCATGCGTTCGATATCTGCCGCAGTGTACTGACTCTCATGCTGGCGTATATGATGTTGCAGATAGTGCAGCGGTGACTGTTGCAATAAACCCAGCGTCCCGCCTAATTCTCTGAGCATCATTGCATAATAGGATTCACCTGTCCGGTTGGCTTCGCTTGCCAGATCAAATAACACTGCAATAGCTTCCGGTGTATTGAAATCATCGTTCATTGCCGTCATGAAACGTCGTGCATAAGTATCATTTTTCCAGTCAATTGTTATTTTTTCACGATCCTGCAACGTTTCATAATTTTTCAATGCTGTATAAAGCCGTTCCAGTGCATTCTTAGCATCATTCAAATGTGCATCCGAATAATTCAGCGGACTGCGGTAATGTGCACGTAAAATGAAGAAACGTACAACCTCCGGCTGGTAACGTGTCAACACCTCCCGTACGGTAAAAAAATTGCCCAATGACTTGGACATTTTTTCATTATCCACCCGCACAAATCCATTGTGCATCCAATAATTCACGTGGGGATGAGGATGGTCATGCACTCCTTCACTTTGAGCGATCTCATTTTCGTGGTGCGGGAACTGTAAATCCTGTCCTCCGCCATGAATATCGAACTGCTCACCCAAGTAGTGTCCGCTCATGGCCGAACATTCGATGTGCCAGCCCGGACGTCCTCTACTCCAAGGTGACTCCCAGCTAGGCTCACCGGGTTTGGCGGCTTTCCACAGTACAAAATCCAATGGATCTCGCTTATTGGTATCGATCTCCACCCGCTCACCCGCTCGCAAGTCATCAAGTGACTTTCCCGAAAGCTTGCCATAACCGGGAAAGTGATGAACAGCATAGAACACATCCCCATTGTCCGCGACATACGCCAGACCTTTACTCAACAGCGTGCCGATCATCACAATCATGCTCTCGATGCATTCGGTTGCACGCGGTTCGAAAGAAGGTTTGGTCACACCCAGTGCTGCGGCGTCTTCTTCCATTGCCTGGATGTAGCGGCTGGTCAGCACCTCGATCGATTCATGATTCTCCGATGCACGCTGGATGATTTTATCGTCGATATCAGTGATATTACGAACATAGATCACCTTATAGCCAAGTGTCTGCAACCAGCGTACCACACTATCAAATACTACCAATACGCGCGCATGTCCCAGATGACAATAATCATAGACCGTCATGCCGCAAACATACATCCTGACTTCCCCGGGCGTCAGCGGGACAAATTCCTGTTTGGTTCTGACCAGCGTATTATAAATTTTAAGCATTGGGGTAGATATGCGAGATTGTGGAAATGACTATGTTATTGGTAGAATCCAAGGACTGCCCATCGTAATTGCCCTTGTTTCCTTGTTCAAAGCAAAACTTTGAGAGTATAGCACAATGAAGATTTTTTCCCTTGAGCGCCAGACTGCTCGCCCAATAAAAACGGCTACATTCACTGGTTTGTCTTTCATTCTATTTTTATGGATATTCAGTACCTCTATTTTCGCGGCTAATCCAAAAGTGGAAATCAAAACCAATCTTGGCTCCATACAACTGGAACTTTATCCTGATCAAGCACCCCAAACGGTTGAAAATTTCCTGAACTATGTCAAAGACAATTACTATGTAGGCACGGTATTTCATCGAGTCATCGCCGGATTCATGATCCAGGGAGGAGGATTCGACCAGAATCTCACGCAGAAACCTACACGACAGCCAATCCAAAATGAAGCTGCCAACGGCCTCAGAAATGATATCGGGACAATAGCCATGGCACGCACCAGTGATCCGCATTCTGCTTCTTCGCAATTTTTTATCAACGTTGCGAATAACCATTTCCTCAACTATACCGCCCCGACCATACAAGGATATGGTTACACGGTATTTGGTAAAGTCACGGCCGGAATGGACGTCGTCAGCAATATAGCGCGTACACCCACTGGGGCCAAGGGGCCTTTCGCCAGCGATGTGCCGCAAAACACGATCATCATCGAACATATCACGCTTCTCCCGGCTTCTGCCGACTCCGATAACCCATAAATCAGGATAGTTAAAATGATCAAACTGCATACCAATTATGGCGTCATAACGCTGGAACTTGATAGTGAAAAAACGCCGGTCACCGTCGAAAATTTTCTGCGTTACGTCGAGAGTGGGCATTACGACAACACGCTGTTTCATCGCGTGATCGATGGTTTTATGATCCAGGGCGGCGGCTATGCACCAGGTATGAAGGAAAAGAATACTTTTGCTCCAATTCAAAATGAAGCGGCCCAGGGCGCTGAAAATGAAGCCTACACCATCGCGATGGCACGCACCTCAGATGTTCATTCCGCTACCTCACAATTTTTCATCAACGTTGCCAACAATCGCTTTCTGAATCATACCAACACAACACCACAGGGATTTGGTTACTGTGTGTTCGGCAAAGTCGTCGAAGGCAAAGAAGTCGTGGATGCAATTAAAAAAGTGAAAACCGGCAGCCGTGCTGGGCACCAGGACGTTCCGCTGGAAGATGTCATCATTCAGAAAGCGGAAAATATCTAAGTCCGGTTTGCATTCAAATGATAATTCAACAAAAAATGCTGCATTAACTGACCCTATTTCATTCATGCCAGTTGCTCATGTAAAAGCATGAATTGATCAATACGAACATTTTATAAGTGAAGACGATAAAAATGAAAGATATCAATGAGATTCTGGAAACTGCCCAGCAACGAGCGGAAGAAATGGGCCTGGCTTACAAAGGTGCTCTACTGCCGGCGGAAGCATTCGCTGTGTTACAAGCTATGCCGGAAGCCAGAATCGTGGATGTACGCTGCCAAGCTGAGCTGGACTGGGTAGGACGCATCCCAGGAGCAATCGAAATCGAACTACGTACCTATCCGGGTATGCAACCCAATCCACATTTTCTGGATCAACTTTCTGACAAAATTGCGGATGATAATGCCGTACTCATGTTCATCTGTCGCAGCGGAAACCGCTCAGATCATGCGGCAACAATCATGAGTCAGAATGGTTTTCCTAATTGTTACAATATCCTGGAAGGATTTGAAGGTGACAAAGATGAAAATGGCCACCGCGGCCAACAAGCCGGATGGAAGGCAGCAAGGTTACCCTGGGTACAGGGTTGACCACGAAAAACATTGAAACATTCAAATCTATCCCGACTCATCAATCTACTGACCAATCAATGAGACCGGAATAAGCTGTAAACAACACGATCAAACCGAAGCCGATCCGGTACCAGGCAAATAATGTGAAATCATGGTGGCTGATGTAGCGTATCAACCCACGTATCGCCACCAACGCACTGGCAAAGGCAGCCACGAATCCTACCGTAAACATTCCCAGATCATTGATATGCAGAAATTCCTGATGTCTGTAGACGTCGTAGAACGTCGCGGCAAACATCACAGGGATTGCCAGAAAAAATGAAAATTCTGCAGCCGCCTTACGTGACAGACCAAAAAACAATCCACCGATAATCGTCGCCCCTGATCGGGAAGTACCCGGAATCAGTGCCAGACATTGGGCACAGCCGACCTTCAGTGCATGTTTCCAGTCCATATCGTCTACACTCTCGACATCGATCACATGTACTCTACGCTCGGCCCATAGTATTAATATCCCACCAACGATCAGCGCAGTAGCAACCGGCAAAGGATGAAACAGATAATATTTTATCGTTTTAATAAACAGTAAACCCAGCACCGCGGCCGGCAAAAAGGCGATGAACAGATTCAATACGAAACGATTCGCCTGCCTGGTACCAAGATTTCTGATCACACCGATTAACCGTTCACGATATTCCCAGCAGACTGCCAGAATCGCACCAAGCTGAATGGCGACAGTAAAAACCTTGGCTTTGTCATCATTGAAATTAAGCAGATCACCTACCAGAATCAGGTGTCCGGTAGACGAAATCGGCAGAAACTCGGTAAGCCCCTCGACAATGCCAAGCAGAAAAGCCTTGAGTAATATCAGCCAGTCCATACTGGCCCAGCATTTATTACATAAGCAGCGAAATATCTATTAAAAATCATAACTTATTGTAGAGTTCTCCGCCTTTTTCGATAAATTCATTTGCTTTTCGGGCCATGCCGTCCTGTAATGCTTCGGTTTCGGAAATACCCTGTTGCGCTGCATAATCACGTACATCCTGGGTTATTTTCATCGAACAGAAGTTAGGGCCGCACATCGAACAAAAATGAGCAAGTTTAGCGCCTTCCTGTGGCAGGGTTTCATCATGAAACTGCCTTGCTTTATCCGGATCAAGACCCAGGTTGAACTGATCATTCCAGCGGAATTCGAAACGTGCTTTGGAAAGGGCGTTATCACGAATCTGCGCACCAGGATGGCCTTTGGCAAGGTCAGCGGCATGAGCAGCAATTTTATAAGCAATAATGCCGTCTTTAACGTCGTTTTTATCCGGCAGACCAAGGTGTTCCTTCGGCGTGACATAGCATAGCATGGCAGTGCCATACCAACCAATCATGGCGGCACCGATCGCGGAGGTAATATGATCGTAGCCAGGTGCAATATCAGTGGTAAGTGGACCCAATGTATAAAAAGGTGCTTCATGACAGTATTCGAGCTGCAGATCCATATTTTCCTTGATCAGGTGCATGGGCACATGACCAGGACCTTCGATCATTACCTGAACGTCATGCTTCCAGGCAATCTGTGTCAACTCGCCCAGTGTTTTCAGTTCCGCTAACTGGGCCTCGTCATTGGCATCGTAGATCGAACCGGGACGCAACCCATCACCCAGAGAAAAGCTCACATCATACGCCTGCATGATTTCACAGATATCCTCAAAGTGCGTGTACAGAAAACTTTCCCGGTGATGTGCCAGACACCATTTCGCCATGATGGAACCACCACGCGATACGATACCGGTCATACGCCTGGCTGTCATCGGAATGAACGGCAAACGTACGCCGGCATGAATAGTAAAGTAATCTACACCCTGTTCCGCTTGTTCGATCAGCGTATCACGGAAAATTTCCCAGGTGAGTTCCTCTGCCTTACCATCCACTTTTTCCAATGCCTGATAAATTGGCACGGTGCCGATCGGCACCGGACTATTACGTATAATCCATTCACGCGTTTCGTGGATATTTTTGCCGGTAGAAAGATCCATGACTGTATCTCCCCCCCAGCGAATTGCCCAGGTCATTTTCTCCACCTCATCCTGAATGCTGGAACCGAGTGCGGAGTTGCCGATATTAGCGTTGATTTTTACCAGAAAATTCCGACCAATGATCATTGGCTCCGTTTCTGGATGATTGATATTAGCAGGAATGATAGCGCGTCCGCGCGCCACTTCGTCACGTACAAATTCCGGTGTAATCCATTTCTGTATGGTGGCGCCAAAGCTTTGGCCAGGATGTTGCCGGGTCAATAAATCATTTCCAGTCAAATTGACGAGCTCTCTTCGCTGATTTTCCCGGAGTGCAATGAATTCCATCTCTGGCGTAACGATGCCGCGTCGAGCGTAATGCATCTGCGTCACATTGGCACCGGCCTTAGCACAACGGACCGGGCGTGTGAGATTGAAACGCATCGCAGCCAGTTTTGGATCATTTAATCGTTCCCGACCATAATCAGAAGTCAGTCCCGTAAGTATTTCGGTATCCCCACGCTCATCGATCCACTGCCCACGTAAGGGAGGCAGGCCATGGCGGATATCTATACTGACAGTCGGGTCGGTATAAGGGCCAGATGTATCGTAAACACAAATCGAGGGGTTTTTTTCAATTCCCTGGCTCGTAGTCGTATCAGATTGACTGATCTCCCGCATAGGGACCCGGATATCTGGACGGGAACCCTGAATATACACTTTGCGCGAATTGGGCAGTGGCTGAATTACAGCCGCATCCACCCGCGCGGTATCATTCGTAAATTTTTCCAGCTTAGAAATAGTCGTTTTCATGTTATGCTCCTCAAAATGCCGCGAGGAGCCGCAGGATTGATCCTGGCTTCCCTCCGGCGGCGTTATCCGCATCAGGTATTAAGGGACTCTCTCACCGGCATTCCAATTCCTTGCGAATGCGGACCCCTAGCCGAAGCTGCCAAGCTAAAGTAAATATGGAATAATTGCAAGCCCGATTCTTTCACCAGTACAGAATTATGAAATCTATGATGAATCTTGAACAAACTCGTTTCAATATGGTCGAACAACAGATCAGAACGTGGAACGTAGTAGACCAGAATATTCTGGGATTGTTATACAAAGTCAAGCGCGAGGAGTTCGTACCCGCCGCATACCGTTCCATGGCTTTCATGGATATGGAAATTCCGCTGGACCATGGTGCTGTCATGCTAACACCCAAAATGGAAGCACGTATCCTGCAGGAACTGCATATCAATAAAACCGATAAAATTCTTGAAATCGGAACCGGTACGGGATACATGACCGCACTGCTGGCAGAACTGGGAGCACATGTCTACAGCGTGGAAATCGTACCGATGCTTCATACTATGGCTAAGATCAACCTGCAAGTACACGGCGTTACCAATATTACACTGGAACAGGGAGATGGTGCGCAGGGCTGGTCCAATCATGAACCGTATGACGTAATCGTACTGACAGCTTCCACACCCGTATTACCGGAAACTTTCCAACAAAGCCTGGCTCCGGGTGGTCGCTTATTTGCTATAGTAGGTGAGGAGCCCATCATGGAAGCCATACTGATAACCTGTACCACACCAGGTAATTACCATCAAACTCATTTGTTTGAAACCTGCACCGCACCCTTTAAAAACGCATTACAACGTGAGCATTTCCACTTCTGATGTCATAGCTGTTCTGCAGTCGTAAGGCAAGGTCACTTTGGTTGGAATGAATAATATAAACTAATAATCGAAACCCAAGCTCTTGGAACCCGCCTGCTAAAATAATGAACAGTTCGCAGTACTTTGCTTCGCTATTCATGGGTATATTTTTCTGTATCCAAGTACAGGCAGCCGATCTCATGCAAATTTTTCGTGAAGCTTTGGAACAGGATGCACAATACGGTGCGGCACGTGCAGCCTATGTAGCTGCACAGGAACGGCTTCCTCAAGGCAGAGCAGGACTATTACCCGAAATCAACCTGGCGGGGATCGGTCAGAATCAGTATATCGAAAATGGTTTTGGCCAGAATGGAGTGATCAGAAACCGGGGAATAACCGCAACTGCGATACAGCCACTCATTCGGATCGAAAATTTCATCATCTACGAACAATCGAAAAATGAAGTGGCTCAAGCTGAAGCAGAATTTGTCGTTGCCGCCCAGGATTTGATTCTACGTGTTGCACAAGCTTATTTCGACGTACTCATGGATAAAATTAACCTTGAAGTAGTCGAAACTCAGAAACGAGCCATACATGAGCAACTGGAGCAGGCAAAACGTAATTTTGAGGTGGGTGTTTCCACGATAGTCGATACACATGAAGCACAAGCCCGTTTTGATCTGACTGTGTCACAGGAAATCGCTGCCAGAAATTCGCTGGAGATCAGTCAACGTGCGCTGCAGGTGTTAGTCAACCGACTGCCGGACGATTTGCAGGAAACCAGTCTGGATAAAATCATTGCAGATCCGCTGTCTTTGCCTCATGACAGCATGGAAGAGTGGGTACAGTTAGCAGAAGAAAAAAACTTTCTACTGAAAATCCAACGTATTACCTACGAACTTGCCGAACAAGACATCCGGCTTGCCAAGGCTGGTCATTATCCGACACTGGATCTGGTCGCACAATACAGCAATCAGACCGGAGTGGGAGGTGCTTTTACCGGGCGAGGAATCGATCTTGTCTCCAAATCCATTGGATTACAGTTGAATGTACCGATTTTTCAGGGCCTTTCGGTACAATCCCGTGTCAGGGAAGCACTGGCAAACCGAGATAAAGCGCGTAAGGATCTGGAAAATGTGCAACGTACGACTGCACTGCAGGTACGTCAGAATTATCTGAACGTCACCAACGGAATCGCACAGATTAAAGCGCTGAAACAAGCTCTGACTTCCAGCCGAAGCCAGTTGGAATCCACAGAATTAGGCCAGGAAGTTGGCGTCAGAACGGAGATAGATGTACTCAACGCACAGCAGCAGTACTTTTCTGCCCGCAGAGATCTTGCACAAGCTTATTACGACTACCTGATGTCCCGACTTCGACTAAAAGCCGCGGTCGGCGAACTGGATGAAGATGATTTGCTTGAAATCAACGCACTACTTTAAAAGGCTAGCCGGATAATTCACAATCTGGCCATTATTTATTATCGGCCAGGAAATTATTGCAGTGCTTGCTCAATTGCCGTAATGAGCCGTTCATCAAATGGCTTAGTGCCAGGGCTATATTGCGCGATCAGTTTTCCATCTCGGCCAATCAGAAACTTATGAAAGTTCCATGTGGGGTAAGTACCTGACAAATCGAATAATTTTACGAAGAATGGATGTGCATCCCCCGGTTTAACAGTAATCTTCTCAAACATCGGAAATTTGACACCATAAGTCAGGCGGCAGAATTGTTGAATTTCCTGCTCGGTTCCGGGCTCCTGCCCCATAAAGTCGTTGGAAGGAAATCCCAGTACGGTAAATCCCTGCCCTTCATATTTCGCATGCAGTTTCTCTAGACCTTCATATTGAGGAGTATAACCACACTTACTGGCTGTATTAACGACGAGCAGAACCTTACCACCATAAACATCGCATAAGTTCTCCACTTCAGTTGTCGCCAGTCTGCGAAAATTCTGATCAAGCAGGTCACTTTGGCAAGCCAATGCAGGCCCCACAAATACAGCCATTACAAATAATGCAGCGATACGAATGAATTTATCCATGTTTCCTTCTCCTTTCACGGGATCAGACAATAATAATTCGAGAAGGAACACTTTACAAAGTTTCCAACGCCATGAGATTACCTTTCCGTACGCTCACCAGCCCGCTTATGTCCGGATTTTGTATGTTGTGGCTGCTGCTGGCAAGCCATGCGATAACCGCGTAACGTTTTTTGTGCACGACCAAAAACGGTATCCTGAGGATAATTGATCACTTCGTTCAATTCCGAATCACCACTGATACCAGCAGGAAAACCGGACAGCAATTCGATTCCATCACGCATATGTTCAGCGGTATAAATATGGAATATCCCCTTGGACACCGCATCGACCACCGTATTTGTCAACATGAGATGGCGACGATTGCGATCAGGGATCAGGACTCCCTGAGTGCCATCCAACCCGGCGGTCTCACACACTCTGAAAAAACCTTCTATCTTTTCATTGATGCCCCCTACCGGCAAAATTTCGCCATACTGATTAATGGCACCGGTCACAGCGATGCCTTGCTTGAGCGGCAATCCCGACAAGGCTGAAAGCAATGCATACAACTCTGCACAGGAAGCAGAATCTCCCTCGATTCCATAATACTCCTGCTCGAATACGATAGAAGCATTGAGCGCGAGTGGAGCGTTATGATAAAACAACGCGGACAGAAGATTCTGCAGGATAAATACGCCTTTGTCATGAATCGGACCGGATAGCCCGACTTCACGTTCGATATTGAGTAAGCCATCCTCCCCGGCAAAGGTATGTGCGGTCACGCGTACCGGCATACCAAAACTCTGATCCCCCATATCGATCAGACTTAAACCATTGATCTGGCCGATTCGCTCACCATGCACAGTAATCACCACATCCCCATCAGCAATAGCCTCCTGTGCACACTGATCCGGGTAATTATGCCGTAATATACGTGCCTGCTGCGCAGCGGTAACATCCATCGCCTCAACTATCGAAGCCCCGCGGGCTTTACACTGCATGGCACTTTCGACAACCAGCGTTTCGGTATAGCTGAAGTTCGCACTCAGGCGCTTCTGATCTTCAGCCACTCTGTGACAGACTTCCAGCACCCCTGCCACAGCTCCCTGGGAAAAATGTGGCAAACACGATTCCTGGCAAATGCGAGAGATAAAAATAGACAGCGCACGATACGCCTGAGAACTGGCAAGAAACGAAGCGGCAAAATCGACTTTCACCCGGAAACGCCGCGCAAGCTCGGGATTATCTTCCTGAATTGCATAATATTGCTCACGCGAACCAATCAGGACGATCTTGACACGCACTTTAATCGCCTCAGGTTCAATTGAAACCACCGGTGTAGCCGCTGTAGCAGCCCAGGGTTCTTCGATCTGCAAGGTATGACTGCGTAACAAACGACATATTTTTTCCCACACCAGTCCATCAGCCAGCAAATCATCCAGATGCAACATCAAGAATCCCTCATGCGCCTTCAACAGACTGCCAGCACGAATACGGGTGAAATCAGTGGTCAGAGTACCTTCGACGGACTGATACTCGATACTGCCAACCAGTGATTTGAACGACGGATTTTCCTCGACCAGAACCGGCGCACCATCTAAATCCCGATTATCCACCACCAGATTGATCTGGTAGCACTTAAGCAAATCTCTCAATTCTTCCTGATATTTTTCCTCGCCACTTCCCTGTGACCAGAATACATCCAGATTGTCGAGCACATTATGTTCGATCTCATTCACATAACACCCAAGCTTGTCACGATCAGCAAAGGGCTGATCCAGATTATCAAAAATGGTGCTTAACCTATGCTTCAACAAAGGTTTTATCCAATCCCGGCGTAATGTGGCCAATGCCTCATCCCGGTCACGCTCCAATGAACGAATTTTCTGGAGATAGGATGTAATTTCACTGCGCAGTTCCTGCTCAGCCTGATCGATTGCGGCTCTCCGTTCTTTTGGTAAAGCCAGGACTTCATCCTCGGTCAGCACTTTTCCGGATTCATCCAGAAACGTAAAAACAAGATGCCCTGATTCCCGTTGAATCCTAAACTGCAATGCCTCGGCACACGTGTTAAGCCTCTCATAATTCCTAGCTTCTTCCAGCTTGAAATGTTTTTCGATACGTTCGGCTTCAGCCTTGAAATCGTCATCGCTCAGACGCTTCGGTATTTCCTGCAACAAATATTTCGCAAATTGTGCAAGCTGCTGCCGCAACCAACTCCCTCGACCTGCAGGCAAACGTAGCGCCAAAGGCCGTTCCGGCATATCGAAATTATGCACATAGCACAGATCGGGAGGAACTGGCCTACTCATGGCAACCTCTGCCATCGCCTGCCGCAACAAGGAAGACCTGCCACTCCCCGTCTCACCCAAGACAAAAAGGTTATAGTCCGGCTGCCCCATTTCCAATCCGAAATAGGCTGCCTGCCTGGCACGCTCCTGCCCGATCCAGGAAAGCGGCTGATCGACTAAAGTAGCAGTATTCGAGAAACCCAGCGAATCAGGTTCGATGGCAAGGCTGAGCATAGATGGCTCCAATCTGGTTATTGGCATTTTTCAAGTTATCGCGATTAGAAAAAAGTCTTGAATTGTAAATGATTTCCAGTTGTATTTTTAACCGGAAAATACCAAAAAGGCGAACCGCAGATTACCAGACGCATACGCGCCAAACCGGCAAGTAACTCCTGTAGCGTACCCTGGCAGAAATGATTATCGGATTATTACAACCTGGGGCGATCCAGCATCCCTGCCAGCAATGTCTGGACATTGTCAACTCCAGGCACTACATATGGAATGGATAATGATAGGGAAGATTGGTAGCAGTTTGACAGTATTCTGAGCCAGTAACGTATCGCACCGCATATTCTGTCGAACAATCAGCTTCGATGAAATCCTTATCGATAATCACATCTGCTACTGTCTGCTCATTACTTCTTCTGTATTTTTGAGTAAATCCGGTTTAAAAACCTCATCGCCTGTCGGTTCGGTGGGCGTAACGGCGTTCATGCTGCGTCTGAGGTTGGCTACGGACGAATAGACTACTTTGCGGATCCGATTAATCCCGCCAAGTGGGCGGTGTTCAGATACCGAATGCCAAGGGGTATATGAAAGGTTTTCGCAAAATTTATTCTGCGCTGGTTTATCGAAATCCTGCTTGGGGATAGTGATAGTGGCAACTTTAAAAAATGGTGCGACGCTCTCCTCCCACTCACTCGTGGATATCTCGACACTGAGTGCTGCGCCTGCCGGTGTGCTGGTATCACGCGTCTGGATCAGGAACTCGAAGCAGGCATCCTGGCTATCGAGATGTTGCTTCATCGCCGTACGTAGGTAATTAGGATCATCAGACTTAGCTGACGAGGTCGGATTATCCACTGGGGCACAAGGTTTAGCGGAATATTTCATTGCACGACGGTTTGAACCCGTACCGAGTTGATAAGGCACCATTGACCAGTAGTGCGCGTAGAGCGGGTTGCTGATTTCTTTGCCATTGATTTCTACCGCGATGATTAAGCCTGTGATTCCGAGCGAGAATGGTGCGGACAATCGGGTCAGCAGATTGGAACTGCTACGTGCCTGGATAAGGCTCAAATACTTCTGTGGATCGTCGATGAAAAACACAGGATGATTGACCATCATAAAATCCTGAGTATGGTTCTCGTCGGGCAAGAGCTTTTCTCCAGGAACCCCCATAATTTTGATCGCCATACCCCGCCCATCGCCTTCCTCGTCATCAGCCATTGGATCATCGCCAGCGTTTGAAAAACGGATCCAGGCCTTGTAGCGCGCCCCGGACTGAAAAATGCCATGCTGGTGTTCAGCTCGAAGTGTTTCATCAACCTGGAAATCCGCCAACACGCAACCGTGCGCTTTAGCGTGAACGTCGCGTCGCGCCGGCAGGCTATCCATGTAACGCGACTTGATCATCTGCTCAATATTCTCCCTGATGGCCAGCGTTGCGGCTTCTTCTCCCGGCCAGGGAGACTCACCGAGCTCCGCATCATATTCGATATTGCTTGCCGATGCCGACTGGCTGCCGAGCTGTTCTGCACTTGGAGCCGAACTTTCTTCCGAGGAGCTGCAAGCGGTTACAAGTGCCAGACCCGATAACAGTACTGCAAGCATTAGCAAAATTGAACGGGAAGCGAGTAGTTGCATAGTGGCCTCATTATAAAAAGCGGAATTGGAATTCAGGTCATTGGCTGGATTGAATAGCTCTAAAAATGATAATCCTAAAAACCGCAGTTGGACGCACCCGAGTGTGCGTCTGGCGCACTGCCTGGCAAGGCGCGACGAGGCGCATGGTCATTCCCTGCAACGAGAAGCAACGCAGCCAGACAGTGTGCCAGGCGTGCAATCGGGTACGTAGTAGTCTCACCCATCGGTTGGCATGAGCGAAAGTAGTGAGCTCACTTTCCATCGGAGCCTCCAGAGGCTGTGGTAAGCGATCAACTGCAGTTTTTAGGATAATACGCTCCGATGCCAACATATTCGAGTTTCTCTGCCACCTCATCTCTATTTTTCCCTATCGCTTCTGCCGATAACATCAAAAATTCGATGTTGCAGGCTTGGAATCCAGTGTACTCGCATCAAGCTGTTATATTTTTTAGTTTATAGCACACAGCCGTTGCAGTCTGTGCACTACCGTACAAAGCATAACCAGACATCCCACAGGATTTTTCCGAGCAGCATCGATACCAGCATCCAATCGGTAGTCTCCTTGTCCACCAAGCTGCGTGAACACGCAGACATGATTAAACCAATTCACTCCTGCATAGTACATAAAAGCCAGTATGTTCGCTCGCGCACTGAAACAACAGAGGATCAGATGTATTTTTGATATACAAAATTAGTGCCTGTATAGAAAGCATCATGAGTTGGTCTACATGACCATCATTCGGTGACAATTTTTCTGCACTGGCCCCAGGGACACCGTGCGCTGGAACAGCATCTATAGTTAGCCACGGCTTCCGCCCCCGGTTGTAGTTCACTATCGAAATAATTATCAAGGAATAGGTACCCCCACCTTTACGTGACTTCTGCCAAGTTTCTAGCAAACGAAGAAAATCCAACATTGACTGCAAAAAATATAGATGAGCAGGAAACTGGTCGCTCTGTGGAACCGTTCAACTGCATCCAAGGAACAGCTTTAAAGCAACTAGAAAGCTGGTGTCAGCGCGCCGAGGAAAGCGGCACCCGTGTATTACAGGAATTCTCCCGGAAATTGCACTGTTACGACTAATCATTAGGAAGGAGAAATAAAATGACACTAGGAACAATACTGCTGATAATTCTGATTCTGATGCTGGTTGGCGCGATTCCCGCGTGGCCATACAGCAGAGGGTGGGGTTGTGCTCCCAGCAGCATTCTCGGGATAGTTTTGCTTATCTTAGTTATTCTGTTGCTGATAGGCCGGATATAACCTCCTCGTTCGATTGCCCAGAAAGTACCGAGTCCGCAATGAACAAGGTAATCGTACAACAGTTCTGACTTTAGCGCGGAACCTGTTGTGCGTACTTTTTAGCGAACGAGAGAAAAGAACAGGAAATTTACAACAGCATTATGAAGTGTGAAGCTGAAAATCAGATCAATCGCAGTCGCAATCACAATCAATTCATACCCATTCGAGGAGAAATGTATGCTCGTAACATTTACAACCGATGCCTATGCTGACATCACCATGTTTGGGAACGACGCGCTTGCCATGTTGAAAATGATGGGACACACTGCAACCGTGCCAGGCGCTATTCTGGCAGCAGATGTTCCTCAAGCACTAAGTCGGTTAACAACTGCTTTAAATCTACAAAAAGAAATCTCACCCCCAGTCGAGAATAAGGATGAGGATACGAATGAACCAGTAGTAAGCATGGTTAATAGAGGATTGCCTCTAATTGAACTACTGACTGCCGCAGCAAAAGCAGGCTGTAACGTAATGTGGAAATGAATCGATACCAGCAAAAATAGGTTCAGCGGAAAATCTATCTGTAGGAGCCATACCAGGGAGCACTTGAGCTTAATTTTTCGTCGACCGGAGATAAACTTCTTGGCATAACTTCATGAATAGGAGTGTTTTCAATATTTGCAATATCCACGCTAATCAATGTACGCATTAGCGTGGAACGGTTTAACAAAGTACACGCCTGGTACGCTGCTGTCTGGCTGTGTGCCAGACGCATACTCAAACGCGCCCAACCGTGCGGTTTCTAGGTTTAATCTTTAAACTTATCCTTCAGCTTTGCGGCTGCATCTCGGACAGCGCTGCTTAGCGTATCCCACGCGTTCTCTACGCCATCCTTAAGATCCTCCCACGCATCCTCGCTCGCTTCACCCAGTTCTTCCAGCTTGACCTTCGCAGCATCAACCTTTTGCTCAAGTTCTCCTATCTGCCTATCATATTCGATACGGGTATCGGCTGCAGAACTCTTCGCTTCGGCCCTCAGCTCTGCCAGTTTGGCCTGCGCCAACTCTATCTCGGCTTCTATCTTTTGTTTATATGCTTCTTTTGTGCTCATAACGATCTCCTATATTAATCAATTCAGGATTGACTCCTAGACTTCGGATAATCCACACCAAAACAGTAATACTTTAGATTTTGGTTACGTCCACCGGATTATTCCCACTGAACCTATAACTTTCTAATTGTTACTTGAATTTTAATGACAGTATCAAACACCGTCTGTACGGTATCGTACAGACTAAACAACCACCGGCTACAGTTCAGAATAAGCGATGACTTGAGCACCGTGCACGCAGCAACGTGTTGCCGCAATCACTTATCCAGATCTTATCGGTGCAAGTAATGAACCATCTGATTGAGTATTTGCCACGCGAGGAATGAAACAGAATTTTGAAACGCTGCGAGCCATTAGAATTGGATTGTGGCACTATTCTGTGCGACCCAATCAGCCTTCTCAGCACGGATACTTCCCCCTCATCAGGTGCCTATCGCCGGGGATTGAGGTGGTATCCTGCGGGTGTTACGATACGATGAACGATCACTACGCTAAGCTGTTTACTGAGCCTGGCCATTTCGCAAGATATGGGATGTATCCGCAAGTCACTCGAAGGCCAGCGGTATAAAATATCCAGGTTAAGCGCTTTGCCGTGCTTTCAGCCAGGCAGAAAATTCGCTGCCCAGTTCCGGATGAGCAGACGCAATATCTACGCTGGCCTGTAGCAGGCCCAGCCTGCTGCCACAGTCATAACGTTTTCCGTGGTAACGGTAAGCCAGCACCTGCTCTGAATCAAGCAGGGCCGCAATGCCATCGGTAAGTTGAATCTCACCGCCCGCGCCGCGAGATTGTGCACGAATGTGCTCGAACACAGCAGTGGTTAAGATGTAGCGCCCGGCGATTGCCAGGTTACCAGGGGCGACGCTGGGATGAGGTTTTTCAACCAGATCCGCGATCCTGATAAGATCTGACGTCAGCGCCTTTCCCTGCACGATACCGTAACGACTGATCTGATCCTGTGGCACTTCCTGTACCGCTAAAATACTGCACTGATATTGATCAAAAAGGTCAGTCATCTGTTGCATGATGGGTGGATCACCTACCATCAAGTCGTCGGCCAGCAATACCGCAAAGGGTTCACCATGAACCAAGCGCTCGGCGCACAGCACGGCATGGCCCAGGCCAAGTGCCCTGGATTGGCGAATATATACACATTCCATGTCATCAGGCTTGATGGCGTTAACGCTTGCGATTAGCGCATCTTTGCTATTGGCAGCCAGCTCAGCCTCCAGTTCATAAGCCGTGTCGAAATGATCTTCAATCGCGCGCTTATTGCGGCCTGTCACGAAGATCATTTCACGTATACCTGCAGCATAAGCCTCTTCAACCGCGTATTGAATAAGCGGTTTATCAACAACCACCAACATTTCTTTGGGTGAAGCCTTCGTAGCCGGTAAGAAACGTGTTCCCAAACCAGCGACCGGAAAAATCGCTTTGGTAACCGTTTGCTGATTATGGTTATACATGATGCAACCTCAGAAAGTGCTATTTGATATTGACATGTCGTCCTGCCCAATTATCAAACGGTAAGAAAGGTGTATAAACGTTGCGAGACTAAAATCGTGCTCCTATTTTATCTGCCGGGTCATTGGTGTGGCTGGGGCAAAGTTACGATGTTTACTTCAACCGTGTGATCCCGGCGATCGTCAATCAGCGAAATAGTCTTGTCAGACTGTTCGATACCATCCACCGTCACGCGCATTGAACCGCTCTGCCCAACATCGCCGGTATCCGTTTGCGATACAACGATATGGTAGACCGTTTCCCGATACCGGTAATGCAGTGTGAACGCTTGCCAGGATGCGGATAGACAGGGATTAAAATGAAGCTTGTCCACAGCCAGTCGCAAGCCGAGCAGAGATTCCACAATCAACCGGTACATCCAGCCAGCAGAGCCCGTATACCAGCTCCATCCTCCACGACCGGCGTGCGGCGAAACTGCATAGACATCGGCAGCGATGACATAGGGCTCGACTTTGTAAATCGCCACATCCGCTGCCGATTTGCCATGATTCACTGGATTGATCATGGCCAATAACTCCCACGCACGCTGGTTATCGCCCAAGGCTGCGAACGCCATAACGGTCCAGATAGCGGCATGGGTGTACTGCCCCCCGTTTTCACGCACACCAGGCACATAACCTTTAATGTAGCCCGGATCCAGATCCGATGTGTCGAACGGCGGATCCAGGAGCTGGATTAATGCGTGATCATGCCGTACCAATCGCTTGTAGACGGCGTCCATACCCCTGCGTGAACGTATGGGGTCGCCCGCACCGGAGAGAACCGACCAGCTTTGTGAGATCGAGTCAATCTGGCATTCGGTATTGGCCACCGACCCCAGTGGAGTACCGTCGTCGAAGTAAGCACGGCGGTACCAGGCACCGTCCCAGGCATTTTGCTCGATACACTGGTGCAGTTGCTCGGCTTCACTCTGGCACTGTTCGGCAAACGACGCATCACCCTGCCGTTGCGCCAGCTCAGCGAAGCGCGTCAACACTTCATACAGGAAGAAACCGAGCCAGACACTTTCACCCTTACCGTGTAAACCTATCAGGTTCATACCATCGTTCCAGTCTCCGGAACCGATCAGCGGCAGGCCATGCTCACCAAATGTCAGGCCGTGCAAAATGGCACGCTTACAGTGCTGGTATAGACTGGCTGACTCAGCGGAGTGTCCTGGCAGATCGTAATACGAGTCATCCTCAGGGCTGACCGGGCGGCCTTCGAGGAAGGGAATGGATTCATCCAGTACACCCGTATCGCCGGTACTCAGCACATAACGACACACGGCCAGCGGCAGCCAGAGATAATCGTCGGAACAATGGGTACGCACGCCACGACTTGACGGTGGATGCCACCAGTGCTGCACATCGCCTTCCACAAACTGATGCGCTGCACACAGCAGCAATTGTTCACGCACACGTTGCGGTTCGGCGTGGACCAACGCCATCACATCCTGTAACTGGTCACGGAAGCCAAAAGCGCCACCCGATTGATAATAGCCACTACGTGCCCACAGGCGACAAGCAAGTGTCTGGTAGACGAGCCAGCCATTGGCAAGTACGTTGACAGACGGATCCGGGGTCTCCACCTGGACTGCACCGAGAGTATGGTTCCAATATTGCCATACCGCTTCGAGTGCAGTGCGCGCGGCTGCTGATCCACGAAAGCGATGCACCAGATTGCGCGCATCTTCGGTTCCACGCCTGCCGGCCTGCCCCAGGCGAAAAATAATCTCGTGTTCCTGTCCGTCGGCTAAATCGAAACTTACCTGAATTGCAGCGCAAGGATCCAATGCCGCTCCCACCTTGCCGGAAAGCTGCGTACGCGCCATTGCTGCTGGATTTTTGAGTGAGCCATTACGTCCAATGAACTCAGCACGATCGCAACTGATCGAGCGATTGACCTCATCCACATCGAAGAAAGCAACCTGGCCGGCAAATTCCGTATTGTAAGGATTGTGTGCGAACAGCGCACCGCTGCCGGAATCCACTTCTGTGGTCACGTGCATAATCGATTTCGGCCGAAAATCTCCCAGTACCCACTCCACATAGCCGGTCGCAGAAAGCCGCCGTGGACGGCCTGATACATTACGCACTTTCAATACCGAGAATTTGATCGCAGCATCTATCGCCACGTATACCCACAGCTCTGAGACGATGCCTCCCTCGGTATATTCGAACACACTGTAGCCAAATCCGTGCCGGCTGACATACGCATTCGCGCCGCGGCGGGGCAGCGGTGTGGGCGACCAGAAATGACCGCTCTCTTCATCGCGCAGATAAAAAGCTTCTCCGCTCGCATCGGATACCGGGTCATTGTGCCAGGGCGTGAGTCGGAATTCGTGTGCGTTTTCGCTCCAGGTATAAGCCTGGCCACTCTCGGAAATAACTGTGCCGAAATGTGGGTTCGCTAATACATTCACCCATGGTGCCGGCGTCACTCGCACGGCTGTGGTGGTGATGACGTATTCACGCCCGTCTCGTGTGAACCCACCCAGTCCGTTGTGCAGAATGAGGTCGCGCGGCGGCAATGGGTTGCTATCTGAAGGATCAGCGCGGTGGCTTCGACTCGGCCGGAAGCGTGGCATCCGCACATCCCTGACGCTACGACGGTTAATCTGTTCCGCCAGCGTTCCTCGGGTATCCGTTATGATCGCTCGCGCGACCGATTGGAACAGAATACGGTCTTCGTTCGATATCTGCTCCGTGTGTCGCACGAAGATACCACCCGGCCGATCAATGATATGCGCTTCGGTACCCGCCGCAATTAAACCGATAATCTGATCCTGCAGCAATTGCCGATAACCGGCACGATCTTCGTTCCAGATCACCAGATCTACCGCCAGTCCTTTTAAACGCCAATAGGCATGAGCCTGCACCAGTTGGCGTACTAATTCGATATTGGTTGCATTACTAATCTGCAGCAGGACGATGGGTAAATCGCCAGAAATAGCGTAGCTCCACAAACCGGATTGCCCGCGACGATTCTGTATCAGAATGCTGGTTTCTGCGCGCAATAAGCCGTTGGCATAAAGAACAGAATTGGCCAGACGTCCGTACAGTTGCGCGTCGGCCTCACTTGCATTGAGTTGGCGTAACACCACTTGGGCATGGGTCCAGGCGACATCAAAGACACGATCTGCGAGCCGTCTATCCTGATATCTTTCGATCAGACTTATGGCGGCATCACGCGTCCCTCCCATGCCGCTCACCATGTCGAGGGTAACCGTTTGTTCCGGATCGAGCGTAATGACATGGCGAATGGCGACAATCGGATCCAGCACCGAGCCCTGGTTGCCGGAAAGCAGCCCTGAAGATGCGCTGCCCAGCGCTTGCGGATTGGCAGCAGTATGACCGCGGCCAATGAATTGCATCCGGTCCGTTTCATAGGAAATAGTATCGACTTCCGCCCCATGCGTTGCCATCATGTGAAACATCCAGAATGTTTGCTCGGTAGCCGAGCGCGGCCGGCGTGTGCAAAGTATCGCCTGGTGTTTCTCGTCGATCTCGGTCTGCACGAACAGATTGCTGAAAGCTGGATGCAGCGTATCTGCGGCCGGTACAGCAAGCACAACTTCCGCATAACTCGTCACCGTGATGATGCGGCGGGTACGGGTGCGATTGGTAATACGTACACGGCGCAGTTCGATATCGTCTTCTGGTGATACCACGATCTCGGTATAGGTTTCAAAATTGCCATCACCTATAAAATCACGACGACGAAATTCAGCGCGTCCCTCAGAGAAAATCACTTCGTAATGCTGCGGCTGTTTCAGCGTCGGCTGATATGCGGTTGACCAGATTTCACCACTGCTTTCGTCACGCAGATAACAGAATGACCCCCAGTGGTCGCAAGTCGTATCCTCGCGCCAGCGTGTGACGGCAAGATCCTTCCAACGGCTATAGCCGCCACCAGCATTGGTAACCATTACATGGTAGCGTCCGTTGGACAACAGTTGCACTTCCGGTATCGGTGTCCTGGCATTGTTGAAAATACGAATCGGCGCTTCCATCATACGAGCGGTCAGTTGGATATCGGAAAACTGGGCTGTACGAGGAAAGAACGTCGTGGCTCTGGGAATCCGCTCCTGAAGCAGCAGCAAGGTCGCCCGGAATAATGGCTCCGACTCGAAACGTCTCTGCATCGGACGATCCAGCAGCAGATAGGCCAGGGAAAGCAGACTCATTCCCTGATGGTGAGCCATATAAGATCGTACCACCGTGCTCGATTCCCCGCGTCGCTGACGCGACGGGGTGTAGTCAATGGCTTCGTAAAAGCCGAATTTACCTTCCAATCCTTGCGCAACGAGTTGCTGCAGGTTCAGATACGCCGCCTCGGGCGTTACCATCAGCGCCAGCACGGTGGCATAAGGAGCGACAACCAGGTCATCAGCAAGTCCGCGTTTGAGTCCCAGGCCAGGCACACCGAATGCCCGGTACTGATAGTTGAGATGGACATCGACCAGGTTATAGCTGGATTCCGACATACCCCATGGTATGCCCCGCTGCCGTCCATATTCGATCTGCCGTGCTACCGCTGCCTTATAGGTCTGATCAAGCAGTGTGTTCTCAAAGGTCGGCATTACCAGGAGCGGCATCAGATACTCGAACATCGAACCGCTCCATGATAAAAGAACAGGTTCACCACCGGCGGTCGTGAGCAGGCGCCCCAAAGCAAACCAGCTTTCCTGTGGCACTTGTCCCTGTGCGATCGCGATAAAGTTGACTAATCTCGCTTCCGAAGCCAGCAGATCGTAGTAACTCGTATCCCGCCGCAGTTCATCCACGTTGTACCCAATCGCCAGCAAACGCGAAGATCTGTCATACAGGAAGTCATATGCCATGTATGCGAACTCACTTGACTGCGTAGCAAGCCGTTCGATGGCCGCAATTCGTTCAGTGGCGCGGCGGCTCGCTTGTGTGATGCGGCGTCTATACGCATGCAGCCATTCATGTTCCGCGGAGGTTGAAACATCCGCAAGGGGGACCCCGAGTCGTTGTTCGATTGCCGGCAGTAACTCACCTTCAATGTTTGCCAATTCTCGCAACGTTGGGACTGCGGCGATATCGAGATTATCGCCAAGCTCACTTGGTGCGACCGGCAGCACTAGCCAAGGGGCGAGAAAGGTTAATTCGTCGAGGGCAGCGCGGCATTGCCGGACCAGTGCACGTGCCCACCAAACTGCATCGCTCTCGGCAGTTGTTTCAGAGATAACTGCACTGGCATGATCTAAGAATGGATGATGCGTGGAATCCTTATCTTCATCTATCTCCAGGTACACTCCGATTTCCGCGTGCCGTTTTTCACCGGCTAACATTCGTGCATTCCCAGTTTGAGGGAACTGCTGGGTGGCAGTCGCAATGCTGTCGGCAAACGCTTCTGCACGTTTCACCGATTGGTTGAGGCATTGCCATGCCAGTGCGAGCGTAGCAGGCGGAGAATCGCATGCAGACTTGATAGCTTCCTGTAATGAAGCGAGCAGATCCGAACGGGTACTTCCGGCCGCATCCAACAGAATTCCTAGCGTGTCGTGGAGTCCGTGGAACCAGCGTACGCTGAGGATTTTTTCGTCGGCAAGCGTAAGCAGACCCGACCGCAAGGTTAGCAGATGACCCGCCAGGTTTCCGCTATCTACTGTCGAAATGTAAGCCGGATGCAGTGGTTTCAACGATTGTGTGTCGTACCAGTTGTAGAAATGGCTGCGATATCGCTCCAGTATTTGCATGGTATCGAGGGTATGTGCCGTACGCTCGATCAGTTGCCCGGCCGGCAGGTAGCCGAAGTCATAGGCAGATAAATTTGCGAGTAACGCCATCCCTATATTGGTTGGTGAGGTACGATGCGCAACGCCGACACCGTGATATTCCTGATAGTTATCCGGTGGTAACCAATGATCTTCCGGGCCGACGAAAGTCTCGAAGAATGCCCAGGTCTTGCGAGAAATCTTGCGCAAGAAAACAGTCTGCTCAGCCGTCAACCGTGCTTCGCCTCGCGTGAGCGGTTGTCCGATCCACCAGGCAATCACGGGTGAACCTAGCCACAGCAGCAGAATGGGTCCCGCTACCACGAGTGCAGCGGGGTTGAATAGCAGCAGATAGAGTGTGGCAGCAATGGCGATCAGTGGGGCAATCCACATTGCGCGCAATGTGGCGGTGAAATCCGTACGATTGCTACGTGCGACTTCGCCCGATGGATTCCATTCGAGTAGCCGTCTGTGAGTGAATAACATACGCCACGCTGTGCGCACGATCGCATCCAGACTGAACCAAGCTTCAAAGGGAAGACATGCCAGAGTAAAAGCCATTTGTGCCAGGCGTTGACTGGCCGTGTCGAGTAACGCAGCAAGATGCTGGTGTAACGGCACCTCGCTTGGCTTGCGAAAGATTTCCACAAGCAATGCCATCAAGGGTGGAATCAGGAGTGTACCGATTACTGCCAGGGTCCAAAGGCCGGGTGAAGCAAGCACGGCCCAGCCTAGTAATAGCAGCAGCGTCAACGCTATCGGTACCAGGCTGCGTCGCAGGTTATCGAACAGTTTCCATTGCGACAAGCGCGAGAGAGGATTCTTTAGTCGGTACTTACCAGGGCCGGGAACGCGTGGCAGCAGCCAGCCCAGTAATTGCCAATCGCCACGTATCCAGCGATGACGGCGGCTGACATCCACGCTGTAGTGCGTGGGATAATCCTCGTACACATGGACATCGCTCAATAAACCAGCGCGCGCGTAGCATCCTTCCAGCAAATCGTGACTGAGAATTCTATTCTCGGGGAAACGTCCATTCAATGCCCGCTCGAACATATCCACGTCGTAGATGCCTTTGCCGATGAAAGAACCTTCGCCGAACACATCCTGGTAGACATCAGAGATAGCGCGGGTATAAGGGTCGATGCCAACTTCACCGCCATGCAGTTGCGCATAGCGCGAACGGTTGATGCCTTCCGGGCTCACGCTGACGCGCGGCTGAAGAATGCCGTAGCCCTCGCACACGCGCTGTTGCTTGTCATGGTAGCGGGGACGATTCAGTGGATGTGCCATAGCAGCTACCAGTTGCCGTGCGACGTCGCGCGGTAGCTGAGTATCCGTATCCAGGGTAATGACATACTTTATATTCGCCAGACAAGCGACGTCACCAACGATGCGTGAGAAGCGTTTGTCGACATCGTTGCACGCTCCATCGCGCAGCAATGTATTCAAGTCAGCAAGCTTGCCACGTTTACGTTCGTACCCCATCCAGATACGCTCTTGTGGATTCCAGCAACGCGGACGATGAAAAAGAAAAAAAATACTCTTTTCTGCGGCACCATGTTTTGCATTGAGCATCTCGATTCGTGCCTGGGCCAGTTGCAACAATGGTTCATCTTCAGCAAGCGTTTCTTCATGCGCGTCGTGAAAATCGGTCAACAGGCCGAAATAGAGGTTATCGTCCTGATTCGCCAAAAAGCGTACTTCCAGCGCTTCAACCAAGTCGTCGATGCCTTGCGGATGAGTAAGCATGGTCGGCACGATGACCAGCGCCCGAGATTGCGCTGGGATGCCAGTAGAAAAATCCATGCGCGGCAGCGAGTGCGGGCTCACGACCAAGGTTACCAGCCAATTCACCAGGGCGAGTGCCAACTGGCTTACCGGCAATAATGTGAGCATACCGATCAGCAGCGAGAAATCATCGGGTACACCTTGAGTGTGCGTGATGACCATCAGGCCGGTGCTGAACAGCAGTGTTAGGAATACGATTGAACCGAGATACACCCCCAATGCGTGCTGTGATCCCATTTTCATGAGCGTTTCCACGACAGAGAAGTGTACTTGTGCCTTTGTTTCAAGTTCGTGCAAGCCCCGGTCGATCAGATAAAAGCCCACATGCGCCGTACGTTCGTCGCTATCTGGATAGGCTACCTGTGCCTCATGTGCAAGTTGCACCGCACTTCGCGCTACCTCAGCTTCAGTAAGGGAACTCCGCTTTGCAATCTTTTCGATCGCATGACGATAGCGGTCGCGGGTGGCAAAATCCATCTTGCCATAGGCACCACCCGGATCTTCGCGCAATATTTGCTCGACGACACTCATGCTTTCGACAAACTCACGCCAATCCATTCCGCCCAGAAGACGCAGGCTGCCGATACTGTGGCTGATGGAAACCTGGTCAGCAGCCTGATGCTGGTTTCCCGACTGGATCAGCTGCTCGATAGTCAGCCCTGACTCAGCAAGCACTTGTTCGATCCAAGACAGCGGCAATGCCAAGGCGAGACCGTGCCCTTGCAACCGACGCGTAAATTCCGATATGAAGGGTGTCGACATTGGCGGTTGTGAACGTGCCATATCCGCAATCACCAGTACCAGACTCTTCGGATCTGTTTCTGCAACCGTTGCCATTCGCTCTGCCCACGTGTTAGCGAGATCGCAGTCGATTCTGTCAGCAGCGATGCGAATGGCAACGCGCCGCAGGTTCTCAATCAGCGCTAATCGCAGCATGACGGGAATAGCCCATAACTCACCCAGATTGAGTATGCTAACCGTTTGATAGGCCGCGATGAAACGGCTGAGATTTTCCGCATCCACCCGCCCATCTCCATGCGAAATGATCTCCAGTGCGATATCGTACACGCGCGGCAGCCCCGCCGAAGGGCCATTCAACAAGCGGGGTAATGCACGGCTATATCCCTTAGGCATGTGGCACCTGGCGGTACGGATCTGTTCTTCGATCAAATAGAAGTTATCAAGCAGCCATTCGCTGGCTGGTGTGATCTGCCGGTTGGCTTTTACTGCCGTCGTAAGCCGTCTGCAGACATCGATCAAAACCGCTTCGTTTTCTGCCAGGCGCTTCATCAGGTAATCCTGCGAGTGTTCCTGCGACAATTTATGCATAGCCGCGAGACGCTTGCCCCGCTGTTCCATCTGTTCAGCGTTGAACAATTCTGAGCGCAGCGGCAACTCATTGAAGGCATCTTTCAGGGGAATGCCACTGCGCAAGCTGGCGCTCAACCAGTGCAAATATCGGAAGACACTGTTATTGGTTTTCATTTAGCCATGCATTCCGTTATGAGGTGGAACTGAGCAGTTATTACTGGCAAGATGCAGGGGCAAACCCCTTTGTCATACGCACGCATCCAGGGAAATGCTTCCTTACGGTAAAGGCTGGTCAAGAGCACTCACGTATAGTTTGTGATTCAGGAGGCTCCTAACCAGCTCCTTCACCAGGTCAGCTTACATATGACGAAAGACTAATAAACAAGCACCTTCAGGCAGGCAACTAAAGATCTTAGTAGTTTAAATGATCTATACGATACTTTTGCATCGTTACATGCGAACTCGCCCCCTTGATTGCGCAATGCTTCTAATTCCATTCTGCTTGCCATCTCCACTTACCTTTATCCTTACCACAAATGATATGCGAAATATAATGATAAAAAGTACAATGGCGTATGAGAAAATGTAGCAATCTACCGTTACTTGATCCGCATATCATTCTTGACAGATTTCACACCCCCGACTTTACGTGCAACTTCGACCGCCTTATTGGCATGGGTCTGTGAACTAACGAAACCACTTAGTTGAACGACACCTTTGAAGGTTTCAACATTGATTTCGGCGGACTTGAGAGTGGGTTCATTAAAAATTGCCGCTTTGACCTTCGTTGTGATGACAGTATCATCGATATATTCTCCGGTTCCCGATTGCTTTGCCGTCGGTGCGCAGCCCAGGAAAGAAATCATCAGGATAGTTAAGAAGAATGCAAAGAAACGGTTATTGAGTTGTGTCATGGTAAGACCCTCCTAGATGATTGATAAAACTGAAACACCCCTTGATTTTTTAGATTAAAGAACACTTGGTTTACTACCTTCGGTACGATATCCAATCTGAAGTCCGCGACCCTATTCGATTCTGCGGTAAATATTCGTCAAAATCAGAATCAAGCCTGAAAGCTGCAATTGACCACCTGATTGACCAGCCAGGCTCGTAATACATAAGAGTCTCTTCGAAAATTCCCGTTCATCCGGACGATGAAATCACGGGAAGTACATCGTAGTCGCTCCAGATACGATGCGGCGTTGCTCCTTATTGCAGAAAGCAGCTTGCCAAGGATTTACCGGTACGACACGTACGCTACTTCCTTTTCAACCGTGGTTTTTAAATTAGCAGGAACAGTGCGTTAAGTATGTACGCCAACACACAAAGTCCATTGTCTTTGCAGGTAATCGCTATATCCGATATGTCAGGAGGAATATTGGTTCAGTAAGCAGTCGATCAAATGGATTACGTGAAAATGCGACAATTTGTCGCATTTTCACAACAATAAGTTTGTGATACAAATCAGCGATCTTTTTATCTCAGGAAAATAAGTATGTATAAAACATACGTAGTATGGATATGGATTGTGCTGTTTGTCTGCAAAGATGCCATCGCCCAGTTGGATTCAACTGGACAGGAATATTCCGGGAAAGTACCGATAGTAACAATGGAGGAAATCACTATCAGCAGTGAAGTTCTCTCCACCCCAAACGAGCGATTGCTGCTGGATACGCCCACGACTACCGGCAGCCGTCTTGGATTAACGCCACGCGAAACACCCGCTTCTATCCATATCATCGATCGCGCTACATTTGAATTACGTGGCGCGCAAACAACCCAGGAAGCTCTGGAACGCTCTCCAGGGATAATTGTCTCTGATCAGCCCGGTTCTGCCGGAACCGTTTGCATGCGGGGTTTCTGTGGTGCACAAATTACCCAATTGTTCAACGGAATTACCGTGCAGTATGACGTGATTGCTGCCCGTCCGATCGATAACTGGATTACCGAACGTGTGGAGGTCCTGGGTGGACCGTCGAGCTTCCTTTATGGCCAGGGAGCAGTAGGAGGATCAGTCAATTACATCAGCCGGCTTGCCAATCGTGATCAGCAGGGCCACGAATCACTCATTCTGCTTGGCTCCTGGCTGAATCGCCGGGCAGCTTACGGCTACAACGGGCGAATCCGTGACACAGATAACTGGCTGCAGGTACACGCCGGCTACAAAGGCTCAAATGGCTACGTCGATAAAACACAGCATAATTCCGGTGTCTTTTCACTTTCCGTACTGAGCGATCTGACTAACCGGCTTTCCAACACGGTAGCAGTCGAATATCAGATCGAAGCCCGTGAAGCGTATTGGGGAACCCCGTTATTGAATCCTGTTACAACGGGCAAATACGACTCCAGGACTCGTTTCAAGAACTATAACGCCGAAGATTCCGTTTTTGATCAACAGGTCATCTGGGTACGGGATATCATCGATTTCCGTTTGGACGATGCTACACAATTCCGAAATACCTTCTACTGGTATGATGCCGATCGCAAATACAGGAATGTGGAGGTATATCGCTGGAATGCGGATAACACACTCATTAACCGCTCGGCCTCTTACGCAACCGATCACAAACAAAACCTGATCGGCGATCGCCTGGAACTTGCCCATCAGCAGCAATTATTCAACTTTCCTGCAAAATGGCTGGCAGGAATTGATATCGCATTCAACGACCAGACTCGCTTTCCCAGCACAGAAAGTGGGCTGGCCGTCGATACTATAGATCCTTACGATTTTATTGTTGGAGGTTATTTTGATAATCCCAACGCCAGCGGTCCGATCAAGGATCGCCGCAACAAGCTGTTTACGATTGCCGGTTACGCTGAAAACCGATTAACGCTGCTCCCCAGGCTTAAGGAAACTCTGATTAATTCGCTCACGATTTTTTGCGATAATTCGGTAACCCAATAACTACGTTGAGTCACTAAGCATGCGACAATCCACCCTGGCAGAAGGCTTTGAAAAGTACCGCAAGAAGA
>JBDIVK010000022.1:0-48916 GCA_039794425.1 Nitrosomonas sp. | reverse complement strand
ACGAAGAAGACGAAGACGAGGATGATGAAGAGGATGAGGATACAGAGGAAGATGAAGACTCGGAAACCGATAATGGGGATGAGGACGAAGAATCTACTGAATCCTCCAATGAGGACGATGACGATGACGATGAATAAATCTCGGTTTTGTATTCTTTAATCGTTAGTAGTTTGACGTGAAAACCGCGAGCTACCACCAGATTCGATTAAGTTCGAGTGAATGGTTGGTAGCTCGCAGTGCATGGTGAATAGGAATTTTGCCAGTCACTATCTACACACTTATTTTAATCATTGCGATGAGCGGTAAACTTTATATCAGAACTTTTGGTTGTCAGATGAATGAGTACGATTCAGATAAGATGGTGGCTCTTTTATCTGAAAAAGGAATGGAGCTGACTGAAATACCTGAAGAGGCTGATCTGATTTTGTTTAATACTTGCTCAGTTCGAGAAAAGGCCCAAGAAAAAGTTTTTCATGATCTGGGTCGTGTGCGACATCTCAAGAACCATAATCCTAATTTATTGATTGGAGTAGGGGGCTGTGTGGCCAGTCAGGAGGGTACGGAAATAGTCAGACGTGCTCCATTCGTTGATCTGGTATTTGGTCCACAAACATTGCATCGATTACCTGACTTGATCGATGCTCGCAAGAGTACAGGCCGGTCCCAGGTCGATATTACATTTCCCGAGATTGAGAAATTTGATCATTTACCTCCTGTACGCACAGAAGGAGTCACTGCTTTTGTGTCCATTATGGAAGGGTGCAGTAAGTATTGCAGCTTCTGTGTTGTGCCGTATACCCGTGGAGAAGAGGTTTCCCGGCCATTTGAGGATGTGCTGACCGAAGTTGCAGGGCTCGCGCTTCAGGGAGTTAAAGAAGTTACATTGCTTGGTCAGAATGTAAATGCTTATCGTGGAAAGATAAATGATGGGGAAATTGCTGATTTTGCATTATTGTTGGATTATATTCATGAGATTCCCGGTATAGAGCGTATCCGGTTTACGACTTCTCATCCACGGGAATTTACAACGCGCCTGATCGATATCTATCAAAGGTTGCCAAAAGTAGTCAATCATGTGCATTTGCCCGTACAATCCGGCTCGGACAGGATTTTGGCGGCTATGAAACGTGGCTATACTGCGATCGAGTATAAGTCTATCATTCGCAAGTTACGCATGATGCGGCCTGATATTTCGATTTCATCAGATTTTATTATTGGATTTCCTGGTGAGACCGAAGCTGATTTTGAGGCAACCATGAGGCTGATCGAAGAGGTAAAATTTGATGAGTCATTCAGCTTTATTTATAGCCCACGTCCTGGCACACCTGCGTCTGACTTGCCGGATGATACGCCTCAGCAGATCAAACTGGAGAGGTTGTATCGTTTACAAGAAAAGATTCGAATGAATGCACAAATGATCAGTCAGAATATGGTTGAGACCGTTCAACGTGTATTAGTGGAAGGTGTATCCAAAAGGAATCCCAATGAGTATTGTGGAAGAACCGATAATAATCGGGTAGTCAATTTTGCCGGAAACATGGATTTGGTAGGTCACTTTACGGATATTCGGATTACAGCAATTGCGTCGCATACGTTACGCGGTGAAATTTTCAACGCGTGAGGATTAAGCATATATAACTTGCAATTCTATGCAAGCGCTGCCAGAATCAGCATATAGCAACAAAGTTTACGATAGAATTGAGACCCAAACCTGTCGAACTAACATTTTCCCCAACGGATAATCAGCGCTTGGCTAATCTTTGCGGAGCGTTGGATGAGAATCTCAAACAGATAGAGAATGCGCTTGATGTAGTGATTTCTCGCAGAGGTGAGCGTTTTAGTCTCAATGGTCCTGTGAGTCAGACGCATCTTGCAGCTCAGGCGTTGAAAAATTTCTATGATCAATCGCGCCACCACTTGAGTGTCGAGCAGATACAGCTGGGTTTGATCGAAATCAAGAACCGTTCTTCCACCTCTCTGTTAGATACAGATCAAACAGCGGACTCAGGCTCAGTTCCTTTGCAGCTTATCACCCGTCGCGGCAATATACAGGGCCGTACCTTACGTCAGACAAATTATCTTCGGCAGATCAAGGAACATGATGTTACCTTCGGTATCGGTCCAGCAGGTACCGGTAAAACTTATCTGGCAGTGGCTTGTGCGGTAGATGCCTTGGAACGTGAGACTGTCGGACGGATTATTCTGGTGCGTCCAGCGGTAGAAGCAGGTGAGCGATTAGGATTTCTTCCCGGGGATATGGTGCAGAAAGTGGATCCTTATTTACGACCCCTGTACGATGCGTTGTATGATCTGATGGGGTTTGACAAGACTAGCAAACAGTTCGAACGCGGTACTATCGAGATTGCTCCACTAGCCTTCATGCGTGGTCGCACGCTCAATCAATCATTTATCATTCTTGACGAAGCGCAAAATACAACTCCGGAACAGATGAAAATGTTTCTGACACGCATTGGCTTCGGTTCCAAAGCTGTCATTACCGGTGATGTGACTCAGATTGATTTACCCAAGCATCAGAAGAGTGGCTTGATTGAAGCAGAGCGGGTACTTACAAAAGTTCGTGGAATTGCTTTTACGCGTTTTAAAACTAATGATGTGGTACGCCATCCACTGGTTCAGCGTATTGTGGACGCTTACGAGAAACATGCCATCGATCAGCAAACCCTCTGATTTTTTTTGTCATGAGAAGGCACTCAGATTGACAGTCCAATTTGCAGTGAAGGGGGACCATATTCCAAATCGAACGTTGTTTCGTAAATGGGTTAAAGCTGCATTGAAAGAACCTGCGGAAATAGTCATCCGTATCGTAGATAGGCAAGAAGGAGAAGTACTCAATCGTAATTTTCGTGGGAAGCATTCGGCGACCAACGTACTGACATTTGTGTATGACGATCAGGCTTTACTTTCAGGTGATATCGTATTGTGCGCGCCAGTGATTTTCCAAGAAGCGGAGCAGCAGGGCAAGGATCTGATCGCGCATTATGCGCATCTTGCCGTACATGGTGTCTTGCATTTGCAGGGCTATGATCATGTAAACGATGAAGATGCCACAATCATGGAGTCGCTTGAAACTAAGATCATTACCCGATTAGGTTACGCTGATCCTTACGTAACTCAATGAAGTAGTATAGCTGTCTATTTATCAGAGAACATATCGGACTGATTGGTAGCAGCGACAATTTTCCGTATCCATAAGTCGTTAACTCTTTTACTTTCCTATGCAAAAATACCTCATGAATGATACCTCATCCAAAATCGGTTGGTTTGAGCACATCAGTGCTTTGCTTTCGCGCAAACCTGAAGATCGTGAGCAACTGATTGCAGTGCTTCATTCTGCTTACGAACGCGATTTGCTCGACGCGGATGCGTTGACTATGATTGAAGGTGTAATGCAGGTTTCGGAAATGCAGGTGCGCGATATTATGGTGCCTCGTTCACAAATGGATACGATTGATATTAGTGAGAAACCTGATGAGTTTATTCCATTCGTGATTGAAACGGCACATTCACGTTTCCCCGTTACGGATGGAAGTAAAGATCAAATTATCGGTATTTTATTGGCTAAGGATCTATTACGTTATTATGCTGGAAAGGAAGAATTTAATGTGCGTGATATGCTTCGACCAGTAGTGTATATTCCTGAATCCAAGAGATTGAATATCCTTCTCAAGGATTTTCGCAGTAATCGGAATCATATAGCTATCGTTGTTGACGAATATGGTGGTGTGGCTGGTCTTGTCACGATCGAGGATGTTTTGGAGCAGATCGTGGGAGAAATCGAGGATGAATATGATTTCGATGAAGATGATGCTTATATTGTTGCAGAGACGAGCGGCCATTACCGTGTCAAAGCGATTGCAGAAATATCAAGTTTTAATGAGACGCTGGGCGCAACATTCAGTGATAAGGAATTTGATACGATTGGTGGTCTCGTTATCAATAAATTTGGCCGGCTTCCCAAAAATGGAGAATCGATCATTATTGATGACTTCAGCTTCACTGTCATGCGGGCCGATAGTCGCCGCTTGCATTTGTTGAAAGTGGAACGGGCCAAACCCAGTTTATTCGATATGACAGATTCACCTCATTAAGCTAGCTTTTTATCTTAAATACGAGTATCGCATACCACTTGTACTGCATTGGTGATGTTGAGACGCTACCTTCAAACTCGTATGGTATGAGCACAATTGAGTTGAACTCGGTAGATCAGTTCATTTTTTGATGTTTTACTAAGTGATTTTTTGAGTAAATGATCGGGAAAATGTTTTCCCGTTTTTTCTTTTTTGCTTATGCTGAAACTTTGCTTTTGTCACAGTTTTCCAAGATTCGACAGATATTTTAGGAGTTTGAGTAATTCACGATAGCGTTACGGGTATACTTCGAATTTATTACCGACCAAAATACCAACCAGAGTAGAAGGTTTAAAAATTGTCAAAATTGATTCAGATGTTCCTGTATTCCGGAAGCGCATGACATGAGTGATCGTGAAATCGATCGGCAATTAGTTGAACGGGTACAGCGGGGTGATAAACACGCCTTTGATCTACTGGTGGTCAAGTATCAACGGAGACTGGCGCGTTTGTTGTCGCAATTTGTTCGTGATTCTGCTGAAGTAGAGGATATTGCTCAGGAAACTTTTATCAAGGCTTATTGCGCGTTACCTTCATTTCGTGGAGACAGCGCTTTTTATACCTGGCTATATCGTATTGGGATCAATACAGCCAAGAATTTTCTGGTATCACAGGGGCGTAAAGCACCTGCAACTATCAACGGATTTGATAATGAGGACGCGGAAAATTTTGAAGGAGCGGATCAACTCCGGGAAATGAATACACCTGAGAGTGAACTAATGGGAAAGCAAGTTGCTCAAACCGTTAATCAAGCGCTGGATGCCTTGCCAGAAGAATTACGGACCGCGATAATTCTTAGAGAGATTGAAGGACTTAGTTACGAAGAAATTGCCGATATAATGGAATGTCCAATTGGTACAGTACGTTCTCGAATATTCAGGGCGCGCGAGGCAGTGGCCGATAAACTGCGTCCTTTATTGGGTACAGACAAAAACAAGCGATGGTGATAAGAGGTGTAAATGTGAAAAGTAGAGTATCGGAACTAATGGATGGTGAGCTTGACAGCACGGATGCGGAGGAAGTGGTCACTGCAATACAGAAGAGCGATGATAATCTGCTCTCCGATTGGGAAGCTTACCATATAATTGGAGATGTACTACGTCAATCAGTCGTTAATATAAATGTGTCAGAGCGGGTCAGAGAACAACTGGCTGGCGAGCCGGTGTTATTGGTGCCGCATTTACTTAAGCCCCACAGACCTCGTAAACGGAAACTGCTGGGGCTTTCTGTTGCAGCTTCGATTGCAGTAGTGTCGGTCGGATGGTTGATATCTCAATCAATGGAGCAACATCAGATACCTCGGGAAGTTTATGTCACTGAGCAAATGAACAAGGAGCCTGCAACTGTCGAGGAGCGATCAGCTACCACCTTCCAACCTGCATCAGCTTATATGTTACCTTCCGTGCCCATCAATAATGGTCATGACCATTATCCTCTCGTGTATAGAGGGTTTACACATGGTGGTATGATATACCACCCGCATGCAGGTATGCATCAGATTGCGGAGCCGTCTCAAGAAAAACCTATCCTCTCGAGTGAATAGTACAATTCTCCTGGGCAGGGAGATATGTTCTTTTTCCTGGTGTATTTCAAGGGAGGAGAATGTATTATCTTATTCAGGTAGATGAATTAAAAGAAACTAAATAAACGGAAGGAAGTGTATTTCAGTCTTTTGTACTGATGTGTGTATCAGAACTTTTACAATAACGATCCTTGATTTTGTATCCTGCCGACCATAATCTACTTATCCGAGTCATCTGGATGATAGGAATTATAACTGTATGTCAATCATAAATCCTCATAGCAATCTTCGTTCAAGAGGGAAATTAAGTCCAATTGCTTTTGCCGTATGCAATCACATCTATACAGGATGGAAGAGCATAAGTGTGCTTTCATCATTATATATGTTCTTGCTGGTGTTTATTATGTTGTCCACTTCCCTGCAGGCGAAGGACTTGCCAGATTTTACTGGTTTGGTAGAAAAACATGGACAAGCGGTCGTTAATATCAGCACGGTTCAGACACAGCAGATTGGTGCCAGTCAGTTTTTTCCGGAAATTCCCAATCTTCCTGAGGATTCTCCTTTCTATGAGTTTTTCCGCAGATATATGCAGCCTTTCTCGGGCCCCAGGAAATATGAATCTCGGTCACTTGGATCGGGATTCATTATCAGCAAAGATGGTTACATTCTGACTAATGCCCATGTAGTCGAATCTGCCAATGAGATTACTGTCAAGCTGACCGACAAACGTGAGTTTAGTGCCGAGGTGATCGGGGCTGACCGAAAAACTGATGTGGCGCTGATAAAGATCGAGGCTGATGATTTGCCAGTGGTCACTCAGGGGAATCCTGACCGGCTTAAAGTAGGGGAGTGGGTTATTGCCATCGGCTCACCTTTCGGTTTCGAGAGCACAGTCACGGCTGGTATCGTGAGTGCGAAAGGACGTTCGCTTGCACAGGAAAGCTATGTACCTTTCATACAAACCGATGTGGCAATCAATCCAGGTAATTCAGGTGGTCCTTTGTTCAACATGCAGGGTGAGGTCGTCGGGATTAACTCACAGATATATAGCCGTACGGGTGGTTTCATGGGATTGTCCTTTGCCATCCCAATCGATGTGGCAGCTGAAATTGCCAATCAACTCAAGGCTCACGGCAAGATTTCCCGAGGGAAAATCGGGGTCATGATACAGGAGATGACGGATGAGTTAGCTGAGTCCTTTAACCTGGAAAAATCGCGTGGAGCATTAGTCGTTTCGGTAGAAAAGGATGGCCCGGCTGACAAAGCAGGTATCAAGATAAGAGATGTTATCCTGAAATTTGATGGTAAAGATATTGAAACCTCCAGTGATTTGCCGCGTATTGTCGGGAATACGAAGCCTGGTTCTAGGGTAGCTGTTGAGGTATGGCGTAATGGGTCAATCAAAAAATTGACCACTACAGTGGGTGAAATGCCGACAGATGATGACGATACCTTTCAGCAGAAGCAAAGTAAATCAGGAGATACTACTAGTCTACTTGGTCTTGCTTTGAGGGAGCTTTCTGAAAACCAGAAAAGGCAGCTTGGTGTGGAGAATGGCTTGTTAGTTGAAGAAGTCTATGACGGGATCGCAGGCAGAGCAGGCATACGTCGCGGTGATATTATTCTGGGATTTAATAATCAGGATATCAAATCTATTAAGCAATTCAATAAATTGCTGGATGATACAAAAAAAGGGCGTAATATCGCTTTACTGATAAGAAGAGGAGATATGACGACTTTTATTACCCTGAAGATCGATCAATAAAGTACTGGTCAATTGGTAACGATGAGTGATCCGGCAGGGCCCAAAAAGCTGATCGTATATGGAAAGGAGGGCTGTCATCTCTGTGAAGAGATGATTGCTTCCCTTTACGTATTACAGAAAAGCACTCAGTTTGAATTTAAGGTAATCAATATTGACGGTAATGAAGATCTGACTAAGTTGTATGGCGAACGTGTCCCCGTTTTGTTCGCAGTGTCAGAGAAAAGAGAGCTGTGTCATTATTTTCTAGACGTGAATGCAGTCGATAGTTATCTTTCTTAGGGGAGGTATTATTCACCTTTCCAATTTTCTATTTTGATGTAAAAACATAAGAATAAGATTTTAAGATTTAGTGAGTAGTTTGAATTTAGCTCACAAAATAAAAATCTTTAGTCCCGTATCCGTAAAGCTGATTGCTATATTCCATTAATCTGACGGAGTAGGGAAAATCTATCTTCCCCCCACTGATTTGTATACAATCCCTTCTTTCGCTTTTGCTGCTTACAATTTTCCAGTTTTCTAAGAATTTCTATTGATGCAACACATCCGTAATTTCTCCATCATTGCCCATATCGATCATGGCAAATCCACACTTGCCGATCGCATTATCCAGCTCTGTGGTGGTTTGTCCGAACGAGAAATGGAAGAGCAGGTGCTCGATTCTATGGATCTGGAGCGTGAACGCGGCATCACTATTAAAGCACAGACAGTAGCTTTACGTTACCAGGCGCGAAATGGCACAAGCTATCTGCTGAATTTAATTGATACGCCTGGCCATGTTGACTTTTCCTATGAAGTGTCTCGATCGCTATCTGCCTGTGAAGGTGCTCTGTTGGTTGTCGATGCTTCTCAAGGTGTGGAAGCTCAAACTGTTGCAAATTGTTATACCGCAATCGAACAAGGTGTCGAGGTCATCCCGGTATTGAACAAAATTGATTTGCCTGCAGCAGATCCGGTCAGGGTAATTGCCGAGGTCGAAGATATTATCGGAATCGGGGCCAAGGATGCTCTGCGTATCAGTGCTAAAACCGGTGAAGGAATAGAGGATGTTCTGGAAATGGTCGTGGCACAGATTCCACCCCCCAAGGGAAACATCGATGCGCCATTAAAGGCGTTGATAATAGATTCATGGTTCGACAGCTACGTGGGGGTTGTCATGCTGGTTAGAGTAGTGGATGGCGTGCTGAAGCCTGGTAACAAGATTCTGCTTATGTCCAGTAAAACCAGTCATTTATGTGAGCAAGTAGGCGTATTCCAGCCGAAAGCGGTCAATCGGGAAGCTCTGAGTGCTGGTGAAGTCGGTTTTATAATTTCGGGTATTAAGGACCTGAAATCAGCTAAGGTGGGTGATACCGTAACACTGGCGGATCAGCCTGCCAGTGAACCTTTGGCAGGATTCAAGGAAATCAAACCGCAAGTCTTTGCCGGTCTTTACCCGGTAGAATCCAATCAATATGATGCTTTGCGTGCAGCACTTGAAAAGCTGCAGTTGAACGACGCTTCCCTGCATTTCGAGCCGGAAACTTCACAGGCACTCGGTTTTGGGTTTCGTTGCGGATTTCTGGGATTATTACACCTGGATATCGTACAGGAAAGGCTGGAGCGAGAATATGATATGGATCTCATTACCACCGCTCCTACAGTGGTTTATCAAATTGCCATGCGTGATGGTAGAGTTCTGGAAATCGAGAACCCATCTAAATTACCTGATGCATCCGGGATAGAGGAAATACGAGAGCCTATTATTACTGCGACTATCCTGGTCCCAGAAGAATATGTTGGTACCGTGATAACGTTGTGCACAGGCAAACGTGGAATCCAAAAAAACATGCAGTATATGGGCAGACAGGTAATGCTCGTTTACGAAATGCCACTGAATGAGGTTGTCATGGATTTTTTCGATAAATTAAAATCCGTGAGTCGTGGTTATGCTTCGCTGGATTATGAATTCAGAGAGTTCAGGGCTGCTGATCTGGTTAAGCTCGATATACTAATCAATGGTGAAAGAGTAGATGCTTTGTCCCTGATTGTGCATCGTGGCAGCAGCCAGCAACGTGGACGGGAGCTGGCTCAGAAAATGCGTGAGCTCATTCCGCGGCAGATGTTTGATATTGCGGTACAGGCGGCTATTGGCGCACATATCGTAGCTCGTGAAAATGTCAAAGCTCTGCGTAAGAATGTATTGGCAAAATGTTACGGGGGAGATATTACACGCAAACGTAAACTGTTGGAGAAGCAAAAGGCAGGGAAAAAACGTATGAAACGGGTTGGAAATGTGGAAATTCCTCAGGCTGCGTTTCTTGCCATTTTGCAGGTGGATAACAAGTGATGCAGGGAGGAAAAGTGCAAATATATTTAATCAGCATATTTTTAAGGTCGAGTGAGTACTGAGATATCATGAATTTTCCTTTAGTGTTACTCATTTTATTGGTAATTACGGGTGGAATCTGGCTGCTCGATCGCTTATTCCTGAAGCACAGACGTACACCCGGCAGTGTAGAGCCATGGTGGATCGAATATCCCAAAAGCTTTTTTCCCATCATCCTGATCGTATTCTGCTTACGATCATTTCTGGTCGAACCCTTTAAAATACCTTCTGGTTCGATGATTCCTACATTGCTGGTGGGCGATTTTATATTGGTCAACAAATATACCTACGGAATCAGATTGCCGGTGGTGAATCTCAAGATTATTGACCTCAATGAGCCCAAACGTGGCGATGTCATGGTATTTCGTTTTCCAGAAGATCCATCAATCGATTACATCAAACGGGTGATCGGTGTACCGGGTGATACTGTGGTCTACCGTAATAAGCGATTGAGTATCAATGGTGTTCCTATTCAGCTTGAACCGAACGGAGATTACAAATACATAGAATCCGGCTTGGCTTACATCTATACGCAACGATTTAAGGAGAATATGGATGGGAACGAATATAATATTCTCATCAATCAAGAAATGCCGGATATACAGTTATCTGCCGTCCATCATTTTCCATATCGAGATCATTGTACGTTTGACCGGACGGGCTTTACCTGCAATATTCCGGAAGGTAATTATTTTACTCTGGGAGATAACCGTGATGGCAGTAGCGATAGTCGCTATTGGGGATTCGTGCCGGAAAGTCACATTATTGGCAAAGCTTTCCTGATCTGGTGGAATTTCAATGACCTAAGCAGGATAGGTACTTCAATCAAATAGTTACCAACCTTTTGGTTTCAATCCAGGAGATATCGTGTATCCAATATATTTTCCGATGAGAAAGGGACAGCAAGGGATTAGTCTGTCCGGTTTATTGGTATGGTCCGTAATAATCGTATTGGTTGCGATTTTAGGGATGAGGGTGATTCCTGCCTTCGTCGAATATGCTGCCGTCAAACGAGCACTGGTGGCTACTGTTAATGATTCCGGGCTGCAGGATGCAACGGCAAAGGAATTGCGCCTGGCTTTTGATAAACGTGCAGCTGTCGATGAAATCAAATCCGTGAGCGGCCATGATCTCATCATCAATAAGCAAAACGAGCAGGTTATTCTGAGTGTCAGTTATACGGTTAAAAAACCTTTATTTGCAAATGTTTCTTTATTAATTGATTTCAATGCTGCTAGCAATCAATGATTGGCCGCAAGTTTTCTTCACGTCATGCAAAAAGTCCGAAAGAACAGGATCTCGGTGTTCTTTTCAGAAAAATTGGCTATATTTTCAAGCAGCCAGAGCTGTTGCAGGAAGCGTTGACTCACCGTAGTTTTGGTTTCCCAAATAACGAGCGCCTCGAGTTTCTGGGAGACAGCGTACTGAATTGCGCGATTTCTGTACTGCTATACAAATATTTCCCACTCCTACCGGAAGGAGATCTGACCAGACTGCGTGCCAATTTTGTTAACCAGCAGGCGTTATATCAACTGGCTTCCAGCTTGGATCTCGGAGATCTGGTTCTGCTCGGAGAGGGGGAACGCAAAAGCGGTGGGCACCGTCGTCCATCCATTCTGGCAGATATACTGGAGGCGGTTATCGGCGCGGTTTATCTTGAAAGCGGATTCAAGGAAGCCGAGCAGATGATAGCCAGGTTATATGATCCGCTGTTGCAGGGACTGGATCCTACTACACTTGGTAAAGATCCTAAAACCTTATTGCAAGAATATCTGCAGAGCCGCAAAATAGCATTACCTGAATATACTGTGCTGTCTGTGAGTGGAGATACGCATTCACAGATATTTCATGTGGAATGCGTGATTGCCCGGTTCGATATTCGTACAACAGGCGAGGGTACCAGTCGCCGTCGTGCTGAGCAGGATGCTGCACGGCAAGCATATGAACTCACTATTATACAGCACTGAGTTCCATTGCATTTTATTTGCCCGTAACATCCAATTTGTCCAGTCTGCCTGGGCCTTTCTTACCCGATTACCGAGTACACATCCTTTTATGAGCATATCTGGCTACAGAACTGGTTACGTTTCCATCGTGGGGCGGCCCAATGTCGGTAAATCTACTTTGTTGAATCATTTGATTAGACAGAAGATTAGTATCACTTCCAGAAAAGCTCAAACTACCCGTCACCGGATTCATGGAATATTGACTGATACACAGGCACAGTTCATTTTTGTAGATACGCCTGGTTTCCAGACGCGTTATCGCAGTCAGCTCAATCAGGTAATGAACCGGGTCGTTATGCAAAGCGTGCAGGATGTGGATGTCATTGTGCTTGTGATTGAAGCCGGACAGTTCGATCGGCGGGATGAAGCGGTGCTCAGGCGGCTACCTACGGATCGTCCCGTTATTCTGGTGATCAACAAGATTGATCTATTGCAGGATAAGCTACAACTGCTTCCATTCATCCAGGAAATGACCAATATATTTAATTTTGCTGCTATCGTCCCGGTCAGTGCTTTGCAGGACAAACAATTGTCTGAGCTGATAGAAACCATTCGCCGCTGTTTGCCAGAGAATCCACCTTTATTTGCCGAGGATGAGATAACTGATCGTAGCGAGCGTTTCCTGGCCGCGGAATTATTGCGTGAAAAAGTTTTCCGCCAGATCGGGGAGGAAATACCTTATTCAGTTAGCGTGGTTGTCGAACAATTTACCATGGAAGGTCATTTACGCCGCATTCATGCGTGTATTCTGGTTGAAAAGCCCAGTCAAAAGGCCATCATAATTGGTAAACAGGGGAAGAAGTTGAAAGAGATGGCTACCCAGGCACGTAAGGATATGGAAACATTGTTTGGCGGCAAAGTCTATCTCGAAGTCTGGGTCAAAGTGAAGACTGGCTGGGCAGATGATGTGAGTGCACTGAAAAGTCTGGGTTACGAATAAAAGGATATCCTGTCGCTAGTAGCTGTCCGCTTATTTGATTGCTGGGTCGACAGGTTAAATTTAGTAATCTGGGAAATATTAGAAAATAACAACTGAGGAAGTCGAGTTCAAATGATAGCTTTGGGTGTTAACATCGATCATGTGGCGACAGTGCGTCAGGCACGAGGCACTACTTATCCTGATCCGGTCGAGGCGGCGCTGATTGCAGAAACGGCCGGTGCAGATGCGATTACACTCCATTTACGTGAAGATCGCCGTCATATCCAAGACAGGGACGTGGAAATTTTGCGTGAACGGCTCAAAACCCGTATGAACCTGGAAAGCGCGGTAACGGAAGAGATGATCACTTTTGCTTGCCGAATTAAACCACACGATGTCTGCTTGGTTCCCGAGCGGCGTGAAGAATTAACGACCGAAGGTGGGCTAGACGTTATCCGGCATTTTGAACAGGTACAAAGTGCCTGTAAGCGCCTGGCCCAGGCAGGAATTCGTGTCTCATTATTCATCGATGCACAGCCCGGGCAAATTGATGCTGCAGTCAAAGCAGGTGCTCCGGTGATCGAACTGCATACGGGCCGCTATGCAGAGGCTAAGACCGAAGATGAGCAGCAGGTTGAACTGGAAGCGATTCGCAGTATGGTAGCGTATGGTATCAGTCAGGGATTGCAGGTTAATGCCGGGCATGGGTTACATTATCAGAATACCGGACCTATCGCAGCGATACCGGAATTATCCGAACTGAATATCGGCCATGCCATCGTTGCCCAGGCACTATTTGTCGGATTTGCTCAAGCTGTACGCGAAATGAAAACACTCATCCGGGAGGCACGTGTGTGATCTACGGTATCGGTACCGATCTGGTCGATCCTGCACGTATCGCTCGTTCATTGGAACGTTATGGCGAGCGTTTTGCCAGGCGTGTACTGGCAGAGTCCGAGTGGCCGGATTATTTGAAACATGCTAAGCCGGCAGTATTTCTGGCAAAGCGTTTCGCTGCCAAGGAAGCATTTTCCAAAGCAGTCGGTACCGGTTTGCGTGCGCCGGTTATATTCGGAAATATTGCTGTCCTACATGACACTCAAGGAAAACCGTATTTTCAGTTTCATCAGGAATTGGCTGACTGGATAGGGCAGCGTGGTATCGTCAGTCATCATCTTTCCATCAGCGATGAACTGACCTTGGCAAGTGCTTTCGTTGTGTTGGAAAAATAATCATGTCATTGGGTCCGGTCGTACTTGATATTGCGGGCACGAGGCTGTCGGAGAGTGACCGGACTAGGCTGTTGCATCCACTTACGGGCGGTGTCATCCTGTTTGCCCGTAATTATGAATCACCCGGGCAATTGTCTGAATTAACGGCAGAAATACGTGCTGTACGTTATCCTCCCTTGCTTATTGCAGTTGATCAGGAAGGTGGCAGAGTGCAGCGTTTCCGGGAGGGTTTTACCCAGTTACCTGCAATGCGCAAGCTGGGAAAAATCTGGGACAGCCACCCACGTCGAGCACGCCATTTAGCCTGGCAAATTGGCTATGTGTTGGCTTCAGAATTAAAGGCTTGTGGAGTTGACCTGAGCTTTACGCCGGTACTCGATCTGGATTACGGACAAAGCTGTGTGATTGGTGATCGTGCTTTTCACCGTGAACCGCAAGCGGTTGCCGAACTGACACATGACCTGATGCGCGGTTTGAAAGCGGCGGGGATGGAAGCAGTCGGTAAGCATTTTCCCGGACACGGTGCCATCCAGGCGGATACCCATATTGAGACTGCTGTTGATTCACGTGCATATGTGGATATCGAGATGGAAGATCTGATTCCTTTTCGCCAGATGATTGATTACGGGCTTTCTGGTGTTATGGCTGCGCACGTTGTTTACCCTGAAATCGATGGGCATCCGGCAGGTTTTTCCAGAAAGTGGTTACAGGATATTTTGCGACAGGGGCTGAGTTTTGAAGGCTGTATTTTCAGTGACGACCTGTGCATGCAGGCTGCTGGCAGTTATGGCAGTATCACTCAGCGGGCTCAGCAAGCTTTACAGGCAGGTTGTGATATGGTGCTGGTATGCAATGATACTGATTCCGTAGATCAGTTACTCGATTCCCTGCAATGGGAGTTTTCTGCTGCAAGTATGGCAAGGTTGGCACGTATGCGTGGACGGCGAGCAGCCTATTCCATGATTCAGTTGCGTGAAATAGGACAATTTGTCAGTGCAGTAAGGGAGATCAGTACAGTTGGTCCGGAAAATGATACGCTGCCCTTGTGAGATTACAATTTAAACGAATTTTACAGATTTCGAAGTTCAGGCTGAGTTCCGATAAACAATTTTTATCATTCTAAAAATTATGGATAAAACATTTGATGTGGCAGTCATCGGTGCAGGCCCGGGGGGATATGTGGCAGCTATTCGCTGTGCGCAACTGGGGCTTGATACGGTATGTATCGACGACTGGAAAAATGAACAGGGTAAGCCGAGCTTGGGTGGCACCTGTCTCAATGTTGGTTGTATCCCTTCCAAAGCATTGCTGGAATCTTCCGAAAACTACGCGCGTGCTGAACATAAGTTTGCCGAGCATGGTATTAAGCTGGACGGACTTTCGGTGGATGTATCTGCCATGATCGCCCGCAAGGATAAAATAGTTAAAGCGTTTACCGGTGGGATTGCGATGTTGTTCAAAAAGAACAAAGTAACCGCTTTGCATGGTCGGGGGAGGCTGCGGAAACGTAGCAAAGAGGAGGATACCTGGGAAATTCAGATCAACAATAATGATGAGGAAGAGAAATCTATCCGGGCCAGGCATGTCATTATCGCCACAGGTTCTTCTCCGCGTACATTGAAGGTAGCATCGGTGGATGGTGTCAATGTTCTTGATAATACTGGCGCTTTGGCTTTGCAGGAAATACCTGAACAATTGGCCGTTATCGGAGCAGGCGTCATTGGTCTGGAACTGGGGAGTGTCTGGCGCAGACTGGGTGCAGAAGTAACATTGCTGGAAGCTCAGCCTGATTTTCTGCCGGCAGCCGATGAACAGGTCGCTAAGGAAGCCTACAAAGCTCTGACGCGTGAGACTGGCTTGGTCATTCATACTGGGGTGGAGATCAAGTCAACCAAAGCGGGGAAGAGTGGGGTGGATATTGAGTATGTCGATCGCGAAGAGAACGTACAGAAACTGAAGGTAGACAAACTTATCGTGGCAGTAGGTCGTATGGCTAATACCACTGGCCTGGGCGTGAAAGAAGCTGGATTGAAACTTGATGAGCGTGGGTATATCGAAGTGGATGAGTTCTGCCGGACCAATCTGCCTGATGTCTACGCAGTCGGAGATGTTGTCAGAGGACCGATGCTGGCGCATAAAGCTTCTGAGGAAGGTATCGCTGTCGCGGAGTGGATTGCGTCGAATCAGCGTGGTGATACACCTGATTCGTCTGCTCGGGTCGACCTTGAAATTATGCCATGGGTGATTTATACCGCGCCGGAAATTGCCTGGGTAGGTAAAACCGAGCAAACACTCAAGGCAGAAGGTATTGCTTACAAGGTGGGGCAATTTCCGTTTATGGCCAATGGGCGTGCTCGTGCGTTGGGAGAAACTGTCGGATTTGTCAAAATTCTGGCTGATGCTGAGAGCGATCGTATTCTGGGTGTGCATATGATCGGCCCGTATGTTTCGGAAATGATCGCCGAAGCCGTGGTGGCCATGGAATTCGCTGCTAGCAGCGAAGATCTGGCGCGTATCGTGCACGCACATCCTTCACTTTCTGAAGTCCTGCATGAAGCTGCACTGGGTGTGGATAAGCGGGCGATCCATATCTGAGCTGAACGGCTGCCGGTTTTGCGGCCGGGTTTTCAACCAGACCGTTTTCAGGAGGCTGTATGAAACTGATACTTTTCTGTTTGCTGCTGGTTTCAATCTCTGCGTTTGCCGCTTCAGATACGGACAGGCAGATCCAGGAACTGGAAGCAGCAATCGTGCAACTACAACAGGAGCAGCAGATTTTATTCCAGCAATTCCAGATGCTGCAAGAGCTTAGGCGTCATGAGATCACACAGGGCGATGAGGCGTTGCTTCCCCAGGGAGAGGTAGTCATCGGCGGGGAAATTCCTAAGTACGAGGATATGACAAAGCGTCGCAAGGAACGTCTCGATCGGATACAGCGTTTTACCAGTGATCTGGATGAGCTCTACGCACGTTATCAGGACATGGAAAACGAGAGGCGAGCGCTGATTGAACAACTGAGCGGACTGAAACTGGGTACGCCTACTCCCGTGAAAGAGTAGCAAAGGTTGTCTCGGTTATCTATTCTGTTCCGGGATTTTGGTTATGGTCCATGCACGGACCATAACCGGTAGTGTTTTATTAAACAATAGCTTATTGTTTGACTATTTCCACTTTGCTGCTGTCAATGATAGCGGCAGCAGAATGGAATTGAGCAACCTTTTCTAAATCTACCTGCGCATAGATTTCCGGATAAGATTGTTTAAGAAATTTACGATGTGAGCAGTCATTATCATAAATCGACCAGGTTTTTCCACCATCCGCGGTAAATAGCATATAAAGACCAACCGATTTTGCCAGGTAGATTCCATAATCTCTCTCTTTGCGCCAGGGAACAAAAGCGGCGATTTCAGACCCTGCTTTGATTATATGAGGCTGGCCTAACTCTTCGGTGACTGTCATGATTGGCTCAGAGAAATAAACGCTGTGTCTGAGTTCAACATAATCTTTCATTGACACGCCCGAGTCACTCATCTTCCTGGCAAGTTTGGGATTCATGGCATTTTCCAACCAGTCTGTTTTTCCTTTGAAGGAATTTTCTGAATAGGCAGTGGCAAAGCGAAGGGCTGCTTTCTCAAGGTCAACAGACTCGGCTAGAGCAAAATTCATGGCCGATATCAACGCCAAAAATGCGGTGATGTTTAACAGAGTATTCATGGGGCAATTCTCCATCCTGTCATGCGATAAGGGCGATCAGGCGTTACAGAAACCTCAATATCCGGGTAAACAGCTCCATATGCAGCCCCCTCTTCATCGCGAATCATTGTTTTGAAGACCCATACATTGGATTCCTTATTGAGCTCCCATGTCATATCGATATATTTTCCTTCTTCTAAAGGAATCGATACTGATTTGTATAGATCAGGGTCATTTTCCTTATTGATGACAAGTTGGAGTGTCTCTGATGTAGCTTTATGTGGTGAGCCTCCTGAACCTTTTATGAAAGGTATATTAGTAAAATAATCCGGATTAAAATGCAATAAAATGATTGCAGCATGCGCATTGATTTTTCCGATTTCTTTTACCTCTTCAATCGAGATAAATGGCTCTACATCAGACGTTACCACTACAGGACTGCTACTACTGATGACAGCGATGGGACCGTCTTCAGTTTCAACTTTCTCAACAGCATAACCTTGAGATTCAAATAGAGAAGTATCGTTTTGGGCTAATAATCCCCAAGAACTACAAAAACCACCACAAGCCACGCAATGCTCGGCTTGTACACGCTGATATGATGGTGAAAATAAGCCACAAGGCATACAATTACCCATTTCTACAGTCCAGTTGCATAGTGATTGAGCATTGATTGTCATTGTGTGAAAAAAAAGATAATGAATAATAAGCACGGATTTTTAATTTTCTTTATAATTTCAGTGAGTAACATGTGAACCTCCAGTTATAATAAATGATTGTCATTCTCATTAATGACAAGTGATGATTACAATACTTTATCCATTTTGTCAATAATGGCAATGTATATTTCTGCATCGATGCGTAATCGAAGGACTGATCTTGGCTGATTAACGGATAGCTATCCGGATCCCGGATCGATTTATCCTCCGGCAGAAATGCGTGCAGTTAAGTGCTTGTTGGTAACCCTGCCAATCGAAATAGGGGCCAGGGTCGGTTTTTCTTTGCGGTGCAATATCGGCGTGACCGACGATATTATTGATAGGGTAAGCTGTCAATAATGCTTGGGTGAGGGTAGTTAGTCGAACATATTGTATTGCTTCAAACGGCTGATTATCGCTGCCTTCCAGTTCGATACCGATAGAATAATCGTTACAATGCGTGCGTCCCTGCCAGCATGAGATACCAGCGTGCCAGGCGCGCATCGTGCAGGGTACGAACTGAATGATTTCACCATTACGGCGAATGAAAAAATGACTCGAAACTCTGAAGTCTCGCAATGATTGATAGTAGGGATGAGCCAGCGGATCGAGCTGGTTAGTGAAAAGTTCGATCACACCTTCACCCCCGAACTCGTCCGGGGGTAAGCTGATAGAGTGAATGACCAATAAACTGATGACACTCCCGGCTGGTCGTGCGTCATAATTGGGTGATGGAATACTTGTTACAGGTTCAAGTGCAGGCTCAAGATAGCCGGCTGCATTGATTTGCATGGACGTCTTCCAGCGGATGCTTTGGTTTGAGAGAATACCCTGTATCAGAAGGCTGATTTTATCAACGATTTTAATCGAGCAATTATCTTGCAGCGCGGAAAATTTATTACTTTTGAAGGAATCGATGGAGCAGGGAAAAGTACGCATCTTGCGTGGCTGGAGAAATTTCTGCACTGCAAGGGGGTGAAGGTAGTCGTCACGCGTGAGCCAGGTGGCACCATGCTGGGCGAGCAATTACGGGATTTGCTGCTGGATCATCGTCAAGTCATGCATGCAGAAACCGAGGCATTGCTGATGTTTGCGGCACGGCGGGAGCATCTGGATAAAGTGATTTTACCTGCATTGAACCGGGGGGATTGGGTAATTTCGGATCGTTTTACTGATGCCAGTTTCGCCTATCAGGGGAGCGGACGAGGGGTTGCATCAGACAAATTGACAATCCTGGAACGATGGGTGCAGGATAACCTTGTTCCGGATTTGACCGTATATTTCGATGTGCCGGTCGCACTGGGTAGAAAGCGGGTCGAGTCCGTCAAGGTTATCGATCGTTTCGAAAGTGAATCTGACGCATTTTTCAAGCGGGTACGACAGGGTTATCTGCAGCGTGCTCGACAGTTTCCGCAGCGGATACAGGTTGTGGATAGCAGTTTGCCAATTGCTGATATCGAGGCAATATTGGCGGATATCATGCAGGATTTCTGGGCGAAGCAAATACAGGTTGAAAAGTGATGCCTGCAGAAATTTATCCTTGGCAACAGACCCTCTGGCAGCAGTTCAGGCAGCAAGGTGTCTTGAGAGCCCATGCTATGCTGCTGAAAGGACGGATGGGGATCGGTAAGCTGGCCTGGGCGCGCAATCTAGCTCAATCTATGCTGTGTGAGCAGGTCGATACGGTGGGTATGGCGTGTGGAAAGTGTCCGGGCTGTCGCTGGTTCGAACAAGGGCAGCATCCGAATTTTCGTATGCTTGAGCCGGAAGCTTTGTCGGAATCGGCAGAAATATCAGAGAGCGAGAGGAAAGCAAATAAGGCCGATACAGATGATACAAAATCCAGAAAAAAGCTAAGTCAGCAGATCAGTATTGCGCAAATTCGTGCACTGGACGATTTTATTTATCTGAGCGCCCACCAGGATCACTATAAACTGATACTGATTCATCCAGCAGAGGCAATGAATACTGCCGCCGCCAATGCTCTGCTGAAAAAACTGGAGGAACCACCGCCAAAAGTTCTGTTTATTCTGGTCACACACCGTGCGTCGGCGATTCCAGCTACAATCCGAAGCCGTTGTCAGCAGATTACAATGCCGGTTCCAGACCGGAAACTCGCAAGAGATTGGCTGTTTCAGCAAGGAGTCGAAGACCCCGATTTTCGTCTCGCTATGTCGGGTTTCGCACCACTGCTGGCATTGCAATATGATGAGGAGCATGCTGTACGTCATATCGACTTTATTCAATGCCTTTGTGCACCCAAGGAGCTTGATCCGATTGGGCTAGCGGAAAAGCTGCATAAACTGGATTTGCCGAGTGTCGTCGGATGGTTGCAGAAATGGTGCTACGATCTGATGCGCTGCTATGTAACAGGAAAAATCCATTATCATTTGCAACAGGAAACTGTCATAAAACAACTTGCTATGACTATTGATCCGATTCCTGTTGCGTTTTTATGGCGCGACCTAACTGCCTTGCAGCAATTGGCGCGCCATCCACTCAACCCTAAACTGTTCGTTGAGGAGATGCTTTTTACTTACATTGATTCAGTGCATCCGAGGGTATTAAAAACTGGAAAATGATTTACCAATCAATGCACTGACTTCTGTCATGATCGACAGTGCAGGACCATTGCGTTCTATGAATACCCCCAGCGGGATTGAACAGGTAATCCGCTTTCTGCGCTTTTAACTGATCTGCTGTAGGTGTAAGCTTTTCTGGTATGAAATATTCCTGAATCCAGAAACGTATTCTGCAAAATTCCTTTTCTTTGCTACACAATTTATGAATAGCGGCACTGTAAACCGTTTTATCCATTTGTCGATCTTTGTCTATGAGCACCATATTCACAAATTTACCTGAATTTCCCATTTCCAGTTTTCGTACCAGTCGCCAGCCGATACCACTCGGCAATGACTCATCAGCAGCCTTTGTCGCGGTTTCCGCTGGTGCAGCTACCTCTGCAGGTGCGGGGGATGAAGCTTCTCCGGCTGCTTCCTGTCCCTCGGTTTGTTCGGAAAAAACCAGGCCTGACCAAGATATTGCCATGGCAATCAGCAACCCATTCCATATTATATTCATTCATTCTCCTGATAAAGACTGTTTGTTATATTGAAGCCCGCCATTTTACCTACTTATAGTACCGACTGTCAGCCTGCACAGAAAGCATGAAGGATCCGACTATAACAGCTTGTTTCCTTGACCCTCAGCAGACCAACGTTGCAGATATTATCCAAAGATTGGATCGCCGTGCAACGATTGTGACAGGAAACCAGCGGCTTACCCGTACACTGCGTCAGATTTTCGACCGGGTTAAAATTTCGCAAGGGTATCAGACATGGCTTGCGCCCGATATTCTACCTTGGAATACCTGGTTACAGCGATTATGGCAGGAAGCCATTATATCTTTTGGACAAAAGTCTGTGCTTTTGCTTTCTTCTCATCAGGAACGTCATATCTGGTGGGAAATATTTTGGGAATACGCCGGGGATTTTTCATTGCGTGTTACCAATGAGACAGTTACACGCATTATGGACGCTTGGCAGATGCTCCATGCATGGCATATTCCTTTGCAAGCAGCAGATTTTGACTACAATGCTGACAGCAAGCTGTTCTGGAAATTGTTGCAGGCGTTTGAGGCAAGATGTCAGGAGAATGGCTGGCTCTCCTTTGCTGCTTTGCCCAAGATACTGCAGGATTGCTTGCAGCAGAATAGGGTGCAGTGGTCTGACGAACTGGTACTGCTTGGTTTCGATGAATTGACACCGCAGCAGTTGTCTTTGCTGCATGCTGTGGCTAGAACAGGCTGTAGGCCACAGTGGCTGCAATTATCTGGTGAATCGGCTCGAGTTGGGAAGATAGGCTGTACAGAGGAGCGCAGTGAGATACGGCTTGCTGCCTGCTGGATTCGACAGCGTTTGGAAGCTAATCCTGCAACTCGTATCGCGCTGGTGGTACCGGAATTAGCCACGCAGCGGGAAATAGTAGTCCAGGTACTGGACGAAGTACTTGTCCCGCAGGCTTTGCAGCCAGGGCAGCATGATCTGATGCGTCCTTATAACCTGTCATTGGGTAAACCGCTCAACCGGTTTCCACTCGTCGGTGCGGCGCTGGATATTCTCGATTTGTCGGAGCCGATCGTCGAACTGCCGCATATCGGTCGGTTGCTGCGCTCATCTTTCATTGCAGGCTGGGAGCAGGAAGCAAGTGCACGTGCGCTACTGGATGCGTGCCTGCGTGAAACAGGTGAATGGAATGTTGCCATACAGACGCTATTAGTATATGCATCCCGGCATGGGCAAGCTTATTCGTGTCCTCTGCTGGTGCAGTATTGGAGCGATTTGGTGGAATCGATACGAATGCGACCAGCTTTGGCCAGCCCGGGAACGTGGGCACAAAGATTCGAGCAATGGCTGAAGATGGCCGGTTGGCCTGGTAGCCGGACTTTATCCAGTGAGGAATATCAGGTCATTCAAGCCTGGCAGTCTCTGTTGAGAGAATTCGCGACACTGGATTGGGTTACGCGACCAATCAGTCTGGACATGGCACTGGATCGGCTGAAACAGATGATGGCTGGTACAGTTTTCCAGCCAGAATCTCCAGCAGTTCCCGTTCAGGTTCTCGGACTTCTCGAAACCAATGGCCTGCAATTCGACCACATATGGATCACGGGGTTACATGATGGGGTGTGGCCTGTACCGCCTAGGCCCAATCCCTTCATTCCTTTGCCTTTACAGCAAAGAGCCGGTACACCGCATTCGAGTGCGGAGCGCGAATTGCGTGTAGCCAAATCGTTGCTACAGCGGATAACTGCAAGTGCAAATGAAGTCATTCTCAGTTATCCGCAGCGAAACGGGGATGAGTATCTGAGTCCGAGTCCGCTGATCGAGACTTTTCCGGTACTGGACGAAAAGATATCTGCCGTGAATCCACTGGAAACCTGGCTGGATAGTGTATATCACAGCCGTCGACTGGTCGTACGTGCACAGGATCCGGCCCCGCCTTTTAACGAAACGGATGTTACAGGCGGTAGCCGGTTATTCAAACTACAGGCAGCCTGCCCTTTTCTTGCTTTTGCAGAGTTGAGGCTGGGAGCACGTCCGCTGGGCAGGGCTCAAATCGGTTTGAATGCACGAGTGCGTGGCAGTCTCTTGCATCGGGTAATGGAGACGATCTGGGCCGATCTGGATTCGTCGGAAACGCTGATGGCTATGTCACAGGATCAGTTGAATGAGTTAATCGCAAACAGGGTACATGAGGCGATTCATGAAATTGCACCACGTTATCCACAAACTTTCGGCAAGCGTTTGCAGTCGCTGGAATTCGAACGGCTGCATCGTCTCACGCTGGCGTGGCTGGAACTGGAAAAATACCGCCCACCTTTTCGTGTATTAAACCGAGAAAAGGAAGCTGAACTGAACCTGAGCGGATTGCGTGTGCATTTGAGAATCGACCGTATTGATGAGCTGGTGTGTGGCGGTAAGTTACTCATCGATTATAAGACTGGCTTAGTCAAACCGAGTCAATGGTTTGGTGAACGTCCGGACGATCCTCAGTTACCTCTGTACAGTCTGGTTTTTGCCGATGAACCGGCCGGGATTGCGTTTGCGCAGATCAGGACAGGGGATCTCACTTTCAAAGGTGTGGTACGTGAGGAGGAATGCACTATGCCTGGTATGAGTGTCTTCAGACGATTGGAGCAGACACGCGATTACGAGAGCTGGTCTGAAATACTGGCTGACTGGCGCCAGGAACTGGAAAAACTGGCACTGAGTTTTCTGGCCGGGGAAGCCGAAGCAGATCCTAAGCAATATCCGCTAACTTGCACTCATTGTGCATTGAAACCATTATGCAGAATCGATGAGCTGACGGCATGCACGATGCATACTGATTACCTGGATAAATGATTGTATTTAAAATAGAGATTGCTATGCACCCGATTGCATGTCTGGCACACTTGGGCGCATCCAACTGCGGTTTCTAGGTTTAAGAACACCGAAAATATTTGTACATGAGTTTTGAGAATACGGATATGAGGTCAGAGATCGCTGATCAGGCGGAGCGTCGGCAGGCGCTCGATCCGCTGCATTCTTTTATCATCCAGGCCCCGGCCGGTTCGGGTAAAACGGGACTCTTGACGCAACGCTTTCTGGTACTGCTCGCTATAGCCGACCAACCCGAGGAAATCATTGCCATTACTTTTACCCGTAAGGCAGCAAGTGAGATGAAGCAGCGGATCAGTCGGGCACTATGGGAGGCTGAACGGCAACCGTTGCCGGCAGATGATTACGAGCGCCAGACTTGGGAATTAGCCAGACGAGTGCTGGCACGTGATCATGAGAAGGGCTGGCAGTTGCTGGATAATCCTTCCCGTTTACGTATTCAGACGATTGACTCTTTGTGTGCGCAGCTCGTCGGGCAAATGCCGGTATGTTCCGAGCAGGGAATCCTGCCTGCTGTTACGGAAAAAGCGGATACGCTGTATATGGAGGCCGCCCGACTGACAGTTCTGGCGTTGGAAAATGATGCTGAATGGACTGCAGCGATTGCACATTTGATTCAGCATCTGGATAACCGTTTGGACAAATTGCAACAGCTGATTGCAGGTATGCTGGCACAGCGTGATCAATGGTTGCGTCATATCGTCGATATTGCTGATACTGAAGACATACGTGCTCATTTGGAATCAGCGTTAACCAGTCAGGCAGAAGCTGTTTTACGAAAGCTGGTCGAATGTGCTCCTGCCGAATATCAGACGGAAATCGTCGAGATGGCGCGGTTTGCTGCAGACCAGCTTGGAACTGAAATAGGTAATAAGACTAAAATCGGTTATTGCACGGCGATGCAGGAATGGCCTGGCGGGCAAGTTGGAGACCGTCTATTTTGGGAAGGAATTGCAGATCTGTTGCTTACCCAGGCCGGAGACTGGCGAAAACGAGTTACCAAGGACGAAGGCTTTCCTTCAGCAGCGTCAGTACGGGATGCTGGAACAAAAAAACGCTTTACCGAAATGAAGCAGCATATGCTCGATTTGTTGACTGTGCTGCAGGAGCAGGAGTCGTTTCACCAGCATTTATTGTTGCTCAGGCAATTGCCGCCGGACCGGTATGAGGAAGCGGAATGGGAAACCTTACAGGCTTTATTCAAATTACTTAAAGTGGCTGCCGGCTATCTGGTACTGGTTTTTCAACAACACAGTCAAGTCGATTTTACTGAAATTACCATGGCAGCTATTCGTGCGTTGGGGGAACCGGAAGCACCGACGGATCTGGCATTGGCGTTGGATCACAAGATCAGCCATATATTGGTGGATGAATTTCAGGATACTTCATTTAACCAGGCGGAATTGCTGAGTCGATTAACTGCCGGTTGGCAATCAGGGGATGGACGGACACTGTTTCTGGTGGGAGATCCGATGCAATCCATTTATCGCTTCCGACAGGCTGAGGTGGGGCTGTTTCTGGACATTCGAGATCGGGGAGTCTTCGGTCAGATTCCAATGAAATTTTTACGCCTTTCAGTCAATTTCCGCTCTCAGCAGCGAATCGTCGATTGGATCAATCAACATTTTCCACGGATATTACCTGCCTATGATGATGCAACTGCCGGTGCGGTTTCTTATGCACAGGCTGAAGCCTTTCATCCCATTTCCAGTGATGAGGCAGTGACAGTATATCCTTATCTGCAAAAGGATGATTGGGCTGAGGCGGAGCAAGTGGTAGCCATCATTCACCAAGCGAAAGCTGTGCAACCGGACGGTAAAATCGCCGTACTCGTACGTAACCGTACACACTTGGCGAGCATCGTTATCCGACTGAAACAAGCGGGTCTGCGTTTCCAAGCAGTAGAAATCGAGCAGTTGGGACAGCGTCCGGTGATTCAGGATCTGATCGCACTAACCCGTGCATTATTGCATCCGGCTGATCGTATCGCTTGGCTGGCAGTGCTGCGCGCACCATTTTGCGGGCTTTCACTATATGATCTGCATGTGATCGCCAATGATAGCCCGGGATATACGGTGATCGACTTACTACATGGGCAATCGACAGAATTGAGTGCAGAGGGTCGCCAGCGACTTGAACGAGTGGGGCCAGTGCTGGATCAAGCTATGGCTTTGTACGACAGAATACCATTGCGGAGAAGTGTGGAAGGTACCTGGATTCAACTGGGTGGGCCAGCTTGCGTGGCAGATGAAACCGGTTTAGCAGATGCTGAAGTTTACTTTCAATTACTGGAACAATTTGATACGGCAGGTTATCGTCCGGATGTGCAGGAATTAGAGGAACAGCTTGTGCGGTTGTTTGCCCTGCCGGATGTGACAGCCGATGACACATTGCAACTTATGACTCTGCATAAAGCCAAGGGACTGGAATTCGATACGGTAATCCTTCCAGGATTGGGTAAGCGTTCCAGGCGTAATCAGGAGAGGCTGCTCAACTGGCTGGAATGCCCTGGGCAATCGGGTGCTGCTGATCTGTTATGCGCACCGATCAGTGCATCGGGAAACGATAAAAACCCGATTTCAACTTATATTCTATCTGTCGAAAAGAATAAAACAGCGTTGGAAGAAGCGCGACTGCTATATGTGGCTGCTACCCGGGCAAAGCACCGCTTGCATCTTCTGGGCCATATTCAAGTTGATCCAGACACATTGGAAAATGTGGTCCCTGACCCACCTGCAGATACACTTCTGGCAAAATTATGGTCAGCAGTGGCAGTATATTTTCAGTCACAGCTGGCCGACGTTAAAGTGATGAGTCCAGCGGTACCACCGGGTATAAATCTCGAGCCACAATTAACTGGCCGCATATGTCTGGCTTCGGATTGGCAACCACCTGCTGTACCTAGTGCAATTGAGGTTCCCGTATTTCTGGAAAAAATCGATTCGGTTACAGAGTCAGTCGATTTCGATTGGGCAGGCGAGCCAGCCCGGCTCGTGGGAATGATTGTGCACCGATTGTTACATCATATTGGATCAATCGGAATCGAAAATCTGAGCCAGCATGACTTGAGTCGTTTTGAACAGGCAGGTCGGTTGTTGCTTATGCAATCCGGTATTGCACCACACTATCTCGACGCAGCAGTACAGCAGGTTTCCACAGCACTCAATACGATGTGTGTCGATGACACAATAGGTCGGTGGATATTGAGCAATCAGCACCAAGATGCTCATTGTGAATGGGCATTATCTGCATTGACGAGCGATGCCGCGGCATCGCTCCATATCATTGATAGAACATTCGTGGACGCAGATGGAATACGCTGGATTATCGATTACAAGACGGGGTCTCATGCGGGTGGTGGAATCGATGAATTTCTCGACCGGGAACAGCTGCGCTATCGCCCACAACTGGAGCGTTACGCAGATATCATGCAACGCATGGAAAAACGCCCTATTCACCTCGCTGTCTATTTTCCACTATTGGGTAAATGGAGGGAATGGGCTTACCAATTACCTTTAGAACATACAGAACAGTCGTAGCGTAAAACTCTGGTGTTCAAACAAACATGGCAATCGACAAAGCCGAGCTGATAAGTTTCGGCACGTTGTATTCGAACACTACTCGATTTCTTCTTCAGCAGGCAGCTTTCTCGCTTCATCCTCCAGCATGACAGGAATGCCATCCTTGATGAGATAAGCCAGTCGATCCGGCTTGCAGATCAGTTCCTTTCTATCTTTTTTATAAACCAAAGGTCCTTTACACAATGGGCAGACCAGAATATCTAACAGCTTTGGATCCATAAACTTTTCCCTCAACCTCTTTAAGGTAACTTCACGTAATCCCGGGTCAACAGTGTTCTCTCGTTGTAAAACCCAGATTCGTTCATCGTGTATGCCCAAGCATTTTACTGCATCCTCTTCCGGCATTAGAATAATTTCAGCCTCATTGATCTGAAGATTTTCTTTGGTAAACTGATGCTCACTGGGAAAAATGTGGGGGACAATCGCTAACTTCAGAAATTTCAGGTTATCCAAGAAATTTTGGGCATCCGGCCCACACGCCATGGCATGGATGCGCTTATCAGTGAGCATTGCCGCAGTGGTTATCAATTCGGGTTGTACCAGGTTAATAAAACGTTCTGCTAGTGGGTGGATATGAAATAACCTGACTTCCTCTCCGATATCGGGTACTTGCCTTTGATTGCCTGTCAGTACTACTACATCTGAGTATTTCAGGCGTGAGAAACTGTCCCGTATCGGTCCAGCGGGGATAGTTAAACCATTCCCGAAATTCGTGGCACTTGTGTCGATGATGGTGATTTCAAAGTCGCGTTGTAAACGGAGATCCTGTAATCCATCGTCACAGATCAGTACGTTACATTCTGGATGTGCAGCCAATAAGGCCCGCGCTACTTCGATACGATCATAACCGATCCATACTGGACAGGTCTCGCGCATATAATATGCGAGCAATAACGATTGATCGCCGGTGAGATTGACATTGCTGTCAACCGTGACAGTCATTGGTTGACGGTGATTGTCCGGGTAGCCGCGGCCGATGACACCAGGGCGTAATCCGAATGCTCTTAAAGAGTTGACGATCCAGATCACAAGAAACGTTTTGACGGAGCTTTCAGCTGTAATGCTATCAACAACGATAACTGGTACAGGTAAGCGGACTGAAGATAATATCGCTCGTCGATAGAGATAGCGGCGAGTGAACTGAAATAAAATAAACAGCAGACTTGCCGGCCACAGAAACAAATGCAATGGTGTAATGCGATGCCAGTATAGTTCAGACCAATTCATACGGTATGCCAGGTAAGAGGGCTATGGAAATCTTCTGCTGTTAAATGTAGCATCGAACGAACCCACGACTCAACACATCGTGTATGAAATTTGACATGAATTTTGTCTTCATGCTTATCCTTCCAGATTTTCAATTAGTTGCCAGCGTCATAAATGTTAGGGTTCTATTGGCGATTATTGTATCGTTTCCAGCAGCTTTTTATTGTTTCATACCAATGGCGCAGAGGTTGTTATTAATCATTGGCCTAATGATGGGCCCTTAAAGTGGTTTCATATTTAGCATCGCAAGGATGGGGGCAGTGTTTGTGTCACTAATGCAGGATGCAGTCTGAAATAGAAGCAGGTGTCAGAAACGGGTATTAGAGCCCAATTGCAGTTCTGATTAATAATCAACGTTTTTTAAAAAACTGGCTTAAAATGCCGCTAGTAGCAAGTAAGAACCTTTTATGGAGTGATTATGCAGCATCTTGAAGAAGTCAAGAATATTTTGGGCGATGTGTTAAGTCTTGGGGAGCGAAAACATGCACTGACAGCCAACTCGGTTTTGCTTGGGAATATTCCTGAGCTGGATTCAATGGCGGTCGTCAATGTGATTACGGCGTTGGAAGAATACTTCGATTTCTCAGTCGATGACGATGAAATCAGTGCGCAGACTTTTGAAACGCTCGGGAGTCTGGCTCGTTTCGTCGAACAGAAATTGTCGCATTAAAACATGCATGGAAAGCGTATCGGCTGAACCTTTCTTTCTGGATGCTTCACCTGGGAAGCGATTCTGTCTTTACCACCCGCCTGCCGGATATTCACCTGAAAACAGTGCGTTGCTTTATATTCACCCGTTTGCGGAAGAGATGAATAAATCCAGGCGCATGGCGGCTTTGCAATCTAAGGCATTGGCTGCCATGGGATTGGGTGTGCTGCAGATGGATTTATATGGTTGTGGGGATAGCGATGGCGATTTTGGTGACGCAGCCTGGGAGATTTGGAAAGACGATATTGCGCATGCTAAGCAGTGGCTGACCCGGAAGGGTTATGTATCAGTCCATTTTTGGGGGCTGAGGCTGGGAGCTTTGCTTGCACTGGATTATGCCAGGGACACAGCAAGAGAAAATGATTCTGCAAAATTTATTCTCTGGCAACCCATTGTCAATGGTAAATCTTTCCTGACGCAGTTTTTGCGTTTAAGGCTAGTGAACAAAATAATGGCGAATGATCGGGGTGAGACTTCGAGTGTACAGGCATTGCGTGAAATGCTGAGGGTTGGTCAGACGCTCGAAATAGCGGGCTATACACTTTCTCCTCGAATGGCGGCTGCCATTGATGATTTGAAAATGGGCCAACTGATCGTTAAAAACGGCGGTATATACTGGTTTGAAATTATTCCGGACGCAGGACGCGAACTTTCGCCTGCCAGTGTGTCGGTCCTGGAGACCTGGGGCCGATCAGGTATCGATCCAAAAGTGGCATTGATCCCAGGTTTACCGTTCTGGGCGACGCAGGAAATCAGCGAATGTCCGGAATTGCTGACGGCGACCATTGAATCATTTGCTGGGTTGGGCGCATGAATTTTCAGGAATTGGCCATACGTATCCGGTGTCAGGACGCATGGCTGTATGGAATCATGAGTATTCCGCAGCAACCGGTTACGCGGGGTGTACTCATTGTCGTCGGAGGGCCACAATATCGGGTCGGCAGTCATCGCCAGTTTGTATTACTCGCGCGTTACCTGGCAGAGCGTGGTATACCTGTCATGCGCTTCGATTTTCGGGGTATGGGTGACAGCGACGGCGAAATGCGGACATTCGAACATGTCGAAGACGATTTACTTAGTGCTGTCGATTTTTTCTTCAAGAAATGCACTTTCCTGAAAGATGTGGTTATCTGGGGGCTGTGCGATGCGGCTTCGGCGGCATTATTCTATGCTCATCAGGATTTACGTGTGGGCGGACTGGTACTTCTGAACCCATGGGTCAGAACAGAGCAGGGTATCGCCAAGGCGTATCTGAAACATTACTACCTGATGCGTCTGTTTGAACCGGAATTCTGGAAAAAGCTGATCAGGGGGCAGTTTGATCCGATAGCTTCCATCCGCTCATTGTACGGGATCGGTAAGCGTTTTTTGTATGGCGGGAGAAGTAGTGGAGCAGTCGTGGAAGGCGGTATCGGCTCATCGTGCCATCCGATACCTTTACCGGATCGCATGCTGAATGGGTTGAAACACTTCCAGGGAAAAATACTCATTATTACCAGTGGGGATGATTTGACTGCGCGAGAATTTCTTGATCTGGTCGATTCATCGACGAGCTGGCAGGAATCCATAAAAATAAAGCAAGTGGAACTTGCTCATTTTGAGCACGCTAATCACACTTTTTCTACCCGCCAGTGGCGTGATCAAGTCGCTGAATTAACCTGGGACTGGGTGCGGTCATGGTGAAACGTGTATTAATGATCGCCTATCACTTTCCACCGTTACGCGGTAGCAGCGGTATTCAGCGTACATTGCGCTTTGCTCAGTATCTACCTGATCATGATTGGGAACCGATCGTCCTGACTGTTGCTCCACGGGCTTATCGGCAAACCGATGCCAGCCAGTTGGCAGATGTTCCAGATCAAGTGCGTGTATATCGTGCTTTTGCATTGGATACTGCAAGACATTTAACGTGCAGGGGGCGATATCCACGAATACTGGCTTTGCCGGATCGCTGGGTAAGCTGGTGGCTTGGAGCGATACCTACAGGGTGGTATCTGATTAAGAAATACAAGCCTGATGTAATTTGGTCGACTTATCCCATTGCAACGGCACACCTGATCGGTTTGACTTTGCATCGTATGACAGGCATCCCATGGATAGCTGATTTCAGAGATCCCATGGTAGAGCCCCCGGATTATCCTCCTAGCCCGCTGATTTATCGTGCGTATGAGTGGGTGGAGAATAAAACGATCAGACATTGTGCAGGAGCAGCTTTTACCACACCGGGTACACTGCAGGGCTACCGTACGAGGTTTGCCCATATTGATCCATCACGATTTCGGCTGATAGAGAACGGTTATGATGAATCAAGTTTCACTGCCATAACACGTCTGGTGAATCCGGTTGCTGAATCCGAGCGGATTACTTTGCTGCATAGTGGAATCATTTATCCATCGGAACGTGATCCGACTTGTCTATTTGAAGCCCTGTCTGTGTTACTGAAACGTGGCACGATCAGTGCAGACAGTCTACATATTATTCTGCGTGCTTCCCATCATGAAAATCATTTGCAATCGCTGATTGATCGTTTCGGGATCGGAACGATTGTTTCTCTCGCCCCTCCAATTTCTTATAAGGAGGCATTGAGCGAAATGATGGCCGTTGATGGATTGCTGGTTTTGCAGGCAGCAAATTGTAACAACCAGATTCCAGCCAAATTATACGAATATCTGCGTGCACAGCGCCCGATTCTGGCATTAACAGATCCGATTGGCGATACAGCAGAAAAGCTGCGAAGCATGGGGATCGATACGATTGTCCCATTGGATTCGAAAGAAGCCATCATGGAAGGGTTATGTCGGTTTCTTGCATTGTTGAGAGAGAATAATGCGCCTATTGCATCAATGGATAAAATATTGTCCAATTCCAGAGAAACGATAGCTTATGAGTTAACCAAGCTTCTGAATTCCGTTACAGAAAGAAGCCAGTAGGAGACATTGAAATTTCTTGGAAAAAAGTTTGGAGGCCTATGAAGATTCTATCAATTTTCGTTGCCGTGACGCTTTTTGCTTTATCGCCTACGGGAATAGCGGCCAGCAATAAAAACTATTGCGGCGAACTGAAGAATGCTTTTGGTCCATTCGATTATTTGGACCGATTTAACCTTAAAGACAAGCTGGAAATTGTAGAAGCTTATCATTTTACGTATGAGGTAGAAAATCTGGTCAGGGGGGTTAGTAGTGTAAATATCGGAGCAGATCTAAACTATACACTGCGTGCCTGGCCCAATCATCATCGCGCACTGGCTGCGCTCGTTAAGCTCTCGATCAGGGAAAAATCCACCCATCCTCCGGGATTGCGATATCCGGTAGAATGTTTTTTCGACCGGGCGATACGTTTCAATGCAACCGATCCCAGGGTTCGGTCGATCTATAGCGCTTATTTGTCACATGCCGGCAGAAACAAAGAAGCGCTCGAACAGCTGGAAATAGCGGCCGATCTGGAGCCAGATAATGCAACGACCCTTTACAACCTTGGGTTACTGCACTTCAAGTTGAAAAATTATGAAAAGGCCAGCCACTATGCCGAGCAGGCTTACGCACGTGATTTTCCATTGCCTGGCCTCAAGAATAAATTAGTCCAGGTAGGAAAATGGCGAGGAGGATCGGCAGCCAAACATTCCGAGAAATAATCTGCTAATCGAAAACCTGCATATCGGTTAGCAATGCAGGAAAGGAGAATGCTAGCTTTGCTTAATCAGTCGGTCGACCAAGTCGCCATGGGCATCGATTAATTCTACTTGCAGAGGCATTTTCCCTAATGCGTGGGTTGCGCAGGACAGACAAGGATCGTACGCTCGTACCGCTACTTCCAGGTGATTGAGCAAGGCTTCAGTAACTGTTTTGCCTTCCAGGTAGGTATCGGCCACGACCCGGACGGATTCGTTCATTGCCTGGTTGTTGCTGGTAGTGGAAACGATCAGGTTGGCTTGTGTAACGAGTCCTTGCGCATCGATCCGGTAGTGGTGAAAGAGTGTGCCACGCGGTGCTTCGATGACGCCGATACCTTCACTTTGCTTTATTCCCATATCAGCCAGTAAGTCGATACCGGTAATAGCTTTATCCTGCAGCAAATCCCGGATTGATTCGGCGCAGTGCAGCATTTCTATCATGCGTGTCCAATGGTAAGCCAGGGTATCGTGTACGAATTTTCCCTGTTCGATTGCTTTGAAGCGTTGTCTGGCTGCTTCCGCAAGCGGGGTCGTAATATGGTCGCATTGATTGATGCGTGCCAGAGGACCTACGCGGTACCAGCCTTTATCCCGACCCAGACTGGTCAGAAACGGGAATTTCATATAGCTCCAGGAGCGCACTTCTTCCTGCAGGATCTGCCTGTAATGGTGATAGCTGAACTGATCCAGGATACGTTCACCCGAAGGCAGGCTGGCACGCAGCCCTCCATGATAAAACTCCAGTTCTCCGTTGCGGCCGCTCAGACTCAAGAAGGGAGTTTGCAAAGTGGCAAACTGGCGATGTGCAGGATGGGTGGTGTGAATCTGCTCGTTAAGTGAAACAGCTTCCTGGCACCAGTTTACGATAGCTTCAGTTTCTGCCAGCAGTGCATCGTGCTCTGCAGAGGAAAGCGGTTTATTCATGCCACCGGGCACCGTGGCTGTACCATGAATGCGCTTGCCTGTAATCGCCTGGATGATTTGCTGACCGAATTTACGTAGCTTGATGCCTTTCATCCCGATTTCGGGGTAATCCGCCAGAATCCCAACGATATTACGTCGTACAGGGTCGCTGCCAAAGCCGAACAACAAATCGGGAGAGGAAAGATGGAAAAAGTGTAGCGCGTGTGATTGCAGGATCTGTCCAAAATGCAGCAAACGCCGGAGTTTCAAAGCTGTCGGTGTCAGTTCGTCGACCCCGACTAATTGGTCGACTGCCTTGGCCGCCGCCAGTTGATGGCTGATCGGACAGATACCGCACAGGCGCTGGACAATGAAAGGGACTTCCCAATAAGGACGGCCTTGGATGAATTTTTCAAACCCACGGAATTCCACGATGTGGAAGCGGGCTTCACATACATGATCGGCTTCATCCATCAGCAGGGTGATCTTGCCATGTCCTTCGACGCGTGTGACCGGATCGATGACAATACGCCGGGTTGCAGGTGAGGCAGCAGAACGTTGATCTCCATTGGAGGTCGGCGGGCGATCAGTCATAATGCAGTATTTCCTTCGGTAACTCGGGTGTTTTCCCTTGTATCAACGCTTGCAGTAAGTGATAAAAAGCATTTGCTGAAGGTGGACAGCCTGGCAGATAGAAATCGATTTTGACGACTTCACCAACCGGATAAACTTTATCCAGCAGCAGTGGCAGCTCAGCATCAGCCGGGATTTGCGGGTTGACGATGCCCGTACCATTCAGATATACCTCTTCCAGGCATTCCTGGAGACTGAAATGATTGCGCATCGCAGGTACTCCACCGTTGATCGCACAGGCGCCTACTGCAACGAGAATACGGCAATTGGCACGGAATTGCCGCAATACCTGCGCATTTTCCTCGTTGCATACGCCCCCTTCGACCAGACCGATATCGCATGTTCCGACCGTTTTGATGTCAGTAAAAGGCGAACGATCGAAGGAGACATGTTCAAGCAGGGTTTCCAGCCGTTCGTCCATATCGAGAAACGACATGTGGCAACCGAAACAGCCGGCCAGGGAAGTGGTAGCGATTTTCAGCTTGGTATCATTCATTTTGTGAAGCAGTTTCTGCCAGTATGATTGCTTCCAGATCGATTTCGCTGATTGTATGCCGATCGAAAATACGCTGTCCGATCGGGGTGCGATAACCCGTTTCCTTGATCAGAATAGCGCCGACCGGGCATATGCGGGCTGCCAGATCAGTGGGGCTGAGGTCGCTGTCGGCCAGCTTACCGGAGGATGAATTCACAATCAGCTGCGCGTCGAGGCCGCGTCCCGCGATTGCGAACACATTTTTGCCGTCGATTTCCCGGCTGGCACGCACACATAAATTGCACAGAATACAGCGATCACGATCGAGCCAGATAGTCGGGTGCGAAGCATCCACCTCACGATAGGGAAAGAACTGTGGAAAATGATTGTCCTGCATGCCAAGGTGATAAGCCATGGCTTGCAACGTACAGTTACCGGTTTTTTCACAAGATGGGCAGATATGATTACCTTCGATGAACAGCATTTGCGTCAGTGCCCTGCGGGCTTCGATCAGCTCTTTTGTTTCGCTTTCGATGATCATCCCATGCTTGGCAGGCGTTGTGCAGGCTGTCACATAACGTGTACCGGTCCTGACCGTGCAAAGCTTGCAGTTGCCATGTGGCGAAATTCCCGGAAAGTGGCATAAATGCGGAATATATACGCCTGCTGCCAACGCGGCATCCATGATGGTCTGGCCGTTCTTGAACGGGACTTCATGGCTGTCGATACTGAATGAGCTGTGATTGGTCGGCATGGCAAAATCCCTTGGAAAATTCCGGTTATATTCGTGAGTCGGTTTCCAGGTTTAATTATTCGGAATCTGGATGTGCATTACTGTCTTGGCGTTGTGTCAGGCGTCGTGCTTCACTGAGTGCCGAGTCCAGGTCGAAACCTGGCAGGAAAGCATAATCAACAAGACATTTCTCGAAAGCGTCGGGGAATGATCGTAGACCATCCAGCAAAGGATTGGCTGCAGTATGCCCCAATCCGCAATGGGCATAGCGTCTGACCAGTTCACCGGTGTATCGAAGTTCCTGGATATCTGCCTGGGTACCATGACCGGCGGCGATTTTTTCCAGATTATGTTTGAGCAATGTTGTGCCTACCCGGCAAGGCGTACAAAATCCACAACTTTCATGCGCAAAAAAATCTGTGAAATTCCGGATGATCGACACGATATCCCGCTTGGCAGCAAATATCATGAAAGAACCGCCCGTCGATAAATCCTCGAAACTGATTCTGCGCTGAAAATCGGCTGCGCCAACTAGTGTGCCGGAAGGACCGCCCACCTGGATGGCAAATGTGTTTTCAGCACCGCAATCGTACAAAATCTGCTGAATGGTGACACCGAACGGGTATTCGTAAATTCCTGGTACAGCGCAGTCCCCACTGATACTGAGTAACCTGCTGCCGGCTGATTCCGGCGTGCCGACGGATCTGAACCATGTATGACCGTGGGCAACGATACTTGCTGCCGCTACGAATGTTTCTACATTGTTGACCACCGTCGGTTGGCCGAGATAACCCTGTGTAACCGGAAACGGTGGGCGAACACGCGGTATGCCGGGCTTGCCTTCAAGCGATTCGATTAGTGCCGATTCTTCTCCACAGATATAAGCCCCGGCGCCTACCACGATATCGATATCGAATTCGAATCCCGGCTGTCCCAAAATATCTTTTCCCAGCAGTCTCTGTTGTCGTTGCTGCGCCAACACTGTCTGCAAATGGGGCAGCAGGTAACGGTATTCCCCGCGCAGATAGAGAAATCCCTGGCGTGCACCGATTACAAAAGCACAAATTGTCATGCCTTCGAATACTCTGTCTGCGTGTTGCTGCAGCAGCACGCGATCCTTGAACGTACCCGGCTCACCTTCATCAGCATTGCATACGACATAATGGGCATCACCCGCGGCTTCCCGGCAAAGGCGCCATTTGAGGCCGGTTGCAAAACCTGCTCCCCCCCGTCCGCGCAACCCGGATTGTGTAATCGTATCCAGTGTGGTTTCAGCACCCATGGTTAATGCAGCGCGCAATCCTTCTCCCGGTAACCATACGCTTTCCAGCAGTAATCCCCGCTTATGCACGACATTTGTGATGTGAAACCAGGAGGGCGGCCAGTCTGGGAGTGGTATCTCAGCTTCGATATGATCGGCGAGTGATTCGATCGATTCACTTGTCAGTCTCACAAGTGGCCGGTCGTTGATCAGCAGCGAGGCACCCTGATCACACATGCCGATGCAGGAAGTTTCCTGCAGACTGACTTTTCCATCAGCACGCGTATGCCCAACTCGGACATCTAATTTACGGGCAAGTGTTTGCAGTAAATTCTGGTCACCCTGCCTGTATCCGCAGCAGGGACAGTTACTGAAAAGCAGATGAAAATTTCCGACGGGTTCGGTCAGCAAGAAGGCATAGAAAGCGACGACAGATCTTACCTGGCTGACGGGTAGATCGTACTGCATTGCTACCCGCTGCATGGATGCATCGGAAATATATCGATCCCGTTGCTGGATAGCAAACAGTGTATGAAGCAGGTGATCGTATACTGGCTCGTCAACCCGTGTCTGCATGGATTTCCCCTGAAAAGGTGGAACTGTGACCCTTTGAATAACAGCGAGAACGTTTATCTTTGAAATCCGTCTGCCATGATAACTTCAAAGACTCCATATGGCCATTCTACGGGAGTTTGAGTAGTTTGTCCCCTGATGACTGACTGTTGTGCAGTGGATTCATGGGTAAAAATTCGTGGGTAGGGGAGTTGTCATTGTAAAATAATCCGCAGTATCTGGTTTTTGCTTCTAAATTATCGACAATCATGCCACATGGACAATACTGACATACATTCCATTATGCAGTCGCTGGGGCGGGCCGCACGTGAGGCATCGCGTATCATCGCCAAAGCAAATACTGCTACCAAGAACCAAGCGCTTCTGGCTATGGCCGAGGCTATCCGTCGCGATGGGCAGGCATTACTGGCAGCAAATGCCAAAGACGTGGCGCAGGCCAGAACCAAAGGTCTGGACTCTGCCATGATCGATCGACTGACATTGACTACCAAGGGGATAGTGAGTATGGCCGCCGGTCTGGAGCAGATTGCTGCCTTGCCTGATCCGGTAGGCGCGGTGACGGACCTGAATTATCGTCCTTCCGGCATTCAGGTCGGCAGGATGCGGGTGCCGTTAGGGGTGATCGGTATCATTTACGAAGCACGCCCGAATGTGACCGCAGACGCTGCCGGTCTGTGCCTGAAAGCCGGTAATGCAGCTATTCTGCGCGGAGGGTCGGAAGCCATACAAAGCAACCAGGCTATTGCGGCTTGTGTGAAAGAAGGGCTCAGGACGGCCGATCTGCCTGAAGATGCCGTACAGGTCGTGGAGACGACCGATCGTGCTGCAGTCGGTGAACTGATTACCATGCAGGAATATGTCGATGTGATCGTGCCTCGTGGCGGCAAAGGATTGATCGAGCGAATCGCAAGCGAAGCGCGGGTGCCCGTCATCAAGCATCTGGATGGTGTTTGTCATGTCTATGTTGACGTACAGGCCGATCTGGAGAAAGCCGTGCGTATCGCGGACAACGCCAAAACGCAACGTTACGGTACGTGTAACACCATGGAAACATTGCTGGTCCATGCCGGTATTGCCCAACAGTTTTTGCCCGCCGTGTGCAAGATTTTTCTGGAAAAAGGCGTCGACCTGCGCGGTGATGAAGCAGCCCGTGCACTCGTTCCTGAGATAAAACCGGCACTGGAGGAAGACTGGTACGCGGAGTATCTGGCTCCGATTCTGAGCATTCGCGTTGTGGCGGATATCGATCAGGCCATAGCCCATATTACCACTTACGGATCACAACACACCGATGCAATCGTAACCGAGGATTATTCACGTGCCCGGCAGTTCCTGCGCGAAGTCGATTCCAGCTCAGTTATGGTGAACGCTTCGACACGTTTTGCCGACGGGTTCGAATATGGTCTCGGGGCAGAAATCGGTATTTCCACAGACAAGCTGCATGCACGCGGTCCGGTGGGGCTGGAAGGATTGACCAGCCAGAAGTTTATTGTGCTGGGCGACGGCCACATCAGGGAATAAGTATATGACACAACTTGAAAAAATAACTTTGCCTGACATCGGTGATTTCAAAGATGTGCCGGTGGTGGAAATTCTGGTCAAGCCCGGTGATGAGGTAGAGCAGGAAACATCACTGCTGGTGCTCGAAACCGACAAAGCTACGATGGAAGTGCCAGCTCCTCAATCCGGTGTAGTGAAGGAAATACATGTCAAAGTCGGCGACAAGATTTCACAGGGTTCACTCATCGTTACGCTGGAAACTGGGGAGGCAGGCGATCGGGCTGTATCGTCGGAACCCGCATCTGTGTCTGCGTCACAGGATACTGCAGTACCTGATCAGCAGCCGGCTGTTCCATCAACAGAGAAAACCTCTTCTCAGGCGAAGACGGCAACTCCTGCAGCGGATCGGGGTGAAATGCATGCCGAAGTCGTCATACTGGGTGCGGGGCCAGGTGGTTATACTGCTGCGTTTCGGGCAGCTGATCTTGGCAAACAAGTTGTACTGATTGAGCGTTATTCGACATTGGGCGGTGTCTGTCTCAATGTTGGCTGTATTCCATCCAAGGCATTATTACATGCAGCAAAAGTACTGACGGAGGCACAAGAAGCGAGTCAGTACGGCATCAACTTTGGTCAGCCTGAAATCGATCTCGATAAGCTGCGTAGCTGGAAGGATACAGTGGTAGGCAAACTGACCAAAGGCCTGTCAGCACTTGCCAAGCAACGTAAAGTAACGGTTGTCCAGGGTACTGGAAAATTCGTCAATCCAAATCTGATCGAAGTCGATACTCCAGACGGAAATAAAACCATTTCCTTCGATCATTGTGTGATTGCAGCCGGATCAAGTGCTGCACGGATTCCAGGGATTCCAGCCGATGAACGCATCATCGATTCAACCGGTGCCTTGGCATTGACGGAAATTCCCAAAAATATGCTTGTTCTTGGAGGGGGCATTATCGGGCTGGAAATGGCCACTGTATACCATGCGCTGGGTACACAAATCAGCGTTGTGGAACGTATGGCACAACTCATTCCGGGTGCGGATGCCGATCTGATCAAACCTCTGTATAAGAGGCTAAAGGCAGATTGTGAAGCCATTTACCTCAACACCAGTGTCGACCGGATCGAGGCCAGTGACGAAGGCTTGCAGGTCTTCTTCGAAGGCGAGCAGGCACCCGAGCCACAACGGTATGACCGCGTACTGGTCGCAGTCGGACGTCGCCCCAATGGAAAACTGATCGGTGCCGAAGCTGCCGGTATTGAGGTGAATGAGCGTGGATTCATTCCGGTGGATAAGCAGATGCGCACCAATGTACCGCATATTTTTGCAATCGGCGATATCGTCGGAGATCCCATGCTAGCGCATAAAGCCTCGCATGAAGGCAAAGTTGCAGCAGAAGTTATCGCTGGTCACAAAGCTGCATTCGATGCACGTACCATTCCTTCAGTCGCTTACACCGACCCTGAAATTGCCTGGATGGGACTGACCGAAGTGGAAGCTGGAAAGCAGGGTATTGCTTATGAGAAGGCAGTTTTCCCCTGGGCTGCCAGCGGCCGCGCAATCACCATGGCGCGCGATGAAGGCATGACCAAACTGCTTCTCGACAAAACCTCCCGACGAATTCTCGGTGCAGGAATCGTCGGGCCACATGCAGGTGAACTGATCTCGGAAACAGTATTGGCACTCGAAATGGGAGCAGATATGCAAGACATCGGTCTGATCATCCACCCCCATCCGACCCTGTCGGAAACGGTTCTCTTTGCTGCAGAGATGGCAGAGGGTACGATCACTGATCTTTATGTGCCGAAGAAGTAAGGAAGCTAAGATGCTTATCCAGGTCGAGAAACTTACCACTACCGCCTGCTTTCCCGCCAATCTGTTCTGCTGGTCAGCGATAGCTGCCGCGACGTAAGTTCACCCAGCTCGAAACGTTACGGCAACTTTCCGATAGTTGTCGGTAGTCCTCAAAAGACCTAGTTTCACTCCACTCGATCATCAACGATGGCTTTAACCCATTGAAGGCACAGGCTTCAGTGTGCCGCAGCAAGCGGCGTAAGAGATGAGGGTATGGCCCCTCGCAATCGGCTTGCAGGAGCGGGTTGCAAACCACTATAAGCGGCTTTGGCCAAAAGCCTGGGTCATGAGCGTTATGGAAAAGGCGCCATGAGGCGTCAGGTAGGAATCAGGGAGGCGAACAACCGTGCACTGCCGTTCAAGTGTCGAAAGTACTCAGATGACATCAAAACCGGGGAGTGATGTTGCCCCGCGATCAGTCTGGCCGTTACCTGCTTACGGGTCAGGCGGTGTCCGGCATAGAGGCAGCGCGATCCTGTTTCAGGCTCTTACGTTGAACTGCGGGAACCTTCGGTGGCGATGGCAAGCGAAAGGCACAAGCCTGAAAGGCAAGGCTGACAGTAGTGATGCGTCACCAAGAGGCGGAGCAGCCCGTAGTAGTGATGAAGTCGCTGTAATGGCGGTGGAGCGAAGGGGCTGCGTCATCCTGGTCAGGGGGCATGCCAACTGCGCGAGCAGGAGGAGCTTGACCTTATGACCAAACCGTTTGACATTCCCAAGGCGTTAATCTGGGAAGCATTTAAATGTGTGAAAGCGAACGGCGGCGCCGCAGGTATCGACCGTGAGTCGGTCGGGCAATTCGAAGGTCGCCTGAGCGACAACCTGTACAAACTCTGGAATCGGCTGTGTTCTGGAAGCTACTTTCCGCCCCCGGTGAAAGGGGGGCCGATTCCGAAGAAATCAGGCGGTGTGCGCATGCTGGGCGTTCCTACAGTTGCCGACCGGGTAGCACAGACGGCAGTCAAGCTCCTGCTGGAGCCGCAGATTGACCCGATGTTTCATCAAAATTCCTATGGCTATCGTCCTGGGCGTTCTGCTCACGATGCAATTGCCATGGTAAGGCAACGAAGCTGGGATTATGACTGGGTAGTGGAATTCGATATCAAAGGGCTCTTTGACAATATTGACCATGACCTGCTCATGAGAGCACTCGGCAAGCACTGCCAGACGTCGTGGATTCTCTTGTATGTACAGCGCTGGCTGACAGCGCCCATGCGGACCGAAGAGGGGGAGCTGGTGGAACGGACACGCGGCACGCCGCAAGGCGGGGTTGTGAGTCCGTTACTGGCTAATCTGTTTCTGCATTACGCCTTCGATGTGTGGGTGACTCGCCACCTCAGAAGCGTACGGTTTTGCCGTTACGCTGATGATGGTGTGATTCACTGCAAGAGCCTGGCACAGGCTAAGTTGGCCTTACGCAGGATCGGAGAACGATTGGGCGAATGTGGCTTGAGCTGCATCCGGAAAAAACTCGGATTGTCTATTGTCAGGACGTCAATCGGCGGGCAGCATATCCTGATGTCCAGTTCACCTTCCTAGGCTATACCTTTCGGCCGCGCAAAGCAGCAGAAAAGTATCAGCGGTTCTACTGAACTTCGCACCGGCGGTTAGCCGTGATGCTCTCAAAGCAATGCGGCAGACCATACGGAGCTGGCATCTGCAACTGATGTGTAACCGCGAACTGACGGATCTGGCAGCAATATTCAATCCGATACTCAGGGGATGGCTGCAGTACTAACCTGAGTTCGGGATAAGTTCTCAAACTTTGGCCAAGCTATTGTTCCTGGTCAGATTCAAGGTAGGCTTGTTATCGGACAAACAGTAGGCCACGATGCCAGCCATCAGATTGACGAGGAAATTGAAGGGGGAGCGATGGCGGGTGTGCCCGATCTGGCAAAGGTTCTTCAATTCGTCAAAGACTGTCTCGATCAGGAAACGGCGGCGCAGAAGGCTTTCTCGAACTCGGTACGGTACACAGGCTTCATGTTTTTCTTGAGAGGGGTGATGAGTTGAAGGTCTTGCCGAGCCAGTGTCTCAGTAAGCCAGTGGGCAAGGTAGCCCTTATCGGCGAACAACTGGCCGAACAACCCCTGGCAGAGATCAGGCATGGGCTGACGGTCATCGACATTACCAGCAGTGAGCCGGAGACGGATCAGTTCGCCCTTGGAGTTGATGATGGCGTGAAGCTTGAATCCATAGAACCAACCCATTGAGGTTTTGCCGCGTCTGGCGCTGTCTGCGAAGACCCGATGGCAGGCGATGCGCCGGTTATCACAAACAGCAATCGCAGTGGCATCAGCAATGGAAATCCCGTCACATTGGCCTTTGAGCACCTCGAACAAGGCCGCTAGGGGAACCACACAGCGAGGCAGGAGTTCCACGCATCGTTGGTAGCTTGGCAGCTTCGGAAACTCAGCCCGCAAGTGGCGGCACACATAGGCCAAGTAGAAACTCTTGAACTGGCGAAAGCGCAACTGATGGAACAAAATAGTCAAGGTCATCAACTCCGACAAACTCAACCCGTTACGGCGCTTGCGCTTTTTTACCCCTGCTTCCAGAAGGCGGCTCTCTAAACTAGGCTCGAACTGGCGGCAAAAATCATCTATGAGGCAAAAAAGTTCGGTTAAACTGTCCATGAGCGTCTCTTGGATACGTTTGATTTATGTGTGGAAACATAATCTTACGCAAAAAGGCTGACGCTCACCTTCCTTTTTCTTATCCCGAACTCAGGTTACTATGGTCGCTTCCATGGTTCGGCGATGTCTGTGATCTGGAAACACATGAATGACTATCTGGTACGCTGGATGATGCGCAAGTACAAGAATCTGGCTCGCCATAAGACGCGGGCGAGACACGCCCTTGGGCGACTTGCACGTCAGTTTCCCAATATCTTCGTGCATTGGGAAATGGGATGTTTTCCGTCGGTGGGATGATGGAGGCCGTATGACGCGAGAGTGTCACGTACGGTTCTGCGAGGGGCTGGCGGTGAAAGTCCGCCGGTCTACTCACCTGAAAGGCTGATTTTGGGCTTTACCGTCGCTTTTACCGTCAGAAACACCAGATATTTGTTTCCGCGGGTGATGCAGCGATTTTTCCTGCGGCGACGTTTCTCACACCATTGTCAACCAGAGAAGATGATACCAAAGCTACGCGTACACCACGACGCATGATCTCGGGAGAGCGCCGTCCGCCAGATGCTCTCAACCCCTCTGCAGAAGCGTTGGATAGCCTCGCTCGCGCAATTCTGCGACCACCTTGTCCGTGGACTTCCACGGATCACCGTTGAGCCGCGCCACCAGATCAACCCACACGCGTTCGAAAGCACGCTGGGCATCGGCTTCGTCGAAACGGATGCCCGCCGGCAGCAACGGCGCGATGTCTTCCGTCAGGTTGCGCGTCAGCTTCGCCAGCATGCGCTGTTCTGCCGCAGCGCGGGTGATGGGATTGCCTTCGAGAGCGAGGTAGTGGTCGAAACAGACCACCATCTTGTCCACATCCAACTCCAACTGCTCCAGCCCTTGGGCCAGGTCGAACAGATCGCGGTTCTTTCGTCGCTGCAGGAGCGCGCGCAACTTGGTGCCGAACAACTCCTCCGGCTCGAAGGACGCGATGGCGGCCTGCCCCTGATACCAGTCGTTATCGACTGCAAACGGGTAGTGGCGAATGCCGAACAGGCTTTCGTGCTCGCGAGTATTGATCTCGACCTTGAGCTTCAATGTCGACTGTGGATCGACCTCGGGAGCAAACCGGAATATCAGGTGCATCGAGTGCCCCGCCTGATTCCGGTTGAACTCCCCAAGCCAGGATAGCGCTTCGCGGATCGCGTCGATGGTCGCACCGATCGGTTCCGGTTGCGCCTGCACCAGGTCGATGTCTTCGGAATAGCGCAGTGGTTGCCGGAACAGCAGCTTGTTGATTGCTGTACCGCCACGGAAAGCGATCTTGCCGTTCAGCGCTGGCGCGTTGAACAGGTCGCACAATGCCCGGCTGATGATCAGATCCTGCTCGATTTGGCGAAAGTCAGGCCACGGCGTGGTCGCACTCCAGGCTTGAAGGTAGGACTGGGGAATCAAAAATCGACCTCCACTGACTCGTTGATGATGAGACGCCACTCCGGTGCTTTTTCGTGAGTATCGGACAATCCCTCCACCAGCGGCCTCACCGATGGGTCCAGCAACACCGCCGTCTTCGCCTTTCTGGCGAATGGCCGCAACGCCGCGGCCTGTTGCACGTGTCCTACCCGCTCCAGCAGGTAACCCAGACGGCGCACCGAGGAATTTTCGTAGTGCGCGGCGATCGAGGCGAGTCTGTCTGGTCTCACCTGCCCGCCCAAGTCCTTGGCGATTTGCGCAAAACCGTTGATGCCTGCCGCCTTGTGGAAGTAGCGCGCGCAGTCGAGCAGCGTCAGTTCCAGACCTGCGACCTTTGCAAAACCGGCCTCGCTCTTGATCGAATCCAACCAGTCGGGCCGGTTGACCTCACGGAACGCCACAGGACTTTGGTAGATGAACTCCAGGCGCTGACGACCCACCTCAAAGCCGCGCATTTGCTTGGGTACGATAACCTGGAACACCATCGCCGCTTGGTGCGACGATCCATGGAACGCGGCCGCACGCAGCAAGGCAATGCGATAATCCAGTTTGAGGTTTTTCATCAACGGATCGATCCAGCGTATGGGATCGGGTGCGCCCAAGGTCCGGTCTTCAGGGCGCAGAATCAGGTAGAAGCCGCGCCGGGGATTGGCCAGGCGCCCCTTTTTGACCTGCCGCATGAGTGCGACGCTCAGCGGGTGCGGGGCCAGGCTGAGCGCAGCCTGCGCCTCGTCCCTGGTGAAGTAGGCGCGGCCGCAGGCCAAATGTTCGTCAAGATAGTGCTCGATCATGGTCATTCCCAGATCATACGCGTTAGTTGACAACTTTTGTATAGTATCGCATATAATCTGGGAGGCAACCAGTCCAGACAAATGCCTTGAGCACCTCCGAGCAGCCTCGCCAGTAACTTCGGGTCGAGTCGCCAGCCCTGAGGCCGAACCCGAGCGGAACTCCGTAGATACTTCCCCTGCGTCGGCGTGCCAGCGCCATAGCCAATCACCGTAGCCACCTATCCTTGCTGATCCAACGGCGAGTTGGCGTGGAAAGAATCCTGACGTGTCTGTCCCCTCCTCCGCCGAAACCCTCGGTCCCTCGCCATGAACGCCTCCAGCATGTGCGGGATCAGCGTCACGGCATCGACCGGCTCGCCGTAGGTCTGCGCATGCAGCGCGGCGTAGCGGTCGAGGTCGGCCTTCAGGCTGGCCGGACACGCAAAGGTCAGCTTGACGGTCTCGCTCTTGGGCAGCGGCCCGAGCTGCAGCTTGTTCGTGCTCATTGCGATGATCCTCTCTGGAAGAACAGCGGCTGGTACGGACGCAGCACCAGATCCCGGTTGACGATGACGCGCACCGGCAGGCCGGGGCGGCTGGTCAGCGTGGGCTGGATGTTCATGTTGCGCCGGGTCACTTCCTGGCCAATTTGATTGATCGTGTCCTGCGCGCTGTCGCGCGCCGGCAATGATGATGCGGTTGCCGTCCTGGCGGTTCTCGGGTGCGGCCAGCTCGGCGCCGTGTGGTCAGCAGCACGCCGGCGGAACCAAGGACGCAGAGGGCCACACTGGCCCGAATGGAGAAATAGCCAGGCTCGGCCCTGCGTTGCACGACCGTTGCGACAGGCGCCTTGACACCGGTGAGGTCTCGGTTGCAGCGGAACGAGGAAACACTTGCCACTCCGGCGAAGAACAGGTTGAGGCGTGGCATGGAGTCGTCAGGGGGACCCACAGTGCACATCGGCGACAGGGACTATCTGACATTCCCGCACTTCGTCCTCAGTAATAGGGGGGATGCGGACAAAAACTTGGACTTTTTTGGAGGTTGTTCATGTATTCGTATGAGGATCGCATGGGGGCAGTACATCTGTACATCAGGTACGGTAAGCGCACAGCACCGGTCATTCGGGAACTGGGATACCCCTCGCGCAAGAACCTGGCGCGCTGGTATCGCGCCTACATCGAAGCAGGTGATTTACCGAAGGGATACTGTCGCACCCGGCCCAGATACTCTACCGAGCAGAAGGAGATCGCTGTCGAGCACTACATGGGCCATGGTCGCAACCTGCAGGTTACCGGGCTACCCATGCCGCAAAGTACTCGCCTCCTGGGTTGACGCGCTTCGCCCCGGCACGCGCCACGTGATCGTCAGCACGAATTCCCGTGCACCGTTTACACCCGGACAGAAGGGCCAGGCCGTCATCGAGCTATTCAATCGTAATCACCGCTGCTACGGATACCGTAGAATCCACGCGGTCCTGCGCCGATGCGGTACACGCATCTCTGAGAAAGTTGTGCGCAGGCTCATGGCTCAGGAGGCACTTGTCGTGTATCGACCACGCCAACGCCGATACAGCTCCTACTGCGGTGAGATTGGGCCTGCTCCCGAGAATCTGCTCGCCAGGGACTTCCATGCAGATAGCCCGAACCAAAAGTGGCTCACAGACATCACAGAATTCCAACTGCCGATAGGCAAGGTATACCTCTCACCGGTAATTGACTGTTTCGACGGCAAGGTGGTAAGTTGGGCCGTCGGTACGCGCCCGGATGCTCAACTGGTCAATTTCTGCTTGATGCTGCCATCGGCATGCTCGCTGCCAATGAGAAGCCCGTGATACACAGCGACAGGGGAGGTCATTACCGCTGGCCGGGGTGGCTGCGACGCATCAAGGCCTCTGGCCTTGTACGCTCAATGTCACGCAAGGGCTGCTTGCCAGATAACGCGGCTTGCGAAGGCTTCTTCGGGCGTCTGAAAAACGAGATGTATCACTGCCGCGACTGGGGCCGGTACGACGATTGAGGAGTTCATGCAGGAGGTGGATTTCTACATCCGCTGGTATAACCAGCATCGCATCAAGCTCTCACTTGGTGGTCTGAGCCCGATGGAGTATCGACAGCACTTGGGAATTGTAGCATAAATCTGTCCAAGAAAACGTCCGCGTCCCCTAGTGGGTCAATTTAACATTGCCGGTGACAATACCGGAACCTTCTAAAAATACACGGCTTTATAGGTAGCATGAGCCGTGCCGGTGATTGTTTTGATAATGCTGTGGCTGAAAGCTTCTTCGGTAGTCTTAAACGGGAACGAATCCATTGGCGACATTACCAAACCCGTTATGCAGCCCAGCAAGATGTACTGTAGTATATTTCCATGTTTTATAACAGCCAGCGACTGCATTCATACTTGGGATATAAGAGCCCAAATCAATATGAAGTAGAAACAGAAATATTGGAAAAAGTCGCTTAACTGGGGTGTCCGATTTTACTTGACCATACATGGACGCTCACGTTATGCCAAGCTTTCAGTCGATGATTTTAAGAAGGTAAAGATTGCAGCCATACATCCGGACTTTATATGAGGCGCATTGCCTCTATCCCTGATGGAAT
>JBDIVK010000021.1:0-54210 GCA_039794425.1 Nitrosomonas sp. | reverse complement strand
TTCAACCTGGAAACCGCAGTTGATCGCTTATCAGCCTCTGGAAGCCCCGATTGGTAGTAAGCTCACAGCCTTCGCTCATGCCGACCCGATGGATGAGACCGCTACGTACCCGATTGCAGTTTTTAAGTTCAAACACTCCTATCCCCGTCACCGGGGGCGGATCGGCTTACCATCCGGCGAAATCTTCTGATGGCAAGAAACACGATGGTCACGATGACAGGTATTGCAACGCCACTCATCAGTTCTACATTGATTTCCAGCCCTGCTGCTTTAGCAGCCTTGAAACCATAGCCTGTGATACCGAGCAGATAGTAACTCAACACGACGACCGACAACCCTTCCACAGTCTCCTGCAAGCGCAACTGCAGGTAAGCCCGATTATCCATCGACTTGAGCAGATCACGGATCTGCGATTCCATTGAAATATCCACCCGGGTACGTAACATCGAAGTAGCCCGTGCTACGCGCAGAGACAATATTTCGAGTTTGGAACGCACCAGATCAAAAGTGCCCATGGCCGAAGTGACACGCTGTTTTCTGAACTCATACAGCATCTGCAGACCCTCTATCCGCTCTTCACGCAGTTCTATGATACGCTGCTGCATGATCGCGTGATAAGTTTGTGATGCGCTGAAACGATGACTGGATTGAGCCGAAATTCGCTCGATCTCTGAAGCCAGAGCGGTCAATTTCACCAGTAACAACTGCTCATCCTCGATATCGTTGAGTGCGTTATTGGATGCAATCAGTTCCGCCAGCTGATCTTCGTATTGCTCCAGCTGGGGGATAACTTCACGCGTCATGGTCAATGGCAGAATAGCCAGCATACGATAAGTTTCGATCTCCAGCAGGCGCTGTACCAGCCTGCCTACCTGACGGCTGCGCAAGTTATCATCATGAATCAGGATACGGGTAAATCCATCCGGATGAATCTGATTATCGCTCCAGACACTAGCGCTTCCCGCCGAAACTTTAGAACCAATCACCGTGTTTGAGGAAAACAAGGTAGCCAGTTCACTCAGACTGCGACTGGGACGCCTGCGATCTTCCAGTGCGATATGGGTTGCGACCAGTACTTCTCCGGGCAACTCTGCCAGCCATTCCTGGGGAACATGAGTAATAGCGGATTTGACGAAAGGCACATCGAACGGTTTGCAGCTGTAAAAAGTATAGGTGGAATATTCCGTATGACGTTCCCAGCGTAACCGGAAATCACCCAATTCGACACTCAGCTGATCGAAAGTACCATTGAGAATCCTGACGCCGAAACGCTCACAAAGCTGAATGACCAGGTTGCGTTCCTGGCCTACCCATTGCCGATCGGACAGCAATACCAGATGAGAAAGCTGCAATGGAATACTGACCAGTTCATAGATGTCCGCATTGAGTTCGGCATGCAGCGTCTGCCGCTCGGAATATTCCGCGATACCCAACAGATCGCGTCTCAGTAAATCATCCGTCTTCATTTGTAAAAAAGCTTCCTGATTAATGGAAGTCCGGAACTAATTCCAGAAATCCAGCAGTAGTTTGGTCCCTAAAAGATAAAGCAATCCCACAAAAATTCTCCTGAGCACAGCAGTCGGCATGATATGCGCTGTTCTGGCTCCCAATGGTGCAGTCAATACACTTGCCAGCGCTACTATAACAAGCGCGGGTAAATAGATGTAGCCCAGCGCATAATCCGGTAACGGCTGTGGTTGTACCCAACCATTGATGCCATAACCTATCGCACTGGCCAACGCAACCGGAAAGCCGACTGCAGCCGCCGTACCGATGGCATGATGCAATCTGACCCGGCAGGCTGCAAGAAATGGTACTGTCAACAGTCCGCCTCCTATCGCTACCAGACTGGATACCGCACCGATCACCCCCCCTGCAGCAAACATACCGGTTTTCCCTGGCAACGTATAGCCGGCATCAGGTTTGATATTGAGCCACATCTGGGTGGCTGCACAGTAAACAAACAGAACGAAGATAAAACCCAATATCCGGCTCGGCAGTTGACCGGCCAACGTCGAGCCGGCCAACGCACCTATAACGATTCCGGGCGAAATATAGCGCACGACCCACCAATTTACGGCACCCCTTGCATGATGGGCGCGCAAACTGGAAATCGAGGTCAAAACGATAATCGCAGTTGTAGTTCCCAGTGCCAGATGCAGGATACGATCATCCGGGAAACCCAGTGACATGAAAACGGAAACCAGTATCGGCACCATCAGCAGACCGCCACCAATGCCCAGTAACCCGGCAAAAAAACCGACAATTCCCCCGGTTAACAAGTAGATGAGCCATGCTTCCACGCTATCAGCACCTCACCAATAGAATCCTGTGTACCTATCGCACATAAGAAGAGTAGCAAGCGCACACCCAGAGGCAGATGCTACAACTTTCCTTCAATGAACACCCATTCTGATGGATCAACGGGGGTAATGGACAGTCGATTGCCTTTTTGCAGGATACGCATGCCGGCAAGCTCAGGGTAGCTCCTTAATTCTTTAAGGGAAAGTAACCGGGTTTTTCTGAGAAATTTGACCTCGACATTGAACCAACGCGGGTTCTCACGAGTAGATTTCGGATCAAAATACTTACTACCAGGATCGAACTGTGTTTCATCGGGGTAAGCAAGCCTGGAAATCTCCACAATGCCTGCAATGCCCGGCTCGGGACAACTCGAATGGTAAAAAAATGCCAAATCCCCGATTTGCATCTGGTTGCGCATGAAATTACGGGCCTGATAATTACGCACCCCATCCCACGCAACTGTCTGCTCCGGCCTGGCAATTAAGCCATCGATGCTCATTTCTGATGGTTCGGACTTCATCAGCCAATAACGCATTTCTAGCAGGAATAATCAGAAATTAAAGAAAAAATTGAGAAAACTGAAGATATGGAGGCCCCCGCGAATGCCGTCAGGCTGATGTCTTGAACCACAGGTTCAAGATGGTCGCCCGCCGGTCGCATCAGGCACATCTCGAGCATGAGAGATGCGCACAACAGCGGCCATTTGGCTAGCAACCTAATGCAAGGAATTGGTTCAAAGAATACAAACCTTAACCAACACCGCAGGGAATAAACTTATTTAAGGAGCTCTGAAAAACTATTTATCGCCTTCCAATGTTTTTAGAGGCTTCTAGCTTTCCCGTGTGGAAAGCACATCGTCCAGTTTGGACTCCAATAACCCGATTTTACGCTTAAATTCCTTGATGTCAAAACCTTTACCTGCACGTATACCAAGCAATTCATGTGTAATATTCAGCGCAGCAGCAATTGCAATTCGCTCCGTCCCTATAATCTTACCCGCACTTTTTATTTCCTGCATTTTCTTATCGAGATAGGAAACAGCAAGCAACAAACTTTCACGCTCCTCCTCGGAGCAATGAACACGAAATTCCCGCCCCATCACGGTTACATCCAGAGTTGTTTCTGTATTCATTTCAATTCTCGGGAAGATTATTCAATAAAGTCTGGAGACGCCCTACCGCCATGTGTATTCGTTCGGTAAGCTGGCGATTCGCCGTCTCTGCATTCTCAAGTAACTGACACAATTTGGAATTCTCCTCGCGCACATCCCGGTATAACATAATGAGCTGATCAATCTTGTCTTCCAGTAACTTCAATTCTGTATCCATCCGCGCAATATAGTTCCCCTGATCCGGTCAAGTCAATCCAATATTGACGGCACCACAGTAACCCATGAAAAATCAGATAATCAACGTACGAGCACTGTATCCTTCGCTTGTGGTAAAGTTTTCGGGTAATCACGACTATAATGCAATCCCCGACTCTCCTGTCGCAACATCGCACTGCGCACGATCAGATCAGAAGTGCATACCAGATTACGCAGTTCGAGCAGATCACTGGTTACTCGAAAATTGGCGTAATATTCGTTGATTTCTTCATGCAATAACTCGATACGATGCCGGGCACGCTGCAAGCGCTTATTAGTGCGTACAATCCCCACGTAACTCCACATAAAACGTCGCAGTTCATCCCAATTGTGGGAAATAACGATTTCCTCGTCGGCATCAGTCACACGGCTTTCATCCCAGGCCGGTAACGGTAAATCCGGTGCGGGTGGTCGTTTGAGAATATCCTCGACTGCCGATAGACCAATCACCAGACATTCCAGCAACGAATTGCTGGCCAGGCGATTGGCACCATGCAACCCGGTATGTGCAGTTTCACCAATAGCATACAGGTTATCGAGGTCGGTCCTGCCGCATTGATCAGTCATAATTCCACCACAGGTGTAATGGGCAGCCGGCACAACAGGAATGGAAGTGCGTGTGATATCGATACCCAATTCCAGGCAACGTTTGTAAATGGTTGGAAAATGCTGGGTAAGAAAATCAGCAGGCTTATGGGAAATATCCAGAAATACGCAATCCAGCCCACGCTTTTTCATTTCAAAATCAATTGCACGCGCCACAATATCGCGTGGAGCAAGCTCGGCACGTGCATCATGCCTGGGCATGAAACGCTCACCATCAGGCAATTTCAGCATTCCCCCCTCACCTCTAACCGCCTCACTGATCAGAAAGGATTTTGCATGAGGGTGATATAGACAAGTCGGGTGAAACTGGATGAACTCCATATTAGCGACGCGGCACCCTGCACGCCACCCCATGGCAATACCATCCCCAGTCGCGACATCGGGATTGGTCGTGTACAGATATACTTTGCCGGCACCGCCAGTCGCCAGAATCGTGTTACGTGCCGCAATCGTACACACCTTACCTGCATGGATATCGAGTACGTAAGCACCGTAGCATCGATTATGCGATTCCTGCGTACGTAACAGTTTCTCACTGGTAATGAGATCCACCACAATGTGATGCTCCAGCACCACAATATTCGGGTGCAAGGAAACCTGTTTGCTCAACGTCAGTTGGATCACGTGACCGGTCGCGTCATCGGAATGAATGATACGGCGTACACTATGCCCCCCCTCACGAGTCAAATGATAGCCGGTTTCGTTATGATCATCCCGCGTGAAATTTACTCCCTGGGCAATCAACCACCTGACGGCCTGCGGGCCATTCTCCACGATGTAACGTGTCACGGCTTCATTGCATAAACCTGCTCCGGCAATCAAAGTATCTCGGATATGCGCTTCCGGCGAATCCTCGATTGAGAGTACAGCGGCGATACCCCCCTGTGCCCAGGCGCTGGAACTGTCATGCAGCGTCCGCTTGGTTACCAGGGCAACCTTTTGGGTTTTTGCCAGATTCAAAGCAAGCGTCAGTCCAGCCAGCCCGCTGCCGATGATCAGTGCGTCGAAACGAAGTGGTTGCATGAATTCCAATAACCGCTCACAAATATTGCGTAATAAAAATGACTCTTCAACTCCAGTCAGGGATTATCACATTTTTTATCATGCTTTCGAACTGACTGATCCGATAGTCCCGACATTACCACTGAAAAAATACGCTAGAATACGACTAAGTTTACTCGGGTAAGCACTAGAAGTTTGTCCGGCAAGATGAAATGCAGCAAACTCGCATACCGGACGGTCAAAAAAACGGGCCATGCGATACAACCATGCACTGATCCCCGACATACTATAACTATAAGCTACCCAACTGGTGAGTGCTTCCTATTCTTTCTTCGATACTTGATCTAATACAGGAGAGTTTCAGTATGTCAATGGCGGACCGTGATGGGGTTATCTGGTACGATGGAGAGCTGGTTCCGTGGCGGAATGCCACGACACACGTGCTTACCCATACCCTGCATTATGGCATGGGTGTTTTCGAAGGGTTACGTGCCTATGAAACGTCTAATGGGTCGGCTATTTTTCGCCTGCCTGAACATACAGAACGTCTGTTCAACTCGGCACATGTCTTCAGAATGAAAATTCCTTTTGATCGAACCACTTTGATGCAGGCACAACGGGAAGTCGTCAAACAGAACGGGCTCGTCTCCGGTTATATCCGTCCAATCGTTTTTTACGGTTCAGAAGCAATGGGATTATCTGCCAAGGATCTCTCCGTCCATGTTGCGATCGCCGCCTGGCCATGGGGTACCTACCTCGGTGCAGATGGATTGGAGAAAGGGATACGTGTCAAGACTTCGTCATTCACCCGTCATCACGTCAACATCAATATGTGTCGCGCTAAGTCGGTATCTACTTATACCAATTCGATCCTGGCTCACCAGGAAGTCGCGCAGGAAGGTTATCACGAAGCCCTGTTGCTCGATGTGGATGGGTATGTTGCGGAGGGATCGGGTGAAAATATCTTTATCGTCAAGCATGGTAAGCTTTATACGCCAGATCTGACAGCTTGTCTGGAAGGGATCACACGTGCATCGGTCATCCATCTGGCACATGAAATCGGCGTCGAAGTTATTCAGAAACGTATTACCCGTGACGAAGTTTATTGCGCAGATGAAGCATTCTTTACCGGAACAGCCGCAGAAATCACCCCGATCCGGGAACTCGACTGCCGTTCCATTGGAAGTGGCACACGTGGTCCCATCACCGAACGACTGCAAACGCTGTTCTTTGACTGTGTCAACGGCAGGTCAAGCAACCATGCCGATTGGCTGCATTATGTTTAACCGAATCAGACAGAACTAGAATTTTCCATGGACAAACCCTCTTCCAGCACTTATCCGCGTGCAGTTGAAATTACGGCGGATGATTTACCCCTACACTGTCCCAATCCACATATGGACCCAAGCAGCTGGCATCCACGTGTCTTTCTGCCGATCGAAGCCAGCGGCGAAGCTCTGTGCCCTTATTGCAGTACTCATTACACTCTGAAGGGCGGTCCCATCGCGGGACATCATTAATGGTGCAGGGCCAACGCTCAAATAGCGTGTCATTTATCATTTATTCAGGTTCGGGAGATATCACCGCATGAACAGTATTCCACATGAAATTTTCAAGGCATACGACATACGCGGCATTGTCGAAACCGCCCTGACGCCTGACATGGTGGAGCGCATCGGTCACGCCATTGGTTCTGAAGCGCGTAAACGCGGACTCAATACAATCGCCATCGGTCGTGATGGCCGCTTATCCGGACCCATGCTGACACAAGCACTGACCAACGGCATACGCAAAAGCGGAACTCATGTCATTGACGTCGGGATGGTGGCCACCCCGATTTTGTATTTTGCTGCCCATGAATTGTGCGATTACTCAGGTGTCATGGTCACCGGCAGTCACAATCCACCCGAATATAATGGGCTCAAAATGGTATTGGGCGGCGAAACCCTGGCAGCCGAAGCCATTCAGGCATTACGCCGGCGTATCGAACAGAATGATTTGCTGTATGGAGAAGGCGGCTACCAACAGCATGACATTACCGAAAGTTATCTGCAACGGATCGCGAGCGACGTAAAACTTGCCCGCCCGGTCAAAATTATCGTGGATTGTGGTAATGGTGTCACCGGAGCATTCGCTCCTGAACTCTATCGTCGACTCGGCTGTGAAGTGATCGAATTGTTCTGCGAAGTTGATGGAACCTTCCCCAATCATCATCCGGATCCCTCAGTTCCCAAAAACTTGCAGGATGTGATTGAGACACTTGCAACGACCGATGCTGAAATCGGTTTTGCCTTCGACGGAGACGGAGACCGGCTGGGTGTAGTCACCAAGGATGGCAGCATCATCTTTCCCGATCGCCAGCTTATGTTGTTCGCTGCCGACGTACTCTCCAGGAATCCGGGTGGTCAGATCATTTTCGACGTCAAATGCACACGCACCCTGGCACCCTGGATCGAACAACATGGTGGTCGGCCTATTATGTGGAAGACGGGCCACTCGTTCATCAAGACCAAGCTGAAAGAATCGGGTGCCCTGCTCGCTGGTGAAATGAGTGGTCACATCTTTTTCAAGGAACGCTGGTACGGATTCGACGACGGGCTTTACGCCGGTGCTCGTTTGCTGGAGTTGCTCAGTAAACAGGCCGACCTGGCTGCCGCACTGCATGCCTTACCGAATACGCTCAATACACCGGAACTGCAGATCAGGCTCAAGGAAGGTGAAAATCACACACTGATTGCCCAGCTTCAGCGTGAAGCACGCTTTCCCGATGCCGATCAGGTTGTCACCATCGATGGTCTACGGGTGGAATACAAGGACGGATTCGGTCTGATTCGTGCCTCCAATACCACACCGGTCGCCGTACTGCGTTTCGAGGCGGATGATCAGATTGCCATGGAACGCATCCAGCAGGACTTCCGTCGAGTCATCCTGCAAGCCAAGCCCGATGCGGAACTTCCTTTCTGACCGGACGGCTGCTTCACCCAACGGAACCCATTCCCCGTGAAAATAGCCATTGCACAGCTCAACTGTACAGTGGGAGACCTGGATGGCAATACGCTTAAAATCCTGCACGCCTGCCAGCAATCCCGGGAAGCAGGCGCCGATCTTGTTATTACACCGGCAATGGCACTGTGTGGTTATCCTTCGGAAGACTGGCTTCTGCGTAAGGATTTCATACAAGCCTGTCAGCAGGCACTGATCGACCTGGCTGCGAAAATTTCTGCTGTCACACTGGTCATTGGACACCCCCATTACGTAAACGGCCAGTTATTCAATGCTGCTTCCGTTATTCGGGCAGGCCATGTAATCACCACCTATTGCAGCCATTCGTCTGCAGACAATCTGGTTGATGGGTATCATTACTTTGCAACAGGTAATCAGCCCTGCATCTTCGAACATGACAACGTAACTTTCGGTCTGGCGATTCATGCGGATTACCAATCTTCGTTCTATTTGCAATCAATTCGTCAGGCAGGTGCGCAAGTCTTACTGATATTGGACGCATCTTCTTACTGTATCGATCAACAGGCCACCCGTCATCAGATCATGCGCGAGAATGTCGCACAAACCGGTATGCCGGCCATTTACACGAATCTGGTCGGTGGACAGGATGAACTGGTATTTGATGGAGCCTCATTCGCCATGAATGGCAATGGCGATCTCATGCATCAGCTAGCAGCCTTCGATGAAACACTTGGTCTGATCGAAATACAGGGCAACCGGCTTATTCCCGGCTCCTGCCCTCCTCTGCCGGATCGGATCGCAGGTATCTACGCTGCATTATGTCTGGGTGTGCACGACTTTATCACCAAAAATGGTTTTCCTGGTGTCCTGATCGGATTATCGGGTGGAATCGATTCAGCACTGGTACTGGCTATTGCAGTGGACGCATTGGGTGCCAGGCAGGTCAGAACTGTCATGATGCCTTCCCCCTATACTGCTGACATCAGCATCCAGGATGCACGCACTATGGCGCAAAACCTGAGTGTTCACCACGCTGAAATACCGATCGAATCCATTTTCGAAAATTTTCTGCAAATGCTGAGTACTGAGTTGCGTACACTGCCTTCCGCAGAAAATCCAACCACCACAGAAAATCTGCAGGCCCGCATACGTGGCACACTGCTGATGGCACTGGCCAACCAATCCGGCTCACTGGTTCTGACGACGGGCAACAAGTCTGAGACGGCTGTCGGCTACAGTACCCTGTATGGCGATATGGCTGGTGGCTTCTCGGTACTCAAAGATGTAAGCAAAACACTGGTCTATCAGCTGTGTCATTATCGTAACCAAATCACACCGATTATTCCTGAACGCATTCTGCAACGGCCACCCTCGGCTGAATTACGTCCCGGTCAGACCGATCAGGATAGCTTGCCACCGTACGACATACTGGATTCGATTATCGAAGCACATGTGGAAAATGGTCTGTCATTAGAAGAGATTACCGGCATCCATCACTCAAAAGATGAGATCCGGCGTGTATTGCGTATGATTCACTCAAGTGAATACAAGCGTCGACAAGCTGCACCCGGTATTCGTATCACCCGGCGTGATTTCGGTAAATCATGGCACTTTCCGATTACCTCCAGATTCTTGAAATAAATGTATCTCATAATGGATGGCTTCACTACGGTCGTCCACTTCTGTGTGGCTTCTGGAATGATAACGCCGCGTCGCAAGATACTGTATACCCATACAAAGCCACACATTCCACCGCTCCGCCCAGAAGGAATGCTGGATAATGGAACTTGGTCTGCACGTGATCATCAAAATCAGTATGAAATTTCATTACCTTATCCTCATTTTACCGCTGTTGTTCCCAGCCCCGATATTCGGGCAGGAACTGCCTGATCTCGGTGATGTGTCACAAGCGACCATCACGCCGCGTCAGGAACGGCAAATCGGACTGCAGATCATGCAGCAAATCCGTGCTGATTCCAGTTACCTGGATGATCCGGAAATTGCCGATTACCTCGATAGGCTAGGGAAGCGACTCATTTCTGCAGCAGGCAAGCTAGGTCCGGATCACTCGTTCGAATTTTTCGCCATCAATGATTCTTCGATCAATGCGTTTGCTCTGCCCGGTGGATTTATAGGGTTTCATAGCGGACTGATTACTGCCGCACAAAACGAATCAGAACTGGCGGGTGTCATGGCGCACGAAATTGCCCACGTTACCCAGAAACATCTCGCCAGAATGATTTCGGGAAATCAATATTTCGGTATGCTCAGTTCAATTGCAGCACTGGCGATCGCAATCCTCGCCTCACGTTCCAATCCCGATGCCGGTCAGGCAGTCATGGCTACGGCTCAGGCAAGTGCTATCCAATCACAGTTGAATTTTACTCGCAAGCATGAAAAAGAAGCTGATCGGGTAGGATTCAGTATGCTCGTTAAAGCCGGATTCGATCCACATGGCATGTCATCCTTTTTTGAACGCATGCAACATGCCAGCCGGTATTACGAAAATGGGGCACCTTCCTATCTCAGAACCCACCCGATCACACATGAACGAATTGCCGACGTCCAGAACCGTACCCGGGAACTAAGCTATCGACAAGTGCCGGATAGCCTCGAATTTCATCTGGTACGCGCCAAGATTCGTGCTTCCCAGGGAAACCCGGCCATCAAAGTCAACGAATTTAAATCACGTCTGCAGGACAAGCGTTATATCAATGAAACTGCAGAACGATTCGGTCTGATCCATGCACTACTACGTGCCAAACAATTCGAACGTGCAGACGAAGAATTGAATTCACTTTATCGCGTCATTCAGTCCGATTCCTCTGCCCGGCCACTCAAGGATCATCGTCTGGGAAAATTTGTCCAGATAAGCGGTGATTATCTGCAAGCGGGCGCAATGATTGAAACACTTGCAGCACGTGTCAAACTCGCCAACAAACAGATCGACGACGCGTTCAAACTCTACGAAACTGCCCTGCAGTCCTTCCCACAATACCGCGCACTCGTTTATGATTATGCCGATGCATTACTGAAACACAAAGATGCGCAGGCTGCGCTGGATTTCATCAACAGCCAGTCTCAATTCATTCATGATGATGTCAGATTGTATCGGATTGAAGCGCAATGTCATGCTATCCTTGGCAATGCGCTGCTGCAACATCAGGCCCAAGCTGAAGCACTGATCCGGGAAGGAAAACTTCGAGCAGCAATAGAGCAGCTTCAGATTGCGCTGCGCCACAAACATGAAAACTTCTATCAATTATCCAGCGTGGAAGCACGCCTGCGCCAGGTGAAAGAATTTATTGCAGCAGAAGAAAAAGATAAGTAAGTAAAGTTATCTCCAATGGTAGTTATTATCCATTCAAAAAATCATTCGTTTAGTATCTCTCCCGTTTGCTAAAGGCATTGCGTCACTATGTCTCGTTCACTTGGAAAAAGCTTCCTTTTCCTGGCAGTCGTGCTGTCTGCCGTAATCTACGGGTATTTCTCGCTGCAGGATGAATCCGACCATGCACGCTACAAAACCCGTGCTGTCGAGCGGGGAGATATCGTGCGAACTATTTCTGCCAACGGCACACTTACGCCACTGGAACTGGTCGAAGTCGGCACACAGATTTCCGGCACAGTCATCCAGCTATACGTCGATTTCAATGATCAAGTGGAAACAGGTCAGATACTGGCAAGACTCGATCCGGCTCTGCTCGATGCACAACTGCGACAGTCCGAAGCTAATTTGAAAAGTGCGCAGGCCGCCCTATCCACAGCGATCAATAAAGCCAACCGCAGCCGTACCCTGGTCCAGAAAGGGTTCATTTCCAGCGAAGCGTTGGACGAAGTCGAACAACAGCTCGATTCAGCACGTGCACTGGTCGCTGTCAACCAGGCACAGATTGCACGTGATCGTGCTAATCTGAATTACAGTATTATCCGTTCGCCTATTTCCGGCGTAGTTGTCGCTCGTGACGTAAACGTCGGACAGACGGTCGCTGCCAACTTCCAGACACCGACCCTGTTCCAGATCGCACGGGATCTGCGCCAGATGCAGATTCATATCAGTGTGGCGGAAGCGGATATCGGCCAGATCTATACGGACCAGACTATTACCTTTACGGTGGACGCGTTCCAGGACCGCGAATTCTCCGCCATCGTCAAACAGATACGCCTGAATCCCGTCATTCAGGAAAATGTGGTTACCTATAATGTCGTAGCGACTGCCCACAATGAAGACGGCAACCTGCTGCCTGGCATGACAGCCAATGTACGTTTCATCGTCAGCGAAAAAAATGCCGTACTCCGGGTACCCAACCCTGCACTGCGTTACAAACCTAAACAGGAAGAACTCGTCACGGCCACTACAGTACAGCCCGGTCAGCGATTGGTTTACCGCCTCGAAGGCAGGCGACCCGTACCTGTCAACGTTACGACAGGCATCACCGACGGCAGTTTCACTGAGATCCTTTCAGATGAACTGAAAGCAGGTGAAATGCTGATCGTAGAAGAAATTTCTGGCAAAAAACAGGATCAATCGACTGCGAGCACTTTCAGATTCAGGATGTTCTGATGACAATTCCTGATGACACCTGTGATCGATCCTCCAGATCACTGATACAGGTAGAGGATCTTTGCAAAATATACAGTCTGGGTAATCAGCCTAGCTCATCAGTTGACCTGCAGGTGTTGTTCGATATCAATTTCAGCATTCAGCAGGGAGAATTCGTGGCGATCATGGGGCATTCGGGCTCCGGCAAATCCACCCTGATGAATATACTGGGTTGTCTGGATACACCCACCAGTGGTCACTACTGGCTAGCAGGGCACGATGTGGCAACATTGTCCAACGATCAGCTGGCCAGCGTGCGCAATAAACAGATCGGTTTCGTTTTCCAAGGGTTCAATTTACTTAGGCGCATGACGGCTCTGGATAACGTGGCTACCCCATTACTGTACGCCGGCATCAGCCGAGCCGAGAGCCGTCGTCGGGCAATATCGCTCCTGCAACAGACCGGACTTGGAAATTTCGCCATGCATCACCCCAACCAGCTTTCCGGTGGTCAGCAGCAACGCGTCGCGATCAGTCGCGCACTGGTCAACCGACCACAGCTCATTCTGGCCGATGAACCGACCGGCAACCTGGATACACAAACCAGCCATGAGATCATGCAATTATTCGACAAACTTAATCGTGAAGAGGGGATGACAATCGTCATCGTGACCCACGAAGATGATATTGCCGACTGGACCCATCGCCTGATCCGGCTGAAAGATGGACGTGTCATCGAAGATACCTGGAAAAGTTGACCTGATTCGCCTACTTTTCAAATCATGAACTTTTTGACCATCATTGGTGAAGCCATGCGCGCACTGCAGACCAACCGCCTGCGAACCGCTCTGACCATGCTCGGCATGATCATAGGTGTCGCAGCCGTGGTACTGATGCTGTCGATCGGGCAAGGTGCACAGGCCAATATCAATAGCGCCATTGCATCCATGGGCAGCCATCTGCTGATCGTGATGCCGGGAGCTACCTCCTCTGGCGGGTTACGCTTTGGTAGCGGCAGCGTCAAAACACTCACGGTTCAGGATGCGCAGGCAATCGCAGAACTATCCATGATCGAAGCTGCCGCCCCGACTGTTTCGGGAACGGCACAGCTCAACTACGGTGCCAACAACTGGAGCACGATGCTGACAGGCGTCACACCTGATTATTTCCCTGTCAGTAACTGGGAAATAGAAGATGGATCAATCTTTTCTGAAGCAGATCTACGCTCAGGCGCGCGTGTAGCCGTGTTAGGACAAATTACTGCGCGCAGCCTGTTCGGTGATGAGGACCCGGTGGGAAAAACCATGCGTATTGCCAACCGGCCATTCACCGTCACCGGTGTCCTGGCAGTCAAAGGCCAGAGTCTGACCGGTCGTGACCAGGATGACAATGTATTCATCCCGCTGACTACTGCGCAACGGCAGATTCTCGGCAACCAGTTTCCCGGTTCCATTAATTTTATGCTGGTTCAGGCGGAATCAGCGGATAGCATGGATACAGCCGAAGAAGAAATTACCCGTTTGCTCCGCCAGCGTCACCGCATTACCGGCAATATGGAAAATGATTTCACAGTGCGCAACCTGACCGCAATCGCCTCCGTGGCCAGCAATACCGCTAAAATCATGGCATGGATGCTCGGTGCCATCGCGTCGGTCTCGCTGTTAGTGGGAGGAATCGGCATCATGAATATCATGCTGGTATCCGTCACGGAACGTACCCGGGAAATCGGTATACGTATGGCGATCGGCGCAAACCGCCGAGCGATTCTCACACAATTCCTGCTGGAAGCGCTGATGATCTGTATTCTGGGTGGATTGACCGGCATCGCACTGGGAATCGGCGGCGCGTGGCTGGTCAGTCAGATTGCGAACATTCAGATCGTAATCACATTGGGTATGGTGGGTCTGGCTTTTTCCTTTGCTTCCGTCATCGGTATTTTCTTCGGCCTGTATCCTGCAAGAAAAGCCGCCGCACTCAAACCAGTAGAAGCACTGCGCCACGAATAAGCCACAGACGATCTCGCTACAGTATCAGAGCAAGATAATAACCGGGCGCCTGGCCACAGGCATGCCAACGAATGATTATTCATACAACTGCCAATCAAAATTGACAATGGACTCAATACTGCGGGATCAATACAATTCTTGCAGATAATCCAGCGGGGTTACAGTAATTCAGGAAATCAACCGCTCCCCCTGGAAAAGAATCACACAGGCTCTCTATTCGCTTCTGCCCTTGCCAATGATCGCCAGCCAAATAGCTTTTATCTTACTGACGATTGTTTCCCGAAAAGCCAGAAATGCGACAAAAAGAATGAACAAAAGCATTCCCGCCACAAAACTTATCACGGGATAATTACCGGCATCTTTGGCAACAAACCACCCCGCGATCATTCCTCCTAATGCCAGCCATCCTCTTGCAATCCAGCCCATGGGTCTCTCTACGTATAGGAAAAATAAACGTTTTTTTCACTGAAATTGAATATATCGGAAAGCAGTTTGGTCGTCAATCTGACTTGTAAGCACTCCGAAATTCACAAAATTTGTGTCTGATCAGCAAAAAAGTGTTGGTTCCAGGTCATTTTTCGCTATTTACGCGAAAGAAGCACAAAAAAAGCCAGCCCAATGATGATGGGATCAAAAATGTCCTGGACTGCGCAATACTCTCAGTAGCGCTCGGAAGGATAAGCCTAAACCCAGATGGGCGAGAATTTTTTAGTGATCACAGCTCCTATTTTCAGGATTATTTTGACAATATTTTCAATTCTCGGTACCTTTGTCTTACGAAAAGAATGTTCAGATTTCCTGTATTCGGAATCATGCAGTCGTTTTTCAGATTTGCTATCATCGCGGATATGGTAATCGCTATCTGCAGACTCAGGTCGAACAAATACGGAGCAAAACCGGAAAGCGATTTTTAATCCCCCGGTACTATCGGATAATCAGTGGTATCGTTACCGACGATTACTACAGTTGTCGTAAGGTTCATGTTCACCATTGCAGGCATTTCCAGCACGCTGAGCTGATATCAGCCCAGGTGCCGCGTATTGCCGTCTCGTCAAATACTGGTTTGATAGTGACGGTATGATACCGCTCATCATTTTTACGTTGCCGGGTTATCCGGTGGCGCCGAATCGAATTATTTACCTGACGAATGAACGACGAAAATCTCCTATTGCTCATGATTTTGCTGCCCTTTATGGGAAGCGTATTGGCCGCGATACTACCTGCGAACGCGCGTAATGCAGAAGCATGGCTATCGGGAAGCGTGGCAATCGCAGCGTTTGCGATTGTTGCCTACCTCTACCCTTCCGTCGCAGAGGGAGGGATAGTGCGTTATGAGATCGAATGGCTACCCGAACTCGGCCTGAATTTTATGCTCAGGGTGGATGGTTTTGCGTGGATGTTCTCGATGCTGATTACTGGTATCGGCTTCCTCGTAGTACTCTATGCACGTTATTACATGTCACCCAAGGACCCGGTGCCACGTTTCTTCTCCTTCCTGCTCGCCTTCATGGGTGCGATGCAGGGTATGGTGATCTCGGGCAATCTCATCCTGCTGGCAATCTTCTGGGAACTTACCAGCATTTTTTCATTCCTGCTGATCGGTTATTGGCATCACAATGCGGCGGCACGTGACGGTGCACGCATGGCTTTGATCATCACCGGTATCGGTGGGCTTTGCTTGCTAATCGGTCTGATTATTGTCGGTCATATAGTTGGCAGCTACGACCTCGATGCAGTGTTGACGGCAGGCGACAAGATTCGTGAGCATGACCTCTATGTTCCTGCGTTGCTGCTTATTCTGCTGGGGGCATTGACCAAGAGCGCACAGTTCCCGTTCCATTTCTGGCTGCCCAATGCAATGGCCGCGCCGACACCGGTATCGGCTTATCTGCATTCGGCAACGATGGTAAAAGCTGGTGTATTCCTGCTCGCCAGGCTATGGCCGGTACTGTCCGGTACCGACGAGTGGTTCTTCATCGTCGGTTTTGCCGGCATGAGTACCTTGTTGCTCGGTGCCTATTTCGCCATCTTCCAGCAGGATCTGAAGGGCCTACTCGCCTATTCGACCATCAGCCATCTCGGCCTTATTACCACATTACTCAGCCTGGGCAGTCCGCTGGCAGCGGTAGCGGCAATCTTTCACATGATGAACCACGCGACCTTCAAGGCATCACTGTTCATGGCCGCTGGCATCATCGATCATGAAGCGGGTACACGCGACATGCGCAAGCTCAGTGGACTCTATAGCTTTATGCCGATCACTGCCACGCTTGCGATGGTAGCAAGCGCAGCCATGGCTGGCGTCCCACTCCTGAATGGCTTTCTTTCGAAAGAGATGTTCTTCGCTGAAACACTTACAAGACATTCCGGCTCTATGCTACCCTATGTCGCCACAATCGCCAGCGCGTTCGCGGTTACCTATTCCGTACGCTTCATTCACACCGTCTTCTTCGGTCCAAAGCCAGTGGAACTTTCCCGTGAACCCCACGAACCACCACGCTGGATGCGATTACCAATCGAATTCCTGGTGCTCGCCTGCCTCATCGTTGGCACCATCCCCAGCCTGACCATTGGCCCCTATCTGCATACTGCCGTGATGTCAGTACTGAATGAACGCACCCCGGAATATAGTCTTGCCGTATGGCATGGTATCAATACCCCGCTGATCATGAGCGTGGTGGCACTGATGGGTGGTGTACTCCTTTACCTGATGATGCGAAATTATCTCGCCCGCTGTGAAGACGGTCCACCCGGTATACGCCACCTCAAGGGACAACGTATTTTCGAGCGGCTCCTCGCTACCCTCTCTTTACACTGGGCACGCTGGATGGAGGAATTCTTTGGTACACGCCGCCTGCAGCCACAACTGTGCCTGGTAGTTTTTATTGCTTTTGCTGCCGGTTTCTGGCCACTTTTCAGCGCAAACTTCCATCCTATCTTTTCAGTTCCGGCTGATATCGATCCTGTTTTTGCTATGATCTGGACTATTGGTATTATCTGTGCACTCGGTGCTGCCTATCAGGCGAAATACCACCGACTGGCTGCACTGATCCTGATGGGAGGCGCAGGTCTCGTTACTTGCATCACCTTCGTCTGGTTTTCCGCACCAGATCTGGCAGTGACTCAGTTGCTGGTTGAAATCGTCACCACGGTCCTCATCCTGCTGGGTCTGCGCTGGCTGCCGAAAAGGCTGGAGGAAGTCGACCATTCCACTACCCTGCCAGCCCGCATGCGCAGATATCGCGATTTTTCGCTCGCAGTTGCCTGCGGGAGTGGTATGGCAATGATCGCCTATACCATGATGATCAGCCCCCTGCCTGAAACCATTGCCGATTTCTTTCTGGAACGAGCTTACTCCGAGGGGGGTGGGACCAACGTTGTCAATGTTATCCTGGTCGACTTCCGCGGCTTCGACACATTCGGTGAAATTACCGTGCTGGGTATCGTGGCGCTCACCGTCTTCGCCCTGCTACGACGTTTCCGCCCTGCCCTGGACAGCATCGAAACTCCGGAACAACAGCGTATACAGAATGCCTTCGATGATAACCACCCGGACCGTAAAGTCGGAGAAACGATATTTGATTATCTGATGGTCCCTTCAGTCATCATGCAATGGATGTTTCCATTTATCATTCTTCTGGCTGCCTATCTCTTTCTGCGTGGCCACGATCTGCCGGGCGGCGGATTCGCAGCCGGGATCACCATGGCGATCGGTTTTCTGCTGCAATATCTTGCCGGGGGAACGCGCTGGGTAGAAGACCGTCTACGCATCCTGCCGGTACGCTGGATCGCTCTCGGTATGATACTGGCAGTATTTACCGGCATGGGATCCTGGTTATTCGGATTTCCTTTCCTTACTGCTCACTTCGAGTATTTAGAAATCCCGTTGATCGGGAAAATTCCCATTGCTACGGCATTGTTCTTCGACCTCGGTGTATTCTCGCTGGTGGTCGGTGCAACGGCCCTGATCCTGATCGCACTCGCCCATCAGTCGATTCGCAGCCACCGTGCACGTGCCATCGAAGCAATAAAAGTAGAAGAGGACATCTGATGGAGCTGATTTTGTCTCTCGGCATCGGTGTGCTGGTCGGATCGGGCGTATGGCTGCTGCTGCGTCCACGCACTTATCAAGTCATCATCGGATTGGCACTACTCTCTTATGCCGTCAATCTGTTCATTTTTAGCATGGGCCGACTCACGACGAATGCACCACCGGTGATCAAGGCCAGTGGCGAAGTCGATCCTGCCACCTTTGCCGATCCAATCCCACAAGCGCTGGTGTTGACAGCAATCGTCATCGGTTTTGCTACCACCGCGCTCTTTCTCGTCGTCTTGCTGGCATCGCGCGGCCTGACAGGAACCGATCACGTGGATGGAAAGGAGCCTGAACGATGAAACTGGCTCCAGAACATCTTGTCATCGCCCCGATCCTGATTCCGTTCCTTACAGGAGCGTTACTGCTCTTCTTTGAGGATCGTGAGCGACGACTGAAGGCAATCATATCGATTCTGTCAGTCGTTGCATTGCTTGCAGTATCGATCATGCTCCTGCAAATCGCTCATGCTGATGGTACTGTCGACGCAGGACGGGTTGCAGTTTATCTGCTCGGCAACTGGTCACCGCCTTTTGCCATTAACCTGGTACTCGACCGCCTATCGGCAATGATGCTCGTGCTGACTTCGACACTTGCCATACCTGCGCTGATCTTTTCACTTGGGCGCTGGCACAAAGCTGGTCCGCATTTCCACACCCTTTTCCTGCTGCTACTGATGGGGTTAAATGGCGCGTTTCTGACTGGAGATCTGTTCAATCTCTTCGTTTTCTTCGAGGTGATGCTGGCCGCATCCTATGGTTTGGTCCTGCATGGATCCGGATTACTCCGGGTCAGGGCGGGACTGCACTACATCGCCATCAATCTCGCCGCCTCGCTACTGTTTCTGACTGGTGCCGCCCTGATCTATGGGGTCACTGGCACACTCAACATGGCCGACCTTGCCCTGCGTATTCCACAAGTTGCTGAAGAAAACCGCATGATGCTGGAATCCGGAGCAGCCATTCTCGGTGTAGCATTCCTTATCAAGGCAGGAATGTGGCCACTCTCTTTCTGGTTACCAACAACCTATACCGCTGCGCCGGCACCAGCAGCAGCCATCTTTGCCATCATGAGCAAAGTCGGTGTCTATGTGCTGTTACGTTTGTCACTGCTTTTTTTCGCAGAAACATCCGGTCCTTCAAGTGGTTTCGGGTCACAGGTACTCTTCTTTGGCGGAATGGCGACCATTGCCTTTGGTACCGTGGGTGTGCTGGCTTCGCAGGCATTGGGTCGGCTAGCCAGTTTTTCAGTGCTGGTTTCCTCCGGGACGCTGCTGGCAAGTATAGGACTCGTACAAGCCGATGTCACTGCCGGTGCCCTGTTCTACCTGGTCAGTTCCACACTGGCAATCAGTGCATTCTTTATGCTCGTCGAACTGGTAGAAAGAGGCCAGAATGCAGTTGCCAATGTTCTGGCCGTCACGATGGAGGCCTTCGGCGAGCTGGACGAGGATGAAGAGGAGGAAGAAATAGTCGGGGTCGCCATTCCGAGAACAATCGCCGTACTCGGTATCAGTTTTGCCGCCTGCAGCATCCTGCTGGCAGGTTTGCCACCACTGTCGGGTTTTATTGCCAAATTTGCCATTCTTACAGCCATGCTCAATCCTGAAGGACTTGGACAGGGCGGCATAATCCCAGCTGCATTGTGGTGGCTCGTAGCATTGCTGATCCTGTCGGGGTTGTCTGCCCTGATTGCTATGAGCCGTGCCGGGATTCGTACTTTCTGGGCGCCACCGGTGGAAACGAAGTTTCCACGCGTACTCTTTATTGAGATCGTGCCAATCGCTGCCTTGCTGTTCATGACATTGATCCTGACCGTTCAGGCAGGGCCGATCATGCGCTTCATGGAAGCGACAGCAATCAGCTTGCATGCCCCGCAACCCTATATCGAAAGCGTGATGCAAGCACCACGTGCCGTCTCACAACCAAGGGAGATAGAAGAATGAGCAGAATATTCCCCTATCCGCTACTGATTATTTCACTGGTCATCATGTGGCTGTTACTCACCAGCTTCTCGCTGGGTCAACTGCTGCTTGGCACTGTAGTTGCGTTCATCGCCGTACAAGGCGTCGCTGCGCTTCATCCTGCTACACCACGGATCAGGCGCTGGGATCTATTACCCAAACTGATCGCGATCGTACTCTACGATATCGTGCGTTCCAATATTGCCGTGGCGAAGATCATCCTCCAAGGAAGCAAACGGGAGCGGAAATCCGGCTTCATGACCATACCGCTTGATCTGCGTGATCCCACCGGCCTGGCGGTCCTTGCGGTCATCATAACAAGCACACCTGGCACGGCCTGGCTCGACTACAACTCTGCACGCCGCACACTGCTGCTGCACGTCTTTGATCTGGTGGATGAAACTGCCTGGCTCAACCTGATCAAGAATCGTTACGAATACCTTTTGCTGGAGATATTTGAATGAGTGCCATTATCCTCTTCTGGGCCGTCACCATTGCACAGGTCGCACTAGCGATCGCTATGGCGCTGGCGCTGGTGCGTATGATCAAAGGACCGCGCGCGCAGGACCGTGTACTGGGACTTGATACGCTTTATGTCAACTCGATGTTGCAATTACTCGTTTTCGGCATACGTACTGGCAGCACGCTCTATTTCGAAGTCGCACTGATCATCGGTATACTGGGCTTCGTAGCAACCGTGGCCCTTGCCAAATTCCTGATGCGCGGGGAGGTAATCGAATGAATCATGCATCCGACCTGCCTTTATGGGCGGCACTGCTCGTTGCCGTTTTTCTGCTCATTGGTGCAGGATTGACACTGATCGGCTCCTTTGGATTTTATCGCCTGCGCAGCTTTTACGACCGCATCCACGCACCGACACTAGGAACCAGTTGGGGAACAGCAGCCATCGTGATGGCATCGATGATCTGCTTCAGTGTGCTGCAGTCACGCCTTGTTCTGCATGAATTCCTGATCGGCATCTTCGTCACAGTAACGACACCGGTCACGCTGATGTTGCTGGGTCGTGCCGCACTCTATCGTGATCGCTCCGAAGGCAGCTCAGAGGTACCGGCCATAGACCCGCCTAAAGGCGTACTCGATGAAACGAAGATGGTAGATGAAGAATCCGCCTATTACCCGCCGGAATGATATGAAAATAAGTTAACAGGAAGAACGCAGGCCGGCAATGATCAAGGTACGGTAAATTAAAGGGAAAAATGCCTTATTCCATTTCTAAATCAAAAATGACGAGAAGGCGAGCCGCAGACAGTATGAACAATACGGCAAGGGGAAGCCGACAAAGTAAGTTTTGATTTAGAATTGGAATTACATGGCCTGGACCAGTAAAGGCAGCAAGTAAGTACAGAACACTGTAATCAACACTGCGGAAACGATATTCATTATCAGTCCGGTAGTAGTCATATGCTTCAGTTGTAACCTGCCACTGGCAAAAGCAATTGCGTTAGGTGGTGTTCCCATGGGCAACATGCTTGCGCAACTGGCACCCAGTGTCATGGCCATTCCCAGTTGCAATACATTGGCATCCAAAGCAATGGCCATGCCGGTAATAACCGGAGCAAAAACGATCACCTGTGCCACGTTACTCATGATTTCGCTGATAAATATAGAAACAATCGCTACGATAAACACAAGTAAAACACCACCGGCCGCAAATCCTGCAATCCATTCACCCAGACTTTGAATAATGCCCGCGTTCTCGAGCTGTGTCGCAAGCGAGATCCCACCCCCGAAGAGTATCAAAATACCCCATGCCATATTGTGAGTATCTTTCCATTCCAGCAACGGCTTCCCCCCGATCTTTCCGGCAGGCATCATAAACATCAGTACAGCACCTAACAGGGCGATCATGGCATCGTTCAGTCGAAATAACTGCTGAGCCGCATTGAAAATATCCTTGGTTACCCATAATACTGCTGTCAGCACGAAAATTATGAGCACCCTTTTTTCTGCAGTATCCAGCTTACCCAACTGCTGCAGTTCCATACGTATCAGTTCACGTGCCTCAGCGTCCGTCGGAATATTGTTCGGATACAGCACCTTAACCAGCACACCATACAATACCAACAATAGCAGCAGTGATAAAGGCACACAAAGCTTCATCCAATCGACAAATGCAAAAATGTAACCGCTGCTTTTCTGCAGGTAAGCCACGTAAGCCACATTAGGCGGTGTACCGATAATGGTTGCAATGCCACCAAAATTACTGGCATAAGCAATAGCCAGCATCAAGCAAATAGCCAGGTTGTTTACGTTCCCCGTTTGCGAATCATTATTTTCCATTACTTTGATAATACTCATCGCAATCGGGTACATCATCATGGTGGTCGCGGTATTGCTCAGCCACATACTGAGCATGCCTGTAGCGAGGATAAAGCCCAGTATGATTCTGTCACCGCTCGTGCCAGTTATGCTGATGATGGACAGTGCAGTACGTTTGTGCAGCCCCCATTTCTCTATGGCAAGCGCAATTACGAATCCACCCAGGAACAGAAAAATAATGGGACTGGCATAGGGCGTTGCCACTTCCTCCATACCCGCTACCCCTATGAGTGGAAACAATATCAGTGGCAGCAAAGCCACGACAGGCATAGGCAGCGCTTGTGTCACCCACCAGACGATCATCAGTATGGCCACGGCAAACGCCTTTGCTGCCCGTGCATCCAGCCCCAGTGGATTGAGCAACCACGTGGCCATGAAAATCACTGCACCGGCCAGAAGTGAAACGATTCTTGTAGCGCCTTTTCCCATATTACGAGTCTTTTCTCATGAACCTGTCGGGTTCCATTCTGCATGGTCCGCCAAGTTTAGCGACTATGCTCGCATATTGCCACGACTTATGACCTCCGGTGTCAGCCATTGCTGATTAAACCTGGAAACCGCGATAGATAGTGAGCTTGCTGCCTTCGTTCATGCCGACCTGGTGGGTGAGACCGCTACGCACCCGATTATTGCACGCCTGGCACGTTGTCTGGCTACGTCGAGATTGACCCGGCTTCCGGCAAAATTACAAGAAAGACAGCTGATTATTAGTGGAAAAAAAACAGATGGCTCGGTAACAAATACTCTGTTCTTACGCCTGAATGATCAGGGTAGACATTTTCTGATTACAAGCCGGTTAATATCCATCGAGATACATCCCTCGCATCGTATCCACCACATCATCCAGTGTCCCGACTATGAGATAAACGACACCTGTATTCACACCAGCACGTACCCCCGGCATGCTTTCTCTGCCCATCACCGACCATTTGGTGGCATCCGCCCCATATTTCCCACCACCATGTGAATTGAGGAATTTGCAATGCACAAAATGGTTGTGGCCATCTGTTCGTGTCCGATATACACCCAAGGCATAGTTGCTGTCAGCAGTCGCATTGATGACACCACCTGAATCTGGTCGATAATCCTCATCCTCAGGTGCACCTCGACAATCATTATTCGGAACGACATCCGACTTGTCGGTCAAAACATCATGCTGCGCATCGAACGAATATTGCTTATTAAAATCGGAAGTCAGATACGCAGCTACCAGCTCCCAGTCACCCGATCCCGTCACATCCTCAGCAGGTACATTCAATGTGGATACCCACTTGATGACATGCGCGGAATATTTCGTGTCATAGTTCAGCGTTACCGATTTTTCAATGGTTCCCTTCCACATGACCGGCCTGTCGGGACCACCGCCCCAGTTTTCCGGCTGCCACTGCAATGGATGCGTTTTCGTTAAGAGGGTCGGACCGGAAGCAGTCACGTACACGATGGGGGAACCCTGAGCATAAGGTGCATCCACGATGCCCGGACACCCGTATACACTTCCCGCCTCGGTAGGATTGTCGTATTCCGCCGTGTTAGTAAAATTGAAAGCTATCTGTATCTGCCTTCCATAATCGTAATTGTTGATAAACTGTTTACCGTTCCAGCTCAGTTCAGAAATTGCACCGCCAGCCTGCTTGTTTGCTTTAATTGTGACGTCACCGCTGGACAGGACGAAATTGGTTTCGCAACGCTTGCCGAAACGCGGAAAACCGTATCCCAGAACAGCCTCCAGACTATAGCCGAACCAACCTGGATCTTCCTCATTGAAAGCTATCATACGGTCTCCATAAGTAGCACGATACCAGCGCCTGATGGGAGATAGATATGACTGACCAGTCGTAAAAGCATAGCCGAGCGCTTTTTTGAGATGGTAATCGGACTCATCCGTTGAGCGCGATGTCATATGGTCTGCATGATCATTGTGGTACAATTCATAGAGGGGAGCAGTGTCTGATAAATTTGAATACGGCACATAAAAAATCTGGCCTTCTTGAATACCGACAGTTTCCGTGGCCTGTTGCGACAAATAGTGATCTGTATGGGAAGCAATATATCTGCGCGTCAGCAGATTCAGAATAATATTATCCGATGCTCCCACCTCAACTTGGAACAGACTGACTATTGCAGCAAACAATACGGCACGATTAAGTTTCGATATCATTTTCTTTTTTTCCCTCCATGAAGCATTTGACAGGTCATTCGTGTTGCCATGAACCGGTCCAGATCCGGCGGTCGACGATCATAATCAGTCCATCAGCCTGATAGCAACTGAAACAGCCAATGACACGCAGTTAGATAAGACAAAGGATTGATCATTGCTTTCCCGACAATTGATTTCTGATTCCATCCGGATTTCATTGATCCGGCAAACCGCGCGTAGAGACTGTCTAGAGACTTTGAATTGATACCCAAATTTCCTTGTTCATTCATCCTGATAGAAAAAACAAAATGAGTATACCTACCAGACTGAGTTACCAGCACTTTGTCAAATCACTTAAACAATCAATGAACGATGAAGAAGCAATGAAGCTCGCCATAGGGGATGGTGACTTCGATGCGATCGGCATCCTCGAAAGAGAACTGCTGATCGATTGCGGACTTGCTCCGGATCATTACCTGATCGACGTAGGTTGTGGCTCAGGCAGACTGGCCAAACCTTTGGCCCGGTATCTGACCGGCAAATACCTGGGTATCGATATAGTAAAAGACCTGGTGGAGTATGCTCGGAACGCTGTCAACCGTCCTGACTGGCAGTTTGTGGTCGCAAAAAATGAACTGCAAATTCCTGAGAAAGATTCGCAGGCCGATATGGTCTGCTTTTTTTCGGTCATTACCCACTTACTTCATGAACAGTCCTATATTTATCTGCAAGAAGCAAAACGTGTGCTCAAGCCTGGTGGAAAAATCGTCTTTTCCTTTCTCGAGTTCAAGATAGATGCACACTGGCATGTATTTGAAGAAACCATAAAAGGTATGGGACATACTGTCATGAACCAGTTTATCAGCCGGGACGGAATCATGGCCTGGGCCAAGCATCTGGATTTGACCATAGAATCCATCCATGATGGAGACAAGCCACATTTCCTCCTCAGTGAACCCGTGGTATTAGGAGACGGCCAGATATTTACCGACCAGGGCCATCTCGGACAATCTGTCTGTATATTATCGAAACCGGCCACCGACTCCTAATATAGTCGGCTAAATCAGTCAACCTTCCGGTCAGAGATGACGGTCAATGAGGAGAAGGTCGGATCGGTTACCCGTAATAATCCTGGAAACCAAGTTGGACGCACACTCGGGTGTGCAGCGGTTTCACCCACCAGGTCGGCATGAGCGAAGGCAGCAAGCTCACTATCATCAGGGTTTCCAGAGGCTGACAAGCGATCAACTGCGGTTTCCAGGATTATTACAATCTATTATGCGTCCCATCACAAAACGGGGCATTTCCCGTTTTTTTACAGACACAAAGCCAAACTGATTTATCTTCCTGAATCGTAAATGCCAGAGGTATCAAACCGGTTCCCCTGTGAGAACCATCACAAAATGGCTGAGACTGACTGAGGCCGCACCGACACCAGTAATACTGCTTGTCAGCCTTCAGTTGAACCTGAATCGGGGAAAATTTATGTGCTGTACCTGACTCGTCCATTACGCACTCTCCTTACAGTTTCTTCTGACACATTAATCGAATAACTTCAGAGCCGCCTCACTGCCAGCAGTGATATTATGCGCCGCCATGGTAGCTTGAATATCAGCCAGTTGTTGTTTACTCTTTTTCACACCGTTATCGCTCAGCGGTACCCGGTTATCGTCCACCAGAATGCCATTCAGCGTCGAAGAGAAAAGCCTGGCGATATGGGCCATCTGATCGAATACTTTCTCGCCATTTGCAACTCTTGGCACATCGAGCAGAAAAGTGATGCCATGTGTAGTCAGCGTCCGCATATTGGAAGGTAAAAACGGCGTCGATTCAAAATTACCGAGTGAAAACATAACAGCATTCGTTTCACTGTCCCGATATCTGAATACCCCCTCGGATTCGAGTCTGAATCCGGATGCCTCGGCCAGTGCACGAATTTTGGTCCCAACGAAAGCACCGCCATCCTTGCTGATGATATTGATACCCATGATCACATCAACATCCGCACAAAACCTGTCTAGTGCAATCGCTTGAGCATGCGCTTCACTAATATCGGGACACTCAACCTCTGCCAGAATCTGTGCGGCAAAATCCTCCACCATATCCCGAAACCTGGACAAATTGATCTCACTGACCGGACCGGAACGATCTGCCAACTGCAGGCACCCTTTCAACTGAACATAACTGTTTTTGGCATTGGCGGTATCGAGTGTGATTTCCTCCCACGTCTGCCCATCCGACTGGAGTCCGAACCAGCGCACCGGTTTACCGAAATCAAATTTCTGCTGTAACAGGTCCATAAGCCTGTCATGCGGAATCGACGAGTTTGGACGAATATCCACAATATAATTAATCGTGCAGTCAAAACTCACAGATTTCTTTTGTACACCGGTCTCATGCTGAACCGGATCACCTGCCGTATGCTGGTCAGATAGATGAGTGGGAGAATTTGCTGGAAAATCTTCCTTATCGATAACCGGCACGGATAACGTTTCATCGCCGAATTGCGGTTCGATACGCTCGTTTCTGGAAACCGGCTCAGGCGCATCATTTAGCAAAACATCGTCATGCTCGTGCCTGAACGCATCCCGCACCCTGCGATGGTAGCGAGCCTGCTGTACTTTATTGAATACGACGACACCGGCAATCACCACAACGCCGATAATGATCAGACTGACCTGCAAATCACTCATAAGCTGTTATCTCCCCCTTTGCATGATTATAATCTTTCTAATCACGCTGAAGTAATTCTTGAAAAATGTCAAACTCGCTCGACTTCATTCTCGGTAATCGCCATTTTCTCGATATCGACTGTCACGATACGCGAAACACCCTGCTCGTGCATGGTTACACCGATCAACTGCTGCGCCATCTGCATAGTGATCTTGTTATGGCTGATGAACATAAACTGAGTTTCCTCAGCCATACCTCTGACCAAATCGCAGAAACGCGTCGCATTACTGTCGTCCAACGGCGCGTCAACTTCATCCAGTAAACAAAATGGAGCAGGATTCAGTTTAAACAGCGCAAACACCAGCGCCAGCGCCGTTAGCGCTTTTTCCCCACCGGAAAGCAAATGGATGGAACTGTTGCGTTTGCCCGGTGGATGCGCATTTAACTGGATACCAGCATCCAGAATATCTTCGCTCCCCAACACCAGTCCTGCATGTCCGCCGCCGAAAACAGAGACGAATAACTCCGCCAGATTATTATTGACCTGATTGAACGTTACCAGCAAACGTTCCCGGGTTTCACGATCGATCTGACGAATGGCATCCTCCAGAACTCGAATCGCCTCTCTCAGATCCTCGGATTGCGTTTCTAAATGCGTCCTGCGCGACTGCAGTGCTTCCAGTTCCTGTAACGCGGCCAGATTGACCGGGCCGAGCGTAGCAATATCCTGAGTCAGTCGATTGATGCGAGCCTGTAGCTTAGCCGGCTGCTCATGACCGATCTGCTGTAACACCACCTCCTCATCCATCCCGGATTCTGCCAGCTTATCTGCAAATTGCGCTTCAGTCATGCCAGCTTCCTGCTCTCTGAGCCGTGCCTGACTGATTGCTTCCCTGCAGGCATGCAACTGCTGCTCTGCCTGCAATCGTACCTGTTCGGTTTCAAGCAGAGTATGCTCAATCGTTTCCAATTCACCTCGAACAATTGCCAGCGCCTGCTCATGCTGCGTACGCTGTATCTGCCATTGTGTCATCGCAGTGGCCAGCGGAGATTCATCAAAGTCAGCCTGAGCGTGCTGTAGTTTCTGCAAAGTCTCAACCAGCGCTGCTTTATTTCGGCTGATTATTTCGATGCGCTGCTCACAATCGGCGATTCTGTCCTCACAATTTTGCTTACTGAATGCTGCTTCACGCAATTCATCCGCCAGCTGCTGAACCAGTGAACGCTGAGATGCCAACGCTTGTCCGGATGATTGGCATACCGATTCCGCCTGCTGTAATTGCTCATCCAGATCCGCTTTCTCTGCTTTACCTGCAGCCAGCTCAGCTTCTACCTGCTGTCTCTGTGATGACTCTTCCTCAATTTGTACCGCAAGCTCAGCCAGCTCTGTCTCAATCTGATGTCGCCGCTGGGTCAGTCGCTCATTCTGCTGCGCCAGTTGCACAATCTGTATTTGCCGTTCATGCTGCTGCGTTCTGAGTCGTTCGATTTCCTTACGGGTCTGCGCGATATCAGTCGCGATGCACCGACCATTCTCTTCTATCTGAGACAATAGCGTTTGCCTGGACAAAAGGGATTGCTCGATTCTCTCACACTCCTCCACTATCCGTTCGATCTCCTGTTGCCGGGATAACACACCATGCAGAGCAGAATCAGGCGCGAAATAACTTACACTGTAACGGGTCAGAATATGCCCTTCAGCCGTCACCAGCATTTCTCCGGGAGCAAGCAACGCTCTGCCCGGTAAACCGGAGCGGATATCTTCGATCGTAAATACACCGTCCAGCCAGACTTCCAACACAGGCTGCACGGCAGGATCCCGATAACTCAGCAGAGCATCGAGCGGTTTCCATTCATGCTGACCACGTCTGGAAAAATTGCTGTTCGCCGTTGAGTGATCCATCAGCGATACATGCTCACATACCGACCATTTACCGGGCGGATACTGTGTTTCCCAATCCAGTACACGCTCCAGCCGGTCCACGCTGATGGCCTGGATACGTTCGCGCAACACTGCCTCCAGTGCCGTTTCCCAGCCTGCTTCGATCCGAATCTGCTGCCATAGCCGAGGCAACATGTCCAACTGATTTCTGGTAATCCACGCATTCAGGTCCTGATTACTTTCGAGCTGACACTGCAAACGCTGTAAAGCGTCGTGCTGCGCCTTTGCCTGGGCCATTTCCCGCTGCAATGTCTGTACCGTCTGCAGGATAGTCTCTTTTTCCTGCTGTACTACGTGCAATTGCGATTCATATTCAGCAAGTAAATGTTGCGCTTCTTCCAATGAGGCCGTAAGTGCTTCGTGTTCATAGCGTAACTCGTCCAACTGTACATGATCGGCCTCCGGCTGGCTGTCCCGTTCATTGAATAACCGTTGCTGACGCAGTACCCACTGTTGTAACATTTTTCCGGTGTGCGCAAGCTGATTCTGCTGCAGTTTCTCATTCTGCTGTGCCAATAACAATTTTTCCCGTAGCCCGGATAATCGGGCCTGATCCGCTTGAGCAGCCGCTTCCATCTGTGGAAGCTTTTCACTCTCCAGCGCATGCTCCTCCTCAAAAGCAGCATGACGCTGGCTGATCTGTTCCAGTTCATTCTGCCATGACGTGATGTCGTTTACGATTTCATCCAACTGCTGTGTATGATCCTGCAGGCGATACGTAGCCTCGGCAATCTGCTGGACGAGACGTTCCCTGTTTTCACGTACATGGCGGATACTCTGCTCAATTCGTGCGATTTCTCCATCAGCCGCGTATAATTCTCCCTGAATCCGGTGCTGCTGATCGTTTACCGTCCGATGCCGGGTACGATATTTATCCAGCTTCTCATCCGTTTCCTGCAAGCTGGCTTGTACGGTTTCCTGTTTCTCCGTCAGGCGTTCGATTTCCTCCTGTGCCTTGTGCCGCTGTGCAGCAGCCTGACTTTTACGCAGCGACCACAGTGCATGCTGTGCAATCGATAATTCTCTGTGTAAATGCTGATAACGTGCCACTACTTCCCCCTGCGCTTCCAGGTGACGCGATTGCTTTTCCAGTTCTTCGAGAATATCATCCAGACGAAGTAAGTTACTACGTGCATCAGTCAGACGTAGTTCAGCCTCGTGGCGCCGTTCACGATATCTGGAGATCCCTGCTGCCTCTTCGAGAAACGTACGTAATTCCTGTGGCTTAGCTTCGATAATGCGGGAAATCATTCCCTGTTCAATGATGGCATAACCACGCCCACTGACGCCCGTTCCCAGAAAAATATCCGCCACATCCCGGCGACGCACATGCACATTATTGATGTAATAAGCCGAATCGCCATCCTTCTGCATGACACGTCTGATGGAAATTTCGTTGTAAGTCCCCCATTGACCTGCTGCCTTACCCGCACTGTTATCGAACACAAGTTCCACACTGGCACGCCCGATCGGCTTACGGGTAGCAGAACCACTGAATATGACATCCTGCAGAGATTCACCCCGCAGCGCCGATGCACGGGACTCTCCCAGCACCCAGCGTACCGCATCAATGACATTGGACTTGCCGCAGCCGTTTGGTCCGACGATCCCGACCAGATTACCGGGAACAGGAATAACGGTGGGATCGACGAAGGATTTGAAACCGGCGAGTTTGATTTCTGTCAGGCGCAATTTGGCGAGGTAAAAGATTATAATTTCAGATAATGAGCTATTTTAAACGATTTGCCGGCTATGCAAAAAATTGAGAAAATTATGACCACTCGACCTTCGAAAAATCTGGAAACATTCGATAATCCGGTACGCACGCGCGATTACCGGATTCACATGGAGATACCGGAGTTCACCTGTTTGTGTCCGAAAACCGGGCAGCCGGATTTCGCCAGACTTACGCTCGACTATATTCCAGACAAAAAATGTATCGAACTCAAAAGCCTCAAACTTTATATCTGGTCATACCGCGATGAAGGTACTTTTCACGAAGCCGTCACCAATCAGATCCTAGACGATCTGGTAATGGTTCTGAAGCCCCGTTTCATCCGTCTGACTTCAAAATTCTACGTACGAGGCGGCATCTTTACCAACGTCATCGCGGAGCACCGCAAAAAAGGCTGGCAACCCCTGCCCCCGGTACTTCTCGAAGCGTTTGACTCACAATCGAATACGCGCGGTTGATCATTTTACCTGCCGGAACAACCGGCACCATTTGAGAAAAGCAATCATCATGGACAAGTATCGCGAAGAACATGACGCCATGGGTACGATACAAGTACCCGCAAATGCGCTCTGGGGGGCGCAGACACAACGCTCACTGAGCAATTTCAGAATCTCCAGCGAACGCATGCCACCTGACCTGATTCATGCTCTGGCGCTGGTGAAGCGTGCAGCGGCCAGCGTCAACCGTGATCTGGGCCTGCTGGAAGAAAACATTGCCCACGCGATCATCGCGGCTGCCGATGAAGTACTGGCAGGGAACCATGCAACCGAATTTCCCCTGGTTATCTGGCAAACTGGCTCCGGTACGCAAACCAATATGAACATGAACGAGGTCTTGGCCAATCGTGCGTCGGAAATTCTGGGCGGCATGCGGGGTATAGATCGTAAAGTCCATCCTAACGACCACGTCAACAAGGGCCAATCTTCCAACGATGTTTTTCCTACTGCCATGCACATCGCTGCAGTCAGGGCCCTCTATGATCAATTGATTCCCGCACTCAAAACACTGCGCGAAACGCTCGCTTCCAAATCGGTGGCATTTTCTGATATTGTCAAAATCGGTCGTACCCATCTGCAGGATGCCACCCCGCTGACGTTGGGACAGGAATTTTCCGGTTATGTCTCACAGCTCGATCATGGCCTTACTCATCTCGAATCTGCCATGCCGCATCTGCTTGAACTGGCGCTGGGCGGAACCGCAGTCGGAACCGGTCTCAATACTCACCCGGAATTTGCCGAGCGTACCGCCGCAGAAATCGCCCATCTCACTGGATACCCCTTTGTAACGGCTGCCAATAAATTCGAGGCATTGGCCGCGCATGATGCCCTGGTCCATGCGCACGGTGTACTGAAAACCCTGGCAGCTATACTGATCAAAATTGCCAATGACATTCGCTGGCTGGCCTCCGGCCCGCGCTGCGGTATCGGTGAAATCCGCATTCCGGAAAATGAGCCCGGCAGTTCGATCATGCCGGGCAAAGTCAATCCCACTCAATCGGAGGCAGTCGTCATGCTTGCCTGCCAGGTTATGGGTAACGATGTCGCGATCAACCTGGGCGGCGCAATGGGTAATTTTGAGCTCAATACCATGAAACCGCTGATCATCCATAACTTCCTGCAGAGCACACGTCTGCTCGCGGATGGTACAGAAAGCTTCAATACGCATTGTGCAACAGGCATTACTGCGAATATGGAGCGCATCGAACAATTCGTACAAAGTTCGCTGATGCTGATTACGGCGCTCAATCCCTACATTGGCTATGACAAAACGGCAGAAATCGCGAAAAAAGCCTATCGTGAGTCACTGACATTGAAAGAAGCAGCGGTTAGACTAAACTATGTCACTGCGGAACAATTCGATACGTGGGTCGATCCACAAAAGATGGTAGGAAGGTAAAAAAGAGTCGACAAAAAATGACGTCTCTCCTTAATGAAACATAAAACACAACAAATCGACTCAGATAATCTGAGCTGAATGATCGCTTAAACGTTCGTTCGTAAAAACAAGCAAAACACATAAGCAGGCGGTCTAGATCCCAACCTGGGACCTAGACCGCCAACCCTATAAAACAGGCTACTATAAATCAGTATTTACTACCCAAATTAAAGCCCCAAATTAAAGCCCCAAGCAGGATAAAGCCCACTACCGCAACGATAGCCACTTTCCATGCTTCTTTTTCTTTGGCCTCTTCTCTTTGATCAGTTTCTTCTGAATCGTAATAAGCCATGTTCTATACCTCCTTAATGCAAGTATTCACCGTTTAGAATTAAGTCCCATTGCCTAGAACACACTGACTGTCTCCAGTTCAGATCATATCCTGGTAACGAAATACTCTTTTCATCCACGATTCATAAATTCAATAAGGATCATCAGGATGAAAAATGATCAGTATTTACCACCAAATCCGGTAAACCAGATAATCAGTCCGATCACGATAAATGCTGCCGTCGAGATAAGAGTTACTTTCCATGCTTCTTTTTCTTTGGCGTCTTCCCTCAGATCTTCCTCTGGATTGTTGTATCCCATGCTTTATCCTCCAATTAATTAAACTTTTTATCCTTCTCTTACTTGGATAAACTCCCATTCGCCCGGGAAACTGATGATCGTTTCGGTTCAGGTGCCCGGCAATACCCACTTTATGCGCTTACTACCTATCAAACCCATAAAGCTGAAAAGGATTCTAACCTAGAATTTTTTACAATGGAAGTAAAAGTAAGACCTAAATCAAGCATTGATTATTCTGATAATTGACAAGTGACAAAAAACCGGCGTACCAGAATTTCCCGATCAGGCAGGCAAAATATACAATATCGCAAATTGTAAAATGAGGCCTATTCAGGCAGAAATACTCGCAAAGCAGTATCGCCCAATCACACATAAAATGCTTTATCATTCATTATGTTATCGGCCCAGATCAGCAACTTAAAAAGAAAATCCGAATAAAAAACTATGATATATCTGAATGAGTGGATCGGCTTCTTGCTGATCACTAATCTCCCTTGATCTGGCTCGGCTGATGGATATGGCTGGCCCATTCCAGCGCACTAAGTTCCGCTTTGGCCAAGCTGGACACATCCAGAAACCCTAATTTCTTCATGGTATTATTGGTTAGCTCAGTATCCCCTCTTTCGCTGGCTTCAATGAGCTGAAGCTGCCAACCAAGCCGTCCCTCACGATGTAATAATGCCTGGATGATCTCCTCTGGTATCTCAAGCTTATCCACTATATGCTCGATGTCAGTACCGAACAAAGCATCCAATAGAGACATGATTCCAATCATAAAAGCCCGATCCTGGTAATTCTTGTCATGCGGACGATCGAGGATAGCAAGCAACTCCATTAACCTTCCCCGAACAGCAGCCGTCTGCATCAGTGCATTGGTATTAGAAGCACATCCACCAGTAGGACTAGTCGCATATAGAAGCAATTGTAACCACCTCTGCAATTGCCGGTAACCCAACACCATCACAGCCTGCCGGATAGAACCAATTTTGTGCGGTAACTCAGCTGCTACGGAATTGACCATACGCAACAGGTTATAGCTCAAACCAGGCTGACGCTTGAGCACCTGTTCAATTCCTTCGATTTCACCATCTCGCATAACCAGCGTCAATAATTGCAATAGTGACATTTTGGTAGGTTCGATCTGCTTACCCGATACAATTTCGGGCTTGGCAAAGAAATAGCCCTGAAACATCTCGAACCCCATCACCATACATGCTCTGGCTCGTTCCGGATTGTCCACCTTCTCCGCCAGCGGTATCACTGGCCACAGCCTCTGCTTACGGATCATCTGCTCAATTTCCGTATCTGTCAGCGCCAGCACATCCACTTTCACCACATTGACAATCGGCAGCAATGGTTCAATCCTATCATCGACCCGGGTCACATCGTCCAATGCAAGGTGATAACCCATCTGCTTCAATTCAATACAGCGCTGCACAACATCGTGGGTAATAGGTATTGTTTCCAGCAATTCCAATACGACATGTTTGTTCGGCAACAACAGAATCGTATCACTCATCAACAATTCGTAGCTGACATTGATAAACCCACGCTGTTCACCCAATACCCGCTGTATCCCCAACTGACCATAGGCATTCACCACAACATTGGCAGAAGCATGCACATCATCGGAAATCCCCGCCAGATCGGTCTGCCCGGACCGGAACAGCAATTCATATGCAACCAGACTCTGATTACGATCCAGAATCGGTTGTCTGCCTAAAAAAACATTATCCATCAGCTATCAGTTTATTCACTATCAAATGCCGTCATCACACGGCTTTTACCGGAACGCTTAGCGAGATAAAGTGCTTCATCCGCGCGCTTGATCAAAGAATTTTGACTCTCACGAAACCGCCGCGAAGCAATACCACCGCTAAAAGTAATCTGAACAGGATCACCTTCCATACCCAGCAGCGTTTTCTTGGCAAAATTGTTCTGCAAACGCTGCATTACCCAGCTTGCTGACTCCGCTGTAGTATCCGGCAGCAGAATGACGAACTCCTCCCCGCCATAACGAGCAACCACGTCGCTCGGTCGTAATGTTCCTTTCGCAATCTTCGCAAAGTGAATCAAAACAGTATCCCCGAACTGATGGCCATGAGTGTCATTAACATGTTTGAAATCATCCAGATCAATCAATACCGCACACAACGTATTCTCGTTTCGATCTGCACGTGCTGCCTCACGTACATAAACGGCATCCAACCCGCGTCGGTTGAATGCGCCGGTCATCGGATCGGTATGCACCAGCTCTCGCAACTGTTCCAACTCCAGTTTCAACGACTCAATCTGTTTCTCAGCCAGCCGCACTTGCTCCTGTGCGCTGTACATATCGTTGCTGTAACGTAGATCCCGTGTTTCACCCAGTACCGAATCCAGAATACCGATGATCTCACTGACATCACAGGTTTCCCGAATCTGCTGCGCGTATCGCTCAACCTGCTTATAATATTCATCAGTACCAGTCACCGACTTCCGCCTTTCTGCACCCGCCGTTTTCTTCTTGCCGCTGGTCGAAGATTTAACCAGTCGCAATGCTTTCTCTTCATTTGAAACCTGCATGATCATTCTCCTTAAAGTAACGCCATTGTCGATGTAACTATCCTGGAAACCCAGAATTAATGCCGGGAAAAAGCGTTGAAAATAATGAAGGAGAACTCTCCCGGGGAATTCATTTTGCAGAAAGAAGGTTAGCAGAGCCTGTTCCAAACAAAAGACGGAATTGGAGGAGAACCATACTTTTTATCAAGCTATATCAGCCCGCGAATTCCATCTTATTCTTGGCAACACTTGTCCAATGAACCATGATCACAGTTATGAACTACTGTTTTTCCCAAGCTGAGATAGTCGCTGATCCGCTGCGTAGCTTCGTCAGAAAAGGCCGGGAAAAGTGAGTGACAGCTATGTCAGTGACAACCTGCAGGAGCAGGAAGATGACGTCATCTGGCGCATACGCTGAGAGAAAGATTAGCTATATATCTATCTGCTGCTTGAATTCCAGTTGACCGTGAACTGGTTCATGACGGTGGGATCGTAACCTGTTAGAAAAGGATTACAAAAGAGGTTATAGCAAAGTAAGGCAGAGCTTCTGCTTCGTCAGATGGAACAGCGTTTCAGTCCAGTTAATGAACAGCACGTATCCGGGTCAGATCGGCGAATTTGCAGACTTTGCTGATCCGGGGTAAACGAATACTGGTAACGCAGACGATTGAAAAAGTATTCGAAGATTGATCAGTGTGAGTCGGAAATATGTACCCTGCCTACCGCGTCTCCTTATGGATGGCAGTCCACTAAGGCACCCATGAAAACATCAGTCGACCAGATTATGCTTAATGGCGTAACGGATCAATTCACTGTTATTCGAAAGCTTCAGCTTTTCCATCAGCCTGGCACGATAAACACTGACGGTTTTCGGGCTCAGACACATTTCCTCCGAAATTTCAGCCAACCCCTTGCCTGCAGCAATCATGCACAACGTCTGATATTCCCGGTCAGATAACATCGCATGCAATGGCTGGTCGGTACCTGTCGTAATCGCATTGGCCAGTTGCTCAGCCAATGCAGGTGTAATAAATTTATGGCCGGCTGCGACCTGGCGGATCGCTGTCACCAGCTGTGCAGGCGCACTTTGCTTATTCAGATAGCCGGCCGCACCTGCCTTGAGCGCACGAATCGCGAATTCATTCTCGTTATGCATACTCAGCATCACGATCGCCAGACTCGGTCGCTCCTTCCTGACCTGCTTGAGAACCTCAATCCCGTTCCGATCCGGTAGCGAAATATCCAGCAACATAACATCAAAATCACACTGACGCACAATCTTAATTGCTTGAAAACCTGTTTCAGCCTCCCCTGTCACACTGATATCACCGGTTTCACCCAGAATCTGCTTCAGCCCCTGGCGCACAATGGCGTGATCATCGGTAATCATTACTCTTATCATAATTCTATCTCTTTATCATACCGATAAACTAGCACATATATATCATATAATTCAGTTCATTGGCATTCCCTGATAATGCAATTCCTGGTTGCTGACCGGAATCCAGATCATTACCTCTGTACCCGTCCGAGATGTTCCCTGAACATGAAACCGCCCACCGAGCTGTTGACAACGCTCACGCATACCCCGTATACCAAATGAATCCACCTTCTCCAGTTCCGGGGGTGTTATACCACGACCGTTATCAGCAATTTCCAGATATACATATCCGGCCGTCTCGGTCAACTTCACCCGTACAGCGGAAGCACTTGCATGCTTGGCAATATTGGTCAGTGCTTCCTGAAAAATCCGGAAAATGGCTACTGCCAGATCCCCATCCAGCGTAATTTCCTCACACTCACACACGACCAGGCAGGAAATCCCCGTACGCTGATTGAACTCCCGCGCCTGCCATTGCACCGCTGCCACGATACCGCAATCGAGAATGCCGGGCCGCAAATCAAGCGCAATCCGGCGTGTACTGTCGATCACCATATCGATCAGCGACTCGACAGCTGCCGCCTTATTACGATAAAACTCGGGCGTACGGTAGGAATTATCCAGGCAAGGGACCAACTCACATTTGATCGCCGTCAAAGTTCCACCGATATCATCATGAATTTCCCGCGCAATCCGTGCCCGCTCCTGCTCTTTTGCCTTTTGCGAATAGGAAGAAAGTTCCGCCAGCTGTGCACGTGAGCGAGCGATTTCAAGCTCAATCTGCTTATTGCGTGTAATATTCAGCATAATGCCGTCCCATAACACCGCACCGCGCTGAGTCCGGCGTGGTGTAGCCCGCAGACTGATCCATTTGATATCCACATCGCCTTTCGCCTGGATACGCCCTTCCCAGTTCCAGGTAGAAAGATGCTCACAAGAATCCCGCATCGATTGCTCATAGCCCGCCAGATCCTCAGCAAGAATCAGCTTGGCGAACGCTCCCGGCCGCGCCTGCAGACTCTCGGGAAAAAGCCCGAGCAATGCCTTGGAACCCTCGCTCACATAAGGAAAAAAAGTACCGCCATCCGACTCCAGCACAAACTGAAACACCAATCCCGGCAAATTAGAAGCAATCGCACGAAAACGCGCCTCACTCTTTTCCAATGCCAACTTCGCCTCGTGCAAATCCCGCAGGCGTTCAGTCTGCCTCAAACAGCACCGGATCGCCGGCACCAGACGCACGAGATTACTCTTCATCAGAAAATCCTGCGCCCCGGCCGCAATCAACCGCGCCGCTGCCTGCTCATCCTGATGAGAAACCAGCGCAATCACCGGGATATCCATCGCAAGCGCCGATAATGACATCAACACCTGTTCCGCACTCAAGTCAGGTCGGTCATCAGTTAACACAACATCCCATTCCTGCTGTTCCAACACACCGGGCAAAGCTTCCACCACCGCTACACAACATACCTCAGCCTGTAAACCACCCTGCACAAGCAGACCATGCACCTGCTCGGCTTCTTCCACCGTGTGCCCGACCATCAAAATAGCAAGCGTCCGGATCATAATCCTGTCCCCTCTTCCAAGAAAATACTTACCGATCCATCCAACTATCAATACTCGACTCCCCTCGTAGTGAAAAGCAACGCACCCCCACCTCCACTAACCCCAACACCGCTGTCATTGCAAGCCGCAACGTGGTGCGGTAATCCAGTACTGGGTAACCACCGCTCTGAATCGTTTCATCCCTACGGGATTCGCAATGACAGGGGTCGAGGTTTACTGTGACACCCACCCGTCACAATGCCAGGAATTATTTTTACACCTTCCAATTACTTCGGTATTGCACCCTGTAATGACGAAAGCAGTGCCGGATACCGCGTTATTGGTCTATCGTTATTCATTTATTTATGGAATTTTTCATCTCCCGGCAAGCTATCTGCCCACGAGTAGGAGTTTGTCATATTTTCGATCAAAATGCCAAACAAGAAGATTTTTCCCGTTCAATTCGACGATTTGGCCTCGCGAAAGAAATTACGCTGGCGTGATCAGTTAGGCCATATGACGGAAGCAGCGAGATAGATAGCAAGATCAGGGTCAGGTCTAGAATCATAGCAAGATCAGGGTCAGGTCTAGAATCAAGAATACTTGTTCTTGCGAACAATAACCCCAATCGTTGTTAGATGTAATTGGTAGAATTCTCCAATTGATACCTGATTCAACGAATCCTCAACTGAAGTAACAGAAATTGGTAATGTAAATGCCCCAAGCCTGATGGCACAACGATCAGGAGTATTCTTCAGTGGGGCGCGAAGTTAAACCAACACGATCTTAAGGCGCCCCCCCAACAAGGCAAGTTATACATACTGCCCAGCCACGTAACCCGAGGACCAGGCCCACTGAAAATTGAAACCACCCAGGTGACCGGTAACATCCACTACTTCGCCGATAAAGAACAGGCCGGATTGCTTGCTTGCCTCCATTGTCTTCGAAGACAACTCACGTGTATCTACCCCGCCCCGAGTCACTTCAGCCGTCCGATAGCCTTCAGTGCCAATCGGTTTGACGTGCCAATCATTGATGGCTCTAGCCAACGCCGCGAGCCGGGTATCAGACAAGTCAGCCAATGGCCCACTATCGTTCCGCTCATCGCAAATGGTTTGGGCAAGCCGCCTGGGCAGGATTCCCGTCAATGCATTATTTACGTGTAACCTGGGCTGACTTTGTTTTTTCTCTTTTAGAAATGCAAACATATCCGTACCTGGTGCAAGATTGATCACAATCGGCTCCCCTTCCTCCCAATACGATGAGATTTGCAAAATGGAAGGACCGCTCAATCCCCGATGGGTGAAAAGTAATCCTTCAGCAAAAACCTGCTTTCCGAAACGCACATCCGCCTCGACTGAAAGCCCGCTCAACTTTTGACAACGTGCCAGCAACGTTCCATCGAAAATCAGTGGCACCAGCGCCGCGCGCGGCTGGATCACGCGCAACCCAAATTGTTTGGCAACCTCATAGCCAAAATGGGTCGCTCCGATCTTGGGAATCGAAAGACCGCCAGTCGCGATCACCAGCGAAACACAGGTCTGCTCGCCCTGTCCAGTTTTTACTCGATAGCCGCCCGCAACGGCTTCGATGGCATGCACCTGCATCGAGGTTTTCAGATTCACGTCCGCCTCACGCGCTTCTGCCAACAGCATGGCGATGATCTGCTTGGCGGAATCATCACAAAACAACTGTCCCAGTTTCTTTTCGTGAAAAGCGATGCCATGCTTGCGCACCAGCGCAATGAAATCCTGCGGCGTATAGCGCCTGAGTGCCGACTTGCAGAAATGCGGATTCTGAGAGAGATAGCACTGGGGCCGGGTATGCAGATTGGTGAAATTGCAGCGCCCGCCACCGGAAATGCGAATTTTCTCAGCGATTTTAGCTCTGTGATCAATCAACCACACCCTGCGCCCACGCTTGCCAGCCTCGATCGCACACATCAAACCAGCGGCACCAGCACCGATGATGATCACATCAACCATAGCTCGGACGATTAATAAATTCGGTGGACATACTTCTATAAGATTGGTAGAGCTCTCCAATTGATACCTGATTCAACGAATTCTCAACTGAAATAACAGGATTGGCAATGTAAACGCCCCAGGCCTGATGGCACAACGATCAGGAGCGTTCTTCAGTGGGGCGCTAAGTTAAATCGACACGGTCTATTAATGGAAATCGCCGGGTGCAAGAGCGATTCAACCGCCAGGTCAAAAGCTACCGCGTACATCAGTGCGCTTCCGGGTCATCGCACAGGCACATCCAGCGGTATTCTGCCTTCTCACCTGTTTCGATCATCGTGACCTCGATCATCCAGTCACCATCGTCCAACTGGCGAAGGGCGTGCCTACCTTCTATTTCGGGCCGAACGGCCCGAAACTCTTGATCTTTCCAATCGGAATGGGCGACGGTGCGATAGCTGCTTGCTCCTGTGAAGAAGGCTCCGGCGGGTACCAAGGCTTTGCTGATTACGAATTGAACCTCTCAGCAATGGCGCAGGCTTCGTTGAGCTATGATCCGTATTATGCTGAGAGGATTATAGTAGATCCTATAAATATTGATAGATACAAACAAGTGATCATGGCGAGCAGAGGTGTTCGCAGTGACAAAGCAGCAGGCAGGAATTGCCACCGCGGCACATAAATCCCCGTCTTCGTGAAGCCCGCAGGGCTGTGGCGATCCAGAAAACATCGTACAACGGGCATAACAATGACTTCGCGCACTCTGCTAACACTGCTTCTGGATTGCTTCACGCTGTGCGTTCGCAATGACGGTTTTTAACCAAACGCCCAAATAACCGCTAATTTCCCCTTCAGTTCCAGCCTTCACCGGTTAAAAAGAAAAGCTGCTGTTTCTATTTGATCGTTCCCACGCCGGAGCATGAAAACCATCAATTCATTCAAGACGGTATCTGACCCTGACCAGTGCTAGACGAGTTGCACAGGACCTGTATATTCAGCCACGCGTGTGTCGGTCGTTAGTAGCTTTATGCCCTCGACAATAGCCTGGGCAACAAGTAGACGGTCAAAGGGATCTTTATGGATCAGCGGCAAGGCGCCAACGGCTACCGCATGCTCACTGAGGATCGGCAATTCGCTGTAGCCATTGTCCAGCAGACCGCGCCGCAGCAGGCGCGGATCGACCTGGAAATCTTCGCGGCCTAAGCCGCATTTGATAACAACTTCCCACAGACTGACGACGCTGAAGAACAGTTCATTCTCAGGTTCGCTCATTAGCGGCTGGGCAGTCGGTGGCAGACAGTCAAAACCATCTGCTGCCCACAGCAGCAGATGAGTATCCAGCAGCAGCTTCATACGCCACCCTCAAATAGCTTCACGATTTCCGCTTCGCCCATCCGGTCGAAATCATCCGGTACATGGATTTGTCCAGCCATAAAACCGAACCGCTTGATCTGAGAAGGCTCCGGCGCATGGAGCGCAATCACCTTGACCATCGGCTTGCCGGCCTTGGCAATGACAAACGGCTCACCCTTGGCGGCTTGCTCCACCAGCCGGGATAGTTGAGTTTTAGCATCGTGAATGTTGTATGTCCGCATCATGTCCTTTCAACTTAACTTAGTTTAGTCAGCTTAGTTTACATCAACTCGACATCCTGTTCCAGTTCGAATAAGGTAACCTTTTATCAGACCGGTGAAAAAGGATCTTCTATTCAACCTAGAAACCGCAGCTGGACGCACCCGAGTGTGTGTCTAGCGCACTGCCTGACAAGGTGCAACGGGCGGCAGGGTCATTCCCTGCAACGTGAATATAATGCGGTAAAGCTCCGGCCAAGCGCACGAATTGCCTGGTTATGTAATTTTCCCTCAATCCGTTTTTTTGATACAACGCTGTGAATTGCTGTCTTTGCGAGGAAGCGCAGCTGACGAAGCAATCCAGGCCTTCGTTACCATTGCTGCTAAGGATGCAAAAAATAAATTTGGGGAAATGCTAGATACTGTACAGAGGGAACCGCTTACCATCAAAAAACATGGACGAGCGGTTGCTGTGGTCATGTCAACGCAGGAATATCAGCAGATGAAACTCGAAAGACTACGTGCGAAACTGGCCGTAGGCGAGGAACAACTGGATAGAGGCAAGGGTGCGGAAGGCGAAGCATTCTTTGCCGAACTGTTAAATGAGACATGAAACGCTACATCCTCTCATCGGAAGCAAAAACAGATATCACCAGCATACGTAAATACACAGCTCAGCAATAGGGAAAAATGCAGACAGACAAATACATATTGCAGCTTCGGAAACGGGTGCAATGGCTGACAGACAACCCAATGCTTGGGCGAACAAGAGATGAAATAAAAGAAGGCTACCGCAGTTTCCGCGAAGGCAGCCATGTGATATTTTATCGCACGACTGGAGACGCGATCGAGATTATCGGTATTCTGCATCAGAACATGGACATTGAACAAAACTTGAACAGTGAAATCCTCTTCCCTCAAATATTGCGGATTATGAATCTGAAGATGGCTGAAAACGAAGCATCCAGATGTAATGAACTGTAATTATCCTGGGAACCACAGAAATTACCTGATTAAGACTTTGTGGCGAAATGAAACGGAATAAGTCATCTATAAATTAGAATCAATCTATCTGAGCTTCGCCATATCAATATCAGTCCGTGAAAAGTCGTTCCCTTTAAAAAGCAATGGCTGTTTTTTTGATTTTGCTGCAGCGTAGGCAAAGCAGTCACCAAAATTCAATCCAGCAGCATGTCGGCCTTTTCCATATTTCTTGAATGCCTGCCGGGCAATTTTCGCTTGCTCGATGTCAACTGGGACAAGTGCTATCCGGGCTTTGGCAAGAAACATATCAAAGTCTCTAATACCATCATACCCATAGCGAGATTCAAGAACAATAGAAGCTTCCACAAACCCGGCTGTCGATAAGCCACGATAAGAAGCTTTCACAATATGCTCTACAAAAGCTTTTCTTTCAGGTTCATCACCCAAAATAGCCAGTAATGCTGAGGTATCGATAATCACAATGGAAGACCATTTTTATCGTAAAGTATTTCATCTGCACTGCGTTTATCCAGAATCGGTAATTCCGCACAATGTTCAGCGATTTCATTCAGTTCCTCAACAAGACCAGGTGCTTCCTCCTGTTGCTTTACTGACTGCAATCTTGCTATAAGGGCCTTCTTGACAGCTTCTGTTTTAGTCTCTCCGGTCAACTTGGCCAGTTCATTTGCAAGCTCTTCCGTTTCACTATTACGGATATTTAATGCCATCACCTTAATCCTTGCGTGTTGAAAATATTAAACCTAGAAACCGCAGTTGATCGCTTATCAGCCTCTGGAAACCGCGATGAATAGTAAGCTTGCTGCCTTCGCTCATGCCAACCCGGTGGGTGAGGCCGCTACGCACCCGATTACACGCCTGGCACGCTGTCTGGCTGCGTTGCTCCCTCGTTGCAGGGAATGGCCCTGCGCCTCGTCGCGCCTTACCAGCCGGCGTGCCAGACGCATACTCAGGCGCGTCCAACTGCGGTTTCTAGGTTAAATACATGTACACAGTAGTATATATATTCCATACGGTCAACAAGCTGCACTGAACCACCTTGAACACCCCTTTAGAGCACCCCTTTAGGCTCAGATCCAGGGTCAATAACGCTTGTTATACTTGTTTTCTTTATTCTCGACCTGACCCTGACCACCAGATTGCCTGCAAGGCTAGATACTTGGCCTGTGGCTAGCAGCTACCAAGGCGGGGTTCTCACCCGCTCGATTGTGCGACATTGCCAAGCCGCAACCCAGACCTGTCCCCGATCATGAGACATCTCACGATCTTGCTTCACCACTTGGCATCTTTGAGCCACTTTCAGCAAGTATTTTGACCAGTCGCACCAGCAATAATGTACAATACGTACAAATATTACAAAGAAAGCTAATATGCGTACTGTAACAGCAAGTGAAGCCAGGCAGGGATTGGCGGAAATCATCGAGGCAGCCCGGCGCGAGCCCATCATCATCCAGCGTCAGAAACGAGACGTGGCGGTGATAATGTCGATGGACGAATACGAGCGACTGGTCAATCTAAACGTGGCTGAGTTTCAGCGCTTCAGCGATCGTATTGGCGCCAAAGCGCAGGAAGCCGGTATGACTGAAGAGGTACTGCAAGAATTGCTAAGCAGTGAAGACTGATCGTCAGTTAGTGATCGACACCAATCTCTGGATCAGCCGCTTGCTCATACCCGGCGGTACGGCAGCCAGAGCGGTGGATCACGGGCTCTCCTGGGGTACTCCACTGATGTCCGAGGAGACACTGACGGAGTTGAGCGATGTTCTCTCCTGGACCAAGTTCGACCGGTATGTCTCACGTGAGGACAGACAGCATTTTCTGCGTTTACTCGGTGGCATTACTCGAGTGATTTCCATTACCCAGCAGGTCGCTGCGTGTAGAGACCCCAAGGACGATAAGTTCCTTGATGTGGCGCTTAGCGGCAAAGCGCATATGATCCTGACAGGAGATCTCGATCTCCTGGAACTACACCCTTTCCATGGGATCGAGATACTTAGCCCGGCAAGCTTTCTGGTTCGGCCAATCGATTGAGCAGCAGATCAGGGCCCCGAATCAATAACGCTTGTTATACCTATTTTCTTCATTCTCGACCTGACCCCGATCACTCTCCTGACCGTGATAACAGAAATAGAAATTGATTCTTATTTAACCTATTGATCTGAGCACCATAAAAAACTAAATGTGTGTATATGAAGATTGTTTTATTAAAGATTCGGCAGGGATACCCAACTCATGGTGAAGCTTCTGAATCATTCTGAGTGTCAGAGAACGTTTGCGGTTTAAAACTTCGTATACGCGATTGCTTTTTCCAATCATGGGTTCCAGGTCTTTTACAGTCAGGCCTTTCTGTTCCATTTCAAATTTGATGGCTTCAACAGGATCAGGCAGATCGAGTGGGAAGTGTTTCTGTTCGTAGGCTTCGATCAGTGTTACCAGAATATCCAGTTTGTCACCTTCCGGTGTGTTGGGCTGTGCAGTCATGAGCGTTTCGACTTCCTTCAGTGCTGTGCGGTAGTCGGTGTCTGTTCTGATTGGTCTGATATCCATAATCTTTTTTGGCTAAACAGTTTGTGCATCGATCCGGTCATATTGGGCATGAGCACCTATAAAGCGAATGTACACAATTTTGTAGGCGTAATTAATCCATACCACCAGCCGGTATTTGTTTCCAGCAATATTGAATACCACTCTGCCATCTTTAAGGATACTGGCATTCTTGAAGTCTGCTTTGACCTCCGCAGGCGATGACCAGTCAGCCTTCAGTGCATGTCTGTGCCATGCAAGCGTTGGTTGAATTGCATCTGCACAAGACGAGTCATTTTCCCAGAATACCTTCAACGTAGACAGAGCAATTACTTTCATGAGGGAATACTAGTCCCATTATGGGATTTTGACAATTAATTCGATAAAGGAATCCCACACTCATAGATTTCTCTGATCTGCCAGTCTTTATGGCCCATTTGCTGAGCGACCCAGAGGGGATTTTCATTTCTTGAAAGGAGTGTAGAGGTGCCAGCCAGTGACAAAAATATCGTCTTTGCGAGAAGGCCGTAGGCCGGCGAAGCAATCCAGTGCCTTCGTCACCATTACTGCTGGGTTGCTTTCACCTGTTAACTCTCGCAATACAAACGCTATATCCCGGAAACGATAAAATCCAATGCAGCAACAATTTCAGATCGGCACTGAGAAAAGTCACCGATTTCCTCTCCCAGAAATTTCCTGTCTATCCCTGCGATTTGCTGTGTAAGTGCAATGAAAGGTTTATTTTCGATTTCCAGAATTGGACATAACTTTGTAATGGCTGCTTTTCCCGCAAGATTGGCCGGGCAAAGCGGAATGACAATAGTGGTTCGCAGACTATCGAGTACATTGGATTGGATGTCCAAAAGATAAGGGTAGATTCTCTTAGTTACGTTGTTTGGGTTTTCATAAACCTTGAACTGAGCCATTAAAAGTTTCTCAGGTCATCGCTAAAGGTTCCGTGTTCCTCAACCAACTGGTTATAGGTTTCGATAGCAATCTTATTTTGCTGCTTCCAAAGTTCACATTGTCTGGCGTTCACCAATTCAATCAGAGCCGCTTCCAGTGTTGCTGACAGATTAATCTTCAGTTCTTTAGCCTTGGCAAGCAAATCGCTGTTTATACTGACATTTGCAGGTTTTTTTGTAGCTCGTACGTCAAAAAATGAATTCATGCGCATATCTCCCGTGCTTTTTATCAACATATACTATGCGCATTCTAAATGCACTACAAGATATATAATTCTGATACGATCAGGTTACTTTCACGATAACGACGAGTTGTTCTGGATAGCTTCCCAATCTACTGGGTCGCCACGACCCTATGGGTCTCGCGATGACAAGTCAGATTCGCTATGACGATATTTTTTATATTCCTTTGACAAGGAGAAAACCGTCTTTGCGAGGAAGCGCAGCCTTTAGCTGCGAATGCAATGAAGCAGGTGGCGGGAACGAAGCAATCCAGTGCCTTCGTTACCATCGCCGCTCGCTTGATCCTGATGGGTGTCTGGCGCGATTCGTTGTAGCCATGGTTTGAAGAAACGGGCGTGATCGGCTACTGTGAACCAAAGCAAATCAAAGGGTCAGATCCAGAATCAAAAAGTTTTATACTTTTTGCTTGATTCTGGACCCGACCCCGACCATGTGCGACCCCAACCATGTTGATTCCCTTTCAGCAAATTGTTAGCTACCTATAATTTCATTCAAGCCTTCAACAATCTGCGCAAGCTCTTCAGGCGTAACTGCCCCGATCTTCTTGCCAATGCGCTCAGTGGAAAGTGTACGAATCTGACTTATCTTTACCCAAGAGCGCTTAGGCAACCTGGATTTCAGAATTTCGTATGTCAATGGAAACCCAGCGCGCTGCTCTTGACTAGTGAGTGCCATAGCAATGACTGTCCCGGACCGCTCATTGAATACATCCTGGCTCAGGATGAGAACCGGCCGCTCACCTGATTGCTCTCGACCGACAGTTGGGTTGAGGCTGGCCCACCGGATCTCACCCCTCAGTATTTTGGCCACGCAGCCAGCTCCTCAGACAGACCTTCATCTGCCATGGCTTTTTCAAAGGCTGGATCAAGTTTTGCACACTCTTCGGCCAGACGGCTACGATCCATGCGCTCCAGCTTTTCCTGTACAGCCTCCTGGATGGCGCGGCTGCGGTTGGCGAATACACGTTGCCTCACCAACGCATCTACTCTGGCAAGCACCTCTTCTTCGATTGTGATAGCTACTTTGGTCTGGCTCATGTCGGCACTCCAAATCAGTATGATAATTAATCATACCTTTCAAATTTCACCGGCGCAACCTGAATCGGCTAACGCCGCGCTCTGCGGAAATTTGGGAGCGGTAGCGAGTAAATTTTCCGTGGCAGCACCTTGTTAGCTGCTGACACTCTCCTATCTGTCCGGTCCTGATGATTCTTAAGAGACTAAACAACACCGGCTAAAGCCGGTGGTTGTTTAATCTCGACCTGACCCTGATCGCACCGGATCGTCAAAAAGCATAGCTTTTTGACGCCCACTGAAATCCAACGTTATGTTTCTTGACAGGTGCTATTAACAGGTGCTACAAACAGGTCAAAGCATTCTGGAGGCAATCATGACAATCAAGTTCTCTGAAGATGTAATTCCCCTTTCGGATTTAAAAGTCAATCCGGGTCGCGTTGTAAGCCAAGTTAAAGAAACTCACAGACCCATTCTTTTAACTAGTCGTGGCCGAGGGGTGGCCGTAGTGCAAGACCTTGATGAATATGAAAAGAGCCAGGAAGAGCTGGCTTTTGTCAAAGCTATTGCCCAAGGTCTTATGGACATCAAAGAGGGCAATACCATGTCATTGTCTGAGGCGAAAAAGCGCTTAGGCATCGAATGAAAGTCAGCATTTCCAATTCTGCCTTTAATGACTTGGAAAACATTATCAGTTATTACGTTGAAGAAGGTGTTCCTGATATTGGTTTCAAATTTGCCCAGGAAATAATCGAGCATATTCAGATTTTAACCGGCCATCCGGACATGGGCAGAATAGTGCCTGAGTTCCAACTCTCCCATATCCGAGAAATTATCTTTGCTCCTTTCAGGGTGGTTTATCTGAGGGAAAAAGGCGCCATAAAAGTGATCCGTATTTGGCGCAGCGAGCGACTGCTTGTTTTACCAACCGAAACATAACGATTAAGGTTATGTCGTGATCGCGAAGCAAACGCATGGTTTGCAATGATCAGGTTCAGGTCCGGAATTGATAAAGCTTGTTATACTCATTTTCTTGATTATGGACCTGACCCCGACCATGCTGTGACCCCTTCCTGCACGTCGACCTGACCCCGATCATGCGTTTTCATCATTCTAGACCTGGCATCGATCATGTTGCGGCGACATATTTCAGTATTTCTTCCATAGAGCGAAATACTGTCGCCGGGTTTCGCTCCAAGACTTTATAAAGCTCACTCCTCAGGCAGGCTAACTCTTTATCAGCAACTCCATGATCAGCACTTTTCACAATCTTTCGAAGCGCTTTCTCCTCCTCGATTTAGCCAACTGTACTCACAAGCTATTCTTCCGAACTTGACACCGAGGAATTTTTCACCTTCATCCCCGTCACTATAAACCACATTTACGAAGTTCTTAAAGTATTCACGGTAGTGCTGGAAACTGGCTTCAGCTTTCCGGGCGTTCTCTAATACGGTCTCTGCCTCTTTATACGTAAATGGAAAATTGGGCCATAGGTCAAACATCAAAGGCTTTCCTTCAATCGAGGGCAACAAGTATCTGTCTTGAAAATACTTTTGGTAGTTAAAAGCATCACGGAAGAATTTCCCCGCGCGACTAACGAATGCCCGAACTCTGCTTTCTTGGGAATCATCCAAAGCATTTTCTAAATCAATCTTTTGCTCTTCCAATTTCCTGCGATCCAGAATCTTAATAATCTCGACAAAATCACTCCGGAATTTATTAAGATCAACGATGAATAAAGCGTCCTTTAACTCTCGGGGCGGATTGTCACTATCAAGAATCAGTCGAATTTTATGACTATTCTTTTGGATATTTACAAGAAAACTATCGTTGCAGGACAGGCTCGAGATAAAGTTGTTGAGACTTCTCGGTCTGCAACAGGCCAGCTTAATCAGATCTTCCGCTGAAGTTAGCATATTTGTGGCATATTCCTTCTAGGCGCAACTATAAACAAACAAAAAACCTCACCCCCCAACAAGGTTTCCCAATCCAACCAAACCTTGCATTCTCATCAAACGACACTTCGCTTTTTGCATTTAGGCAAATCTAAGAAATTCCGGGTCATCTAATAGACTGGCTATCCCACATCGTTGACGCTTCCGGGCTTGCACCTTAAATAAAGCACCCTATATTTCATTCCGGCTAAGGCGCTAAACAAGGAGGCTTTTTTGCTTCAATTCGACGATTTGATATGAGCAGGAAATTACTACTCACGCTCATCATTTCTCTAAACCTTTCCCCGCGCAGTCCGATTACTGCTCTCAACGGCGGTTCAAATACCTGAACAGATACAGGCCGAACCAACGTCAGTGGCACAAGCGCCACAAACTTTTTAATAAAGTACTTAAACTCTGAAGGAGAATCAAATGGCACAAGTCATTAATACCAACATCGCATCGCTGAACGCGCAACGTAACCTCAACACCTCACAAAGCGCATTGAATACCGCACTGGAGCGTTTATCCAGCGGGTTGCGCATCAACAGCGCCAAGGACGATGCCGCCGGGCTCGCTATTTCCGAACGTTTCACCGCACAAATCCGTGGTCTCAACCAGGCTGCGCGTAACGCCAACGATGGTATCTCCCTGGCGCAAACAGCAGAAGGCGCGCTGGTCGAAATCGGCAACAACCTACAACGCATCCGTGAGCTATCCGTACAGTCGGCCAATGCCACCAACTCGCAGAGTGACCGTGATGCACTGCAGGCGGAAGTCAAGCAACTAGTCGCCGAGATCGATCGCGTCGCCAACCAAACCAACTTCAACGGCACCAAGCTGCTTGACGGTAGCTTTGCTGGCCAACTGTTCCAGGTCGGTGCCAATGCCGGTCAGACCATCGGCATCAACAGCATCACCGACGCCAACGTCGATGCTGTGGGCCGTTCGCAGTTCGTCGACACTCAGGAGGATGCATTCACCATAGCCGACCCAGGCGATGCCGCTACCGAGTCGGGTACATTTAGCGGTATCGAAATCAACGGCGTGGCCATTAATGATATCGCAATCGCTGCTGGTGACACCGGAACGGACGTAGTTCGCGCTGTAGCGGCGGCAATCAACGATAAGATGGACCTGACCGGCGTCTATGCTTCAATCAACGATACCGGCGGTATCGACCTAACCTCCATTGAGGCAGGCCGCAGTTTTGAGTACACGGGCGGCAGTGTGACTGATGCTGCTGGCTTGGGAGCCATCACCAATGCTGACATTACTGAGATCGAAGCCAGTGATGCTACCGATGCGACAACCATCTTCTTGAAGGACTTGGATATCTCAAGCTTCTCAGGCGCACAAAAGGCACTAGAAATCGCTGATGCGGCCCTAACAGAGATAAATTCCGCTCGGGCCGATCTCGGTGCGATCCAGAATCGTTTCAGCTCGGTGGTCGCCAACCTGCAGACCACTTCGGAAAACCTGTCGGCCTCGCGCAGCCGGATTCTCGATGCCGACTTCGCGGCTGAAACCGCCAGCCTGACACGTGCACAAATTCTGCAACAGGCCGGGGTTGCGATGCTGGCACAGGCCAATGCATTGCCTAACAATGTGTTGTCCCTGCTGAGATAAGCGGTCGGCAGATAAAATATCGATCGCACAAGCGATGAAATAGTGATGCGGGGTAGCTGATTCAGGTAGCAACGCTACCCCGCAACTCTCACTCGGAAGGAGATAAATATGACAATCAGCTCAATCGCAGGCGCGGGTGAATTTCTACCGCCTGCATCGGTTCCCAACAACCCGGCGACCAAAGTAGCTAATAATGAAGATTTCGTTACGACCAAAACCGCCGCATTACCTCAGCAGGTAAAAACGGATACCGTCCAACCGGAACCGGAGCAGGTACAGGAAGCAGTCAACCAGATTCAGCAGTTCACGCAGACGCTGGCACAGAATCTGAAGTTTTCCATTGATGAAGACACCGGCAAGACCGTGGTTAAGATTCTGGATACGCAAACACAGGAAGTGATCCGCCAGATTCCTTCGGAAGAAGCGATTACTATCGCGCGCACGCTGGGAAAAATTCAGGGATTGCTGTTTAACGATAAAGCTTGACGGAAACAGGCTGCCAGGGCGAAACAATGAATATAAAAGCACTGGATTGCCGCGCCGCTGCGCGGCTCGCAATGACGGCAGTGGGTGTGGATTACCACGTCCCACGTGGCCTCACGATAACAGCGGTGGAAGAGGTGCGCAACGACAAAAACATCGTCTTTGCGAGGCGGTTACGCCGAAGCAATCCAGGCAAACAGCAGCAAAGGCACTGGATTGCCGCGCCGCTGCGCGGCTCGCAATGACGGCGGTGGGTGTGGATTACCACGTCCCACGTGGCCTCACGATAACAGCGGTGGAAGGGTACGCAATGACAAAAACACCGTCTTTGCGAGGCGGTTACGCCGAAGCAATCCAGGCAAACAGCAGCAAAGGCACTGGATTGCCGCGCCGCTGCGCGGCTCGCAATGACGGCGGTGGGTGTGGATTACCACGTCCCGCCTGGCCTCACGATAACGGCGGTGGAAGAGGTGTGTAATGACAAAAACACCATCTTTGCGAGGCGGTTACGCCGAAGCAATCCAGGCAAACAGCAGCAAAGGCACTGGATTGCCACGCCGCTGCGCGGCTCGCAATGACGGCGGTGGGTATGGTTACCACGTCCCGCGTGGCCTCGCTATAACGGCGGTGGATGTGGATCGCCATGTCGTATTGCAGTGCGATGACGGTGGAAATGGTTTGTGAACCCCGGCGAAGAAGGCGATCCAGAAGTGCGAAACGATGAAGCAACCATGCGTATACATAATGGCCAGCAGGCGTAACGGTACGCTGTATACAGGGGTCACTTCCGATCTTGTCCAGCGTGTCTGGCAGCATAAGGAAGGTATGGTCGATGGGTTTACCCGGAAATACCACTGCAAGCAACTGGTCTGGTATGAACAGCATGAATCGATGGAAAGTGCGATTTTGCGTGAAAAGCAGATCAAAGGTGGCAACCGTGCAGGAAAACTCGCCCTGATCGAAGCGCAGAATCCGGATTGGCGGGATATGTATGCTGAAATACTGTGAAGCAATGGTTACGCAGTACTGGATTGCCGCGCCGCTTACGCGGCTCGCAATGACGGCGGTGGGTATGGTTACCACGTCCCGCGTGGCCTCATGATAACGGGGATTTTATGCACCGCAATAGTAATTTATCAACCGCCGTCTTTGCGAACGCCGCAGGCGTGAAGCAATCCAGTGTGGTATTGACAAAATGGGTAAAGTCGCTTTCACGCTTGCCGTTATGATT
>JBDIVK010000020.1:0-55299 GCA_039794425.1 Nitrosomonas sp. | reverse complement strand
GCGGCTCGCAAAGACGAAAGTAGCAAGAAGTGTATGGACAGCCAAATAAACCAAACTGAAAATAGTTTAGAGGCATAAAGTAAATGAATACCAATATTTCCACCTGATAACGTATTGTGCGGACCTGAGTGGGCATAGACTACTCCAGCAGTTTATGTTCCGTCACGTAGCGAACCAACTGGGCATTGTTCTGCATATTCATCTTTTCCAGCAGACGAGCACGGTAAGTGCTGACAGTTTTAGCGCTCAATGCCAGTTTTTGTGAAATTTCCGTCAAGGAAATTCCAGTCGCAATGAGTTTGAGGACATCAAGCTCCCGGTCGGAGAGTGTGGTATGAGGGGGAACGGTTGATGTCGGACCGAGATCAAACAGCAGTTTTTCCGCAAGCTGAGGGTCTATATATCTTCCTCCTTTTGATAGACGCCGGATTACGGATATCAGTAAATCGGTCGGGCTGTTTTTCGTAAGATAAGCGGACGCGCCTGCACGTATCGTCCTGATGGCATATTCGTCTTCATGATAGGTACTTAGCATGAGTATTCGATGCTTTGTATTGTCGTTTATGATCCGTTTTAATACTTCCAGTCCGTTCATGCCCGGCATGTTGACATCCAGTAGCGCCACATCCCACCCACCTCGGCGCATCTTTTCCAAAGCATCAGGCCCGTCTACAGCTTCACCGACGACCTGGATGTCAGCCGTTTCACTCAGAATCCGTTTCAACCCGTCTCGGAAAAGTCTATGATCGTCAGCCAGAAATGTTTTAATTATCACGTTTATACTCCATTGAGTCCGGTCAGTATCAGAATATTCGGCTAATTGGCCGATGCCGAAACGAAAAAGGATCGATTATGCAGTCTCCGATCGTTTAATGGGTATACGTACACTGATCATGGTACCTTGTCGTGGGGCACTGGCGACATCAATATGACCACCCAGCACCGCCACTCGCTCGCACATTCCAAGCAAGCCGAACGATTTTTTCCCCGCAACATTTGTACAGTCAAATCCTTTCCCGTCATCGCGTATTTCGACGACGAAATCATCCCTATCCTGTAGCAGAGTGATTTCGACACAACTTGCCTCTGCATGGCGCGTCACATTAGTCAAAGATTCCTGAACAATCCGAAATATTGCCACCGTCTGATCTTCATCCAGATCGATCGGTTCGTTCGTTAATCGCAATACACAGTTTACACCACTGAGCTTTTTGAATTCATCGGTCAGCTTCTTAAGAGCTGATGTAATTCCCAGCCCCAGTGAAGCAGGACGTAGATGCTCGGCAATATTATGTACACTCTGATCCGCACTATCGATCAGCCCTGACATATGACGCGCGATGGTTTCCACTTTTTCACTGCGGTGATTGTCCACGTTCTTCAGTAGAGAGATTTCCAGGCGGAGGGCGGCCAGGAGTTGACCCAATTCATCATGAATTTCGCGGGCAATGTATTTACGATCCTCTTCTCGCATGCGTTCTATATGTGCAGCAAACTCCCGTATGACCGTATCGCGCACACGTAGCTCTCGCTCTACCAGAATACGTGCCTCGGCTTGCTTACGTTCCAGCCATTTTCCCAGATCATCGCCAATGACGTCGATCAGATTCTGCTCCTCAGGGAGCAGGAAAGGCTGGTATTCGTTATAGAACACGATCAACCAACCGTGTGCTTCACCATAGACCAGAATCTGTTTTTGTAATTTGTGTTCGTAATCTTTATCATACTGATCGGAAAAAAAGTGCTTGCCGTCGAGCTCGATTCTGATACTGGTCAGATGTGGAAATTGCATGGCCGCGATCAATTGGACAAAAATAATCCTGCAAACTTCTTCCAGCGACTTGGCTGATTCCATGTCCCGGCGGATCGTATAGAAGCAGTTGATCTCCTTCAGCCTTTCGCGTAAGGATCCTTCGACCTGTTTAAGTTTTACGATTTCATGCTCGATGGCCTCCGCCATGGTATTGAAATCGGAACTGAGCTTGGCGATTTCATTGCGAGTAGAAATAGCGCAGCGGGTGGAATAGCTGCCTTGTGCAATACTGCTTGCCTGATGACTGAGATAATCGAGTGGACGCAGAATATTACGCCGTATATAGAAAGTGGCAACCGCTACGACAGGCAGTGCACTACAAAGTACAATCAGTATCAGTAGCACCTGCTGCTGAAATTTGGCCTGTAAATTGTCCAATGTGGTCTGTGTACGGTTATCCAGTTCATGCATGAATTGGTTGATCGGTGCCATGATTCGGGCTTTTTCAGCGTTATAGCGTTTACCAAACAAGAGGTCGATGGCAAAATTCCGGTCGGGTGCTCGGGCTACGGTAAAATTTCCGTACCCGTCATCGTATAAGCCTTTTATGGCAGCAAAAGCCTGTTTTTCCAGATTGACCAGATTATCGGAATTTTTCTGCGATTGCTGCAGCAGATCGAGTTCCCGTTTGCTGAAACCTTCACGACGCATCAAATCAGTCAAAGGGATTGCGTCACCTAGGGTCTGAGAAAGGGAAGGCCCATCCACGTTCCAATAAGTAATCAGATAATCTTTGGGGCGTGGTCGTTTACCGTTACGGATGTCGAGTATCTCGAAAAACAGGCGTTCATAGACCGGATCCCCCGTAGTGACGTAGCTACGGGCCATTCTGGTGAGATCTTCAGAACTTTGAAACAACTCGTTTGCGAGCCGTAGAGACCGGTATTTCTGACGCTCGGCCTCGGTGATCTCGTCCAGTGTGCCTAATATATGGGAAGCAAGCAGTATTAACAGACTGAGTCCCAATACAGTAACGATAAGGCACAAATTGGTAAAAACACGGATTTTCATGTTTTTTCTCTTACGCCTTATTTATTCCATTTTTCAATCAGGTGTGACAAACAGGTGACCAGAACAGATAACATGAACAAACAATACAACCAGCTAATCAAGCATGTCAGTCTGATTGAAAATTGAAATTCAAATAACTATTACGTGTATAAGCATATATCTTAAATCATAGCCCAGATTTCGAGCTATTTTATGCATCCCAACCAGAATTACCGTAATCTGCAGTTCCTGCTAAATTTCGATGGCCTCAACGGGGTCTTCCTACAGCCAAATTAACTGTAAGGGAGGTAGAAACTACAAAGACCGCAAAGCCAGTGGCTATACTGATAAGGGAGACAGGTTATTTCTATCTTTGGTGCTGATCTTCGTAATTTACGTAATAGCAATTATTAGATTTCTCACAGACAGCAAGAAAAAATATTTGGATATTGAAGGCTACGCACAAACCCACTCGACCACTCGTGATCCGGCGGGGTTTGAAGTAGACATCAAATTCATACAGAAGAGGAAGTACCAATGAAAAACTATATTAAAACGCTGGTCTTAGCCGGTTACCTGGCTCAATCGACAGCTTACGCACACTGGCAGGGATTTCTGTTGACTGAGCTGGAGCATATCGATGAAGTTGCAGAGTTCACAAATGCATTTGCTTACTTGCCGAATTCAGAACAGGAACTGATTGACGTGCTGACCATCAATAATGGCCGCATGATGCCTGTTATCGAACTGGGCAGGTACTTCTGGAACGCTGATACAGGCACCTATCAATGGCGCGACGTCAGCTCGCTGATTGCTGCTATCGGAAAACATCAGATCATTGCTGAAATCGACGAGCCATTCTGGCATATTCACCAATCCTGTACGTCGGGCAAGCAATCCGCCTGTAATGAGATTGCGAACGGATACCCGGAAACACAGCAAGTATTTCGCAGGTTGAAGTATGAATTGGGCGTCCAACTGGTGCACATTGAGGCATACACGGTGCTGATCAGTCACAAGCTGATGGAGCCAGACAAACCTGTGTCGATCATTGATGCTGCCGATCACGTCGGGTTCGATTGTTATGGAGATTTCGACGATTGTGATGGTTATTCACAAACCCAGTATGGTATGTGGATCTATGAAGCCGTCCGTGGCACTACGAAGAAAATATTTCTGGTTGCCGGCTCGTTTCTGAAAGACGAGCACTTCACTACCGAACAACAAGTGATCGATCAGATGCGCCTGTATTTTTGTATCTACCGCTCTGCCCCGGATTTTTTCTCGGCACTCGGTTTGTTCCTGTACGCAGATACTGAAGATTTCTCCGGTGCCAAGAGCCATCCAGCTATCATGGCCGAGATTATCAATTTACTGAACAGCAGTAGCTGTTCTTGAAAATATCGCAAGTGCAATCCCTGACTGCGATTGTATGTGTTACCTGATTTGTTGTGGACAGAAGAAACAGAACATTTTTACGTTAATCCACTTCACCACACTGTGGGTTATGAAGATTCAGCTTGATGAGACAAATAACGGTTATCAGAAATCGATAGTGGCTGAAACTAGAAAGGTGCGAGGGTTCCTCATTGTGATGCCTGGTACTTGCAGGCGCAGTGCGAAACCGCCCTCTACTTGTTTGCTGGTTTCCAGTCCGGTGCCTGTCGGCAATATATTCAGGGCTTCCGGTACGGTAAAGCTGCCATTGATGCCGAGGCTGCGTTTGTTTGCGATATCACTTTCCGTATACGAGATCATGACGCCACTGCGCTGACTGAAGCTGATGAGCACATTTTTCAGGGTATCAGCCGCGGTATTGTATAGACCTGACGACCTGTCTCGTTCTGAGCCTGGGTTAATGCTGCCGATAACATAAATGCCGTACCCAATATGAAAAACAAAATACGGGTGGCAAGCAGATGTGGTCTGCAGAGACCGGGAATGTTGTGACATATACCGTGGTACGGTATTGCTGGTATTGATTCATGTGGTATTTCCTTTTTCGATAAAAAACGTGGCGCTTACCTGATTTGCCACGCGAAAAAGAAAAACACCTCAATTACGTTTGAATTTAATCGTAGGAATTTGCTGCCATACCTGGATTTGTGAATTCAGGGTATGGATATGATGTACTGCAAGTGAGGCAGTTAGCGATGATCACCACGTGCATGGATGGTCACCGCAGTAGCGGGTCAGGCTGTATATTTCGATGGGTTGCACGTGTAACAGCATGTCGAGTACGCGATCGGTGTCTTCGAGGGGATAAATACCGGAAACTTTCAGATAGCTCAGGACGGGGTCACAGCTCAGATACCCCGGCCGATAACGTGCCAGCTTGGCGATAAAGTCGGTCAGCGGCATGCTTGTCGATTTCGTGCGGAATTCCGATCATACTGTGGGTGAAGCTTATTTGTTCTCCTGCTCGTACGATATGTGTATGATCGGGAGCATTGGCCGGTTGAATCTCGACCGCACCTTGAACATACTGATATGACTGTCGTTTTCCCGTTGGCGCACGGCAAAGGGCGTACCCAGCGCGCGTAATCTTCCCTGACTGGTTTCAACGATGAAGAGGTGTTCAATTCCAGGGCCGGTATCATGGGCGGTGGTCACGAGTATTTCTCCCCGGATGAGTGTGACCAGTCGTACTGTGTCATCAAAGTGTACATCGATAACACTGGCGGTATTGAGTATGATCTGTGTGCCGTTAGCCAATACGACGGTACGGCGTTCACCGGTAGCGGTGTGATGATCGGCGTGCCATTCGCGCCAGACGAGACTGTCGCGCAGGAGCCACATACCGCTGCTGGTAAAAGCTGCAGCAGCCAGCAGTTTGACGGCCCGGCGCCGGCTACGTTGTTTATCGGTATCGTTCCGGATCAGTGTGCCATGCGCCAGCGGTGAGTGTACTGCACGCATATGGGCAGTAGAAGCTTCGATGTGCCGCCAGGCGCGTTCATGGTCGGGATGTGCGTCACGCCATCGTTGCCATTTGTCCCATGTGGCTTGGGTCGTATCAGGTGCCTGTAATGTGACGAGCCATTGCGCCGCCTGCAGGGTTACCTGCTCAGGCAGGGGCGAACCTTCGAGTATCGGAAAGACGGCAGCCCGATCGGATGGGGGATCAGCGTCCGGTTCCGGTTTTTGAGGAGCACGGGTCATTCACAAAAATAACATTGATGGACTGCCTTGACGATGTAGCGTTGTACCGTGGCGAGAGAGATTCAGTTCTGCAGCAATGTCGGTTTGTTTCATACCATCGAGTTGTGATAACGAAAGGCCCGGCAGACAAGTGGAGCCAGTGTATCAAGGCGCCGGTCGATTTCAACCAGTGCTGCCAGCAGGATGGCCCGGATTTCAGGGCCAAGTACTTGTGCTTCAGGCAGATTGGCAAAGTGTTTTAAGCTAAGCGGTTTCGATTCGCTCGTCGGTAGAAATTTGAGACGATCCCCTGTGCGATCGTCGTCAGCAGGGCACGAGGCTCGCGGATGGCAATCGATTGTTCGTGCGTGAGTAGGCGTATGAAGGTATCGTGTGCCAGATCAGCGGCATCGAATGAATTTCCCAGCCGCCGATATAACCATCTTTTGAGCCAGCTTGATGGTCGGTGTAGAGGATGGTAATCTCGTTATCAGAAGTGTTTTCCGTCGTGGACATGGTGCTCTCCCTTACCTGCCTTGGGCGATATACTTCGTCTTGAATAAGAATGATTTTCATTTAATTGTGCTTGTCTGTGTTGATCGCTGTAATGCCGATATTTCTGCTGTCTGCCAGATATGTGGCTTGAAGGTGGTTAGCTGCGTCGGTGATAAGTATAGAAGTTAATTATCTAAGCGTTGGTATGCACATATGATTAACTACACTGTTTGGGTCTGATGGGAAGTATGTATGTCTGTGGAGTCGTATATGGCCATTACCGGATATATAAAAGCTGCTGCTGTTCTGTTCGCTTTATCCATTACTCCTCTCGCAGGCGCTGCGCAGGCAATTTTAAATACCTCTTATGATGTGTCGCGAGAGCTGTTTGCAGCAATTAATCCGGAATTTCAGCGCTATTGGCAGGAAAAAACCGGTGAGGTGGTCGATATCCAGCAATCCCATGCCGGTTCTTCGACCCAAGCAGCATCTATTCTGCAAGGTCTGAAAGCGGATGTGGTCACTTTCAATCAACCTACCGATGTTAACGTATTGCATGAGAGAGGCAAGCTTGTCAGCCCCGATTGGCGTAAGCGATTTCCTAATAACAGTTCCCCGTTCTATTCGACTACTGCTTTTCTGGTACGCAAAGGTAATCCGAAAAATATCAGGAATTGGGATGATCTGGCACGCAGCGATGTGAAGCTGGTGTTTCCCAATCCCAAGACATCCGGCAATGCACGTTACACCTATCTCGCAGCATGGATTTATGCTCATGACGCTTTTGTGGGTGACGAACATAAAATCAGGCACTTCATGCGTCAAATATTGGGTAATGTGGTGGTGTTTGATACGGGTGGCCGTGGCGCGACAACATCCTTTGTCGAGCGCGGGTTGGGCGACGTGCTGCTTACGTTCGAATCAGAAGTGAATCTGATCCGCAAGCAATATGGTGAGGACAGATATGACACAGTGGTTCCCGAGATCAGTGTCCTGGCTGAATTTCCGGTGGCCGTGGTTGATAAGGTTGTGAAGGAAAAGGGTACTGAGAAGGTAGCTACCGCTTATCTGAACTATCTTTATTCTTCCGATGCGCAGAAAATTCTTGCAGATTTTTTTTACCGTATCCATGATGATAAGGTAAAGACGACTTATGCAGCGCAGTTTCCGGAGTTGAGACTGGTACCAGTTGAGTCTGTTTTTGGCAGTTGGCAACGTATCAACGACCAGCATTTCGGGACGGGCGGGGTACTTGATCAGCTGTTGCGTCAGACGAAAAGGTAGAAGTTCAAGGCTTATCATTCCAGTATGGATGGTTGAGTGATTAGACGAAAAGCACGTGTGCTTCCCGGATTGACACTCAGTCTTGGAGTGAGCGTATTTTATCTGAGTCTGATCGTTTTATTACCGGCTGCCACCCTGGTGATGCAATTCATGCAAATCACCTGGGAACAGATGGTTTTCTATATCACTGATCCACGTTTACTGGCCAGTTTACGGGTCACCTTTCTTGCCGCCGGGTTGACCTCTCTATTTAACGCACTGCTGGGATTGTTACTGGCATGGATTTTGGTGCGTTATCGATTTCCTGGTCGGAAATTGGTCGATACCTTGATTGATTTACCTTTTGCGCTGCCTACAGCCGTTGCTGGGTTAACGCTTTCAGCACTATTTGCTCAGAACGGCTGGGTGGGACGCTGGCTGGTACCTTTAGATATCAATGTTTCCTATACTTTTCTGGGAATTATCGTGGCGATGGTGTTTACCAGTATGCCCTTTGTCGTCAGAACCTTGCAGCCGGTATTGGAAGATTTATCTCCGGAATATGAGGAAGCAGCAGAGTCATTGGGCGCAAGTACATGGCAGGTATTTTTTCGCGTCATTCTGCCGCATATTCGTCCAGCGTTACTGATCGGTACGACGCTTGCTTTTGTACGTAGTCTGGGAGAATTCGGTGCAGTGATTTTTATCGCAGGTAACATGCCATATGAGACGGAAGTAGCATCTCTGATGATCTTTACTTATATCGGTGAATACAATTACTCGGCAGCGGCTACGGTAGCTATGTTGATGCTGGTGATTTCTTTGTTACTGTTGCTGTTTGTGCAAGTCATGCAGAATCGTTACAGCGAACGCTATCATAGCGATTGATGATGCAGCCTTATATTCCCCGTGTCCCGGACAGGGCAGGCAAATGGCTGATCGCCTTGGGATTTTTTTTCGTTTTTTTGTTACTGATCTTACCGCTGCTGTTGATTGTTTTTGCAGCTTTTAGTGGTGGCTGGGCACTATTCAGCAGTAATCTGTTGGATACGGATATGCTGGCGGCCATACGCTTGACGTTGTTGGTGGCGGTACTGACCGTACCGGTTAATCTGATTTTCGGGATACTGATTGCCTGGTGTGTCACCAAGTTTCATTTTGTCGGCCGAAAATTGTTGATTGTTCTGATCGATACCCCTTACGCCATTTCACCGGTTGTGGCTGGCTTATGTTATTTACTGCTCTATGGTAGTCAGAGCTGGCTTGGTGGTTGGCTGGACAGTCACGGTATACAGCTGATCTTTGCCTGGCCGGGTATTGTACTGGTTACGATCTTCGTTACCAGTCCCTATGTTGCGCGCGAATTGATTCCCTTGATGGAAGTACAAGGTACTGATGGAGAAGAAATGGCGGTTTTGTTGGGCGCAGGCGGCTGGTCGATATTCTGGCGAATTGTTCTGCCCAATATCAAATGGGCTTTGTTATACGGTACTGTGCTGACTACTGCCCGGGCAGTAGGTGAATTTGGTTCGGTAGCAGTAGTCTCCGGCTCAATCCGTGGGCAGACCAATACTTTGCCGTTGCATGTGCAATTACTGCATCAGGATTACAACAGTATCGGTGCATTTACTGCATCCCTGTTGCTCGCTTCATTTGCAATGCTGACATTGATTTTAAAAACGATTTTTGAATATCGGCAGGGAAAAAAGCTTGCTGCGTCTCGAGACTGAGATTGGCCAGTGATCTTACAGAGAGGGAGCTGTTCAGCATACCGTGGGACTAAACAGTTAGCTGTGCCGGTAATAAATATAGAAATTAATAATCTAATCAGTAAAGGGGAGATGTGGTTTACTGAGTAATAGAACCTGATTATCCAGCAGTTATGACTGTATTTCAGGAACGCCGTTACGTATAAAAACTGCTGGAAGAGATTAGCAGGATTCAGTAATTACCATACCATTTTTCCTGAAGTGCCATGCTATGACTTATGTAGTAACCGAAAGCTGTATCAAGTGTAAATATACGGATTGTGTTGAAGTATGCCCGGTAGATTGCTTTCGTGAAGGACCAAATTTTCTGGTAATTGACCCGGATGAATGTATCGATTGCACGTTATGTGTAGCCGAGTGCCCGGTGGAGGCAATTTATGCCGAAAGTGATGTGCCTGATGATCAGCAAAACTTCATCACACTCAATGAAGAATTATCCAAGTTATGGGCGTCCATTACCGAGAAAAAAGATGCGTTGGCTGATGCAGATGAATGGGCTGAGGTGACGGGTAAGCTGGATAAGTTGGAGCGTTAATAAGCCGTAGATTAAACCTAGATGGCTGCGTTGTTCCTCGTTGCAGGGAATGGCCCTGCCGCCTCGTCGCGCCTTGCCAGGCAGTGCGCCAGACACACACTCGGGTGCGTTCAACTGTGGTTTTTAGGTTAAACGAAAATTTGTATTTTATCGGTCTGCATGGCTTGAAAATATTGAGAACATACACATATTGTTGTCAAAGCTCATTGAATTCGAGATGCTTAAGCGGGACCCGATAATCGGGTATGTCACATCAGTTAGGTTAAGTAGGTGGTATACCTGTGTTGTGGACGTTCTTGATTTGATATGGAGGCTATTATGGCAATTACACGATATGAACCATGGGGATTACTGACGCAGTTACAACGAGAACTGGAGCGGGTGCGTGATGATGTGATGGGTGATGGCTCTTCTGCTACAGCTGAATGGGCACCTGCTGTCGATATCAAGGAAGAGGGTGATAAATTTGTTCTGCAAGCGGATTTGCCCGGAGTAAAACCGGAGGAAATAGACGTCAGCATGGAAAACGGGGTACTCACGATCAAGGGTGAGAAACGGACTGAAGCCAAGACCGAAAAAGAGGGGTATAAACGGATTGAACGAACTTACGGCTCTTTTTACCGTCGTTTCAGCCTGCCGGATACCGCTAACCCTGACGCAATTTCGGCTGCTACCAGAAATGGTGTATTGGAAATCGTCATCCCCAAGCGGGAATCGGTACAACCCAAGAAAATTAATGTGAGTGTAGATTAAATGAAAAATGGAGCCCAAGGGCTCCATTTTTTGTATGGAAGTTTTCTGAATAGGGATAAAAGCGTGGTTTGCGAATATGCAAATAGCATTCTGTATGGGTTTATTTTTGAGTAACAATAACATCGCAGATAGTTCTGAGGCTCCTTAATTTACAAAGCGGACTTTTCTCGTAAATGACTGATCTCCCCAAAAGCAGGTTGCTTCAATATCGAGTGGCACTGTCAGATTCGGGATGTGAATATGATTCAGCTGATTCAGCTTCAAAGCCCTGCCTGGTTCATTGCCAATAGCCAGTGAGCATGAATCCATACCGGCACTCTGGAAGTAGATATCACCATGTGTTGCGCCCTTGACGGCTACCTGGTCGAAATACCCCCGTGCGTCGACTGCGCCTACCAGGCTCATGGCAGGTGGTATACCGGAAGTGGGATAAGTGTCGCTTATTCTGCTGCGGAAAGTATTTGCGACAGCAGAACGTACACTCGACAGAGAACGCGCACCAATATAAGGGAAGAAGCCTTCCTGGTGATCGCCCCAGAGGAAACCGCCCATACCTGCGAAAATATTTGAAGAGTCCAGTACTTGTGCAAATGCATCGAGCTGCTCGATTGCCAGTGCTTCTGCGGGAAAAGCACTAAAACCCTGGAAAGCACCGGGAATGAGGAGTATTTTCCGGCCAATGGCATGCTGTGCTTCTAGAGATTGGACCGAATTCCGGACCCAATTAATGTATGTCATCTGTGATTTTGGCCCGGTACTGGCTGGCAAGCCGACAGTTATACATAGTTGATCGACTCTGTTGCAAAATAACCCAAGTGTACCGCCAACTGGTATGTCCGGATAGACGCCTGCTGCAATAAGCAGCGCTTTCAGATTTTGGTCTGTTATTGTAAATAAAGTTGACGCATTGAAATAATTGCTGGTTAATGCAACAGAAATATTAAAACTGTCAGTTATGCTTGCTGCATGACCGACCTCCTGCAACGTACTTGAGATATCCTCGGGACCACAACCGTTGAAAGGTCCGTAACAGTTGTATCCAACATACTCGGCATCGTTCAGCAGGATGACATCACGGGAGGGATGATCCAGCTTCTGTAAAAGCAGTTCAGCGTAGGCTTCGACATGAAATACACCTGCTTCCGGCAACGCTTTTCTTAAATCCCGGCCTATTTTTCTGAATGCATCCAGTGTCCTGGCATAGCCGGTACTAATTTCATGACAAGCTGTCTCTATTCCTTTCCGGCATGGAATACGTATATGCCACAGCGGTTCATCGGCCATGAACAAGATGGGCCCCCGATAAGAAGATTCTTTGACCGCCTGAACGATAGCAGCAATACCAGAATGAGAATGGGAGAATGCGTATTGTGCTAAATCAAAGAAGAATCGACTAATTTCGATGACAGGCAGCAGATTAAACGAATTTTTGTTCAGATAATCGGTAATGTCTGATGGTTGCATCGGTGCGAAGGAAAAAGCATTCGAAAAACTGCCAACCTCGTTCAGTTGGCTGGATTCAGTCAGGAGCAAGCCAAAGAGTTTATCGCGGTGCGCCGTATCGAAGTAATTGATCGTATTGTCGAAACAGAATTCATGTATGCCTGGATCGGGATTCAATTCACCTGCACGGAACGTTTGTGATGAGTAAATATCGTTATAGCCGTGGGCAAACACTTCATAATTCGTCAGGTCAGTATGGGTTGTCAGGAGTGGTGCGTTACCCTTTCTACATTCCAGAAACGAGTCATTCTGTTTGCTGATGAAAATAGGTTGGGAACCCTGTTGCCTTGAATCCGTATAGAAGTGTGCGATAGGCATCCCTGCGTGTTGCAGATCTTCCACCGCATCGGTGATGGCTTCATCTATGACCTGAATGACGTGGTCTTCAGGGTGATTGATCGATCCGTAGTGGGGTTGCAGGCTGATGACGACCAGCGGTTTCTCATTTGAAAACTGCAGTCGCTTGAAAATATATTTGAAATAATCGGCTACTTCGGTAAAACCAGCGTTGTGTGCAATCTGAGCGTAGGTGTTTCTGACCTGTAAAAAAGTATTAGGAGAAATTTCACTGCTGCCGGGCAGATCATAGTGCCACAGGTCTGCATTCAGATATTCTGCTGACGTTTGCAGTTCCGCGGTGCGGATATCTCCACAGGTTTCTCCGGAACTGGAACCACAGTCCGATTTTCCGCGCGTAGCAATGATCATCGCACAGTAGCTGGTGGTTTCGGAGCAGTGGTCTTTCATCAGGGGATAGAGTAATAACTCATCCCCTGGGTAGACACCTACAAAGACATAGTGATAGGGGTTATCGAAATTGGTATTGGATGCTTTAAGACAGGAAGGATCTTCGTAACAGGGATCGTCAGCCGCATAAGCAGGTGAAACAAGCATATAGCCTGCAACCGTAAAAATCAGTAATAAAAGTTTCATATTGATTCTCTGGAAATCTGTCATAGTTTACATTAAAGGTTCAACTAATCAGGTTTATCCGGGAAGGTTATGAGGATAGAACAAAATCTGATCATCAAAAGTAAACTAATGAATACTGCCTATTCATTGCAAACGTCATAGTGAATAGCACGAAGTCTTCGGATAGTGATAGTCAGTTGGCCGAAAATTATCACAGAGTATCTATCATGCCTGTCACATGGATGTCAACAAGGGTAATCATCTGCTTATTGGCAGTTTTTTATTGCTTTATGAGTGGATTTTCAAATTTACCAGCATCATATTGCGCCGCCTGAGATACCGTGGTTGTGAACAAGAAATTCAGGGGAAAGTCTGGAATTACTCGATGACTGGCGCATGAGTAGTGCAGCAGGAAAAATTTCCTTTTTCTCGCACTTAGTTACGATTAGGCAAATGCTTGGCTGTGATTCGTATAAGCTATATTTGCGGCCTGAGCTTAAAACCTAATCCTGTAGATCCAATCCGATTTCCCGCCGAGTTTTGAAGCGCTGATGTGGAATTTGACAAAAATATCACCTGACTTGAAACGGTATATTGTCCCTTTTAAAAATTGCCGAGGAACAATATACCGTTCGTTGCTACTGCGAGCCGTGTAGTATACAGCGGCACGGCAATTCAATATTTTTGTGAGCGGTACTGGTTGCTGTGTCGCTTGGTGTTGATGGATTTAACTAGCGGTTTTTTTGATTGTTTCTTTCATAGCTTTATCAATTCAAAGACGTGGATTATTAGTTGGTATCGTGCTGATTTCCTCGTAAGCCACCTGACCTGGTACTATTATGGTGAGGTAGGTGGTATGTCGTCGATTCCGCGGGTTTGTTCCGTTTGATCTGCACTAGAGTCTTGTGATGATGCATCAGGTGAAGCAGGTGCAGTTGGATTAGGCTTGTCGGTCTGTCTTGGTTGATTTTCCCGGGTATCTTGTGAAGTATCGGGTGAAGTTGGAGTGCTTGAATCGATACCACGGTTCTGTTGGGTTTGATCTCCTTGTTCTGCTGAGCCGCATCCGGTTAATGCTAGCAAGGAAATGGTTAGCATAATAAATAAGACTTTGGTTTTCATAATATTCTCCATGAATTTATAATTACCGTTGTTAAGGAATCTCTGAAGAACTATTTGCGTTACCAGCGCTGTGTTAAAGCAGACTCAGAATGAATGCTCATTTAATCATTCATGAGCTGTATTTTCTTGTCTGTTTCTACCTTGCGCTGGTTGTCCGCCAATGTTTTTCGTGGGAGCCTTAACCTTAGAAATGTTTGTTGTTTTTTCTACCTCTCAGTGAGCGGTAAATTTTTTGGACTAGTCAGCTGTGTATCAGTTTCATACTGATTCGTGTTCATACATCCAGTTTGAGCTATCTGGCCCGGATCGAATACATATTCAGCGAAGTTGAGCATGATGGGTCGGACTGAAAGAATCAGCGTAGTTCGGTTTCTGATCAGTGTGTGCAGGGCATGCAGCAGTGGCGCGCTGTCAGTATCGAAATAGGCAACAGTTTCATCAAGAATTACGATTGCGGGGTTTTTTAATAAGGCCCGGGCAATGAGAATTTGTTGGCGCTGGCTATCAGACAGTGTAACGTTCCGGTCGTCTGTCCTTGTTTGTAGTCCATGCGGCAGATCGCGGATGAATTCCATAGCCTGGCTGGCGTGAGCGGCTGAAGTAATAGCTGTTTCCACGCTACAGTGCATGGCACCATAAGCAATATTGGCAGCAATGGTGTCAGCCAGAAGATTTCTGTCCGGTGTAATCCAGGCGATATTGGCGTACAGGTCGGTACGGCTTATCTGATTAATATTCTGGTCATCGAGTAATACCCTGCCGGTCGTCGGGTGAACGAAACCACAAATGAAATCGGCGAGTAAACGTGTTGTCTGAGTATGAGGATTGATCAGGGCGACTTTCATGCCAGGTTTGATTTCAAGATCAAATGGAAGTTGTAAAGATTCCAGCTCGTTTTGACTTAGGTAGGTGATATGTTTGAAGTGCAATTTGCCATCAGCATGCTCGATACGGGAGACATACAAATTTTCCTTGACTGGCTCGGTTGACTGAATATGCCGGTCCAGTAGTGAAAAAATGGTATGTAGGATTTCGCTGCATTGTGTCAACGACGATCTGATACTCAGTAGCCGCTTCAGTGGGAAAAAGAGCATGACTACGGCTGTGAAGAAAGCAACGGCGTCACCAATGGTCAGTTTGCTCAGGATGAGTTGCTGTATGAGATAGTAAAGCAGGCCTGTCAGTATCCCTGTCAGAAAAATCAGTGCCAGCACCCCGGCCAGTTTCGTATTGCTGGCTTGTTTCAGGGAGGTATGTCGAAGTTGCTCGAAAATGTTCCGGATATGTCGGTTTTCCTGTTCATTACCTTGATCGAGGTAGATTGATCTATAGTGCTGCATTGCTGCGTATATCGTTTCAGAAACCTCTGCTTGTATCCGGAGAGGCGTATCCTGCTGATGAGCGCTTATATAGAGTAATCGTTCGACAAGCAGGGTGATGATTAGTATCGTAAATAACAGCAATGATATTTCCTGGTTGAGATAAATCATGACCATCAGAAGCCCGATTACAATGAGAAAATCTCTGGTGAGACCGACTGCGAGGCGGGTTGCATGGTGGAACAGCTTTTCTATATATGGGAAGAAGTATGAGGCGATCGTCGCCGCAGGAAAATCGGGGTAAGCATGCGGTAGCTTCAATAATTTTTCAAACATTCTCATACGGATGTCATGTGCTAACCTGCCATATATCCGACAGATTGTGTAATCTCCTGCCAAGCTGGCCAGTGCAGCAGTTGACAAGAGACCTGCCAATACCAGTGGCAGATATTGGAGCAAGTGTTGATTGCCGCCAGGCAGGGCATGGGTAAACAGCTGACCCGTTACCAGTGGTATGAATGCAGTGGCGAGTGTAACCAGACTGCCGGCAATGAGCACTGGGATGAAAGATGTCCAGTAATGCACATATTCTGTCAGGAAACGGTAGAGGGGTGCAGTCTGAGTGATCGAGTGTTTGTCTGACATCGCATGGAGATAAAGGTTATGAAATCAGGGTGAATGAATGAAACTATATCAGTTCGAAGCGTGACTGATAATCAGCCCGGTGCATCGTGGAGATAGCTTATGACATGAATACCCGCTCAGCAGTGGGATATTCCGAATCGATAATCGATCGGGGGGTCCCGGGGTGTCTTATTTCGAGTTCTGTTTATATATGAGAAGGCTACATGATTGACGAATCCAAAATAGAACAGGTACCAGCCGCCAGCATCCACAGGAAGGGCATCATTCTTGCTGGTGGTTCCGGTACACGGCTTTATCCAGTGACACAAGTGGTTTCAAAACAATTATTACCTGTTTTCGACAAACCGATGGTGTATTATCCGCTCAGTACTCTGATGCTGGCGGGAATCCGGGATATTCTGATCATTTCGACGCCTGAAGACACACCACGTTTTGAAAATTTACTGAGAGAAGGTGAACAGTGGGGACTTAATTTTTCCTATGCGGTGCAACCTTCGCCGGGTGGACTGGCACAGGCATTTATCATTGGTGCTTCATTCATTGCAGGCGATCCCAGTGCGCTGATCCTGGGTGATAACATATTTTATGGACACGATTTTCATCACTTGTTGGGAAATGCTATGGCACGTACCCATGGTGCTAGTGTGTTTGCCTACCATGTACATGATCCGGAGCGTTATGGTGTCGTTGAATTCAATGAAGCCGGACATGCCATTAATTTGGAAGAAAAACCGAAACAGCCGAAGTCTAATTATGCGGTAACCGGTTTATATTTCTATGATCAGCAAGTGGTCGATATTGCCAGAACGCTTCGACCTTCCGCCCGCAATGAATTGGAGATTACCGATATCAACCTGATCTACCTCGCACGCAGGAGCCTCAATGTCGAAATCATGGGACGTGGCTATGCCTGGCTGGATACCGGTACACATGAATCACTGCTGGATGCCAGCCAGTTCGTCGCTACGATCGAACATCGGCAAGGGCTCAAAATTGCTTGCCCTGAAGAGATTGCCTACCGGAATGGGTGGATAGATGCTGCACAACTGGAGAAGCTTGCACAATCACTGGCCAAGAACGGTTATGGTCGATATCTGCTGCGGATACTGAAGCAGACCTACTTACGGTGAGTGTCGAAAATCAAGTTTCTTAGTGGGTCTGAGGGATGTTGATAAATTCGGTAATGTTTATGAGTGCCGATCTCCAGATTAAGAGTTGTCGGAACTATTATTCTCGACCGACCAACCAATCTTTACGGATATTGCGAGCATCTGAGAATAATTTTTCCAATGCTTCGCCATCATTATTGGCCAGCATATGTTGTAGATCCGACAGTTCTTTCTGGTATGCCTCTATTTGTGTAAGTAGTGCGAGGCGGTTATCGAGGCAGATATCGCGCCACATTTCCGGTGAGCTACCGGCAATACGGGTCATGTCATTTAAACTGCTGCCGGCAAGATGCAGAAGTTTGAGTGGATCATTTCCACCCAGGATTCGAATGTGATGCATGAGTGAGAATGCTAGCATATGTGGGAGATGACTGATCGCGGCGAGAATCTGATCATGTCGATCAGCCGACATATATGAAACGCTTGCACCGCAGTATTGCCAGATAGTTGCGACACGGTCAACCGCTGCCTGGTTGTTTTCCGGTAGTGGAGTCAGAATCAGAGGCTTGGCGTGGAAAAGATCCGGGTCGGCAGCTTCCGCACCGCTGAATTCTGTTCCCGCGATCGGGTGGGCAGGTATGAAGCGATCAAGGTGTATACCCAAATGAGTATATGCAGCAAGTACTACATTCTGTTTGGTACTACCGACATCGGAAATAACGGTATCGGACCCGAGATGAGGTGCCATGCGCATCATGACGTGAGCTGTCTGTTTCACCGGTATGGCGAGTAGAACGAAATCCGCACCTGATAGGGCAAATGCGAAGTCATCGGTCTGCTCATCAATGATGCCTAATTCGGTGGCGCGTCGCATATTTTCAGGACTGCGTCCGATTCCTACGATATGCTTGACCAACCCAACTTTGCGCAATGCAAGCGCAAATGATCCACCCATCAGCCCTACACCGATAATAGCCAGTTTCGAAATGATGGGGAGGGCCATGAAATCAGGTAGGTTTAATTAGCCGATTTCCTTCAGCGCCTGTTCCAGCGCATACAGGAATTTTTTGTTTTCTGTTTCGAGGCCGATGGTGACCCGTAAATGATTGGGCATTTCGTAGTTGTTCAGAGGGCGAACAATAATTCCCTGGCGTAGCAGATTTTTATAAACTTTCAGTGCGTTGGTCGAATGACCATAGATATGGAAGCTGAGGAAATTGCCAAAGGAAGGAATATATTCGATACCAAGTTGACGCAGTCCACTGGACATCTGTAGCATGCCTGCCCGGTTGATCGTGTAGGCGCGTTTGACAAACTCAACATCTTGGAGTGCTGCATACGCACCGGCCAGTCCGATACTGTTGACATTGAAAGGCTGTCGAATTCGGTTCATTAGATTGGCCAAATCGGTGTGTGCCAGTGCGAAGCCCACACGTATACCAGCTAAACCGTAGGCTTTGGAGAAAGTACGCGTAATGACCAGATTCTGAAAATTTTTCAACCAGGCAATACTATTGGCTTTATTCGCCTCGGGCAGGTATTCGTCATAAGCTTCGTCCAGGATAACAAGCACATCCTGTGAGACACGTTCCAGAAAACGTAGTAGATCTCTGGCTTCGCACAGGGTGCCGGTGGGGTTGTTGGGGTTGGCAATGAATACGATACGTGTTTCCGGCGTGATCGCATCGAGCATAGCAGACAGATCGTGACCATAATCTCTGGCCGGCACGGCAATACCACTGGCACCTACTGCCTGAGCCAGCAGCGGATAGATAGCAAAGGCGTGTTGCGAGTAAATTGCCGCTGCACCGGGCCGCAGAAAAATACGGGCTGCGAGTTCAAGTACGTCATTGGAACCATTTCCCAGCACGATTTGCTCGGTGGAGACGCCTAAACGTTCGGATAAGGCTGCTTTAAGCTCGAAACCACTGCCATCCGGATAGCGGGCAACTTCATTAAGCGCCTGGATCATCGCTTCCTGTGCCAGCGGGCTGGTGCCCAGCGGATTTTCGTTGGAAGCGAGTTTGATGACTTCGTCCTTATTTAACCCCAGATCTCTGACCAGTTCCGAGATAGGTTTGCCTGGTTGATAGGGTTGGATTGCCCGGATGTATTCCGGTGCGAGTTCACAAAGATTCATAGTACTCTGAAATAAATAGTGTCTTTCTCGGGAAAATGAGCAATGTATTATGCTGCAGGATAGGAACCAAATATCTTTAGAAAGGTTGCATTATCTTTCAATACCTGAAGTGCCTCGGCAACATTGTCATCTTTTTGGTGACCCTCGATATCTATAAAAAAAACATAATCCCATAAGCTTGCACGTGAAGGGCGTGACTCCAGACGTGTCATACTGACTCGATGTTGTGCAAGAGGCGCCAGAAGTTCGTGGATTGCGCCCGGCCGGTTGTTGGTGGCCATGGCGAAAGAGGTTTTATCCTTACCGGATGGCGCAATATGTTGTGTACCGATGATCAGGAAGCGTGTGGTGTTGTTGGGATTATCCTCGATATTACTGGCGCAGATAGTCAATCCGAATACTTCGGCGGCTTTTTTTCCGGCAATGGCGGCAGCATTTTTATCGGCCGCTGCCAGACGGGCGGCGTCTGCGTTGCTGGCTGTATCAATGCGATCGATAACGGGCAGATTTTGCAGATTCTCATAAAGCCATTTCTGGCATTGTGCAAACGATTGCGGATGTGAATAGATTTTCCGGATTGCGGTCAGATCATTATGTTGTGCTATCAGGCATTGATGGATAGGCAGCTCAAGCTCACCACATATTGTCAGGGGAGTGTGTAACAGTAAATCCATAGTTCTGCCGACTGCACCTTCAGTCGAATTTTCTACCGGTACAACACCATAACTGGCAGCGCCGGATTCCACTTTGCGGAAAACGTCATCGATCGAACTGCTGGCCAATGTTCTAACAGCACTACCAAAGTGTTTGGTGACCGCTTCTTCCGAGAATGTGCCTTGGGGGCCAAGATAGGCTATGGTAAAAGGTTCTTCCAATGCACGGCATGCCGATATGATTTCGGTGAATAATTGTATGATACGCTCATGACTCAGCGGGCCTGAATTCAATTGCTTCAGACGCATAAAAATCTGAGATTCACGTTCTGGGCGATAGGCTATCCCGGATTTCTGTCGGCCAATTTCCTGCGCGAGTTGCGCACGCTTATTAATCAATTGGAGCAATTCATCATCGATTGCATCGATTTCGCTGCGCAACTGTTTCAAGTGTTCGGTCATCGGATATAAATTTACAGTCGGGCGGTAAGCAGTATTGCTATTTTTATAACCATTCTTTGAATGACGATTCCGGCAGATAACGTACCATGAGTACACCTGTAATTTGTGCGATGGACTGAATGGTTTCCGGAGGAATCGGATTATCGGTGTCGACCAATGTATAGGCCATTTCTCCCCGGGATTTATTAACCATGTTATGAATGTTCAGACCTGCATTGGCCATGCAGGTCGATATTTGTCCAAGCAGATTGGGAACATTGGCATTGGCAACAGCAACCCGGAATGGGGATTCACGTCCCATGACAACATCTGGAAAGTTGACGGTGTAGGTGATATTACCGTTTATCAGATAATCCATGACCTGGTCAACGACCATGATAGCGCAGTTCTCTTCTGCTTCACGAGTGGAAGCACCCAGGTGGGGTAGAGTAATGACCGCCGGCTGATGGTGCAGTTTCTGGCTGGGAAAATCACATACGTAATGTCTAATTATACCATTTTCAATACCCGCAAGTATGGCATCTTCGTCGACGATCGCATCACGAGAAAAATTGAGCAAGATAGTATTTTTCTGCATATAGGATACCAGCCTGCTGTCGACCAAATGATGGGTTGAATCGTTGAGTGGCACATGCAGCGAAATGAAATGGCTGCGGCGTATCAGATCTTCAATCTGGTGGGCTTTTTGTACGTCGGCGGATAGGCTCCATGCAGAATCGATCGTGATTTTCGGATCATAGCCTAATACTTTCATGCCGAGTTTGATTGCAGCATCGGCTACGAGCCGCCCGATTTTACCCAGACCGATGATTCCCAGTGTGCGGCCTGGTAGTTCGAGGCCGGAAAATTGTTTTTTTCCTGTTTCGACCTGCCTGTGCAAAGACTGGTCATCCCCTTCCAGTGTTTCGACAAAACGCAACGCCGGGATCAGATTGCGTGACGCCATGAGCATTCCCGCCAGAACGAGCTCCTTGACGGCATTGGCATTGGCACCGGGCGTATTGAACACCGGTACACCGCGGGCATTCATCTGATTGATCGGAATATTATTGGTGCCTGCACCGGCACGTCCGATCGCGATCACACTTTCAGGTATTTCCATGTCGTGCATATTGTGAGAGCGCACTAATATGACGTCAGGGTCAAGAATGTCGTTACCGACCTGAAAGAGGTCGGAAGGGAAGCGTTTGAGCCCGATTGCCGCAATCGGGTTGAGGGTAAGAACCTTGAAAGGTTCGTGTGTGTCATCAGACATGGGCTTTCTCAAATTCCTGCATGAATTCTGTTAATGCCAGTACACCTTCCAGCGGCATGGCGTTATAGATCGAGGCTCGCATTCCACCGACCGAACGATGACCTTTCAGCTGGACCAATCCACGAGCTTGGGCCTGTTGCAAAAATTCTCCATCGAATCTGGAGTCATTCAGGGTGAACGGGATATTCATACGTGACCGATCCGGCTTTGCGACTGGGCAGCGGTAAAAATTACTGGCATCGATCAAATCATAGAGCAGTTTGGCTTTAGCGATATTACGTTGTTCCATCGCAGATAGCCCGCCTTGGTTTTGCAGCCAGTCCATTACCAGTCCCATGATATAGATGGCATAGGTGGGTGGAGTGTTGTACATCGAAGCATGATCGGCATGTGTTTTGTACCGGTACATAGTCGGCGTACCTGCGATCGGTGAAATATCCAATAAATCCTCACGGATAATCACGACAACCAATCCGGCCGGGCCAACGTTCTTTTGTGCACCAGCATAAATGAGCCCGAATCGATTAACGTCGAGAGGTCGTGACAGAAAATTGGACGACATATCTGCTACCAGCGGAATATTTTCATTACCATCAGCTACCGCAGATAAATCCGGTATCCATTGAAACTCAACTCCTCCGATAGTCTCGTTGGGAGTGTAATGGACATAAGCCGTCTTAGGGGAAATTGTCCAGCGTTCTAACGGTGGGACAGAATTGAAACCATTGTTTTCTGACGAGGCCGCAATATGGACAGAGCAATAATTCATAGCTTCGGTAATGGCTTTCTGTGACCATTGGCCCGTGTGGATATAATCTGCTCGGCTGTGTTTGCCCAGCAGATTCATCGGTACCATGGCAAACTGACTGGACGCCCCCCCCTGCAGGAAAAGGATTTTATAATTGTCGGGTATGTTTGCCAGCTCGCGTAGATCATGCTCGGTTTTTTCCACTATGGACATAAATTCCTTGCCACGGTGACTCATTTCCATGACCGACATGCCACTTCCTTGCCAATCCAGCATTTCATCACGAGCCTGTTGCAGTACTGCTTCCGGTAAGATGGCCGGTCCCGCACTGAAGTTGTATATTTTTCTCATGGCTCCACCCATCGGTCAATTTTCATCTGTTTCGACAATTCTTTCCAATCCGGCAAGTTTCTCACCTGCATCCAGATTAATTAATGTGACACCCTGGGTTGCCCGTCCCATTTCCCGGATTTCACTGACACGGGTACGGATCATTATGCCACCTGTTGTAATCAGCATAATTTCGTCATTGGGTTCGACGAGTTGTGCTGCAACAACTTTTCCGTTACGAGTGTTGGTATTGATTGCGATCATACCTTGAGTGCCACGGCTGTGGCGGGTGTATTCAGCAATAGGAGTACGTTTGCCGTAGCCATTTTCGGTAGCGGTCAGTACCGCGAGGTTTTCGTTTTCGGCAACCAGCAAGGAGATGACTTTCTGTCCTGCCCCCAGCTTCATGCCTCGTACCCCCCGTGCATTACGTCCTACCGGACGTACGTCATTCTCGTCGAAACGCATGGCTTTGCCGGCATCGGAGAAGAGCATGACATCGTGCTTTCCTTCGGTGAGTGCAACACCGATCAGATAATCTCCTTCATCCAGACCGATTGCGATGATTCCATTGGTACGTGGCCGTGAGAACTCGGAGAGTGGCGTTTTCTTGACAGTACCATAGGCGGTTGCCATGAAGACGTATCGCGTGTCATCGAAGGATTTGACCGGCAGAACGGCATTGATTTTTTCATTGTGTTCCAGGGGAACGAGATTGTTGATAGGCCTGCCCCGTGAAGAGCGGCTGCCTTGCGGCACGTTGTATACTTTGATCCAGTAAACACGACCCAGGCTGGAAAAGCACAGGATGTAGTCATGTGTATTGGCAATGAACAGGTTATCAATGAAATCGTCTTCCCGGGTGGTGATTGCCAATTTACCGCGCCCACCGCGTTTTTGCGCACGGTAATCATCCAGTAGCTGGGATTTGATATAACCTGCATGTGATAAGGTTACTACCATATCGGCGGGGGTGATCAGGTCTTCGGTATTTAAATCCTGGGCGTCGATTACTACTTCACTGCGTCGGGAATCACCGAATTGTTGCTTGATGGCGGTAAGCTCTTCGGTAATGATGATGGTGATACGTTCCGGGTTGGCCAGTATATCGAGAAGATCCCGGATCTTATCCAGGATTTCCCTGTATTCCGAGACGATTTTTTCCTGTTCGAGTCCGGTGAGGCGTTGTAACCTGAGATCAAGGATGGCTTGGGCTTGTGCATCTGACAAGCGATAACCCTGTTCCGATAGACCGAATTCGGCTGTCAGTGTATCGGGACGAAATGCCGCGGCATCGATCATTGCGCGACGGAGCATTTCTTCGACCAGTTGTGAACGCCATGGCCTGGCCATCAGGGCTTTTTTGGCTTCGGGTGGGGTGGCCGCTGCCTTGATCAAAGCGATGATTTCATCCACATTGGAGAGCGCAACGGCCAATCCTTCCAGCAGATGGCCGCGTTCGCGCGCTTTTCTGAGCTCGAACACCGTGCGTCGTGTCACGACTTCACGACGATGGCGCAGGAAGCAGTCCAGCATTTGCTTCAGGTTGAGCAATCGGGGCTGTCCATCCACCAATGCAACCATGTTCATGCCGAATGTATCCTGCATCTGTGTTTCCTTGTACAGATTGTTCAGGATGACTTCAGGTACCTCTCCGCGCTTGAGTTCGATGACTACGCGCATGCCGGACTTATCCGATTCATCGCGTAAATCCGAGATACCTTCGATTTTTTTATCCCGTACCAATTCACCGATGCGTATCAACAGATTGGCTTTGTTTACCTGGTAGGGTAACTCATCGATGATGATACTGTGACGGTTGCCTTTATCGAGTTCTTCGAAATGTGTCCGGGCACGCATGACGACTCGCCCTCTTCCGGTCTGATACCCGTTTTTGATCCCTGATGTGCCATAAATGATACCGGCAGTCGGAAAATCGGGTGCCTGGATACAGGTCATCAGCTCGGTGATATCCGTTTCAGGATTTTTTAGCAGCAGCAGGCAGGCGTCGATGACTTCATTGAGATTATGCGGGGGAATGTTGGTTGCCATACCCACGGCAATACCGGATGATCCGTTGATCAGTAAGTTAGGTATTTTGGCAGGCAGAATCAATGGTTCCTGTTCCGAACCATCGTAATTAGGTCCGAAATCGACCGTACTTTTATCGAGGTCGGCCAATAATTCATGCGCGATACGCGACATTCTGATTTCGGTATAGCGCATGGCTGCCGCATTGTCACCATCGATCGAACCGAAGTTGCCTTGCCCATCTATCAGCATATAGCGCAGCGAAAAATTCTGAGCCATGCGTACGATAGTGTCATAAACGGCGGTATCGCCATGAGGGTGATATTTACCGATTACATCCCCGACGATACGCGCGGACTTTTTATAAGGCCGGTTCCAATCATTGGATAGTTCATGCATGGCGTAAAGTACACGACGATGTACCGGTTTCAGTCCATCACGTACATCGGGTAAGGCCCTACCTACGATGACGCTCATCGCATAATCGAGATAAGAACGCCGCATCTCATCTTCAAGACTGATCGGCAGAGTTTCCTTGGCAAATTGATCCATTTATGAGGGTTCAGTAATGGTGAGTATTCAGGTTGGTTGTTTCTGGAAGTTTTACTCGGGAGACAGAAGAAGCTATGTAAAAACTGTCGTAGCTTGACTGATCAAAAAATTATAATTTTAGCATCAAGCACCTGAGTTACGCTTGCTGATTGTAAATATCTGGTCCGAAAATTCGGAGGAGATTTGGCAGAATCAGAAAAACACAGATCAGAATGAATAACAGCCCCATAGCGAGCAGTAATCCCATGCTGGCAGTTCCCAGGTGAGAAGAAAAAGCCAGGCTACCGAAACTTGCTACTGAAGTAATGGCACTATAAAGGATTGCATGCGCAGTACTGGTTTGTAACAGACTCTGATTGGCCAGATGATGGTGACTACGTAATACCATGTGGATACTGCTGTCGAGACCGATACCCAGGAGCAATGGCAGAGCAATGACATTGGCAAAATTGAACGGGACTTGCAATACTACGGTAGCTGCTACGGTAAACAGTGCTGCCAGCAGTAGTGGAGCGAGAATCAACAGGGTCGAGATAATGTTCCGTAACAGCCATAACAATGCGAGCAACACACCGATCAGTGTCAGTGAGAAAGCTTGAATAAACGCTGCTACGATTGCTTCACCGGCTTCGAGAATAACAATAGGAGTGCCACTGGCTTGTGGCGCATGCTGCTGGATAGCACGGACGAATCGTCTTAGTGCTTGGTTATCATCGATATTGCTGGCAGGATAGGCGACTACAAGATAGTTACCTGTCTCACTTTGCCAGCGTTGCCGAAATGATTCAGGAAGTGCCTGTATATCGAATGCCTGCGCTGAAAGTGCCGTCTGCAGGCGTACAAGTGTCTCGGGTAACAATCCCAACAAGTCATGGCCGATTTCATTGAGTAGCTTTGTGGCTTGAGAGGTATCCAGTGTATCCAGGCGAGACAGCAGTTCCTGAATGGATGAATCGAGTTCACGGGCAGCGGGCGTGGTCGGGTGATCGGGTTTTTCTGCTACAAAATGTTTGAGGGATCGATGTAGTGACTGTAATACGGTTCGTTGTTGCGTGACGGTGTGATGCGTTTGCTCCAGTGCAATTTCTGTAAAGAAGTCCGGGCCCAGGGCCAGAGCGATATCGTCGAGTAATGCCAGTTTTTCATCTTGAGCATCTGGTATGAAATCGGTGATGCTGATTACTTTGTCTACTTCGGGGAGAGCGGCCAGAACAGGTGCCAGGCGTTCTGCTTCTTGTTGACTATCTACCAGGATTGTTGCAAACCAAGGTGTCTGTTCTGTATCCGCTAATAATTCACGGAAGGTTTGAACGGCTTCACCTTTCGGATCATTCATATTGAGCAGATTAGGATCGAATTTTACGTAGGGTAGGGTGGCCACTGAAGCCAAGGCTGTTGATACGGTAATCCAGAAAATCGTTTTCGGTCTATGTAACCAACGGGCTGATAGCAGTGTCACGATTTTTCCAGAATGAAACGATTGCGGTTTTACCGGCAAGAAACGTTGCAATGCCGGGACTACGGTGAGTGTCACGACTAAGCTGATCAGCATACCCGTACCCGAAATTAAACCTAATTCAGCCACACCGTTATAGGTGGTAGGAATGAATGCATAGAAACCGATTGCGGTAGTGAGGGCACAAGTGACCAGTGATCGTCCAGTATCGTGCCCTGCAATCAACAGTATTTCGGTGTTAAAGCGCTCCTTGCCGGAAGGATGGTTTTGTTTCAGTTCTGCATAGCGCAGCAATAGATGAATGGCATAATCCACCCCCAGGCCAATGTAAAGTACGGCAAATGCGATGGATATCAGATTGAGATGACCTACCGCCCGTGTGGCGAATGCCGCGGTCAGTATCAATCCCAGTATCAGGCTGATAAGAACGGTGGTAACCGATCCGATCGAGCGCAGTGCAATGAACAGAATGATCATGGTACCGAGCAGCGCGAATATCCCGGCATTTTGTGCACCACGCATGGCACTGTTGAGTTCCTCATGAGACAGGGCAACATCTCCTGTTATCCGCAATTGAGCTGAAAACCGATTCTCCAGATCAAGTATCTGTGCTGCTTGCTGAACAGTTGTGATGATATGCTCGGCTGCGAATAACTGATCAAAATCTAATCTGGGCTGCAGGATGATGAATTCGCGATAACTGTTTTTACTAATTTCTTCCTGAAAAAGTATTTGCCAGGATAAGGGCCGCCTTTCTTCGGTTTCATGAGTTTTGAGCGTTGTTGCTATATTCCGAAATATCGATGTCAATTCCAATTCCCTACCGGTACGTAGTGCCTCGACTGCATCATCGAGTACGGAGAAAAAGGAATAGAGTGTCGGGTCACGAGAGATTTTAGCAATCAGGGGTTGTGCTGCGGATAAGCGGTCGGCCAGTAGTGATAGCTCATCAAGGTTTTTATAAAGCAGTCCGTTGGTCTGGAAAAATTCTTCACCATTCAAGTGATGAATCTCGCCGGTGCTGTTCGGGTCGGTTTTTAAATGTGCAGTGAGCAGGGTGGCGGCGTTATAAGCCTGCTCGGGCGTGGGAGCATCCAGTACTAGTAACAGAGTATCTTCGTATTGAGGAAAAGATTGCTTGAAGCGCGTGAGATTGACACGAAAGGGCAGTTCTTCCGAAAGCATATCTGTCGTGTCGGTGTGAATACCCAGGTTGCGGGATGTATAGGTGGCAGCAACTGCTACTGCCAGCAGCATCGCGATCAGTACCCAGCCTGCGTAGCGGTAGGATAAGGCAATCCAGCCGAAAAAAAGTCGCTGACCAGTATTGCGCAGTTCGAACATGATGAAATACCATCCTTTGGAATCAATGGACTATAACGAAAACTATCTGAGGCATATGGAGAATGAAGTGTGATAATGGAAATCACCCGATGATACGGATAAAAAAAACAAATGCTGGTTGCGGTACGGTTACCCGCATGCGCAGACGATCTCTTGATGATAGTCTCAGTAAAATGGACCTAAAGTGGGATCAACGCTGATTTTGTTCGATTTCAGCAATTTTTTGCTCCAGCGTGTCGATCAGTGCATTAATACCCTCTTTCTGCAGGATGGCATTGTATTCAGCCCGCTTCAATGCGAGATCGCTGACTCCGTCGACTACAATATTGATGATGCGCCAGTGCTTATCGACCTGATGCAGAACATAGTCAAAGTTAATGGGGCTATTGTCAGATTGAATGAGCTGACTGCGGACCAGCACGCGTTCCCGTGGAAGCGGTCGCTGTTCAATGATTTTGAAGCGTTCTCCGTCATACTGATTAAATTGGTCTGCATAGGTAGCAATACTGTGCTTCTGGAATGTTTGGGTGATGGTCTGTTGCTGCTGAGAGCTCAATCCGGCCCAATGTGTACCCAGCACTGAACGAATGATTGCTCTGATGTCATGGGATCGTTCGATGACAGGTGTCAGTAGTTCTAGGCGGCCAGCATAACCGATTTCCTGTCCGCGTTGCATTGCCTGAACCAGTGCTTCCTGCAGGGTACTGATCACCTGTTCAGGATCGTTGTTCTCGGATTGCTCAGCTCGTAATTCAGTGATGATCACCAGTGTGGTGATCATCAGCAGACAAAGCATTTTGTTAATTATGTTTAGAGATTTCATAGCGTCGATTTTTCCATTGTGCCCGTTCCCCTTGCCAGTAGCGGAGCGCTGACGTCCAGGTCATCAAGAGGTATAACGTTCCGATTACAGGTAGCGCCAGCGTCCAAAGTGGTGAGCTTTGATAAAAGCTAAGTACGGGCGCATAAACGATAAACATGGCTATCCAGGTAAAAGCTGCGCTGACTGCAAAAGCTGTATCTGAATAAAAGATTACAGACAAGGGAGCAAACCAGAACATGCTGACCATGATCAGTGTGCACACAAGCAGCAATAGCAGAGAATAATGAAGTTGAGTAAATGCAGTCCGAGCCACCATATTCCAGATAGTTCCAAGGTTATCATAACCACGATGACTCTGGACAGTATGGCTAAGCCCGATCCAGGTCTTGAAGCCCGCATGCTTGATCTGCGCAGCCAATGTGCAGTCGTCTATCAGCGCATCATGAATACTGGTGAAAGCATTGACTGATTTCAATGCACTGGTTTTTACCAGAATGCATCCCCCTGCTGCAGCTGCCATGCTGGACTTTGGGTCATTAGCCAGCTTGAACGGATAAAGCAGTTTGAAAAAAAATATGAAAGCCGGAATCAGCAAACGTTCAGAAAAAAGCTGGGTTGGCAATTTTGCCATCAGGGATATCAATGATAAGTTTTCTTTGTCAACTTTATGCAGCAAAGCAGCCAAGGTCCCGGGTGCCAAGGTGATATCTGCATCCAACAACAGGGTGTAACGGGTATCCACTACTTCCAAGCCCTGTTGTAATGCCCATAGTTTCCCACTCCACCCTTGCGGTGGAGATGTACCGGCAATGACCGTTGCCCCCGACTGTTTTGCCAGTGCGGCGGTATCATCTTCTGACTGATCGTCGATAACGATAACCCGTAGACCCTGGCCCTGTTTGTTGACTCCATGCAAAGTTTGTTGAATGACCTGTCCTTCATTGCGTGCCGGGATAAGCACCGTAACTTCGCTGAAGAATTGATTTTCTCTTACATCCGTTCGTGGTTCAAGTAATTCCCGAATGCTCCATGCACGCCATGGAGCAAGCAAGATGATCCACCAGAAAAGCATACCGGCAAGTGCCAGATACATTGTTAATATGGCCATTGGTATATTGATACCGGCATGAGCTTTTCTGAGATATCGTGATTTTAACCGTCTGAGCCGGATGAATTGTCCGAAGTGGGAGCAGCAGCTTTGCGTTCGACTGTCACAGGTAATGGGAAACCTGTTTGTTTACCCATATTATGTTGTGACAAGCTGTTTTTTTGTGAAAGATCGGGTGCCATAGGCCCTTCGGTACGAGGGCCACGTAGACTGACTCGTAATGCTTTAATGGGATGGGCAAAGGTATCGTTGATAGCAGTAGGTTCGAATCCACAATGTGCCATACAATTCGCGCATTTGGGATTGTTTCCTACCCCGTATTGATCCCAGTCGGTTTCTTCCATCAATTCGCGGAAACTGGCTGCGTAACCTTCATCTACCAATAAGTAGCAGGGTCGTTGCCAGCCAAATAAGTTGCGTGTGGGGTTTCCCCAGGCAGTGCACTGATAGCCTTGATTTCCAGCAAGAAAGTCAAGATATAAACTGGAATGGTTGAATTTCCATGGGTTTTTACGTTTTTTCCCCAGCTGGAATATCGAGCGAAACAGTCGCTTGCTTACCGACCGTTGCAGAAACACATCCTGACGTGGTGCGTGTTCATAACTGAAGCCGGGTGACACATTAATCCCTTCAATACCGAGATTGGTCACAGTATCGAAAAACTCTGCAACTTCTTCTGCTGTTTCATTCTGGAATAAGGTGCAGTTGACCGTTACCCGAAATCCACGTTCAAGCGCCTGCTGAATCACAGGAATGACTTTGTCATATACGCCTTCTCTGCAGACGGATGCGTCATGACGTTCCCGGTTTCCATCCAGGTGAATGGAAAATGTCAGATAAGGCGAGGGCTGGTAGTCATTCATCCGACTATCGAGCAGCAAAGCATTAGTGCACAGATAGACAAACTTTTTACGCTGAATAATACCTTGCACAATCTGGGGCATTTCCTTATGAATGAGAGGCTCACCACCCGCTATGGAAATAACTGGCGCTCCGCATTCATCGACCGCGCTCAGGCATTCGTCTACACTCAGGCGGCGGCGTAGCGTTTCTTCCGGGTAATCAATTTTGCCGCATCCCGCGCACGCCAGGTTGCACTGGAACAAAGGTTCGAGCATCAGCACCAGCGGATAGCGTTTATTGCCCAGAAGCTTCTGTTTGAGTATGTAGCTACCTACGCGATATTGCTGTAGAAAAGGGACGCTCATTTTTAAATTTTCTCCATTTATTGGTGTCTGTATTTACCTTTGGCATTTTCATCACTGGGCCTAAGTATAGGCCCCAATCGAGTTAAGTTTGTGCTTCTTTAATGGGAAAAGGCGAAAGAGTGTCTCGTATATCACACACAAGAGATAAGCGCACAGACTTTGTCAGGCCAGTATATTGTCCTTACCTTCTTATTTTGATCCAGAAATGATATCGGGATTCATGGCGGAAGAGGTGGGATTCGAACCCACGAACAGTTTCCCGTTGCTGGTTTTCAAGACCAGTGCCTTCAACCGCTCGGCCACTCTTCCGTTCATTCTTGATTCCAAATTTGTACCGCAACCCGAATGATACCTTTTCGGGAAATATTTTGCCAGGGAACCGCTTTTGAGCTGCTTGGGGACAGCTAAGAGAACATCCAGTTGTGAAGTGTTTGGACTTAAGAGATAATACGCCCTTTTGCCGGCTTTTGTTGTCATGTGGCGCGGAAGATCGAGCTACGGTTTTTGGATAATTCGAAGGTGAGGACAAATGAAGGAAGCATTTAAGGATTTTAACGCGCCAGTATTCAAGAATTTGACCAGTGCCATTCGTGCGCTGGCCATGGATGCTGTCCAGAAAGCTAATTCCGGTCACCCAGGCATGCCAATGGGTATGGCTGAAATCGCTGAAGTGTTGTGGATTCACCATTTGCGTCATAATCCAGCAAACCCAAAATGGGTCGATCGCGACCGTTTCGTTTTATCAAACGGCCATGGTTCTATGCTGCTGTATGCGCTTCTACATCTGTCCGGTTATGATGTATCTATCGAAGATATAAAGAATTTCCGTCAGCTTCATTCCAAAACTCCCGGACACCCGGAATATGGCTATACCCCGGGGATTGAGACAACCACTGGCCCACTTGGGCAGGGAATCACGAATGCTGTCGGTATGGCGTTGGCAGAAAAGATCCTGGCGGAGGAATTCAATCGGCCCGGTTTTCATATTGTAGACCATTATACTTACGTGTTCCTGGGCGATGGCTGTCTGATGGAGGGTATTTCGCATGAGGCCTGTTCGCTGGCAGGGACACTGAAGCTGGGTAAATTGATCTGTTTCTATGATGATAATGGTATTTCCATAGATGGGCATGTTGAAGGATGGTTTACTGATGACACGCCCAAGCGTTTCGAAGCTTATGGTTGGCATGTGGTGCCTAATGTAAATGGGCATGACCCGGTAGCAATCGAAGCAGCTATTGAAGCAGCCAAAAAAATACAAGACAAACCTACCATGATATGCTGTAAAACCGTGATTGGTATGGGTTCACCTAATAAAGCCAATACCCATGCTGTACACGGCGCAGCGCTTGGAGACGAGGAAATTGCTGCTGCCCGCCCACATATTGGTTGGCATTATCTGCCTTTTGAGATTCCACAGGAAGTTTATGACGCATGGGATGCACGCACTAAAGGGCAGGCATTGGAATCCGACTGGAATGACAAATTTGCTGAATATGCTAAAAAATATCCTGCCGAAGCGGCAGAATTCACGCGCCGAATGGCTGGCGAACTGCCTGCCAGATGGTCAGAGCACGTTGACGGCATCATTAGTCAAATTAATGCCAGAGAAGAAAATATTGCTACCAGAAAAGCGTCGCAAAATGCAATCGAAGCGTTGGCGCCGATTTTGCCTGAACTGGTAGGAGGATCGGCTGATCTGGCAGGATCCAATCTTACGCTGTGGTCGGGCTCCAAAGGTGTTGGTGCAGATTCTGCCGGTAATTACATTTACTATGGTGTGCGCGAATTCGGTATGAGTGCCATCATGAATGGTTTGTCGTTGCACGGCGGTATCGTTCCTTATGGTGGAACTTTCCTGATGTTTTCGGAATATGCGCGTAACGCTTTGCGTATGGCAGCATTGATGAAGATTCGCAATATTTTCGTCTTTACTCATGATTCAATTGGGTTGGGTGAAGATGGTCCGACTCATCAGCCGGTCGAGCAGACTGCGACGCTGCGCATGATTCCTAATATGGATGTATGGCGCCCATGTGATACCGTTGAATCAGTCATTTCCTGGGTACGTGCTATAGAACGCAGAGATGGGCCGTCGTCTCTTGTATTCAGCCGCCAGAATTTGCCTTTTCAGAAACGAGATGCGATGACAATCGGTCTGATCGGGAAAGGTGGATACGTTTTATCCGAAGCTGCTGATGGAAATCCGCAGGTAATTATCATTGCAACAGGTTCCGAGGTGGCATTGGCTATGGCTGCGCAGAAAGTACTGGCAGAAAGCGGAGTGATGGTACGTGTTGTTTCGATGCCTTGTACGAGCGTGTTTGACAGACAAGATCAAGCATATCGGGAGAGTGTGCTGCCCAAAGGAGTCAGGCGTGTCGCCGTGGAAGCTGGGGTGACTGACTATTGGCGCAAGTATGTCGGGCTGGAAGGAGAGGTGGTTGGTATCGATACTTTCGGTGAATCGGCTCCTGCAGAGAAATTGTTCGAATATTTTGGATTTACTGTCGAGAATGTTGTCAATGCGGTGAAGAAAGTTTTATGAAATAGTTTGGTGTTAGTTTCTTCGACAGAACAGGCTTTTATGTAAATATGTGGAGATAGTGGAATGACAATTAAAGTTGGTATCAATGGTTTTGGTCGCATTGGGCGAATGGTTTTCCGTGCTTCTGTTGAAAAATTTGATGATATAGAGGTTGTCGCGATCAATGATCTGTTGGAGCCAGATTATCTGGCCTATATGTTGACACACGATTCCGTCCATGGTCGTTTTAATGGAGACGTATCTGTTGATGGTAACAATCTTGTTGTGAATGGTAAGAAAATCCGTTTGACTGCTATTAAGGATCCGGCCGAGTTGAAGTGGAATGAAGTTGGTGTGGATGTTGTAGTGGAGTCGACCGGATTATTTCTGACTAAACAGGATTGTGAGAAACATATCCAGGCTGGTGCCAAGAAGGTTGTGATGACTGCTCCCTCCAAGGATGATACACCGATGTATGTTTATGGTGTAAATGATAAAACATACCAGGGTGAAGCCATCATTTCCAACGCGTCGTGTACGACTAACTGTCTGGCGCCGATTGCGAAGATACTGAATGATACCTGGGGGATTAAGCGCGGATTGATGACAACTGTGCACGCTGCTACCGCTACCCAGAAGACTGTTGATGGACCATCTAATAAAGACTGGCGTGGGGGGCGTGGGATTCTGGAGAATATCATCCCTTCTTCGACTGGTGCTGCCAAAGCAGTGGGTGTAGTCATTCCAGAACTAAACAAGAAACTTACTGGTATGGCATTCCGGGTGCCTACTTCTGACGTTTCAGTCGTGGATTTGACTGTTGAACTGGAGAAAGATGCATCTTACGAAGAAATTTGTGATGCGATGAAATCTGCTTCTGAAGGTTCTATGAAAAATGTGCTGGGGTATACTAACCAAAAAGTAGTTTCCACTGATTTTCGTGGTGAAAGCTGTACATCCGTGTTTGATGCCGAAGCGGGAATCCAACTGGATAAAAATTTTGTGAAGGTAGTCGCCTGGTATGACAATGAATGGGGCTATTCTTGCAAAGTACTGGAAATGGTACGGGTGGTTGCTGGTCGTTAAGCTTGATCCAAAGAATAATTTCTTGATGTAGAAGCGTTTTTAAGGAAGACGCAGTTTTCTGCTGCTGATGATCATGCTGTAACTGGTTCTGGACCAGTTACAGCGTTGTTATTTTAGTTAATAAGCAAAATTATTCTGTCCTGTGCATGAGGCCATAGAAAAAATCAAATAGGTTTTTTCAGAAAAGGTGATTGTGATTGGGGGATGTTTGATTGCTGATAGCTGACTATTTGTCATGCTTCCTAAACTAAACAATCGGAAAATAGATGCTTCTGCTGCTTTTCTGAAATCCGTAAGTTATATGGAGTCAACGTGTCTGTTATAAAACTTGTCGATCTGGACCTGAAAAATAAACGCGTCTTTATTCGTGCTGATCTAAATGTTCCGATAAAAGATGGTCAGGTTACTTCAGATGCACGTATTACTGCGTCAATGGCCACTATCAACCATTGTCTGGAGCAGGGTGCGAGAGTAATGGTGACTTCTCATTTGGGACGCCCTGAAGAAGGAGTGTGGACAGAAGAGAACTCGCTGCAGCCAGTAGCCGGCGATATTGCCAGGCGGTTGGGTAAATCAGTTCGATTGATTAGGGATTGGGTTGATGGCGGGTTTGAGGTCGCGCCCGGTGAGCTAGTGATCCTGGAAAATTGCCGGATCAATAAAGGGGAGAAAAAGAATCTCGAAGAAACTGCAAGAAAATATGCCGATCTATGTGATGTTTTCGTGATGGATGCCTTTGGCACGGCACATCGAGCAGAAGCATCCACGCATGGCATTGCTAAATTTGCGCCGGTTGCTTGTGCAGGGATTCTGTTAACTGAAGAGCTTGACGCACTGACCAAGGCTTTACATGAACCGGCACGACCGATGGTGGCGATTGTAGGAGGATCCAAGGTTTCTACCAAGCTGACCGTTTTAGAATCGCTGGCCGAGAAAGTCGACCAGCTTGTGGTTGGCGGTGGAATTGCCAATACTTTTCTGAAAGCCACAGGGAATAATGTCGGGAAATCTTTGTGTGAAGACGAGCTGGTAACCGTTGCGAAGTCACTGATGGATAAAATGAATCAACGTGATGCAACGATTCCTATTGCAGTGGATGTCGTTATCGGGAAGAAATTTGCGGAAGATGAGCCAGCAGTATTGAAGAAAGTGAGTGCGGTTTCTGATGACGATATGATTTTTGATATTGGCCCTGAGAGTGCTCAGCAACTGGTCGATATTATCATGCGGGCAGGGACTGTCGTCTGGAATGGTCCAGTTGGGGTATTTGAATTTGATCAATTTGGTGAAGGCACCCGTGCAATTGCCAAGGCAATCGCTGAGACGAGCGCTTTTACTCTAGCAGGGGGGGGCGACACCATCGCTGCCATTCAGAAGTACGGTATTTACGATAAAGTTTCTTATATCTCCACTGCTGGTGGGGCATTTCTGGAATTCTTGGAAGGAAAAAAATTACCTGCTGTCGAAATCCTGGAATTACGCGCACGCTGAGATCTGAAAAGATCCTTTTCCAGAAATGATGCGAAGAACGAAAATCGTAGCCACACTGGGGCCTGCATCCAGTAGCCCGGCGGTATTGGAGCGGATGATTGAAGCCGGTGTGGATGTCGTTCGCATCAACTTTTCACACGGTACGCGAGATGAGCATATTGCTCGTGTGGATCTGGTACGCTCACTCGCGCGTTCGGCTGGCCGTACTGTAGGCATATTAGCCGATTTGCAGGGGCCGAAGATTCGTATCGGGAAATTTGATCAGGGAAAGATCAGGCTTAAAACCGGCGATGAATTTATACTCGATGCTGAATGTCAACTGGGTAATCAGGAAAGAGTCGGGCTTGATTATCAGGAACTGCCTAATGATGTAGAGGCGGGCGCCACATTATTGTTAGATGATGGGCGTATCGTTCTGACCGTTACCAAGGTGAAGGAAAGTGAAATCTATTGCAAGGTTTTGCAGGGAGGTATTCTTTCCAATAACAAAGGGATCAATCGTAAGGGTGGTGGTTTGAGTGCTCCGGCACTGACTGCAAAGGATCTACAGGATATCAAGACGGCAGCAGTAATCCGGGCAGACTACCTGGCAGTTTCTTTTCCACGTTCTGGTGAAGATATCAGGCGAGCGCGTGTATTGATGCAAGAAGCCCAAGGCCATAGTTTACTTATGGCCAAGATTGAGCGTTCAGAAGCCATTCTGGCACTGGATGATATTCTGGAGGCTTCTGATGCGATTATGGTGGCACGTGGTGATTTGGCAGTTGAGGTAGGCGATGCGGCAGTGCCCGCATTGCAAAAAAGGATGATACGCTCTGCACGTGCGACCAATAAACTGGTGATTACTGCTACACAAATGATGGAATCGATGATCTCTAATCCGATTCCAACGCGAGCGGAAGTGTCGGATGTGGCTAATGCTGTACTGGACGGGACAGATGCCGTCATGCTATCGGCTGAATCGGCTGCAGGACAATATCCAGTCGAGTCTGTCGAAGCGATGGCAAGAGTTTGCCTGGAAGCAGAAAAGGAATATACGGTTAATTTAAATTTCCGTCGCTCTCCGGAAATGCAGCCTGCTAGTGTCGAGGACGCAATTGCACGGGCTACCATGTATACTGCTACCAGTCTTAAGATTCGTGCAATTGCTGCACTAACCCAGAGTGGTGTGACGGCCTTATTCATGTCTCGCAGAAGTTCGAAGGTTCCTATTTTTGCATTAAGTCCTCAGGAGGATACGCTGGGTAAGGTGACCCTGTTTCGTGGCGTTTATCCCGTAGAGTTCGGACAAGGCTTGTGTGATCCTGAGGTAATCCTTGATATGGCTGAAGATGAATTGCTCAAACGCGGAGCAGTGCGAGACGGGGATTTGATTATCATGACGATTGGTGAGCCGGTTGGTAAAGCTGGTGGAACAAATACCATGAAGATTGTCAGAGTAGGAGACTGTAAGATTCCTGCTCAAGCAGGAAAAGAAATGATGTCACAATCTTCTCTTGATTCATGAAGTATGTGGATACCTGTAAACATAACTATTTGCTTGATTGATATAATTTTGTCTAATGAAAGTATTTGGTAGCTGGTTTAGTTATAGAGGAGTAGGCTTTCAAGCGAATTAGAATGTCGCTATGCATACGGAATTAAAGATTATTTCATCGAAAGATTAATATACACAAAATTTCATATAAAGGAGACTTCAATGGCACTTGTATCTTTACGCCAATTATTGGACCATGCGGCAGAAAACGGATATGGCCTTCCGGCTTTCAACGTAAATAATCTGGAACAGATTCATGCAATTATGCAGGCAGCTGACGAATGCGATAGCCCGGTCATCATGCAGGGGTCGGCTGGTGCTCGTAAATATGCTGGAGAAGCATTTTTGCGTCATTTGATTGCAGCAGCAGTCGAGACTTACCCACATATTCCTATTGTGATGCATCAAGATCATGGTGCTTCGCCAGCCGTATGCGTCAACGCTATTCGTAGTGGTTTTTCCAGCGTAATGATGGATGGCTCACTGGAAGAGGACGGTAAAACACCTGCTTCGTACGAATACAATGTGGATGTAACTTCAAAAGTAGTGTCAATGGCTCATGCTGTTGGTGTTTCTGTGGAAGGTGAACTGGGTTGCTTGGGATCGTTGGAATCTGGAATGGGTGAAGCCGAAGATGGCCATGGTGCAGAGGGAAAATTATCGCACGATCAGTTACTGACTGACCCTGAGCAGGCAGCAGATTTCGTTAAGAAAACCGGGGTAGATGCCTTGGCGATTGCAATCGGTACTTCCCACGGTGCGTATAAATTTACCCGTAAACCAACGGGTGACATTCTTGCTATTGAGCGTATCAAGGAGATTCATCAACGAATTCCCAATACCCACTTGGTTATGCATGGTTCCAGTTCCGTGCCTCAAGAATGGCTGGAAATTATTCGTGAATACGGTGGGGAAATGAAAGAAACTTATGGTGTTCCTGTGGAGGAAATTCAGGAAGGGATTAAACACGGAGTGCGTAAGGTCAATATCGATACCGATATTCGTTTGGCTATGACCGGTGCAATACGTCGTCATCTGGCAAAAAATAAAAGTGAATTCGATCCACGTAAATTCCTGAAAGATGCCACTGCTGCTGCTAAAGATATCTGTAAAGCTCGCTTCGAAGCTTTTGGCTCTGCAGGACAGGCGAGTAAAATCAAGCCAGTTAAGCTGGATAAAATGGCTGATCGTTATGTACGTGGGGAATTGAAAGCTGTTGTTAACTGATTAAAGAGCAGAAGAACCAACAAAGTGCTGCATGGATTCCAGGAAGATGTTTGAGCGGAAATGTGTGGCACTTTTCTGTTTTAATTAGAAATATATAGAGTTGTATCGATTTGTTAACCTCTTCTTATCGTATTATTTTATGCTGTCTGTGACCGATTTTCTTACTATTTTTAATAATAACTAAAGGTTGGAAATCATTCATCTGCGGCCATCATTTTCCCAGAATGGCTTGACTTGACTGAAAGCGGTCCATGCATATTCAAGTTCTTTCCTCTTTTCCAGCATACAACGTGTGGCCCATCCGTAAATGATACCGATAGCCTCATGTTGTTGAGCTTTTTTATTTTTTTGAATGCAAATTTCACCCAGGAATTTCTGGGTGGTAACATAATCGTTGATTGACCCTAGCACATCCTGCAGATTGGAGAGTAAAAAAATATAGTCCTTGCATACTTTTTGTGGAAAAAGTTCGCGAAAAAACTCGGAAATATAACGCTGTTTTTTTATGCAGATACGCAAAGCGTGTAATGTCACGGCATCAAGTGTATGAAGTTTCTTCCCGGCTATTGCAATCTTTTGGTGAAGGTCTGCCATTAAGGTCGTAACAGATGTTTTAATTGGTATATCTGACAATTTGTTGTGAGTATGAGTTATTACTTTCTGTGGACTACATTGGCTAATTCCATCCAGCCAGATTGAAATACCTAGTAGCAGCTTTGTGTAGCGTCGAGAATGGAGACTTAGACGGGCTGCTTTTTTGTGCTTGTGGCGTAGGGTTTGACAGGTTTCAAATATCAGAGGGAAACCTGGATGTTGGGGAAAATGAGGAGCTATCTGTGGGAAGGTTTCAGTTATAAATATGTCCCAATCTCGAGCTGGGTTCAGTTTTTGTGTAAGCCACTTCAAATCTTTTCTAATCGATGTGACCTCTGGATCAGAGGAAGCTGGGTAGAGAAGATTGATTGCAGAACGGAGCCTACGTAAAGCTACACGCACTTGGTGAAGATATTCGATATCATCAGGAGCAGCTAATACACCATTTTCATTCTTACTCAATTGATCAAGGCAGCTTTCTATGATCATTTTGAGCGCTGTATTCAGGTGGATATCCGTTGTGATTTCAATTTTAGTAGCCTTGACAGGGGAAGGGAAATATCCAGAGTAGAGGATATAACCACGTTCTGCTTTACTTGCATTTTCTAATCTGAGTGGAAAAGGCGATTTATCCACCAAACTGCTTGCGAATCGGAAAATTTCTAACGGATTACCTGACTTGAGCTCAAGTTCAATTTCACAGATGAGTTGATGTTTTGAACCGGCGATTATTTTGCCATGATCGAAGCAGAATTCTATTTCGCTGTCCTGAGCCAGTCTTAAACGTTGCGTATGTCGAGTGAACTTGGTAACAAAGACCGGCTGTAATTCTTCTTGTAACTTGGCATTTTTAAAAAGTTGCTTGATTGTTGGGTCATTGGCCTGGGTGAAATCAGGCTGATTGGTATGTATCGGTACTTCCCATTCATCGTGTTGATGCAAACCTGCCGAGATATGGCCACCAGATTTGATTGTCTGGATCCAGGTTTTTCCGATACGCCTTAACCTCAATGAACAACCTGAGTTTTTTAGCCTCAGATCCGGTGTGTCATAATAAATACTATACAGCTTGTCTACGGTTGGTGCTGTTATGCCCTGGTATTCCAGCCATGACATATCTTGCATAAATTTGATATATCGTGAAGGGAATGTCAGTTTGAGTTCGATTTCCTTGGACATCAGATCATTCGATTGAGTCTTGTTTTACCGCAGCCAGTTTTGACAGCAGTATTTCCTGGGCACTGAATTTATTGCCGCGTCTTGCTGATTTACGTTTGTAGTGACCGTCACCATTCATTTCCCAAGCCTGTACATTATCGCGCAGGTAGGGCCTTAGTCCTTCTGCAATGACCCGTTTCTTCAACCGTGAATCGAGTACGGGGAAGCAGACTTCCACACGGCGGAAAAAATTACGATCCATCCAATCAGCACTTGCCAGATAAACATTATGCTGATTCTTGTTAAGAAAATAAAATATTCGTGAATGTTCCAGGAAACGTCCAATGATGGAACGCACTCGGATATTTTCCGACAGTCCCGGGACTCCCGGACGCAGTGCACAGGCGCCACGCACAATCAGGTTTATTCTCACCCCTGCACTGGAAGCGGTATAGAGTGCCTGGATGACTGCTGGTTCCAGCAAAGCGTTCATTTTAGCGATGATGGCAGCTGGTTTTCCTTCTTCTGCGTTTTTTACTTCTTGGTAAATGCTGTTTACAATCTGATTATGGAGACTGAATGGTGATTGCCAGAGATGTTTCAGTTTACTCGCTTTACCAAGTCCGGTTAATTGTAAAAAAACTTCACTGACGTCAGCGCAGATTTCTTCATGACAGGTCAGCAATCCGAAGTCCGTATAAAGACGTGCTGTGCCAGGATGGTAATTACCCGTACCAAGATGCGCGTAACGTTTTAATTGCCCGGCTTCACGCCTTACTACCATGGCCATTTTGCAGTGTGTTTTGTGGCCGACGATACCGTAAACGACATGGGCACCGACTTCTTCGAGCCGACTTGCCCAGTTGATGTTGGCTTCTTCATCGAATCGGGCGAGTAATTCCACTACTACCGTAACTTCTTTACCCATACTGGCCGCCGCGATGAGCGCTTCCATCAGTGTCGAATCTGTGCCTGTACGGTAAACAGTCTGTTTAACGGCTACAACATCCGGATCCGTGGAGGCCTGCTGAATGAATTCAATGACCGGTTGGAAGGATTGATAGGGATGATGTAGTAATATATCTCCCTTGCGGATCACCTGAAAGATATCGTTGGCTTTCTTTTTCTGAGGTGAGAATGGTAGCCCGGGGATAAACCGGGGGAATTTGAGTTCCGGGCGGTCGATCAGATCGGAAACCTGCATAAGCCGTACCAGATTAACCGGACCATTTACCTGAAATAAGTCGTCACTCTTCAGAGAGAACTGTTCCAGCAGAAATTCTGCCATATGCTGCGAACAGTTATCAGCAACTTCAAGCCTGACAGCATCTCCCAGGTGGCGTTGCGGCAATTCACCCTGCAACGCGATACGCAGGTTTTTTATTTCTTCCTCATCAACGAATAAATTGCTGTTGCGAGTGACACGAAACTGATAACAGCCAACTACATGCATACCAGTAAAGAGCTCACCTACATGCGCATGAATAATGGATGACAGGAATACGAAATTGTAAGGATCATGACTGATTTCCTTTGGTAGGCGTATAACGCGAGGCAGGATGCGTGGAGCCTGGACAATTGCTATACCCGAGTTGCGGCCAAAGGCATCTTTTCCTTCCAATTCCACTGCGAAATTCAGACTCTTATTCAATACCCGCGGAAAGGGATGTGAAGGATCAAGGCCAATGGGTGTGAGCATGGGCATCAGCTCACGAAAGAAAAAATCCCTGATCCATTCACGCTGAGTATCATTCCAGGTATTGCGTCGCAGAAAGCGAATACCCTGGTCTGCCAGACTAGGGAGAATACTGTCGTTGAATAGTTGATATTGCTGGGTAACGAGCTGACGTACTCGTTCAGATACAAGATTGAAAGCCTGGCTCGGCGCCATGCCGTCCGGTCCAAAACCAGGAGAATCCAGTTTAATTTGTTCTTTTAAACCTGCAACACGAACCTCGAAGAATTCGTCAAAATTACTGCTGACAATGCAAATAAAACGCAGACGCTCCAGCAGGGGAACCTCTTCATCTTCTGCTTGGGCTAGTACTCGACGGTTGAATTCAATCTGACTGAGTTCACGATTCAGGAATTGTTTGGAAGTTGGGATATCAGGCTTATCCGCGGTCGTTATTCCTGATTCGTTGTTTGCCATAAGGTGTGGCGATAGCTTTTCGGAATGCACAGAATATTTATTATTGTTAGTTTTTGATTTTATTGTTTGGGAGGTGTATAACCTGCCGGTTGATCGGCACCATCACCAAAAAAATAGGACTCCATTTGACTGGCAAGGTATTGCCGTGCTTTGATATCTGCCAGATTCAAGCGTAATTCATTAACCAGCATGGTCTGATGCTTAAGCCATTGGTTCCACGCTTCTTTGGAAACGTTATCGAAAATCCGTTTTCCTAACTCTCCAGGGTAGGTTGGAAAATCCAATCCTTCTGCTTCGCGCCCGAGTTTGACGCATTTCACATTTCTGATCATATGATTACCCTCTGTAAGATTAACATAGTTATCTTTCTGTAATATGAACGTTGTATTACCATTAATTACTGGTTAGAAGATATGAAGTGTATTACCAGTAAAGGAAAAAGCTTATTGGTAAACTAAGGTTATATATTGTATCAGCCAGAAAAACTCTAAGCTTGTGATAGCAAAAAACACTTATTTTATTGTCAACCAATCTATTGTATTTTGTTAGAAGATACAGGCAAAAACTTATATCAAGGGGCTTAAACTGCAGATAGGGCGCTTATACGAGTACTTACATGCTCTTTTACTGTAAACGAATACTTCAACGAAATACTTTATCCCGGCACCTTAGTGGATTGCGGCTTATTTATTTGTAAGCTGCCGTTAAGAGCGTAATGAGTATTTGTTCAGTACAAAATTCAATTTGCTTCAAGGTGTATGTGGATATTGTATGAGTATGGGTTTGGTCAATGCAGACTGAGAAAGAATATTTGCTGTTTGTCGGGCAGATATCTGATCAGTAAAAGGCCCAACGAGAATTTTATGTAAACCGTCTATTTCATTGATATTAGATTGGTGCATGAGGGAAGGAAAATCAGTTCGTAATTGTGCAAGATAACTACGTGCATTATGAGCAGAGTCGAATGCACCAAGCTGCAGATAAACTTTACTTCCTTCAGAGGTTGATTTTGTTGACCCTGGAGAGTGGTGTGATATCTTCGTATCGGCACGGGTGCTGCTCATGCGACTCGGAATAATGCTTTCTACTTCAACCTGCGCACTTCCATTGGCTAAGATACCCAGTTTATATGCTGCAACGTAAGACAGGTCGATTAATCGGTTTGACAGAAAAGGTCCCCGGTCATTGATACGGACGATTACTGAGTTTCCATTCTGCAGGTGAGTAACACGGGCATAGCTGGGTATCGGCAGGGTTGGATGAGCGGCAGTCATGGCATACATATTATACACTTCGCCCGAGGCAGTATTTTTACCATGGTAACGTTTGCCATACCATGAAGCCTGCCCACGTTCTTTATATGGTTTAAGGGCAGTCATAGGAGTATAGGTTTTGCCAAACGCGACATAGGGACGCATGTTGGCAGCTTTTAGCGGTTCGATGCGAGGGACAGCATTAGGAATAGTATCAAGGTTAGTTGGTGGATTATCTCCTGGACCATCGTCCAGATAATAACCGCCACCTTTCTTTCCAATCGAGGAATTTGTGTGACTCTGCGCTGCTGATTTTCCGAGGCGGGGCGTATTACTACAACTCGTTATCAGAAATAACGTAATAGTAAAAGCCAAGGCAAACTGTATATGGCCACGTTGGGAAATCAGGGAGAAAGTAGTATCAGTTTCCATTTTCTCAGGTTCTAACCAGTTTGGGATGTGTATGGATACTCATTAGAATACCAAAACCCAGCAATATGGTAACCATGGAGGTCCCACCGTAACTGATGAGTGGCAACGGTATGCCTACTACGGGCAGAATGCCACTTACCATCCCAATGTTGACAAATACATAAGTGAAAAATGTAAGCGTAATCGATCCGGCAACCAGACGGGTAAATCGCGTGGGTGCCTTGGCTGCGATTATCAGACAGCGCCCGATTATTATCATATAAAGCAATAATAACAAACCGTTACCAATCAGTCCAAATTCTTCCGAGAATACTGAAAAGATGAAATCTGTGCTGGGTTCGGGTAAAAAGTCAAGTTGGGACTGGGTACCTTTCTGCCATCCTTTTCCTGAAATTCCTCCAGAACCGATGGCAATACTGGATTGGATCGTATGATAGCCCGCTCCTAACGCATCCTGTGAAGGGTCAAGCATGGTCATTACCCGCTTACGCTGATAATCATGCATGCCGAAATTCCAAAACAGGGGCAGGCTTATAGCTGCTATAACAATAAGGCCTACTATGATGCGCCACGACAGACCTGCCAGGAACAAAACATAAAGGCCACTGGCTAAGATGAGCAGCGCAGTACCTAGGTCGGGCTGACGTGCAATCAATAATACCGGTAACAGTAAAATGAGCGCTGCACCGACGTAATTACGCCAGCGTAAGGTAATTTGAGCTTTATCAAAATACCATGCCATCATTAAGGGCACAGCAATTTTCAGTAGCTCTGAAGGCTGGATACGAGTGATTCCCAGATTTAGCCAGCGGCGGGCACCATTATGAATTTCACCAAATAATGCTACAGCAATCAGCAGGATGATGCCAAGTACATACAAGGGCAAGGCAAGGCGCATAATTTTCTGGAGTGGGACATTGGCGACTACCCACATGATTACGAATGCTATGCCCATATTTAATAATTGGCTGATTACTCGTGTGGTGTTACCGCCAGTCGCGCTGTAAAGCACGATCAATCCGATCAACATGAGCAGAAAAATTCCAGCGAGCAGGAAGTTATCGATATAGCGGGTAAGGTAATACCATGTTTTTTTCACATCTAGGGTGATCATGCCTAATGCCCGTATTTTAGAAATAAGTTTTATATCGATGTTTTTTAAGACTTACTGCGGTCACTAAGGGATACCTTCCATTTCAGGATGATCTATTCTGTTACCCTGATTTTTCAATCGGTTCAGGCATTATGCCAAGAAAAAAGTAATCCAGAACCTTGCGTGCAATGGGTGCTGCAGTAGAGCCGCCTGAGCCACCATTCTCCACCAGCACTGTCAAGACTATTCGTGGATTTTCCGCAGGAGCATAGGCTGTAAAAAGCGCGTGATCACGATGTCGCTCATCGATTTTACTGGCGATATAACGTTCACCTTGCTTGATATTGATAACCTGGGAAGTCCCTGTTTTTCCAGCAAAGGTATAGGTTGTATCGGCACCAGCACGGGATGCAGTTCCACCAGGTTGAGTGACAGCCGTTAATGCTTTTTTTACATGGTTCAGATGTTCCTGTTTCAAATCCAGCCTGTACATTTCTTCTACGAAGTCATCTTTGATGAAATTTTCGTGGTGATTCGTCTGTTGTTTGACGAAATGAGGCTTGAAGGCTCTGCCATCATTAGCAAGCAGCATCGTCGCAAAAGTCAATTGGAGCGGTGTAGCTAAATTAAACCCCTGGCCGATTCCGACTGAGATAGTGTCTCCGGGAAACCAGTTTTGGTTGAACCGCCTTTTTTTCCATTCGGGAGAGGGCAACAAACCGTCCGCCTCGCCTGGAATATCAATCCCTGTTTTTTTGCCGAAACCGAATTGTCCGATAAAGTTGTGAATGTTACTGATACCCAGATCGTGAGCAAGCATGTAATAGTAAGTATCACAGGAAATGACCAGGGATTTATGTAAATCGACTCGTCCATGTCCTCCGGGTTTCCAGTCGCGGAAACGGTGAGTGCTGCCAGGCAGGCTGAAAAATCCTGGGTCGTTGATAGCATAGCTGGGGGTACGTTTACCCAGTTCCAATCCTGCTAATGCCATAAATGGCTTGAAAGTGGACCCCGGGGGGTATATGCCGCGCAGTGCACGATTATTCAGTGGCCTATCCATGGATTCGTTGAGTAAGCGCCAGTTGAGATGGTCAATTCCATCGACGAATAGATTGGAGTCGAAACCGGGTTTGCTGACAAAAGCGAGTATTTCTCCATTAGAGGGGTCTATTGCGACCAATGCACCACGGAAGTCACCGAAAGCCCGTATGGCTGCTTGCTGTAAATTAATATCCAGAGAGAGTGTCAGATCACTACCCGCAACAGGTGCTACCCGGGATAATGTACGTACCGGGCGGCCTACAGCATCTGTTTCGACTTGTTCGAACCCGGTCTGTCCATGTAATACATTTTCGTAGCTTTTTTCAATACCCGTCCGCCCGATGTGTAAAGAGCCACGATAATTTTCCAATTGCTTGTGTATCTCGAGTTGTTCCAGGTCCTTATCATTGATGCGACCAATATAACCGATTACGTGAGAAACCAATTCTCCTTGCGGATAATGTCTGAGCAGGTTTGCTTTGATATCCATACCAGGGAAACGGTATCGATTTTCTGCAAAGCGAGCGACTTCAATGTCGGTTAGGCGAGAACGTATGGGCAGGCTTCTAAAGCGTGTACTTTCACGCATAAGTTTATTGAATTTTCTGCGGTCTTCTGATGTGATTTCAATTACGGTTGCCAGTTTGTCGATGGCTGATTCGAGATTCTTGACCTGATCCGGGATAATTTCCAGCGTATAAGCCGTGTAGTTCTGTGCCAGAATTTTTCCGTTGCGATCGAATATCAGACCCCGATTGGGGATCAGCGGCAAAATAGTAATACGGTTTGCTTCTGCAAGAGTGGTGTAATGTTCTCCCCGTAATACCTGCAGATAGACAAAACGACTAAATAATAAGCCAAATAAAAGCAGGACGCTAATTGCACAGATCGTCAGTCTGATATGAAAATGCCGGAGCTCGTTTGAATGATCGCGTAGTTCGACAGTATCATTCATATCTCATCAGGATCGGTTCGTTGTCTCCGAAAACTACCCAATACGATGGAGACCAGTGGCCAGGACAATGCTCCAGTTATACTGGAAAGAAAGATATACCATCCTGTGGAATAAGTACCGGCCAGTGCTCCAGTCAGAAATATTGCAACCTGGGCCAGCAACAGCATCCATAAAACAGCAGGAATTTGCCGGAAGATATTGAACATGCGTAAACGCCGGTGCAGCATAAGTGCAAAAAATGTTATTAGGCAGTAGGCGAGTGCATGCTGTCCCATCATGCTGGTATCGATGACATCCATTATCAGGCCGGTTATAAAAGCGATGCTCATGCCTGTCTGCTGTGGCTGATGGATATTCCAGTAGAGTAACGTCAGTGCGACGAAATCTGGACGCAGAATTAACGCAATGTCTTCGAGTGGTAGCAGGTTAAATAAAATTGCTGTAATCAGACTTGAATAAACCAGTGATTTTTTTACTGGAAGTGGAAATTCCTGGCCGAGATAATCATGGTGTACGGCTTTTGGTTTGTTGGCCGGTTTGTGTCGCATGGGTGTCAAGATTTTCTGATATTTCTGGGGTAGGGCGGGATGGATCAACCAGGATTAGTACTTGTCTGTGGCGATCCACCCCTGCGACAGGAACGCATGCAATACGTGCAAATTTTCGTGAGCGATCATATTCGATATAGGTAACACGTCCTACAGGTAGGCCAGGCGGGTAAACTCCACCGATACCTGAAGTGATCAGTAGATCCCCTTTCTGGACATCTGCATTGATTGATAGAAAACGCAATTCCAGTTCGCTATTTCTCCCTGTACCTGAAATTACTGTGCGTAGGGCGTTACGGGCAATTTGTACGGGGACAGAGTGATCTTTGTCGGTGATCAGTGTGACTTCCGATGCCCAGGGATACACTTGGGTGACCTGTCCGATCACACCTAAATCATCTATTACTACTTGTCCTTCTCTGATTTTGCTGAAACTTCCTTTATCCACGATTATTTTACGACTGAATGGGTCGCGTGGTGTATAAAGTATTTCCGCCAGAACTACCTGAATTTCATTTTGTTGAGCTGCTCCTAGCAGTGCGCGCAGTTGTTTGTTTTCAGCTGCCAATGCCTGTAACTGGAAAAATTCATGCCGGCTATTGAGATACTCACGTCTGAGTAAATCAATTTCCTCGATTAGCTTAAAATCAGCGATGTATTGTTCTAATTGGTTCTGTAGAGAAAAAGGTGTATATGCCAGTTTTTGCAGCGGAAAGATGGCTACCCCGATTGCACGGCGTACTTCTGAAACGAAGTCAGAACGATTATCTGCAATCATGATGAAAATGGATAGCAACGTAAAAAAGAACAGTCGCGCCAGCGGACTGGGGCCTAATCTGAAAAACCGTGGAGGATGAGTTGGTTGCATCTAGCCTCAGTGTTTCAATATCTCCAGAAATTGCCCTTCTGGAGTGAGAAATCTGTAAAAAGTTATATTCTCGCTAATCCGGGAGTAAACAGAAAATACAGACCTCAAAGTATACCAAAGCTTCCAGTACAATGACGCTGCTTACTTTTTAAGGTTGCATAACTTTTTGGCGGTAAGGGGGAAGGAAGTTCCACAATTGTTATCAATAAAGAACGATCAGTAATCCCTGGCAAAAATTCCGATAGAATGGTCAATATTTTCCAGAGCAATCCCAGCGCCGCGTACAACGCACGTGAGTGGGTCGTCGGCAATGATGACGGATAATCCTGTTTCCTCCATAAGTAACCGATCGATATCATGCAACAATGCACCGCCACCTGTCATGACCATACCCATTTCTGCAATATCAGAACCGAGTTCAGGAGGGGTTTGTTCCAATGCAGTTTTAACCGCACTTACGATACTATTTAAGGGTTCGGCTAATGCTTCCAGGATTTCATTACTGGAAATGGTAAAGCTGCGAGGGATACCTTCAGCCAAATTGCGTCCTTTGACTTCTATTTCTCTGACTTCCGAGCCAGGATAGGCGGAACCGATTTCTGATTTGATAATTTCTGCTGTCACTTCTCCGATCATCATCCCATAATTACGACGAATGTAGTTGACGATCGCTTCATCGAACTTGTCTCCTCCCACACGTACAGAATTTGAATAAACAATTCCTCCCAGTGAGATGACTGCCACTTCAGTTGTACCGCCACCGATATCGACTACCATGGAGCCGGTCGGTGTTTCAACAGGTAAGTCGGCTCCGAGTGCTGCAGCCATTGGTTCTTCAATCAGTTCGACTTTACGAGCTCCAGCACCATAGGCAGCTTCGCGGATGGCTCGTCGCTCCACTTGCGTAGAGCCACAAGGTACCGAAATAACGATACGTGGGTTGGCAGATAATAAACGAGGGGGGTGGGCTTTTCTGATGAATTGTTTGAGCATCTGCTCGGTTACGGTAAAATCAGCAATTACACCATCTTTCATTGGTCGGATTGCAGTGATATTGCCGGGAGTGCGGCCGAGCATCTGTTTGGCAGCCAAACCCACTTGCTGAATCATGCGCTTGCCGCCCGGCCCACCTTCTTGTCGGATGGCAACTACTGACGGTTCGTTCAACACGATGCCATGACCACGGACATGGATCAAGGTATTGGCTGTCCCTAGATCAATAGCCATATCTGTCGAAAAATAGTTACCCAGAAAGTTGTTGTTCAGGAAATTAAACATGGCGACAATATTCCAAATGACAGATTCGGTGTATATAAATTAAATTGGAGTGAAGGATTCTGTATTGCTTGAGAGCAGATGCTACAATCACATAAAAAGTATGCGTTTAACAAACGCGTCATGATACTCTATTATGTATCTCGATATAAAGCTCCAAAATATGACCTTATCACTGGATGACGTTAAACGTGTTGCGAAACTTGCCCGTATTGAAGTCAGCGAGGATGACGCTGAGCAGGCCCTGGTTCATTTATCGGGGATATTCGACCTGATTGAACAAATGCAGGCGGTTGACACACAGGGAGTAGAGCCAATGAGCCATTCTCAAGATATGGTGCAGCGGTTACGTGAAGATGTCGTTACTGAATTTGATCAGCATATACTGTTTCAATCAATCGCCCCTCAGGTAGAAGCAGGTTTTTATTTGGTTCCCAAGGTAATTGAATAATAGGTTTATTTACCTTGATTTTTTAGGACGTGCTACCCTGTTTGTCGATTGATTATGTTAAATACCAGCCTCAGGCAACTTTCTTTATTACTTACCGAAAAAAAAATTTCCAGTACTGAGCTGACTAAGGCATTTCTGGCACAAATCAAGATACTCAACCCTGATTTGAATGCTTTCATTACTGTTGACGAGGAAAAAAGCCTGGCTCAGGCCCGAACTGCAGATGAGATGATTGCCTCAGGGCAGTCAGTCACATTGACTGGAATCCCAATAGCGCAGAAAGATATTTTTTGTACCCGGGATTGGTTGACCACCTGTGGGTCGAAAATGCTTTCAAATTTCGTTTCACCTTACGATGCGACCGTTATTGAACGTTTTAACCAGGCGGGTATAGTGAATCTCGGCAAAACCAATATGGATGAATTTGCCATGGGTTCCAGCAACGAGACTTCTTATTATGGGCCAGTCAAGAATCCCTGGGATATATCGGCCGTACCGGGTGGCAGTTCCGGTGGTTCTGCCTGTGCCGTAGCAGCAAGGATGGCGCCGGCTGCAACTGGTACGGATACAGGTGGTTCTATTCGCCAGCCAGCCTCATTATGTGGAATTAGTGGAATCAAACCGACTTATGGTTTAGTGTCCCGTTATGGCATGATCGCCTTTGCATCAAGTCTTGATCAAGGCGGGCCTATGGCCAAATCTGCAGACGATCTTGCGTTACTGCTGAATGTGATGGTGGGGTTTGATGCACGTGATTCAACTAGTTTGCAGCGTGATAAAGAGGACTATACACGTGATCTGGAAAAGCCGATTGACCAATTGCGAATCGGATTGCCAAAGGAATTCTTTGCTCATGGCATGAGCGATGATGTCGCTAGTGCAATAGAGGCTGCTTTGGCCGAATATCGTCAACTTGGTGCTAGATTTGTAGAGGTATCCTTACCTAATAGCAAACTGGCCATACCGGTTTACTATGTGCTCGCGCCGGCTGAAGCATCCAGCAATCTATCTCGTTTTGACGGCGTACGGTACGGTTATCGGGCCACACACTATACTGATCTGGAAGATTTATACAAAAAAACACGTGCTGAAGGATTTGGTGCAGAGGTGAAGCGTCGTATTCTGATTGGTACTTATGTACTGTCTCATGGTTATTATGATGCCTATTATCTTCAGGCTCAGAAACTGCGTCGATTGATTGCAGAGGATTTTGCAGAGGCTTTCAAGCAGTGTGATTTGATTATGGGGCCCACTGCACCAACGGTTGCTTTTAATATCGGTGAAAAATGTGGTGATCCGGTTCAGATGTACCTATCCGATATCTATACCAGTGCAGCTAGTCTTGCAGGATTACCGGGCATGTCGATCCCAGTCGGGTTTGGCAACAAGAACAGGCCGGTAGGATTACATATCATCGGTAATTATTTCAGGGAAGCACAGATGCTGAATGCTGCACATCGTTATCAGCTGGTGACAGATTGGCATCAGCGCATGCCACCCGAAATCAATACATAGTTACCCTGAGTTTGAATCCTTTGGTTGGCGAGATCGATATGAATGCGTTGATTTTGCCAAGAGTTTGTCCTGCCCCGAATATACTTGGGTATGGATTATGCAGTTTTGCAGGTAACGGGTACTCGGGATGGTGACATCATTTCATTACATCTTGCCTCGTATCCGCGACATGTACATGTATTTCACTTGTTCAATCTAGAAATTTAGATCAAATATTGGAAGAGTAAGGATTGCCTGATCATGCAATGGGAAGTCGTAGTGGGTCTCGAAATACACGCGCAACTGCTGACCCGGTCAAAAATTTTTTCTGGTGCACCGATAGCGTATGGTGCTCAGCCTAATTCGCAGGCCTGCGGGGTGGATATCGCTCTGCCAGGTGTATTGCCAGTGTTGAATCAAGGAGCGGTAGAATGTGCAATCAAATTTGGGCTGGCAATTGACGCGAATATTAATTCACCCTCGATCTTTGCACGAAAAAATTATTTCTACCCCGATCTACCTAAAGGTTATCAAATCAGTCAATTCGAATGTCCGATCGTAGAAGGAGGGCACGTTAGAATTCAGGTGGGTGAGACGGAAAAGATTATACGTCTGACGCGTGCACACTTGGAAGAAGATGCAGGCAAGTCAATGCATGAGGATTTTCATGGTATGACGGGTATCGATTTGAATCGAGCTGGTACAGCGCTGCTGGAAATCGTTTCTGAACCAGATATGCGGAGTAGTGCTGAAGCCGTTGCCTATGCTAAGGCGCTGCACGCTCTGGTACGCTGGATCGGTATCTGCGACGGCAATATGCAGGAAGGATCGTTTCGTTGCGATGCCAACGTGTCCGTGCGGCCTCTGGGTTCTGAAAAGTTAGGGACACGTTGTGAAATTAAGAATCTCAATTCATTCCGCTTTCTTGAAAGAGCCATTGATTATGAAGTGACAAGACAGATCGATATCTTAGAGGATGGTAATAGTATCGTCCAGCAGACTCGGTTATATGATGCAGATCGGGATGAAACCCGTAGTATGCGTAGCAAGGAAGATGCACATGACTACCGCTATTTCCCGGATCCGGATCTTTTGCCATTGGTTATCCCCGAAGAATGGATAGATCATATTAAGGTAAATTTGCCTGAATTGCCGGAGAATAGACGTGATCGCTACATCAGAGAATTTGGCTTACCGGCCTATGATGCCAGTGTATTGACTGCGACCCGGGAGCTTGCGGACTATTTTGAACAGGTGGTAAAGCTTTTACCGGGTCAAAGTAAGCTCTGTGCCAATTGGATTATGGGTGAGGTGAGTGGGAGATTGAATAAGGAAGGACTGGATATTTCGCAATGTCCGGTGAGTTCCGGGCAGCTGGCAGGGTTGTTGTTACGTATTAGTGATGGGACTGTATCAGGAAAGATAGCCAAGGATGTGTTTGACGGCATATGGCGTAGGGAAGGGGAAAGTGCGGATGCAATTATTGCTGCAAAGGGTCTCAGACAGATTTCAGATGATAGTGAAATTGAGAAACTGGTAGATGAAGTATTGATTGCTCATTCCCAGCAGGTGGCCGATTATCGGGCCGGAAAGGAAAAGGCTTTCAATTCTCTGGTAGGACAGGTAATGAAAGCGTCAAAGGGCAAGGCAAATCCAGGGCAGGTCAATGCAATACTTAAAAAGCGGTTGGTGGAATAAAATTTCATTCCATTTTATGTGGCAAAGATATAAGTGTAGGAAAGAATTCCCTGGTGGGAAGAATGAATTTCGAACTGGTGGATTTTTGACAGGGATCGCATGAATGCTAATTGATCGTGATGGCAGCGCATTCCTGCCCGCAGGGCCGTCCATGAAACGCAGCGTACGACGATGCCAGATCAATTCCCCCTTCGCCTGTCCGAAATTTTTGTTTTGATGGATGATCCGCGACAGGCTCGGCAAGGTCGAGCACGATCTGGTGGAACTGCTGGTCGTGGCCGTCAGTGCGGTACTGTCTGAGACCGATACGTTCGTGGATATCCAGGAATGGGCCACCGAGGAGCTCGACTGACTGCATGAGCATCTGAAATTACCTTACGGCATCGACGACAGCAGCCGGCCGATGTCCGCTACCTACCTAGTTCAGGCCGGACGCTTGCACTGGCCTGTCGAGAACCGCCTGCACTGGTACATGGACGTGACCATCAGCGATGACTAAATACGTGCCAAGATCGGCCATGCCGCACACAAACTGGCTGGGCTTAAGCAACTGGCCTTGAACCTCTTCAGAGCCGAATCCAACTCACTGCAAAGGCAGTCCTTCATGGCCACCTCAAGGCCGTCCCCTCCGATGCCTATCGCGAAGCGTTGCTCGGCATCGGCCGATTTCCATGCAATTACCCTGGGGTACTTGACTTGTTACCTTTCAATCAGGAAAATTAAATCTTAACTGCATTGATATCATGGTTATTTATATCTTTATGATATCTGATTGCAGCTAAATTAGTTGCGAGGGAGCATGATACCTCGTTGAATTCATTTATTTTTTGGAATACCTTGGTAGTTACGAGGAAAAAAGGGCTTGACTAAAAGTGATAAGGTGACTAGCCTCTCGGATGTGTCTAGTAGAGGGAAGAGATGCTCTTACTGGAACAAA
>JBDIVK010000019.1:0-55943 GCA_039794425.1 Nitrosomonas sp. | reverse complement strand
AGGCAATTGAACATGTACTACACTGGTCCGTGTGGCGTAGAAAACACCAATACAGAGCCCGGCAAGCTCACTACCGGCGCAGAGGATTCTCTCCTCCTGAATAAAAATATATACGGCTGTAGTACTAAGAAAGTTGTGAAAAATGGTTTAGTAAGGCGGTAATGAGATATTAGCCATCAGGCTTTTTTGTACCGTAGAGTATCCGGAACTTATACTGCTTACGCAGCCCGCAATAACGAAGGTGGCACGGCATAAGCTTGGCAGGAATATCGTGCACAAAACATGATTTTCTCTGTTGCATGCTTATTTCACAGTGCAGGCATGAGCAGCGTGCCTTGCCTGCCTTCATGTGCCAATAACCATTGTTTGCGATGAAGACCACCACCGTAGCCGGTCAACTTGCCGCTTGAACCAATGACACGATGGCAGGGGATAATGATGGAAATAGGATTCTGGCCGTTTGCCAGGCCTACCGCGCGCGTTGCCTTGGGCGCGTGCATACGCTCGGCAATGTTTTTATAGCTGACAGTCTCGCCATAGGGAATGGTCGTCAGCAGTTGCCAGACGGTTTCCTGGAAGGGTGTTCCGGATGCTTTCAATGGAAGATCGAATTGATGCAGTTCCCTGGCAAAATAGGCTCTCAACTGGGAAATAGCCTGCGTAAAGGGTGCCGGATCGCATTTCCAATTTGTTTCCATGTGCGGCAGATATTTCTGTTTTTCTATTTCCATATATAACCCCGTAAGGTATTCGCCGTCGCTCGTGAGTAACAGCGGGTCGATGGGGCTTTCCAGAATGGTGTAGTAGTTCATCGTTTAATCTTCCTTAAATCTTTCTTCTTAGCCTCCTGCATTCAACCTAGAAACTGCAGTTGAACGCGCCCGAGTGTGTGTCTGGCGCGCTGCCTGGCAAGGCGCGACGAGGTGGTATGGTTATATTCCCTGCAACGAGGAGCAACGCAGCCAGGCGGCGTGCTAGGCGTGCAATCGGGTACGTAGCGGTCTCACCTGCCGGGTCGGCATAAGCGAAGGCAGCAAGCTTACTTATCCAGCGAGGCTTCCAGAAGCTGATAAGCGATCGACTGCGGTTTCTAGGTTCAAATGATGCCACAAATGAATCGCGCCGTAGGCACGCCAGGGTTGCCATGTTTCTGCACGGTGCAATATTTCTGCCGGTTTCTTCATTTGCAGTGCACGCAGTAATCCCAGGTCTGATGCCGGGAAGGCATTGGGATCGCCCAATGCACGCATGGCAATGTATTGTGCTGTCCAAGGGCCGATTCCCGGCAATGCATGCAACTGTTCGATTGATTGGCTTCTATTGAGTGGTTCCAGTTTCAGTGTACCATCCACTATTGTCTGCGCGAGCCGGTGAACGGTCAAGGCGCGCCGCTGGGTTAAGCCGAGATCGATAATAGTTTGCAGATTTGCATCGGCAATTGCACTGGCGACTGGCCCGGTACGATCCAGTCCGGGAAAGGGTGTATCTACCGGTTCGCCAAAGGCTGCGATAAAACGGCTGAACAAGGTGGTTGCCGCTTTGACGGTTACCTGTTGTCCCAGTATGGCGCGCAGGCTCAGTTCAAAAGTATCCAGGGCACCGGGAATACGCAGACCGGGGCTGCGAGCGACGAGTTGTTGCAACGTTTTGTCACATTTGAGATGAGATTCGATAATTGCCGGATTGGCGTCCAGATCGAACAAAGCACGTAAACGGAGTTGTAACTGCGTCAAACAAGGTAATAGTGACGGAGATACTTCTACACATATCCGGTGGTGAGTCGTGTCTTGCCTGGCAGTAATCCAACCGTTGTAATGGCTAAGCTTTACAGTACGCAGATAACAGCCATTATCCAACTGATCCAGACGGGGGCTGCTGCGGCTGCAGAGAAATTTGACTACGGTATCCCACGCCAATGGCGGATGGTAGTTCAGATGTAGCACGTGATTTTCTTTCCCTTGTACTCGTTTAACAGTATGGCTGAAAGTAATATAAAGGCGGATCTGACTGATTATTCCGGCTGATTCTTCGATAGTGGGAGTACCAACGTTCTAATTTATAGAAATAGAAACTACGTAAAAAGACAGGGAAAGAGGATCATAAGCTACACGGAGATAACAGTTAGTTCTATTTTACCCTCGCTTTTCGATACTTCACCTTCAGAGTGGGTCATTTAAAGGCGACAATTCCCCTGGTCCCTGTGCTTTCGGTAATACAGACTCATGGGGTAGAATCGTTTTCAAATCGATCCAAGATTTGGAGCTTACTTAATGCGTGTGTGTTACTCATTTCTGTGTGTATTGAGCCTCACTTTTTTGTTGTCTGCATGTCAGAACAACGATCATTCGATAACCGATGATAGTCCAGTTCCTGTCACTTTGCCGGAGCCAGCAGAACATCAGGTTTCTTTTGCCAAAGAAGTCCGGCCGATTCTGGAAACCAAGTGTCTGTCATGCCATAGTTGCTTCGATGCGCCGTGTCAGCTTAAGCTGGAAACGACAGAAGGGTTATTGCGCGGGGCTTTTCATGAGCCGGTTTACAGCGGTACGCGTACTGAGGCGATGCCGCCTACCCGGCTGGGTATCGATGAACTGACTATTGCCGGGTGGCGTGAGCGGGGGTTTTATTCTGTCCTGCAGGCGGAAAAGGGGCAGTCTCAATCGCTGATGTTGAGTATGATCAAGTTGGCAAAGCAGTTTCCTTTTTCGCCCAACAGCAAGTTACCCGATTCGATCAAACTGGATATCACCCGGAAGAATTATTGTGCCGCCAATGAAGAGTTTCCTGGCTATGCCCGCGATCATCCATTGGAAGGTATGCCATTTGCTATCAGCGGGCTGACTGATCAGGAGTATTCACTTCTGGTGGGCTGGCTGGAGCAGGGAGCGGTGATTACAGATGAACCGGTTACGCTGACCAAGGATGAGGAACAGGCAATCAAGACCTGGGAATCGTTGTTCAACCGGGATGATAAGCGTAGCAGGCTGGTGGCGCGTTGGTTGTATGAGCATTTGTTTCTGGCCTATCTGCATTTTCCGGAGCTGGAGGGTGAACCGCGCTTCTTCGAACTGCTGCGCTCATTTACACCGCCTGGTGAAGCGATCAAGCCCATCGCTACGGTAAGCCCGAATGATGATCCTGGCGGGCCATTCTTTTACCGTTTACGTCCGGTCACAGGCAGCATCGTGCATAAGCGACGCATTACTTATCCTCTGGATCAGGCAAAGCTACGGCGTATCGGCGAGCTGTTTTTCAGTGAGCATTGGCCGATGGGTGATTTGCCGGGCTATGGTTATACGGAACGTGCCAACCCATTTGTAACCTTTGCTGATATTCCGGCGCGTGCGCGTTATCAGTTTATGTTGGATGATGCGGAATATTTCGTGCGTACTTTTATTCATGGGCCGGTTTGCCGCGGTCAGATCGCTACCGATGTGATACGAGATCATTTCTGGACATTGTTCCAGGATCCGGTATCCGATCTTTTCGTGACGGATGATACTTATCGGCGCAGGGTGATACCTTTACTGGGAATGCCGGGGCAGGATGATGACTTACTCGATGCAGGTGAAAACTGGTTAGATTATCTCGGACGCCATAATGATTATCTGGCATTGCGCCAACAGCAATATGTTTCGCAGCAGCCGAAGGGTGCTTCACTTACTCATATCTGGGACGGTGATGGTCAGAATGAAAATGCTTTATTGACTATTTTTCGTCACCACAACAGTGCTTCCGTCGTGAAAGGGTTGGCCGGTGCTGTGCCACAGACTATATGGCTGATGGATTATCCATTACTGGAGCGAACCTACTATGAGTTGGTAGTCAACTTCGATGTATTTGGTAATGTTGCTCATCAATTGTTGACCCGGCTTTATTTTGATTTGATCCGTAATGGTTCGGAGCATAATTTTCTGCGGTTGATTCCTGCCGGTCAGCGTAAAACTATTCTGAATGACTGGTATCAGGATTTAGGTGAATTGAAGTTCGGGATCGTTTACGAGGATATCGATGATAAATCTCCGTCAACAGAGCATTTTATTACTGAAAATCCGAAACAGGAGCTGGCGTTACGCATTCTCAAGCGTTTCCGATCCATCAATGCCATATCACAGGATCCATTGAATCGTTGTCACGCAGGAAACTGTAGTCGTACTGACCAGCCGCCCTGGATACAACAGGTGGATCAGGCATTGTCTGATCTTGCAGCACACCCCGCCGCCAGGCTTGCGGGGATCAAGCAACTTTCCGAAGTGACTTTCGTACGTGTCGAACACGAGCAGAATGAACGTACCGTTTATACGTTACTGAGAGATCGGGCGCACAGTAATGTCGCTTTCATGCTGGGTGAAGAATCTCGCTATCAGCCGGAGAAAGACCGCCTGACCATCTATCCCGGTATTACCGGCAGCTATCCTAATTTCATGTTTGATGTACCCGCTTCACAGGTAGAGCAGTTTGTATCGATGCTTGGCAGTGCTGAGAATGCGGAAGATTTCGAACGGGTGGTAGAAACCTGGGGGGTACGGCGTACCCATCCACGATTCTGGGAGATTTTGCACGATTTCACGGCTTGGCAAAAGACGCAGCAGCCTTTACAGGCGGGTATATTCGACGTTAATCGGTATGAGAATTTTTAAGAGGTTTACTATAAACGCCCGATTAGTCGGGCTTGTTGATAATGGAACATATTAGCTTGCAGAATCATGATGCACTGATCGTGGTGGATATGCAGAATGATTTCCTGCCAGGTGGGAGTCTGGCTGTATCGGGAGGGGAAACGATTATTCCATTGCTCAATCAGTATATGGCTGAGTTTAAGGCCCATAGCTTGCCTGTATTCGCCACTCGTGACTGGCATCCTGCAGATCATTGCTCATTTCGTCAGCAAGGTGGGCCCTGGCCGGTACATTGCGTCGCGGGTACAGTAGGTGCAGAGTTTCATCCGGCGCTGGAATGGCCTGCTGGAACGCATATCGTTTCAAAGGCGATTGCTTCCGGAAAGGATGCCTTTTCTGGTTTTGAAGATACAAAGCTCGACGTTATGCTCAAACTTCAAGGCATTCAACGTCTATTTATCGGTGGTGTTGCGACCGAATATTGTGTACTTAATACTGTCAGAGATGCTTTACATGCGGGTTATCAGATATATGTATTAAAAGATGCTATTCGTGCAATTGGCCTGAAACAGGATGATGGTTTGCAGGCCGTGGAAACGATGATCAAGCTTGGGGCATGCCTGATCGACATTGATACATTACAGTCATGAATCCTGTCACCAGCCCATTACTGGCTGATCTTTATCAATTTACCATGTTGCAAAGTTATCTCGAACAGGAAATGCACGAGACCGCAGTGTTCGAGTTATTCATGCGTAAACTTCCTCCAGAGCGTAATTTCATGGTGGCTGCCGGGTTGGAGCAGGTGATTGATTTTATTGAACACATAGAGTTTTCTCAGGAGGAGCTGACGTGGCTGGCAGGACGTTTCTCAACGCTGGTTATTGATTATCTCGAACAGTTCCGCTTCAGTGGAAATGTGCATGCCATGCCGGAAGGTACACTGTTTTTTCAAAATGAACCGATCCTGCGTATTACGGCACCGCTACCGCAAGCTCAGTTGCTCGAGTCACGTATCATCAATTTATTACATTTTCAGACATTGATTGCTTCTAAGGCTGCTCGTTCGGTATTGGCGGCTCCTGGAAAACTGCTAGTCGATTTCGGTATGCGCCGTGCACATGGTGCGGAGGCTGCGCTGTTTGCGGCACGTGCCAGCTATCTGGCAGGATTTTCCGGTAGTGCGACGGTACTGGCAGGTGCGTTGTATGATATTCCACTCTATGGCACTATGGCGCACTCGTTTATTCAGGCTCATGCTGATGAAACAGTTGCTTTTGAGCACTTTGTGCGATCACAGCCGGACAATACTATTTTATTGATCGATACATATGATACTGAAGCTGCTGCAGCCAAGGTCGTCAGTCTTGCGCACAGGTTGGAAGCTGAACAGATTCATATCAGGGGGGTGCGTCTTGACAGCGGTGACCTGGCAGCACATGCTCATCAAGTACGGCAGATACTTGATTGTGGTGGGCTGCAGCAAACGGTAATTTTTGCCAGTGGTAATCTGGATGAATATCGGTTACATACTTTATTGGCTGAGAATGCTCCTATAGATGGTTTTGGAATTGGTACAGCGTTGGGTATCTCAACCGATGTACCGGCATTCGATTGCGTTTATAAGTTACAGGAATATGCCGGGTTACCCCGTCGCAAACGTTCGGAGGGTAAGGCCACTTGGCCAGGCAGAAAACAAGTCTACCGTATGTTCGACGATGCGGGTTACATGCGAGCTGATATCGTTGCGCTCGAAGATGATGACCCGCATGAGGGACAATCATTGCTTCAACCTGTTATGTTGCAGGGGGAGCGAGTTCAAACTTGTCAGAGTCAGACTCTGCATGAAATACGTCGACAAACCCTGCGCAATTATATGAACCTGCCAACCAGTCTGCGCAGCTTAAAAAAAGGAGCGGAATATCCGGTTTCTATTTCTGCTTCCTTACAGGCGCTGGCTGATCGACTCGATGTGCTGACCATTTGACGGATAATATATTTCAGGAATCTGAATGACACATATTTCAAATTTACACGTGAGAATCCCAAGGGTTGGTTTTGTATCGCTGGGGTGTCCCAAAGCTACCGTCGATTCTGAGCGCATCCTGACTTGTCTGCGTGCGGAGGGTTATCTGATTTCGTCGAGCTATACGGATTCGGATCTGGTGGTTGTCAATACCTGTGGTTTCATCGATAGTGCTGTTGCAGAATCGTTGGAGACGATAGGCGAAGCGCTGACCGAAAACGGAAAAGTAATCGTGACCGGGTGTCTGGGTGCAAAAGGGGACGTTATCCGGCAAGTACATCCCAAAGTTCTGGCTGTGACCGGACCACAGGCGACTGAGGAAGTGATGGAAGCTATTCATCATCATTTACCCAAGCCGCATGACCCCTACCTCGACCTGATACCACCTCAGGGGATCAGGTTGACACCGAAGCATTATGCTTATCTCAAAATTTCCGAAGGCTGTAATCATCGCTGTACATTTTGTATTATTCCCAGTATGCGCGGGAATCTGGTCAGCCGACCGGTAGGTGAAGTGTTGCAGGAAGCACAGAATCTGGTCGATGCCGGAGTCAAGGAATTGCTGGTCATTTCTCAGGATACCAGTGCTTATGGCGTGGATATTAAATATCGCACTGGTTTCTGGCAGGGCAGACCGATTCGGACGCGGATTACCGAGTTAGCCAATGTACTAGGAGAGATGGGGGTCTGGATACGCTTACATTATGTTTACCCCTATCCTCATGTCGATGAGCTGATTCCATTGATGGCACAGGGTAAGCTGTTGCCCTATCTGGATATCCCTTTTCAGCATGCCAACGAGCGTATACTCAAGCTCATGCGGCGTCCTGCCAACAGTGAAAATGTTCTGGCCCGTATTCGCCACTGGCGTGACATCTGTCCGGATATTGTGTTGCGCAGTACATTTATCGTGGGCTTCCCGGGTGAAACTGAACAGGAATTTGAGGAATTACTGGCTTTTCTCGAGGAAGCGCAGCTGGATCGGGTAGGGGCATTTACTTATTCACCGGTCGAAGGTGCGGCGGCCAATGCCTTACCCGATCATATTCACCCTGAAATACAGCAAGAACGCCTGGCACGGTTGATGCAATGGCAAGAAGGAATTAGCAGGAATCGTCTTGCCAGTAGATCAGGTCAGGTATTGCGGGTGCTGGTCGATACGGTCGATGAGGAGGGTGCAATAGCCAGAAGTTATGCAGATGCGCCGGAGATAGATGGAATGGTCTATATAAATGATGGTCTATCGCTCAAGCCGGGTGATTGGGTGGATGTGCGCATTACTCATACTGATACGCACGATTTGTGGGCAGAAAAAATCTGATGTTTGTATTCTGTTTCCGATACTGATCGGGAATTTCTAGACGGTACATTTTTTGTAACCCTTATTCGTTATCCTCTTAAGTACAGTAGAAATTCCTCTACTTGTTTACTTGATATCTCTGAAATTTTCTGGTATTGATGAACAGTTTATTTTTCCTAACTATATAACAACAAGGAGCGATGCAGAGAATGGGTGTGCAATTAGAATCACATAAAACCATGGCCCCTTACGAACCGAAAACAGGTGAAGCCTACATGAGTCCAGAACAACTGTTACATTTCCGTAAAGTACTGGAAAAACAAAGAGCTGAGCTTAGCAAGGAAATAGATCGTGCAGTACATGTGATGCAGGAGGAAGCTACGATATTCGCTGATCCCAGTGACCGGGCCAGCCAGGAATCCGATATGGCGCTGGAATTACGTAACCGTGATCGCGAACGTAAACTGATCAAGAAAATCGATGAAACTTTTATCAAAATAGATACGGGTGAGTATGGCTACTGCGAGAAATGCGGTGTCGAAATAGGCTTGAGACGGCTCGAGGCGAGACCGACAGCATCACTGTGCATTGATTGCAAGACGTTGGACGAAATCCGGGAAAAACAAATGGCCAAATAATTCGTAGTATGTAACACGTAGTGACAAGCATGATCATCCTGAGAACCTTGGTCAACATTTGGCGAGTGGAAATGCCAAGGTTCTGTCTATTATTTCATAAAGTCCAATTTGAGATATATCGTCTTGTATCATTCATTTTCCGCTTCGGCTTCGGTAATGATACTGATATACATATCTACCATAGCCATAGCGTGATGAAGTTTCAGGAATATCGTTGAATATGACACCTTTCAGATTGACACCTGCCTGAACGAGTTTTTTTACACTTTGTTCAAGTTCACGTAGCGGGTGAGCCCCAGCCTTGACAACCATCAGCGTGGCACTGGCTAAGCGACCGATGATCGCTGCATCGGTAGCGGCCAAGATTGGAGGCGAATCGACAATTATCAGGTCATACTGTTTACTGACAGTTTCCAGCAGTTTTCCAAAATGTTCGTGCAGTAATAGTTCCGATGGATTAGGTGGGATTTCACCAGTCGGAATGAAATCAATGTCTGCCAGTGGAACTGGTTGAATTGCCTTTTCTAATTCAACCGACTGGGTGATGAGTTCAGAGAGGCCATTTTTTCTATCTGTACATAGGGATTTATTGACCGCCCCTCTGCGTAAATCTCCATCGATCAGTAATATTTTTTTACCGGCATCCGCCATGATGACGGCAAGATTGGTCGAAACGAATGTTTTACCGATTCCTAGGCTGGGTCCGGTAATCATGATGATGTTGTTACGTGCTTCCAGAAAAGCAAAGTGTAAGGTAGTGCGCAAACTGCGTAGACTTTCCATGGCGAGATCTTCCTTGTTCTCCAGCGCCAGAAGAAGAGGAGGATGATTACCGGTAGGAGGATCATTTTTTAATTTTTTATTGATTATTTTCTGGTGCTTACTATGTTGAATAGTTGCATAGACCGGTATATTCAGTAATTTTTCGATCAGATCAGGATCTTTCACGCCACGGTTAAGTGATTTGCGCACAAATGCCGCGACGATACCCAGAATCAGTCCTGCGACTAGTGCAATTGCTATGATCAGGGGTTTTCTCGGTTTGATCGGCTCATCAGGCAGCATGGCATAGTCGATGATTCTTACATTACCGACTGTACCGGCTTTGGCGACACGTATGGTCTGGGCGTGATTTAACAGCGTAGTGTAAAGCTCAGTATTGACTTTTACATCTCTGGATAATCTCAGAATAACTTGCTGGGTTTCTGGCAGGACTCCGATTTTCTTTTCGTAATTATTAATTTGCGTTTGCAATCTATTGATTTGTTTGTCGATTGCAATGATGTTGGGATGGGAGTCCGTAAATTTCTGCCGCAATTCATCCCGTTTTTGCTGCAGTAGTGTGAGTTGAGTATTTAATTCGACTGCTCCGGTCAGTATATTCTGAGTTTCCAGATCCAGATTAATGGAGCCTTTACTGGTCCTGTAATCATTCAGAGTAGTGGTGGCGGTTTCCAGTTGTTCCTTAAGGACAGGGAGTTGCTGTTCCAGAAATTCCAGGGTTTTTTGGGACTCCGATGACCTTTCCTCTACATTTTGTTGCAGATAAGTATTGGCGATTTCATTGACAACCTGAACAGCAACTTCTGGCGCATGTGATTCGATCGCCAACCCGAGAATACCGGTACCTTTACCTATTTCTGCAATATGGAGACTCTCTTTCAACTGACGGATGGCTTCTCCTTCGGAACGTCGTATCAAGGTAAAATGAGTGCCTGGACGGGATCGCAGGTAAGAAACAAATATTTTGACAGGTTGTTGGTTTTTCAGTTGCTTACTGGCCAATTTACCAATTTCACCACTGAGGATCACTTCATCCTGGTAGATCAGTTTGAATTGATTTTTATTGACAGCCTGTAAAATGATCTCTTTGTCTTTCCAGTCATTCGGGACTTCAAGCGTATCTACCTGAATGGCTTCTCCTCCCCAGGCGTAATGCGATAATCCGAATAATGGACTTGAAACAATATTATCTTCATTACGCTGTTGGAACCATCTGGCAATGGCTTCACCGACAAAAGGAAGATATTTGGGTTTTGCAATAATATCGAGATGAAGATTTTTGATGGTTTTGCCCAATATCATTCTGGATTTTATTAATTCGATTTCGGCCTGTACGGGTATATTGGTTTCAGCAAAACCAACCAGTGATTCCAGGCCGGCCATTGACTGGGAATTTTCTTTTATTTGTAGCAGGCTGTCTGCTTTATAAACCGGTTGATCCAGGAAAGATTTAGCAACCCCAATGAAAAGTGCAAAAAGTGTGATCATGATGATCAACCCTTTGTTATCGATCAGAGTAGCCATCAACTCACCCAGATCGATTGCATCACCTTCCAGATTAGGTACGTAGTCCGGATGAGCTTTTGATAGATCGGCCGGTGTATCAATTGGATATGTCATAAATCAGAGAGTTAAAAGCATAATTAAAGGGTTGAAAAATGAAAGGCATCTGTCTTTCCCAACGGGTGGTGCTTTATCGGTTGAATTGATAGGTTCAATGTATTTCGTATAACAAATATCAAGGAGCAGGAGCAGGAACAGGACGTCTCAGGAATGGTTGGATTCTTAATGCGCCATCGAATGCATTCAGCAGATTAATTGTGGGTTGGATTTGTCCGATGATCTGGTTCCAGCGGATTCCTTCAGCCCGGTCGACATAAATCACGTCACGTGGCTGTAGTGGGAAACGGTCAGCCAATAATAGGGCATCAGGTGATTTTGCATCCAGATGATAAATCTCCGGTTTGCCTAATCCACCGCGAAAAACAAAGATCCTTGCAGCATCAGAAGTTTCCTGATCAAGGCCGCCTGCTTCACTTAGCGCTTCAGTCAAAGTCATGCGTGCTTTATGCATAATAAGGCTGCGAGAGCGACCCAGCCCTGCACCTCCCAGCACACGAAAATTGGTTTCCCCCAGTACGAAAACTTTATTCAGCGAACTGTCCGGTACATTCAGGACATCACCATGCTGAAGCAATACGTTTTGCGTGACGTCTCCACCTTCATAGAGATTGAGCAGGTTGATGCTGTATGTCTTGCCATCCCGGGTCAGGATAATATTACGAAGATCTGCGTCGGGATTAACACCCCCTGCATTATTGATGGCTTCCAGTACTGTTAAAGGAATATCCTGAACCATTTGAATGCCAGGTTGTGCAACTTCACCTACCACATAGACCCGCTGGCTGCGGTAAGCAGCTACCCGCACATCGAGCTGAACGAATTCAATATATTTCGCGAGCCTTCTGGTCAATTCTTCACGGATTTCTTCAACCGTTCGTCCAGCTGCCTGTACGATACCTACATAAGGATAGAAAAATGTACCGTCTTCACCAACGACGTTTCCCGCTGTTTCAGCTGAACGGAACTGACCGGCCGGAATGGTCAGTTCGGGGTGATCCCAGACAGTAATATTAAGAATATCTCTGGGCCCCACCCGGTACTGGGTATAAGGCTCGTTAGTAGTGGGAACACCTTTAACGGTTTTCGAACCGATTCGGTAGTCAAAATAGTGATTGGCAACGTTATCCGGCGCAAGGCTGAAATTGCTGTAATCTTTTTCGAGTTCGATAATCAGCTCGGCGTTGATCGTTTGAATATTGAGTTTCTTCAGGATAATTTCATTATCACTTTCCTTGACCGGCATTTCCACGCTGGATTGTCGGGTAAATTGACTCACATGTTGGCCAGGAACAATAGTACACGCTACAAGTTGACATAGTACGATAAAACTCAGATATGTTTTTGTGCGTTGTAAGTTCATACTTATATAGCAAACCAATTCTGGAAGCGTGAGAGTTTAGTAAAATTATTCGGTATTAACTGTATGGGTCAATCATTACAGTTTTGTTACCCATTGCGCCACACCTTGATCGATGAGTGCCATCGATTGTATGAAATCCGATAAATCTTTCTGGTAAGGATCACTGATATCGAATTTCCCCCATTCTCCCAGACGAAATACTTTTCCTTTCGCACTGGGCTCACGTGCCTCGATTTCGGCTTTTTGCCACGTTTCCATGACGAGAATGAGGTCAGCCGCACGGATCATTTCACTGGTCAACTGACGAGCATGGTGATCAGAAATGTCCAGTCCTTTTTGCATCATTAATTGACGAACGATGGGATCAGCCTGGTGGCCTGTTAATGCACCGAGACCAGCAGAGCTGACGACACAATCCGTTTTGCCCATTTCAATCAATGCATGTTTTAGAATCCTTTCAGCCATGGGGCTTCTACAGATATTGCCTACGCAGATAATCAATATGTTGCTGAACAATTTTGATTTTCCATAAGCTAACTCAAAGTTAAGAATTTACTTACGACAGGACAAGCATGGTTTTTGTGAGCATAGAGTCAAACATCACGAGGTAGCTGATTGTTCCCGTATGAAACTTAGTCTCAGATCGTTCAATTTGTTGATCCAGGATTAATCATTGATAGAGACCCCGTAAATGAATCTGTTCAAATAGCGGTCAAAGGGCGGCCTGTCATTTTTCCTTACCTATTCTTCTGACATTATATGTTTGTATGCTATTTCTCAGGTTGTCCGATAGGATTTTATGAACTTTCATAAGTTCGGAGAAGCAGTAATTTAATGCTTCTCATGATTATAACCATATAGTTCCACAAAACCCTGGCCGGTGTGAGATCCTTTGATGTCGACAGCACCTTCCCAATATACGTTATAAGTTGTCAGTCGTGCATCGAACTCACTGTTTGCGATCAGGGCGTAAGTCTCAATAGCAATGTGTTTTTTAGGAATTTCAACTTTCCATGTTACGGGGTAGGTGTATCCGGTTATTTTACTTGTCCATCGTTTGCCCGGAGTAATCATGAAATCGGTAGCATCCAACACTTCAGTTATTCCATTTTTACTGATACTGCCGGTATAGAGTACAGGATCGCCTGTATCATCCCGCAAACGGTAGAGCATGAGATCAGATCCATCGTTCAATTGCAGGCTGAACCAGTCCCAGGCTAATCGAGTGGTGGTGAAATCTCCCCACTGGTGATCGAACCATGCACTACCGTCAACTTTTTCTGTTTTGTTACCTATTGTCAGCGTGCCAGAGATTGCCATCCGTGTACGAGAGTAATAATAACTGCTTCCCGCCTGATCGAGAACAATGATTCCCTGGTCCCCATGGAGTATGGGCGGGCGGGTGCTGGTTAATGTCAAGGTCAGGCTAAAATCCTGGGTACTGACATCAATTCGATCATTACCATTGCTGCCGGATACTTTCCAGTTTCCTATTTCGAAATTGAAACTGTTTGGTATTTCCCCGGAATGGCTGCTATCGGTCGTTTTACGCTGATCGATAAAATGCTGCCCAGTTTGATGATCGCTCAGTGAGACGTGTTTGACTAAGTGCCTGATCAAGTCTGTGGCGGTAAAAGTAGCGTGGTGGAAGCTGAAATACCGGCCAGATTCGGTTTTCAGGTGACCATTGTAATACCACCATTCCATTCTTCCCTGATGGGGAGCATCATCTTTCGGTAATGATACTCGGCTCTGATTAATCGCTTGGGTTTCAAACCAATCTCCTGCAGGCTGAATAAAAGCCATTTCGTAAAATATCCATGTTCCGCCAAGTATGAATATCATGGAAAATAGGGCAAGCAACGGGTGTATTCTGAATCGATGAAATCTTCTTTTATGTTTATGTCCGGTTTTCATGCACTGAAGCGTTGTTTAGGCCAAGATTGTCGAGTTACTGGAAATGGCTTCCACAAATTGATTCCATGGCTGGGTGAAACTGTTATTGGACTGAACATAGAGCTGAAGATGACAGAAAACGGCGTTTATCCGTCATTCGACCGTAATATTCAGCGCATAAAGTATGATGCAGCAGTTAAATTGGTTGTATATAAGTTACAAATAGATAGTAAGCGAAAATAAGTCTTGTTGTCATTATATTGTGAATATATACTACTTTTCGTACTGCAAGCATTTCAGTCGTTAAATGTAGAAAATTGCGGTATCTTTTCTATACGGTAAGCTACACACATTAATTCCTTGTCACTAAATCATGAATCTCTTTTGATGGAGTACATCAGAATGAATTTTAAATTAAAAACAGGACGTGCATGGATCGTAATGGGCATCATGATGGGGCTTTTGACTACCACCCCTGTGACTGCCAGTATAGTGGGTTCTATGAGTCTGGATATAACGAACGGTATTTTTTCTTCCGATGCCACAGGTAGTAGTGCATCAGGTAACTTCGTGTTCCGGGATACGTTGCTGAGCGCACATGGTGGTACTACAGCCGGATTGGCCAGTCAGCCATACAGCTATTCGGGACTCGTGGAGATGCAAGCGGGTGCTAGCCCAGGCGCACTCAATCCTTTTGCTGACGCTTCCAGAAATTGGGCTAATTGGGCGGCTTTGAGCAGTGATCCGATTATGCAACTTGGACTGTCGTTATTTAGCCAAATTGTATCTAATCCAGATGGGGAGCAGAGCTTTGACTTTGATTTTACTCCTTTACCAGGAGGGCAAACGTTTACTCTTAATTGGGAGTTAACGTTCGATGATACTAGTGATGCAACTCATGCAACTGGTAATTTTGTCGCTTCGTCTGAGCAGGGTTTAGATTGGTTATCTCAAATACTCTTTAGTCGGGATTTGCCTGCTGATGCATATTTTGCGGGTGGAGTTATCCTGAATGCTCATACTACCGCTATTTCTGAACCAATGTCCTTAGCACTTTTCGGGATTGGTATTCTCGGATTGGGGGCATTGCGAGGCTGCAGAAGAATTTTCCAAGTCTGACTCTCCAGCAGAAGAACTGTGCAGGTAATAATAATTGCAGTTAGAGGCGCTAGTCGAGAGATGGATAAAGTTTCTGGGCTAGCGTCTGTTGACATACGATGTCTTTTATCCATATGAGATAGTGTTAATACACTCCTGCGTTGAATATGTATTCGGAATAAATCAAATTTCAGTACTGAGATAGATAAGTAGGAGCTATTTTTACTCTAGGTGTACAAAGCTTAACCATTGGGAATGGTGCCTATTCTTGAGCTGTCGTTGGGTAAAAGGCAGGCAGGGTAATCAGTAAAATTGGTAATGGTATGAAATGTAACGTTCCCATTTTATCAGGAAACAATTTCTAGATATTATCCTGCGGCATGTGCTTTTTCGTATTCGTTCGTTTCGTTTCTCTCAGGTTGTACTTCGGATAGTAAGTTTTATATCTGCCTTCTTTCTTGTTTTCTTTTAGGCGCATACTCCTTCCCTAAAATGGGCAATTTGACTCGTTTATCTGTAATTTTGATAGCTTGTTTCAAAATTATTTTTTGTGGGCAGTTCTTATATGGTCGGTTAGTTCGCAAGATTAAAAGTAAAGTTTTTTTGCGTTTATAAGGGTATTTGGCGTCGCAGCATCTTTCATTCCCCTTCGAGATCGTTAGTATCTGTTTTTAGATCAATCGCAGGTTTAATCGGGCTGATTGATTGCCATAATTACCTTCTTGAGTTCGCGTGCTGCCCTATTATCAGGAATCGAGAGTAAGTTTCGATAATAATCCGATATAGATGGCATATATTTTTAGGCTGGCAGCAATTGGTCCAGTTTTACTATTTATGGCAACCATATCCACATAACTCTATCGGAGAAACTTACTTTTTTCTGTTAAATTGAAAAATTGGCTACGAGTATGAAGAATTCGGTGAGAGCAGTCGGCAGCTACAATCTTCTCTCAAGATGTATGATCGTCGACCAGGCAATTGCAAGAAACTATATTGGTACGAGGTATGTCTACAGAAAAATTTCAGACATTTTACCGAACTCATGGATCTTGAAAGACCCATCAAAATAATCGCCAGATGAGAATAAGATAGAAAATAAGGAACCGGGCAAGTAGGTCGCGATTTCTCTACTTTTATTCCTCAAATGTTAAAAATCCGGGAATAGTGGTGAATAAATAACTGGAAAATTACATCATGCGTAAAACACCTCGATTGCTTTGGGTCTAAAAAATGTACAGCTACTGGAAAAGCTAACAATCAAATTTGAATATGCTGCTGTATCTTCTGTCGTTATTATGTGGGTTGATTTTTGCTGTCATTATCATCTATATCCCGCTACGGAAATATGGAACCGTAGCGCTTGGCCTTAGTCCCGTTATCTGGTTCTCAGTCTTCTTCATTATCCTGCATGTGGCTATGCCAGCCTTAAAGTTTATGGCCAATAGTTATCGCTACCAGGCTGGATATTCAACTGAGGATATTATTCCGTTCGTATGGTGTTTGCTTTTGTCCTATTTGATTATTGCAACAATTTTAAATCATTTTTCCAGTTACACATTGGTACGGGCAACTCGAACCAGACAATCCAATGCCTCAGGGAGATACCGCTATGTAGACTATATGGATAGGCTGTTATTATTTGGTTTAATGGTGCTTATCATTGGTATGTACGCAGCATACAATAACTATGGGCAGTTTGGGGAGGATTACTTTAGCGATCGGATCAGTGCAGGAGTAGGGCGGGGTCTGGAAACGCAGCTTCCTAATTGGTTACTTTCTGCGGCAACGATATTTTTATATATACTTCTTAAATACGGCAAGCTATTTAAGAAGCGCAGCATAATCGCTTGTGCTCTTTTTTCAATGAGTGTTGTATTCATTTTCTTGTATTACAGTAGCATTAGTAGCCGCAATTCAATTTTTATTTTCATAATCCTGAGTATAACTTTATATGGGCTTATGAAACCGGTAGTTTTCCGGTTTTCTGCCTCATTCCTGCGTCGCTTGTTAATTATCGGGATGGGCATAGGGATAGCTTTAGCGGGTTTTACGGAAATAACAAAAGAGCGCTATGCTGAAGGGGGAACGTATGCAGCAGAGCGTGAGGAAAGGATTGTTTTCTTTATGTTCGATGGTGCTTTTGGAAACGACGAAAACATTCTGTGGTTGGCGACAAACCCCTTTGACTATCAGTATGGCGCAAGCTATGTGGCAGCAGTTACCAATTTCGTTCCCCGAAGCATATGGCCGGATAAGCCTTTAGGAGCTGGTCCCAGGATAAAAAATGCAATTTATCCTGGCTCCTATGTTGTAGGGCGTGAAGGGAATTCTTCGATTACTACCGGATTGTTCACAGAAGCTTTTCTTAATTTTGGGGTACCCGGGCTTTTCTTAGTACCGGTCATTTGGGCCTTTATTGCCATCAAATTTGCTAACAAAGTTGCCCGTAATTTAGGTTCAGTCATGATGCTGCCCTGGGTCGTTGCACTGGTATTATGGTCGACGGCATTGATATATTCCGAGTTTCTCGGGTTTTTAGGCCGTTTTTTATTCATAACGTTGCCTGTGTTTGCCGCAGCAATATTCAGTGCCCGTCGTGTTTCAATCACTGGTCGATCACCTGTTAGAGTTGATAGTCAGTTGCCTGTTGCAAAAGGATTCTAATTTGGTTGTTTTATAAGTATGAAAAAGAAGATGGCAAAAGCTCCTAAATATGAGTGTGCTGTTGCTTACACGCTTATCGCTTTTTTACGCCCTTTTAAATTGCGCTGGGCAACAGCGGTCTATATTTATTTTTTGCAGCGGTGGGGTACCCAGTTTACCGGGCGTCCTGCTTACATTTCAGGTAAGGTTGACATTGACGGGACCGATTATAGTCTGCTCACATTAGGTGAAGGCGTAACGATATCAAGTTACGTGCGTATTCTTACTCATGATTGGTCACCCTATACAATTGGGAAGGCTATGGGAATTCACACAACGCGTCCTTTAGGTCGGATCCTGCCTGTGACAATAGGTGATTACAGTTTTATCGGAACCGGCTCAATTGTGATGCCAGGTGCACGCATTGGACGAGGATGTATTATTGGTGCTGGCACAGTTGTACGTGGCTCAATACCTGATTTTTCGATTGTAGTTGGTAGTCCAGGCCAAATCGTTGGTGATAGTCGAGATTATATGAGTAGAAAGTTTCCAGAGCATGCTGCTGCAATTTCTCAGTATCGCGATATCGGGATGGAGGGATGACCACTGCAGCAAAATTAATGCTGGCTATACGAAAATTTGCACCTTCTGCACTTATTTTTCTTTTCGGTGCCGGAGCACTTTATTTGGCCGATCTGGCTATTGCCGCTTCTGGCGACGTTGAAGCGATAGCACTATGGGCAACTCTTAAATCATTCATGATGATAGCGAGTACATTTGCACTGTATGGGATTAATCAATTGCTGGTGCGCGAACCGAAGGCAACCCGTCTTCTTATTCGAATCGGGGGGGTCAATATTATCGGTGTTTCACTGATATTTGGAATAGTGGGTGCGTATTTCGGTATGGTGCCATCCATTCTTGTCGGGATTGTCGCGATAGCCGGTTTTTCTTTCTGTAATATGGCATTCCAGTGGTTACGGTCGAATCTACGATTGACCGCCGCTTATATAGCGAATGGTAGCTGGCGAGTATTGTTTCTCATTGGCATCATGTTTCTTTTTATAAACGGTTATGCAGATATCGATACAGTCCTGATCGGTTCCTTCATACTTGGCAGTTTCATTATTGTTGGACTAATTGTACGGAATTCCCCGAAAGAAGAGCCTGTGTCGATACACGATGATATTCGTAGTATCAAAGATGTTTATCTCATCGGCAGCAGCTATTTTCTGGCCGCGGTATCGCTTGCAATTGCTACTTATGGGGAAAATCTTGTGGTCCATCAGATTGGTACTACTATCGAGGTAGCCCAGTATTTCCAGGCATCGGTCGTATTCCTGTTTCCCGGCATGATACTTAACCAATATCTGACTGCTGTAGTCGGACTGGCGGTACGACAGGGAGAAACACGTGTACTTAAAAATCTGCGGCGTTATTTCTGGCAAGGTCTGGGGGGACTGATTCTGATGTGGCCGGTATTAATTGTGGGTGGTTATCTGCTGGAAGTGCTGGTATACGGTGAAATTGGCACACCTGTGATACTGGCAGCGCTTCTGACATTAGCGAGCTGTGTGCGTCTTCTCTATGTTCTGCCGAGCTCATTCATAGGAGTAATTGCGAGCAGGCATGCACTATTCAATGCATCTGCAGCTTATCTTGTCTGCGCACTTTTACTGCCATTTTTGTCGATTGTATTTCATTCCGTTGGTATGGCTGCCATGATTTCCGTTGCACTTGCCAGTCTGATCAGTTGGACAGTCAGATGCACTGTCGGTGCCGGGCTAATTTATCAACGTCTTGCTATTATTACTACGGAGAACAAATGAGTCAGAACAGAGTTGATTACGACAAAACGGTAGTGCTCATTGCGCCGCTTGGCGAGCCTGGAAAACGAGTCAGGCTGGCTAAAATAATTAGAATCATCAAAAGACACCACCACTATGATATTGCTTATTGGGGTTGGCAGCGCATTTCAGATGAAACACTTGGTGCCGGTCTCGATGGTATTGTTGAGTCTCGTGCATTATTAACCGGTGGTGGATTTCGCAGTGTGTTGACTCGTTTTTATTACTTAGCATGGATGCTGCGCGTGTTTTCAGCAGTTTTATGGTATGCGCCACGGCATGTGTATTGTCTAGGGCTAGAGACGGCATTGCCAACCTGGTTAGCGTCACGACTTCGTCGTCGCGTCCATTATGTTTTTGATGATGCCGATCGTCTTGTGTTACTTTGGAATTTGCCAAAACTAATTAAGAAAATTATTACTGTGTTTGAACAGCGAGTTTCACAAGCTGCTACTACTCATATTGTACCAACACTTGCACGTTACGATTATCGTACTACAAGACTCTATGAAATTGTCAATATGCCGGAGCAGGATCAGGTGGAAGAAGCTAAGCGTTTTGTTAAATCGAAACGGGATAATCGCCTTCATATTTATGTCAATGGCTGGCTTGATAAGTCACGTGGTTTAGAGCTTATTGATTGTACAGCCGAAATTCTTGAAAAAGAAAGCTGTGGTGATATTGTGTTTAATGTGGCAATTGGACGTATAACTGGTAAGCCATTAAGTTTTTTGGAACGCAGCAATGTAAATTACTTAGGTAATCTCACGTATATCCAATCGCTTGCAGAGTATTCTGCGAATGATGTAGTGGTAACATTTTATGATCCAGCTATTCAAATCAATCGCTATGCATTACCGAATAAGTGGGGTGATGCAATCGTAATGAATACTCCTATTATCCTTAATGAGGGGATTGAAACAGCATTACCACTCATCTCTGCTGGTATTGCCTTTACAGTTCCTTTCGATGATCCGCCTGCTTTTGCAGCCCTTCTTTGTGATCTACATCGTGATGACAGTCAGTTATTTACAGCACGTGCGGCAATTGCTGGCATTAAAAATAACTATAAACCATTCGATGAAGCAATTGTACCAGTAATGACTACTCTCTTTCGGACTTGAATAAGATTCGTTTTAGCAGATACATCAGTAAGATTATTAGAACTCATTTCATAAGTTTTACAGCAGCTTGCGAATAAGGATCATTGAAGAGGCAAGATGAACGAAAGTGATGAAATATTCATAGTGGCAGCCTCATGGGGTCAAGGCATATTTGTACTTATTCATTCATGCTCTTTCACCAGTGCTTATATTGAGGAAGCATTTACTCATTCTAGTGCACTGGCAACGGTGGAATCAGTGGTGAGAAAATCGCCAATCCTAGTCTGTTAGTCGTTTATATCTGTTCCATAAAGGAAGCTAACATCCTGCTAACACTGTGAATAAAGGATGTAGAGTGAATTCTAGCAGGTTTGTCTTACTGATTGAGCGATCTAAATAATTTATAGTGATACATAAATGAAACAAGTACTCCAATCTCTAAAAACTGGTGTAACCGAGGTTGCCGAAATTCCTTGCCCGGCAGTCAGGCAGGGTCAACTGCTTATCCGTACTACACAGACATTGGTTTCCGTTGGGACAGAACGCATGCTGGTCGAATTTGGCAAAGCTGGCTGGATTGAGAAAGCGCGTCAGCAACCGGATAAGGTGCGGATGGTACTGGACAAAATCAAGACCGATGGTCTGAGACCGACGATTGAGACGGTGTTCAATAAGCTGGATCAGCCTTTGCCATTGGGTTATTGCAATGTTGGCATAGTCATGGAAGTGGGAAGTGGAGTAACCGGTTTCTCCGTTGGTGATCGAGTTACTTCCAATGGAAAACATGCAGAAGTTGTTTCTGTTCCCGCCAATTTATGCGCCCGTATTCCCGATAGTGTAGCGGATGAAGAAGCAGCTTATACGGTGATCGCGGCAATCGCACTGCAAGGGATACGTCTTGTTCAACCAACTCTGGGTGAATCGGTAGTAGTAACAGGATTGGGGCTGATCGGACTGGTTACCATACAGTTACTGCGGGCACATGGTTGCCGGGTATTGGGTATCGATTATGATCCTGCCAAACTGGCACTAGCGAGACAATTTGGTGCAGAAACCGTCGATCTATCGGCTGGAGAAAATCCACTGGCATCGGCCCAGCGCTTTTCACGTGAACGTGGGGTGGATGCCGTCATTATTACAGCTTCTACTAAAAGCAGTGAGCCGGTTCATCAGGCGGCGCTAATGTGCCGTAAGCGTGGTCGGATCGTGCTGGTCGGGGTAACAGGGCTTGAATTATCGCGAGCTGATTTCTATGAAAAAGAACTGACTTTCCAGGTATCGTGTTCCTACGGACCTGGGCGTTATGATCCTAATTATGAGGAAAAAGGCCAGGATTACCCGATAGCCTTCGTTCGTTGGACTGAGCAGCGTAACTTTGAGGCTGTATTGGATATGTTGGCAGATAGTCGATTGAACGTGAAGCCGCTGATTTCGCATCGTTTTTCCATTGATGAGGCAGAGAAGGCTTACGAACTGATTGCGAACGCGACCCCTTCAATGGGAATTCTGCTGCAGTATCCAACTGCTGCAGAAAAGCCGGAGGCAGCATTGCGACAGCAAACGATCACACTTATTTCTCGGCATAAACCCTCTCCCCAGCAGGAAGGAAGCCAGGCTTCTGTTGCTTTTATAGGTGCAGGAAACTATGCGACGGCAGTATTGATCCCAGCCTTTAAGGAGGCCGGTGCACGTATGAAAATAGTGGCCTCCAATGGTGGTGTCAGTGGTGTGCATGCCGGGCGAAAGTATGGATTTGAAGAAACGACTACGGCTGCCGACGAAATATTGGCCAATCCAGAAGTCAATGTAGTGGTCATTACGACTCGCCACGATAGTCATGCGGATCTGGTCTGTAAGGCATTAAGAACAGGTAAGCATGTATTCGTAGAGAAGCCCTTATGTCTTACTCTCGCAGAATTGGAAGAGATCAGCGCTACCCATGCTCAATTGGAAGGACAGGGCAATGCACCGTTGGTAATGGTGGGTTTCAACCGGCGCTTTGCCCCACATATCCAGAAAATCAGATCACTGCTGGCCGGTGTCAACGGGCCTAAATCGTTTGTGATGACGGTAAATGCCGGCATGATACCAGGTGATCATTGGACGCAGGATAAAGAAATAGGGGGAGGGCGTATTATCGGCGAAGGTTGCCATTTTATTGATCTGCTGCGCTATCTGGCTGATGCATCGATTGTTGCGCATACCCGGGTGGTTATGGACTCAGCGAACGGCGATACGGTGAGTCTACAACTGGGATTTGCCGATGGTTCAATCGGTACCATTCACTATTTTGCCAATGGTTGTAAGGCTTTCCCGAAAGAACGCTTGGAAATTTTTGCTGCGGGGCGGGTATTGCAACTGGATAATTTCAGGAGATTGAAAGGGTACGCCTGGCCAGGTTTCAAGAATATGAATCTGTGGAGCCAGAACAAAGGTCAGAGAGCGTGTGTAGCAGCATTCGTACAAGCAGTATCCAGTGGGGAGCAGGCGCCGATCCCATTTGCAGAAATTATGGAGGTGAGTCGAGTCTCAATCCTATTAAGTGAATAGAGAAAAAGGAGCGTCGTTATGAGGATCATTACCGAATGGCTTGACCGCAAATGGTATCCGGCGTATGAACGCAACTGGGATGATTTACTGTTCCGTGAACGGATACTGGATCAAATTACACCAAATTCAGTCGTACTTGATCTTGGTGCGGGCGCAGGTATTGTATCGCAGATGAATTTCAGGGGACTGGCAGAAAAGGTATGCGGTGTGGACCTGGATAGGCGTGTTGTGAATAATCCTATGCTTGACGAAGGTCTGGTATCCGATGCCGGGAAAATCCCATATAGCGATAGTTCTTTCGATGTAGTGTTTTCTGATAATGTGCTGGAGCACTTGGATGCACCATTGACAGTATACAAAGAAGTCAATCGGGTATTGAAACCAGGTGGGATATTTTTGTTCAAGACACCGAATAAGCGGCATTACATGCCGCTGATAGCACGGTTGACGCCTCACTCATTTCACCAATTTGTGAATCGGTTACGAGGACGCGCGACAGCGGATACATTTCCGACCCATTATCGTACCAATACGAAAAATGATGTAATACGGTTTGCGGAAGAATCCGGGTTAATAGTCAAGAGCCTGGAATATACCGAGGGTCGTCCGGAGTACTTGAGAATAGCCTGTTTATCATATCTCATCGGGATGGGGTACGAGCGCCTCGTGAATTCAACTGAAATGTTAGCCTCTTTCCGGATAGTGTTAATCGGTACCTTATGTAAGCCACATTGACGAAGGGTGGCCCATTTTTACTAAAACTGAAGGATGAATGAGAACCAGCGTGACTTATGACAGTTGTGCAATATTTTAGTCACTACTGGCACACCTTACGCTATTTGCGTCCTGTCCAGCTTTATGGGCGGATCTGGTTCCGCTTGTTTCGTCGCAAAATTGATTTACGACCTGCACCATCTCCCCGTTTCTCGCGTGCTGGTCAGTGGATTTTACCGGCACGGCGCCCAGTGAGTCTGATAAATAGAGAGCGATTCTGTTTCTTGAATAAAACTCACGATTTATCAACACACGGTTGGGACGATCCCGCTTTGGATAAGCTCTGGCGTTACAATCTGCATTATTTTGATGATCTGAATGCACAGGATGCGGCTGCACGTACTGAATGGCATGTCGCTTTGCTGTTACGCTGGGTGCGGGAGAATCCACCTGCGGTTGGGTCGGGCTGGGAACCGTATCCGACTTCCCTGCGCATTGTGAACTGGATCAAATGGGCGCTGGGCGGTAATAGTCTGCCATCTGAGTGCCTGGAGAGCCTGGCGATACAAGTACGCTGGCTTAGCCAGCGGTTGGAAGTTCACTTGCTGGGCAATCATCTGTTTGTCAATGCCAAGGCACTGGTATTTGCCGGTTTGTTTTTCGACGGTCCGGAAGCAGCAGCCTGGTTGGAAAAGGGTATGCGTATCCTGGTGAAAGAAGTACCGGAGCAGATCCTTGCAGATGGCGGGCAGTTTGAGCGCAGCACGATGTATCATGCGCTGGCATTAGAGGATATGCTGGATTTATGTAACATAACGACGACTTTTGCTTGTGTGTTACCAGTATGTTGGCAAGCTGCTGTGGCAGATTGGCGAGTGCGTGTCGAGTTAATGCGTCGCTGGCTGTCCATAATGTGTCACCCTGATGGAGAGATCAGTCTGTTCAATGATGCGGCATTCGGTATTGCACCGACACCGACTGAGCTGGAACGTTATGCTCGTGACCTGGGATTGGCAGCATCTGCTCCTGTTCCGGAAGGCGTTACGCATTTGACGCAGAGCGGGTATGTGCGTGTCGCCCAGAATGAAATGGTCGCGTTACTAGATGTAGCGCCGATCGGGCCGGATTATTTACCAGGGCATGCGCATGCCGATACCTTATCTTTTGAACTGTCTGTATCGGGAGAGCGAGTGCTGGTGAATTCGGGTACGTCATGCTATGGCTTAAGTAAGGAGCGTCTGCGTCAGCGAGAAACCGCGGCCCATAATACAGTTGTAGTAAATGATCTGAGTTCTTCGGAAGTTTGGGCTGGTTTTCGGGTAGCGCGACGGGCAAGACCAATCGGCCTGAAAATCGCACGTGAAAATGGTGTAGAGGTCGTTTGCAGTCATGATGGCTATCATCGTTTACCCGGTCGGCCAATCCATACACGAAAGTGGCAATTCGACGCTACTTCAATGGTGATCGAAGATCATGTCAGTAGACATTCTTATCACGCAGTAGCTCGATTTCATCTGCACCCAGCGATTACGCCGAAAATACTTGATGACGGGAAAACCGGTTATTTAAGTTTAGTGAATGGTCGTAAGCTGATCTGGCAGGTGAAATCAGGTGAACTGGGAATAGAAGAGGCGACTTATCATCCATATTTTGGTATCAGCGAACCGACCCGATGCCTGGTGCTCCGTTTACAGGAAGGTAACAGCTGTATTCGATTCGATTGGGCCTGAAAATGCATATTCTTTTTTTGACCGATAATTTCCCACCAGAAGTCAATGCACCTGCTTCGCGTACGTTTGAACATTGTTGTGAATGGGTAAAAGCCGGACATCAGGTAACGGTGATTACCTGTGCACCTAATTTCCCCAGGGGGAAAGTATTTGAAGGCTACCGTAACCGGCTTTGGCAGAGCGAGGAAATGGCGGGCATCCGGGTAATCCGGGTATGGTCGTATATTGCAGCTAACGAAGGATTCATCAAACGTATTCTGGATTATCAGAGTTTTATGGTGACAGCAACTCTGGCAGCGTTACGCGTACATAAAGTAGATGTGGTAATAGGGACCTCACCACAGTTTTTTACGGTTTGTGCAGCTTATATGGTGAGTTGGTTCAAACGAATTCCCTTTGTATTTGAATTACGTGACTTATGGCCGGAATCGATCAAAGCGGTAGGTGCAATGAAAGAATCCGTTGCTATACGGCTATTGGAGCGTTTGGAACTGTTTTTATACCGAAAGGCAGCACGAATTATTTCAGTAACGCATTCGTTTAGGCAAAAGCTGATTGCGCGGGGTATCGATGCCGACAAGATTACAGTGGTGACGAATGGCGTGGATATGTCCCGTTTCAAACCTATGGCTAAAGATGAAATGTTACTCAGGGAGCTGGGGCTGGAGGGGAAGTTCGTCGCAGGCTATGTAGGTACTCATGGCTTGGCACATCATTTGGAGACTCTACTGGAGGCGGCAGAGGAAATACGCATATTACCGGACGGTACTGTATTCCATTTTATTCTGCTGGGGGACGGTGCACGCAAACAAGTACTCAAAGAGGAAGCGGCACAACGGAAACTGGATAACGTTACTTTCATCGATTCGGTTCCCAAAGATCAGGTAGCCCGTTATTGGTCTTTGTTGGATGTATCAATTATTCATCTGAAAAAAACAGATTTATTCACCACTGTTATTCCTTCCAAACTATTCGAGTGCATGGGTATGGGTTTACCGGTTTTACATGGGGTAGCCGGGGAGTCTGCAGATATCGTGCGTGATGAGCAAGTAGGTATCGTATTTGAACCGGAAAATGCCGCACAGCTGGTGGAATCTTTACAGTTCATGCGGTGTGATACTCAGGCGTATAAAGTTTTCCAAGCTCAATGCATAGTAGCTGCCAGGAAATATGATCGCAAGCAATTGGCTAAAAATATGCTGGTTGCAATAGAGGAGCTGGTGGGATGATTTTCTTTGAAGGTGAATGTTACAGATTCAGCAAAATAAAACTGTTTCATGCCCACCTTTTTTTGAACCTAGAAACCGCAGTTGATCGCTTATCAGCTTCTGGAAGCCCCGATGGGTAGTGAGCTTGCTGCCTTCGCTCATGCCGACCCGATGGGTGAGACTGCTACGTACCCGATTGCACGCCTGGCACGCTGTCTGGCTGCGTTGCTCCTCGTTGCAGGGAATAGCCCTGCCGCCTCGTCGCGCCTTGCCAGGCAGTGCGCCAGACGCACACTCGGGTGCGTCCAACTGCGGTTTCTAGGTTGAAGATGGACATTACTTGGTTGAAATCGAATCAATTAGGGTGCAAATCAGGTTTAACAGTCACTTTGAGTATTGTTACACCATTTTTGTCTGATCTTTTCTTCCATACTGGCGTTCATTCCGGCAGCACGACCTTCCTTAAAAGCGGTCTCGGGTGTAACACCTTCACTCAATCGGTAACTGGTCCACATAGCGCCGGCCCGATTACCGGTGGCACAATGCAGCAGGATTGGGGGGGAAGCTTGTGCAATGGCTTGTTTGAAAGCTGCGAGTTGTGAATCATCTATACCGGCGTTCGTAACGGGAATGTTGATATAAGCCATATCAGCTGCCTCAACTGCCAACTTTTCCTCTTGCGTACCTTCTGGTTCGGTACGTAAGTCGATAACGGTACGAAAGCTATGTTTAGCCAATTCTTGAATGGCATCGGCTGTTAATCCACCAGAAGTAGCAATTTCCGGAGAAACACGCTGGTAACGCATCAGGTTATTGACCTGGGTTGCATATGGGACTTGGTCTTTTGCGTAGATCCAGCCTGACAGCAGTAGGGCAAGTATAACGGTAAAATGTCTCAGGAAAATCATTTGCTGGCCTCCTCTCATGATCATGACACGTGAAAATCGTAGCACGAATGCTGAAATGATTGAAAGAAGACCATTAAAGAAAATATTGAATAAATCGTATTTGCTCATTAGTAAATTGGATCAGAGTTCTGTCTGGTTAGGTGAATGATCTAAATATTTCTGGTGGTGATTGTGTTATATAAGAGTGTTCTCCGATGTTTACCCAATTAGACTATTTATATATGTCGCATGCCTTGCGATTGGCTGAAAAAGGACTGTATACGACGAGCCCTAATCCACGCGTTGGATGTGTGATTGTGAAAGATGGAAACGTGGTAGGTACAGGTTGGCATATGCGTGCAGGAGAACCCCATGCAGAGGTCCATGCGTTGCAGGCGGCAGGGGCGCTCGCAAAAGGCAGCAGCGTTTATGTCACGCTTGAACCTTGCAGTCATCATGGTCGTACGCCGCCTTGTGTAGAAGCTTTGATCCAAGCGGGTGTAAGTAAGGTGGTCATGGCAATGAACGATCCCAATCCGAATGTGGACGGGCGAGGAGAAGCATTGTTGCAGCAGGCTGGTATTAAGGTACAGACGGGTTTAATGGCGATGGAAGCGGAAACCCTGAACATCGGATTCGTTAGTCGTATGCGCTACGATCGTCCTTGGGTGCGGATGAAAATCGCAGCAAGTCTTGATGGTAAAACTGCATTGAAGAATGGTAAGAGTCAGTGGATTACAGGTGAAGCGGCCCGTAGAGACGGTCACAAATGGCGTGCACGATCATGTGCAGTACTGACCGGAATCGGTTCGGTAAAACATGATGACCCGCAATTGACCGTACGATATGTCGATACTTCCAGGCAACCGGTACGGATAGTAGTAGATACAAAACTGGAAATTTCTCCACAAGCGAAGTTACTAGAGAGCGGAGATCCTGTGTGGATTTTTACAGCACAGGGCGATGAAGAAAAAATACACTCATTAACGCATGCCGGTGCCCGGGTCATTGTATTACCTGACAAAACGGGGAAGGTCGACTTGACTGCCATGATGGCAAGGCTTGCCGGGCTGGAAATTAATGAGTTGTTGATTGAAGCCGGTGCTACCCTTAATGGGGCGTTGGTTGCGGCTGGGTTGGTGGATGAAATGATTCTGTATCTTGCTCCTAATTTATTGGGAGATTCAGCACAGGATATGCTGATATTTCCAGAGCTTTCAGATTTATCCGAGAAATATAATCTACGGCTTCAGGATGTACGAAAAATTGGGACAGATATACGCTTGATAGCTGGACTTAAATAAACAGTACCGACATGTTTCTAGTGTAATTTTCAGAAATAGATAAAAAGCCTTCTGTTTAGGATATACGATGATTCGACAGCCATATATCATATCCAACATATCAGCAGCGCATGATACATCTATAAGCTAATGTGACTCGTATGATGAAGAGGTATTTTAATGAAGGCGACGGAATTTTTGCCAATAGTTGAGAGCATTTATAGTGCCGATAATTAAACCGATAGTCGGGTAAGGTTGGGATCATGCGTATTCTGCATATTCTGGATCACTCCATTCCACTGCATAGTGGCTATACGTTTCGTACTCTGGCGATACTGAAGGCGCAGCGTGCCCTGGGCTGGGAAACGTTTCATGTGACAAGTGCCAAGCATACCGGCTCAGTTGCGCTGGAAGAAAAAGTGGATGACTGGCATTTCTTTCGAACTCCGAGGCATACACATCCTGTCAGTAAGCTGCCTGTTTTGAATCAGATGTCTGTCATAAACAGTCTGAATCGCCGGATCACCGATATCATACGATCCGTTAAACCGGACATTCTGCATGCGCATTCCCCGGTGCTTAACGCTATTCCCGCTTTACGTGCCGCCCGCAAATCAGGGATTCCAATCGTTTATGAAGTTCGCGCATTCTGGGAAGATGCAGCGGTAGATCACGGTACCAGCCGGGAGTGGGGGATACGTTATCGTTTGACACGCAGCCTGGAAAGTCATGCGTTACGACGTGTAGATGCGATTACTACAATTTGTGAAGGGTTGCGTAATGATATGATCAAGCGGGGCATCGCACCGGAAAAGATTACTACTATTCCCAATGCAGTCGATATTGAAAAATTTGCATTGAGTTCTCCTACGGATGAAGCACTCAAAGAGCAGTTAGGGCTCGGGCAAAAGCGTGTCATAGGCTTTATTGGCTCATTCTACGCTTATGAAGGACTGGATATATTGTTGCAGGCTCTACCGTTCATGCTATCCAATCATCCTGACGTGCGTGTATTGCTGGTAGGGGGCGGACCGCAGGAAACGCAATTGCGACAACTCGTTAAAAAGCTCGGTATTGAGGATAAGGTTGTATTGACTGGCCGTGTACCGCATGATCAGGTTCAACGTTATTATGATCTGATCGATGTATTGGTCTATCCACGTCTTTCCATGCGGCTGACTGATCTGGTAACCCCATTGAAGCCGCTGGAGGCCATGGCGCAAGGACGGGTGCTGGCTGCTTCCGATGTGGGAGGGCACCTGGAGCTGATTCGCGATGGTTATAACGGTATTCTGTTCAGATCCGGTGATCCGCATTCGTTAGCAGAAAAGGTCGGGGAGCTTCTGAATACGCCCAAGCGTTGGGTGGCGCTGCGTAAAGCCGGACGGGAATTTGTGGAGACTGAACGTAACTGGCAGGCGAGTGTGGCCAGATATCAGCCCGTTTATCATAATCTGCTTGCAAGCCGAAAAAAATAGACGGTTGTGGATCAATTTACTTCAAATCGGCCTCCTTACCCTTTGATTATTGAAAACCATTGTCTGGAAGAACTCAAATCGAAAGCTTCTGAGTTGCATATTGGTCTGGTAGGTCCTTTACCACCTCCTTCAGGTGGAATGGCTAATCAAACCGATCAATTGGCCAGATTATTGCAGCAGGAAGGTATGACAGTGACCTTGATACAGGTCAATTCACCATATTATCCAGCGTGGGTAGGGAGAATAAGAGGGATTCGGGCGATATTCCGGTTGGTTCCGTACTTGATGCGCCTCTGGACGGCAGCAAAAAGAATCCACTTGTACCATGTCATGGCGAATTCCGGATGGTCCTGGCATCTTTATGCCGCACCTGTCATCTGGATTGCCTGGATACGACGGAAACCTGTCATTATCAATTATCGTGGTGGAGAAGCGGAAAATTTTTTCGATCAATCTTTACGATGGATCAGACCAAGCCTGAAACGTGTTCAGACAATCATCGTTCCCTCTGGTTTTTTGGAGCACGTTTTTAAAAAGTACGGATTTGAGACTATTATTGTTCCTAATATCATCGACCTCAGTCGTTTTTCTCTGCGTGCCGGGAAAGAGAGGGAGACGAGTGGGCCACATATCATCGTCACACGTAATCTTGAACCGATTTATGATATTGCTACAGCGATTCGTGCCTTCGATCATGTCAAGGCAGTGATACCTATGGCCAGATTGACTATTGCTGGCTCTGGCCCGGAGCGTGCATCGCTGGAAAATCTGGTAATCCAACTGGGATTAGGTGAAAGTGTGCAATTTGTAGGACGTATGGATAATGAAGCGATTGCAGCACTTTATCAGGATGCAGATCTGATGATCAACCCGAGTTTAGTCGACAATATGCCGATTTCAATTCTGGAAGCGTTGGCAAGTGGGGTACCGGTTGTCAGTACCGATGTCGGTGGAGTACCTTTTCTGGTTACTCATGGGAAAAGTGCTTTACTGGTGCCTTCTGGCAAGCCGGAAGCAATGGCAGAAGCTATATTGACAATACTCAATGACCAGACTTTGGCAAGGCAGCTTGTATTGGAGGGAGTTGAATTGGTGCAGCGCTATGCATGGCCTAATGTACGTAATCGGTTGCTAGCGGTTTATCAGCGGGTGTTACATACATCGTCGGCTAATCATGAGTATTGAGGTGGAGCCTGGAATGAAGGATGATTTGCAAGTAGGAAATCCCGGTTTTTATACTAAATGTGTGTCGGGATTACTCTTTCCGATTCATGAACGTCTCAAGGGGCATACCAGTGTCGATGTACATAAGGCTATGGAGCAATCTCAGTGGTTGTCATCAGAGGAAATCATCCAACTGCAGATAGACAGGTTGCGCCAGTTATTGGTGCATGTGCATGCATATGTCCCTCATTTTCGTAAGCTATTCAATGAACTGGACTTCAAACCGGAAAGAGTCAGTACATTAGCGGATCTGCAGCACCTGCCTTTACTTGACAAGGCAACGATCCGCGCCCACCTCGATGCACTCAAATCCGATAAAGCGCATGGTCTGGCCCGTTTTAATACAGGTGGATCGAGTGGTGAGCCACTGGTTTTTTTCATCGGTAAAGAACGTGTCAGTCACGATATCGCTGCCAAATGGCGTGCGACGCGCTGGTGGGGGGTGGATATTGGTGACCCCGAGATTGTGGTTTGGGGTTCTCCAATCGAATTAGGTGCGCAGGATATGTTACGTACCTGGCGCGACCGCTTATTTCGCAGCAAGTTGCTGCCAGCTTTCGAGATGTCTGACCGGAAGCTGAATGATTTTCTCGATACCATTCGTAAATTCCGGCCTAAGATGTTGTTCGGATATCCTTCGGCCCTATCACATATCGCCAAGTATGCGGATAAGAGTGGTATTGTTATGCGTGATTCGGGTATTCAGGTTGCATTCGTGACTTCAGAACGGCTGTACGATGATCAACGCAAACAGATCAGTGACACTTTTGGCTGTCGAGTGGCGAATGGCTATGGTGGCCGGGATGCAGGTTTTATTGCGCATGAATGTCCGGCCGGTGGGATGCATATTACCGCCGAAGACATTATCGTCGAAATTATCGACTCTCAAGGTCGTGTTGTTCCAAATGGGGAAGTCGGTGAGATCGTCGTGACGCATCTGGCAAGCAGAGACTTTCCTTTTATCCGTTATCGTACTGGGGATGTCGGTATTTTGGACGACAGGATATGTGATTGTGGTCGTGGATTGCCATTACTGCGGGAGGTACAAGGCCGCAGTACTGATTTCGTCATAGCACGGGATGGTACTGTTATGCATGGGCTGGCGCTGATTTATATTCTGCGGGATATGCCGCAGATAAAAGTCTTCAAAATCATACAAGAAAGCCTGGATTTTACTCGCATCTTGATTGTTGTAGAAACCGGATTGAATCAGACAGATGTGCGTTACATTACTGAATCATTTCAATCCAGACTGGGTAAAGATGTAGTTATTGAAATCGAACAGGTGGCTGAGATTCCCACCGAGAAATCAGGTAAATTCCGTTATGTCATCAGTAAAGTAGCTGCAGGCTGAGTTAAGGAGATATTCACTTTAAAGTGGAAATGAAAAACGTCATGACTCCAAAATTCGGCCTGGTCACCAAAGTTTACGGTTATGCTGGTTTGGTAGGGCGTGTTTTTCAAACGCGAAACTGGCGGACAGAGCGAATAAAGAATTTATGGAGGTTTCACATGAGAGATGGACTCCAAAGTCACTTTGAGTATATCAATACCGATATACGCGACGAAATTAAACGTCGCATTGATCAGCGTGATAAGTATTCCGTTCAGATGACGATCGTATTGTCGGCGGTATTGGCCATCGCATTTTCCGAGAGAGGTTTCCAGAAGGCTTTAATTGCGGCACCTCTAGCATCAATCTATTTTACTGTACTTATCTTATACAGCTACCGGGTGCATGGCTTGCTGGCTAAATACCTGCGTGAAAGAATAGAGCCTCAGTTGGCGCAAATTACTAGATCTGAAGTAAAGCTGTACTGGGAAAATTACTACAAAGACAATGCTATCCCCGGTATTCGCAAGCGTTTTTTTATGTCAGCTCTATGGGTCATAACATTGTTTACCTTGCTGGTATTGTATGCAACACAATGGGAAGACGAAGATTTTCAGCTTGTACTTGTGGCAGTAACGGTAATTTATGTTGTATCGTGTGCTGTTATTACTTTCAGATTCTGGAAGTGAAGGTATCATGATAGATGCGTGACTGGCCCTCAGTACCTCTACATCTATACGACCGGGCTATTTTTATTGATCGTGATGGTACTCTTTCGGTTGATTCGCATTTTCCTCATCGTATAGAGGACTTATCCTTTATTCCTCGCGCTCTGGATGCATTACGTATACTGGCTACGCTACCCGTACACATCATTGTCGTGACCAATCAGGCCGGTATCGGTCTGGGTTTGTTCAGTCGTCATGATATGACACGTTATAATACTGCGCTACGACAACAGGTTGAGTCGGCAGGTGGACGTATTGACGCCATTTATTTTTGCCCTCACAAAGAGCCTAAACATTTAGGGCCTGACGAGTCTGCCTGCAAATGTGCCAAACCAGCGCCAGGTATGCTACTTGAGGCTGCATATGACTTTAGTATACATCTCCAGCATAGTGTAATGATCGGAGACAAGCTGTCCGATATAGCTGCTGGCCAGGCTGTCGGTACTCGGACTATTCTCGTACAAACAGGTAAAGCTGGCCGGGACGATACCGAGGTTGTAGATGCCATACCTGACCTGATAGTGGCTGATCTTTATCAAGCAATTGAAAACATAAATCTTTCTGCTTTTACTTCGGTATCTCGCTGAATGTTGTTCCACAAAGTTACAATCAGTTTCATGATGGTGGAGAATTAATAGTGTGACTGTGCAACGATAATACTGGGCTGAAATTTTCGGTCTTTTGTTGATTGATAGTTCATCAAGTTTAAAGTGTCTTACTATTCAGGAGAAGGAATTGTTTTTCGTATTTTATGATAATCAGGGTAATTCGTATTATTAGACTTAAACGTCTTTACTAGAGGTTCTAGAGGTTCAGCAAAATCTATTTGCTGACTTATATTCATTATTTCTGGTTTTCTGCAGGTTTGTCAGTTATCTGACTCAATCGGGTAAATTTATTTACAGGCTTCGCTGGAATCAGTAGTTAACCAGGAAAATTAGAAATCGTATTGTGAAAAAGAAATTCCATTATCAGAGGAAAACCGGCATTGAGTGAATGGCTGAATCATCCCGCTTTACAAAGTGGGCTGGCACCTTTTCTGGCTGCACTGATCGTTGCAGCGTTATTCGATTATGTTCGATTGTCAGGGCTGGTTGTGCTGGCCGGGTTTTGCACGGTGGTCTACCTGACTTTGGACTTTAATTTCGAATCTTTATCCATTACTAAAAAAATCGTGTTATCCGGATTAGTTGCTGGTGGCATTGCACCGCTACTAGCCATGTTACCTGATCACTGGTGGTTTGTGCGTTATGTACTGGGCGTGGCTGCGGGAGCAGTTACACTTTGGGTCTTCTGGCCCGTATTGGCACAAAAGAACCTCTTGGATGGACGGTTGCTGGCAAGCGGCCTGACTGTATGGGTTGTCTGGCTGGTTGTATTCAGTGATTTTCTATCCACACAATCAGTACGTGCCGGAGCTGCTGGTATGGGATTGGGATTAGGGACAGGGATTTCAGCCATGCTGGGTGCTTCAGCATTGCTTGGTCAATGGGGGCTTGCTGTCGGGGCGGCATGCGGTGCTTATCTGATCCTTCAATTCATGAAGAATAGATCTTTGTCATGTGGCCGGACGTTTACCCTGCCAGTCTCACTGTTGTCTGGCTTGCTCGCTTCTGCCGCATTGTTGCTGGCTAGGTTGCCATGGTATTGTCTACCCGTACTTGCCATGATTCCCCTGATCGTAAGGTTACCGATTATGCAGGGAATGCCGATCAGAATACAAGTGGTAGGTTTTTCTCTGCTGACGTTATCCATTGTGGCCGTTTCCACAGGATTAGTGTGGTATACGGAAGGAACTATTCCATTATGATGGCATCAATGATGAAACCATTAAAAATTTTTATTGACTAATTTATTCATATTCTGGGAAAGGGTAATCTTATGCTTAGAGTAACGGTCTGTGCGTTTTTGTCGATGATGGTTCTGGTGAGCACAAAAGTATTAAGTGCCCTGGAAGACTACGTTATTGATCCTACTCACACTTATCCGAATTTTGCTGTCAGCCATTTGGGTTTCTCGACTATGTACGGACGTTTTGATCAGACCAGTGGAGAGTTTTCCATTGATCGAGAAGCAAAAAAAGGTTCTGTTAAAATTACGATCGATACTGCAACGATCAATACCGGTCTGAAAAAGCGTGACGATCATTTACGTTCTCCTGATTTTTTCAATACGGTTGAATTTCCTACCGCAACTTACCAGGCTACTGACATAAAATTCAATGGGGATGATCCTGAAATTATTGAAGGTAATCTGACCTTACTGGGTGTAACCAAGCCAGTGACGCTGACTATTACTTCCTTCAAATGTGGAACCAACCCGATGAATAACAAAGCCATGTGTGGAGTTGATATAACGGGGCAGTTGAAACGTTCTGACTTTGGTATGAAATACGCGCTGCCAGGAGTAGGCGATGAGATCAAATTGATCATTAGTGCGGAAGGCTATAAAAAGTGAAATACGGTGAATAACTTGTGATTGGTTAGTGGGCAAGTTTTGCCTGCTCTATGTTCACCGGATAATTTTTGCTTGATTCAGGCTTTATCGACCCCCTTATTTATCATAACTCGTCATTCTATTTCCGTATATTTTGGGTTGTCATTCATTATGGATGATATCCATTCCAGAAGAGTGCTTAATTAGAAATTATCCAAATATGCTGTGGAAGCAACTACTTGTTCCGACATTTACCGGAAAAGGAAAACTCCGGGGGCATCACCAGCTTATGTATACAGATTGGGGGAACCCTGGAAATGAACATGTAGTCGTATGTGTGCACGGTCTGACACGGAACAGTAGGGATTTTGATTTTCTTGCAGCCGCGCTGGAAGCGGATTTTAGAGTGATTTGTATCGATATGGTCGGGCGTGGGCGCAGTGATTGGCTGGAAGTCGCGGAAGATTATAATTCTCCGTTGGTTTACTTATCAGACGTGGAACATGTTCTCAAGCATATTCATTCTCAATACGATACCCATATTCAGTTATATTGGGTAGGTGTTTCGATGGGAGGATTGATCGGTATGCTGCTCGCAGCGCGGCGACGTTTGCCAGTTACTTTTAGGGCACTTGTCATGAGTGATATCGGTCCTTTTATTCCGGTTAAGGTATTGATGCGATTTGCTATATATGTCGGACAAGATCCCCGTTTTAATAGCCTGGACGAGTTGGAATCTTATATGCGGAACATTTCAGTATCATTTGGAAGGTTAACGGATGCGCAATGGCGTCATCTGGCTGTATATAGTATGCGTGAATATGCAGATGGAACAGTCGGTTTCCGGTATGATCCCGATATTTCGGTAAGTTTCCGGTCAGATATCATCAAAGATATCAATTTATGGGCACAATGGGATAAGCTTGATCTTCCAACCTTAGTGCTTCGGGGAGAAAAGTCAGATATATTGCCGCCAGAAATAGCTGATCAAATGAAATTGCGTGGGCCTAAAGCGCATATTGTTGAATTACCTGGCATCGGACATGCGCCTATGTTGGTAGGGGATGAACAAATTCATTTGGTCAGGAATTTTCTGCTGAAATTCAAATCTCTTATGAGAGGTAGAGAGTTTTCAGCAAGAGAGAATTGAATGGCCGGAAATACAGGCAAATTACGTTCTTAATGAGTGAATAGAGAATTTTAAGTTACAGTATTTTATGACGATAACAATAAATACAGTTAATTTCGACTGAATTACTATCCTATATTTATGACATCTGAAAATAAATAGAATGAAACTTTTTAAGAAAATACCTAACCCTAGAGAAATTCGTCAAAAACTGGGACTGAATCAGCAGGAGTTCTGGAGTAAAGTAGGTGTTACCCAGAGCGGTGGATCGCGTTATGAAAGCGGTCGGGAAATGCCGAAGGCGGTCAGAGAATTGCTGAGATTGGTTCATGTGGAGCGTTTTGATCTGACAAAGATCAAACGGGATGATCTGGTTATCGCAGCTATGCTGAAGGCTCAGTACCCTGATCTTTACAAGAGTCTGAAAAAATCAGCTAAGCAACTGAAATAAGTTCATTATCTCAAGCTGCTGGCTGAAACGAGTGAATCGTTTTCACAGGTTGATTTTTACAGGTATTCCCAGACTTCTGATTCTATCTGCGAAAGCCGTGATCCAGTTTTCACTTATCTTCGAGAGATTTGATGCCTCAGGTTGCAAAGGCGGACGTGCCAAGCTATAAAGTAGTGTACCTCTGATCTGGATACCCTCCTGCAGTAATCCGCTAACAAAGCTGAGATAGGCATCCGTCTCTGCTTCATCGGGGGGGGCCCCATTTAATTCGAAGACACAGGTTTGCAACCAGGTTGGGCACAGTGATGCGGCCATTCGTAGGTTTTCGCGCACACGCTGTAGACTTGTCTGAGTATTATTGATGCGCAGGCGGCCAGCTTTTGTCACACTATCCAGCTTGAACCAGACTTCACCGTTGAGATCAGCCATCAAGCGTAAACCTCTTTGTACGGACATTCGGTCGATCAGACTACCGTTGGTAATCAGTATGATTTTAAGCGTTTCCGGCAAGGGAAAATCGGTAATGACTCTGCCGATTATTTCAATGACTTGTTCAAATTCCTTGGCACTTGTCGGTTCGCCATTCCCGGATAAGGCGATATCATGAATGACTCTGGCCTCAGGTGGGACCTTCTCGTGCATGAAGTTTTTGTACAGTAACTCATCCAGAAAAGTGCGTAATTCCTGTTCCAATTTGAGCAGGTCGATGCGGGGAGCAGTTCCGCGCTTGAGATCCGGTACTTGGCAATAGATGCAGCGCCAGTTGCACGCATTATTGGGGTTGAGGTTGATGCCGATCGATACACCGCCGGCACGGCGGGAAACGACTGGATAAATATAAGTCAGACCGGCACTATCGCGGCTATGATCATCTGGGCCTAGTCGTTTGGCAGTAGGTGGCAATGGTATAATTTCAGGAATGTTGATTACACGAAAATTTGAATTCGATGCAGGCCATCGTATTTCGACCCATACCAGCAAATGCCGTAATCTGCACGGGCACCGCTATGTACTGGAAATTACGCTGTCTGGACGTATTATCACCGATGCGGGTATGCCGGAGCAAGGTATGGTCATGGATTTCTCGGAAGTCAAGCGCATCGTCAAGGAAATGCTCGTAAATCAGTGGGATCATGCATTTCTGGTTTACGTCGGAGATACCTATGTGTTGGAATTTCTGCAATCACTGGAAGGTCACAAGACAGTCGTATTGGCGACTCAGCCGACAGCGGAAAATCTGGCACTTATTGCTTTCGATATACTGGATCGTGCTTTTCAGAGCAGATATGCCGATAGATTGCAACTCGAACACGTACGCTTGTTCGAAACCCCTAATTGCTGGGCAGATGTGAAGAGATCTGATATTGAAACAGGGTTTTCCAGTTAATCGCTGGTTTCATGAACAGGAAGAGTCAGCTATTTTGTCTTTAAATCTTTATCTTTTACACGATGCTCGTAAAATCGTATAAAAACCATGTTTATCGATTCTCATTGTCATCTTGATTTTCCCGATTTAGCCGATAATCTGGATGAATTACTGCAGAATATGCAAGTCAATCAGGTTACACACGCGCTGTGTGTCGGTGTCAATCTGGAAAATTTTCCACGTGTACGGGCACTGGCTGAATCATACTCGCACCTTTTTGCGTCGGTCGGTGTACATCCCGACTACGAAGAAACAAGTGAGCCCGATGCCGCGCAACTGACGGACCTGGCGGATCATGCCAAGGTTATTGCTATCGGTGAAACGGGGCTCGATTATTTCCGGTTAAAAGGTGATCTCGAGTGGCAGCGCGAACGTTTCCGGCAGCATATTCGTGCTGCCAGGCAGTGTGGTAAGCCGCTTATTATTCATACTCGGGCAGCTGCGGCAGATACCTTGCGTATTATGGAAGAGGAGGGCGCGGATTGTATCGGTGGTGTCATGCATTGCTTCACTGAAACCTGGGAGGTTGCCAAGCGTGCACTTGATATGAATTTTTACATTTCATTTTCAGGGATCGTGACATTCAAGAATGCGGCAACGATTAAGGAAGTAGCTAAAAAGGTTCCAATGGAAAGGATACTGATCGAAACGGATTCGCCTTATCTCGCACCGGTACCTTATCGAGGCAAGACCAATCAACCGGCATTCGTGCGTCATGTCGCCGAAGAAATAGCGCGTCTGCGCGACGTGAGTCTTGCAGAAATCGCTTCCACGACAACGAATAATTTCTTCAATTTGTTCAAGGTGGCCTGATATGAATAAACTGCAAGTATTGCGTAAAATTACGTCGACAATAATGCTACTTTGCTTATTTGGTCTGTGCACACCGATCCATGCCGGCATTGACGAAGATCTGATACGAGCAGTGGAAAACAACAATCTTTACCGGGTCAAGAGCTTGCTTGAAAAGGGGGCAAATCCTGATGCGCGTGACCTTCAAGGGTATACTGCCTTGATGCTGGCTGCTCGTAATGAAAATACTGAATTGGGATTATCATTACTGGAAGCCGGTGCAGATCCCAATCTTCGTAACAAATATGGTGAAACAGCTACAATGCTGGCCAGTTATCATGGGCAGATAGATCTGGTCAAGCAGCTTTATGCAAAAGGTGCCAAGATTGATCATGATGGATGGAATCCGCTGATTTATGCTGCCAGCAAAGGTTATAAACAAATCGTCGAGTTTCTCCTGAATTTCGGGGCAAGAATCAATGCTACAACGGACAATGGTACAACCGCGCTGATGATGGCTGCGCGCGGGAACCACTACGATACGGTGGAACTGTTATTGAAGTACGGAGCGGATGCGCTCGTGAGAAATGAAGCAAACGGTACGGCACTCAGCTGGGCAGAAAAACAGGATCACAAAAGCGTCGTACAACTGCTTAAGCGTAACGGTGTAACCGATTAATCGTGAGGCACCGTATAGGGAAGCGGTAATATTGCCAATTGCGGGCCGCTGGGTGTTTTCCAATGAATTAGGTTGGTTTCTACACTGCTGGACTGAATCACACTTAACACATCAAACCCGCCACCCGGTGAGGGGGCTGCATTGACGATCATGCCACATGCCTGATCCTGGGTATCCGCACTGAATAAATTGTCGCCTGCTGCTACTACGCTCGAGCTCGAATCAATGTGAGCGCGGTACATGCGGCGTTTCAGTTTACCGAGATATTGTGTGCGTGCAACAATTTCCTGACCAGGATAACATCCTTTTTTAAAGCTGATACCGCCAATAATATCCAAATTAATCATTTGCGGAATGAACTGTTCCTGAGTGATTGTCTGGATGGTGGGAATACCCTCGTTGATTTCCAGCCAGTCCCAGCATACTGCTCCTGCACAATATGCCTGCTTACTCAAATGTTCCCATAATGCAGATGCTTTGGCTGGAGAAATCATGATTTCGAATCGATCTGTACTGTGACATATCAGCTGACCATCCGGTATGGGTACGACTGCCAATGGGCGGGATGGGATACTGCTATCAGGGAAACTATCCTGCAGTAATGCCCGTGCATTCCTACCAGCGATACCGATACGTACGGAATTATTGCTGTCATCCTGTAGTGTAACTTTGGCTCGCAGTACGAACAGCCTGAGCCGCTTTATCATGGTATTTGTCAGTTCTATGGGAAGTTGCATCAGATAGTCTTTTCCCAGGGCATCTTGCCAAATCAGGAAGCTGCTCAGTAAACGACCTTTGGGGGTACAGTAACCGCCATAGCTGGCAGTACCGGAATCAATTAGGCGTACATCGCAGCTCAGTTGTCCCTGTAAAAAATTCTGTACATCTTCCCCGGAAATACGAATCAGACCGAGGTGGGAAAGATCAATCAGTGCCGGATCTGTTGCTATATGGGCTAGCTCGGTGGCAGGATGTCCAAAGTGCTGGACCCGATCCGACTCGATATGAGCATTGTAATTTGCCAAGAATGTAAACCAGTCAGGATTCATAAGTGGAATAGAAAAAGTTTGTTCTAAGCTTTTAGTTATCAGAGGAAACTAAATCGATGGTCATTCGTTGCTGTGATTGCGTAAGTTATGAGTTTTGGATTCAAGGGCCATGGTGGAGGCAATTAGAGTATCGCCAGACCTGATCTTTCCGATTGCTGCATACTGCATGATAAAGGTGTAATGAGAAATACATGGGCCATGGATTATACGAATAACTTGTCAATGATCAACCTAATACGTCGATTTTTTGAGGTGATGAATCTACGTACTAAAGAAGTAGAATCGGAATTACCGGATCTGACCGGTTTCCAGCGATTGGAGAAAGCTTGGATGATCAGGAGAACGAATGGGTTGTTTATCCGGCTTCGGCCATCCAGACAATTGGCGATATTACTGAGCCTGGCACATGGCACAGCTGCCGGTGTGTTTTGGCCATTGGCATTGCCTGTCATGATAAAGGTGACCGTTACGCTGCTGCTGGCAGGCAGTCTGTATTATTACTTGCGACGGTATGTCTGGCTGATCTCACCACAAGCTATCATATCATTGCGGTTGACAGGGAAAAATACCTGCAGTATCTGGCTATTGACAAATAATCGTGTAGATTGCCTTATTCATGCCAGTACATTTGTTGCATCCTATATGACTGTACTTTGTTTGAAAACAGATCAAACTGCGTGGCGTCGTACAGTCGTTATTTTACCGGATGGGATCGATACAGAAAAATTCAGACAGCTCCGAGTGTGGCTACGGTGGAAATGGCGGGATGAGCGTTTATCCCAGGATCCATGACGACTACTGATGGTTATTTAGCCGACGATTAAAATAAATCTTTGCTAACTGTTTATTCGACAAATGTTGGAGTGTACGATTCCGGGTATCAATGAATCAATCTTATTCGCGAGAATAGGCCCAGTTCGCGACACTTCTTATCATTTGACATCTTCTGGCAATTTCAGCTGGCGGAAGGTATACGCGGATAACATTGCGCTCACGGTGAATACGGCAATCGGCAGCATACTTGCTGAGATTACTAATAAGGTTTCGATGGAATCTGAACTGATTTCCGGAATAGCCGGCTTAATTTCGAGGTGGTCTGCTATCTCTGCCGAAAATACCACCAGGATTGATAACAGGCAAATCATCAATGGCTTGACCCAGGCCGCTCACGCGCCCGATTCAGGAAAAACTTGATTCGGTTTATCCATATTTTAATTGATCTGATTCATAGGGCTCCTAAATGATGTCCAGTTCCTTCATTCAGTGAGAAATCATACTGACGGCAGTTCGATACCAAAAAAACATGATAGCCTGATTTTGCCCCTGGTACCTGAGTAACAAGTGAATCAATCTTCTCGTTTATTATCTATCAGGGTTTCCAGAGGCTGATAAGCGATCAACTGCGGTTTATAGGTTCAAAGTAAGGGGGCAAAATAACGGGGTTCGTTAGGGGTTCCCTTGTATAATCTGGTTATGAGATTCGATATAGTAGTGATTGGTGGCGGTCTGGTGGGGGCAAGTCTGCTGGTTGCGCTGAAAGATAGCGGTCTGAAACTGGCGATAATTGAAGCGCGCCTCCCAGTACCTATCCCGGCTGATGAAAGCTGGGATGGCCGAGTTTATGCAATCAGCCCAGGGAGTGCAGCATTTCTGCAAACCCTTGGTGTATGGCAGCAGTTGGATAATACACGTATCACACCTGTCTATGAAATGCAGGTTCATGGTGATGATAGGGCAGCCAGACTCGATTTCAGCGCTTACGAGAGTGGTGTACCTGAACTGGCCTATATTGCTGAGAATCGGCAGCTTCAGCATGTTATCTGGGAGAAGCTGGCGAATGGAGAAAATCTGAAGGTTTTTTGTCCGGCACAATGTGTATCGGTTACTTGGCATGAATCTCATGTCGAATTGATTCTAGCGGATGGAACTGTGTTGCAGACAGCATTGCTGGTTGGGGCCGATGGTGTCAATTCCTGGGTGCGTGCACAGGCGGGAATCGATATCGAACGTCATAGCTACTATCAGACTGGAATCGTTGCCAATTTCCAGACTGAACGTGCTCATCATCATATTGCCTCTCAGTGGTTCCGCCGGGATGGTATCCTGGCGCTATTGCCATTGCCGGGAAAACGGGTTTCCATGGTCTGGTCGGCAAATACCCCCACGGCCGACAGGTTACTTGATTTACCTGATGAAGCCTTAAGTGATCATGTTGCTCAGGCTGCTGACTATTTGCTGGGAGCGATGCAACTGATTACACCTCCAATCGGATTTCCGTTGAATTTCGTTCATGTCAAATCGTTGATCAGACCACGACTAGTACTGATCGGTGATGCTGCGCACGGTATCCATCCGCTCGCGGGCCAAGGTGTCAATCTGGGATTGCGTGATGCACGTGAACTGGCCAATCTCTTCCGGCAGCTTGATGGAGTAGGGGATTATGGCGAGTATCATATTTTGCGTCGCTACGAACGAAGTCGCAAAGAAGATATCATGGCTATAGAATGGGTGACCGATGGATTGCAGAAATTATTTGGCAGCGGGCATCCGACGATCATACGATTGAGAAACCTGGGATTTGAAATTACCAATCGCTTACCCGTTCTGAAAAGCAGATTGATGCAACATGCGCTGAGTTGAATCTGTTTTATTTACCGACTATGAGCCATTTTTAAATTTGGAGAAAACTTTATGTATTCATCTTTCCGCTTTTTCGGTTTGTTAGGATGGTTGCTCGCTGGAATTGCCTTTGCAGGTGAATCCGATCTGAAAAAAGCTATTCAGGCACACTTTCCTGACGGTGAAATCGAAAGTCTGACTCAGACCCCTTTTCTGGGATTGTACGAAGTTGTGATAGGCGGAGAAATCTTTTATACAGATGAAAAGGCTGATTACTTTTTCATGGGTCACGTGGTAGATACCAAAACACGGGTCAGTCTGACGAGCGAACGTATGCAGCAGATTCGGAATGCGCGTCGAATTGCGATCGATACATTGCCGCTGGAACATGCCATTAAAGCGGTCAAGGGCAACGGAAAACGAACCCTGATTGTGTACTCCGATCCGAATTGCCCTTATTGTAAAAGACTGGAGAAGGAACTGGTCGGTGTGACTGATGTAACTATTCACACCTTGCTTTATCCTATTCTGAACGGTTCGATGGCAACTGCCAAGGCAATCTGGTGTTCTGCGGATCGACTCAAAGCATGGGATGATTTCATGTTGAAAGCAACTGCTCCATCCGGCAAAGATTGTGAGACGCCGCTTTCAAAGCTGCTGGAATCCGGTCAGCAGAACAGAATAACAGGTACGCCGACTCTGATTTTTGCGGATGGTTCGATCGTATCAGGATTGATTCCTCTGCAGGAAATCGAAAAACGGCTTGATCAGGCACAGAATAAACAGTCAGAAAAATAAAGTCAGGCTGAAATCGGATCAACCCTTGTTATTTTTGGGCAGTAATACCCACATTTGGGCAGGCTGTTTCATTTTCCCGGCCTGATTCTGAGCTTCTGTACCATACCCCCAGAAAAAATCTGCACGTACACCGCCTTTGATCGCACTGCCTGTATCCTGCGCAACCATCAGGCGGTTAAGCGGTTGTTTTGTATTGGGCCAAGTGGTTGAAAGATAGACCGGTGCACCCAGAGGGATGGTGTCCGGATCGATGGCAAGGCTTCTGCCCGCGGTCAGTGGGACCCCCAGTGCGCCGATCGGTCCGGAAAGAGTGGCCGGTAATTCACGAAAAAAGATGTAGCGTGCGTTATGCTGAAGCAGTGTATTCAGTTTGTTGGGATTTTGCCTGCCCCATTGCTTGATATTTTGCATGGACACTTGCCAGGCAGGGAGCTCACCTTGTTCGATCAGTAACTTTCCTATAGAGCGGTAAGGGTAGCCATTATGATCGGCATAGCCAATTTTCACGATTTCTCCGTTTTCCAGGATGATTCGACCAGATCCCTGAATCTGCAGGAAAAACAGTTCGATCTGATCTTCCACCCATAGCAGTTCGTTCCCTTTCAATAAGTTCCGGTTATTTTCGATTTCGGCACGGGTATAGTATGGAACGACCTTTTGCCCATCCAGTCGGCCGCGTACTGATGTAGATTTGATTTCTGGCAGGGTGCTTCCCAGCTCAATCGTCAGTAAGTCTTTGGGAGGGGCATAAATCGGATAACGGAACCGATTGGAAGGTTTCCGGCTACCTTTGAGCAATGGTTCATAATAACCCGTAGCCAGGCCCGCGGTGGTTCCATCCGTATTAGCTACTTGATAGGGAATGAAATGGTGTTCGAGAAAACGCCTGATGGTCCGCTCGTCGGGTTGTTCGATAGTAGAAGCCTGCATACAGATTTCCTGCCACAGTGAGTGTTTCATGAGAGGTTTGCAGCTTTGCACGAAGGTATCCCACGCGGGAAGGAGTGTTTCATATTCCCAACCCGGTAATACCGACCAGTCGGCCATTTTGAGTAAACCTTTGCCATTCGTGACAGGCGCAGGCTCTGTTGGTTGTGAAATGGGTGGCAAAGCTTTCGAGGTTGTCGGTTCTTCTGGTGATGAAGGTTTGGTGGAGACCGTTTCGGTTTTGCAAGCTGACAGCCCGAGTAAAACTGTGAGCAGCAGTATTGTCGATTGGGTTTTCATCGGAATTCGGTTAAAGTAGTCGTATCGTAAAAAACTGAATCTGGAAAACATGTGGGTATTGGCATTTGAAGCGGCGTTAGCATTGGGCCTGTTCATCTTTATCATCTGGTGGACGCTTCCCAAGAAAAAAAACAAGCAGGCCGAGAAGAAAACAGATGATGAAAATAAATAACCACAACAAAATCACACAGGATTTTCCAGGTCGATAAAGTGGTGTGTGAGACCGAATTTCTGCGAAATATGTTCACCGAGTGCTTGAATGCCGTAACGTTCGGTTGCATGGTGTCCAGCAGAAACGAATGCTGTGCCTGATTCATGGGCAGCATGTACGTTCTGTTCAGAAATTTCACCGGTAATGAATGCATCTACTCCCAGTCCGATAGCTTCCTCGAAATAACTCTGGGCAGCACCAGTACACCAGGCAATGCGCTGGATGGGTGTGGATAAGTTACCGATTATTAAAGGTTTTCGTCCGAGTATTGTGCAGAGGGTTGTATCCAGCTCACGGAGACTGGTTGGCTTCAAGAAATGGCCATGTATGGCGATATTCTGTTCACCAAAGCGGCCATCTTCTTCTATTCCAAGCTTTTTTCCGAGTTGAGCATTATTACCCAGTTCGGTATGCGCATCCAGCGGCAAGTGGTAAGCATAGAGATTGATATTATGTTCGAGCAGCATGGCAATACGGCGGCGTTTCATGCCTCGCAGGCAGGTATCTTCTCCACGCCAGAAATAACCGTGGTGAACCATGATTGCATCTGCCTGAAGATCTATTGCAGCTTGCAGTAATGCCTGTGAAGCCGTTACTCCGCTGATGACAGTACGTATCGAGGTGCGTCCTTCTACTTGCAGACCGTTTGGACAGTAGTCACGGAATTGACAAACATTTAACAGATCATTTAAATAATTTTCCAGCTCATTTTGTTGCATAATGTCCCTTTTAAATATTCAAGCTATCGAACCTTTTTATGCATAGACTCTGGTTGATTTTTGCACAAACGGTAACAGTCCTGGTCGCTATTTTTTTCGTCGTTTCAACTTTGCGCCCTGAATTACTGCCTTGGACGCCGCGTGGCAAGCTGGTTACTATTCGGGAAGCTGTCAAGGCAGAAGTTGCGTCGCCCAGTCCTAGCAGTTTCAATACCGCGGCAGAATTAGCCATGCCTTCGGTAGTTAATATTTATACCAGCAAAGAAGTCAGAGTGCCTTCGCATCCATTGATGGATGATCCATTTTTTCAGCGCTTTTTTGGTGATCGCTTCAGCCCTAGAACTCAGCGTACTTCGAGCCTCGGGTCAGGTGTAATCGTCAGTGCGGAGGGTTATATTCTTACTAATCACCATGTAGTGGAAGCAGCCAGTGAGATACAGGTAGCGCTGGTAGATGGCAGAAATGCCAAAGCGCGTATTATCGGTTCAGATCCGGAAAGTGATCTGGCCGTACTGAAAGTTGATCTCGATAAACTGCCCAGTATTACATTTGGTGAATCCGATCAGGCGAAAGTAGGGGATATCGTACTCGCGATCGGTAATCCTTTTGGCGTAGGGCAGACTGTTACCATGGGGATTATCGGTGCACTAGGACGTTCCCAGGTCGGGATCAATACATTCGAAAATTTTATTCAGACCGATGCTGCGATCAATCCGGGTAATTCAGGGGGGGCACTGACGGATACTTCCGGTAACCTGATCGGTATCAATACAGCGATTTATTCACGCACCGGTGGTTCGCTTGGAATTGGATTTGCCATTCCTGTTAGTGCCGTTAAGCAGATTATGGAACAGATTATAGAAACGGGCAGTGTCACGCGCGGCTGGCTGGGTGTAAGTATGCAGGATATTACTCCAGAACTGGCTGAATCTTTCGGGCTCAAAAAAGTAGGTGGTGCGCTGATTGCCGGTGTACTTAAAAATGGGCCTGCCGATGATGCCGGGATCAAGCCGGGGGATATTCTAATCGTTGTGAATGGAAAAACTGTCGCAAACTCAGCTGAAATGCTGAATCTGGTAGCATCACTCCCGCCTGGTAAACCCGCTACGCTGACAATACTGCGAAACGGTGTAGAACAGAATATCCAGGTTCTGGTAGGCAAGCGTCCCACCTGAGTCTAAGCCGATTAATGAATATCAAACTGGTGATAGCCGGGTTACCGGTTGCGCTCGTGCGGTGGATCGATACTCACCTGCTGGCGTTGGGTCGGGAGATGCGGCTTTCTTATCTGCCCCCTCTGATAGTTTATCTGGCGGCAGGCATTTCCAGTCTGACTGGAATCGTGGGCACTTTCTACGTCAAGGAACGATTGGGGCTGTCTGCAGAATTTCTGGCTGCACTTGGATTCTGGATGGCATTGCCGTGGGCACTGAAAATGCCGCTGGGCCATCTGGTCGATCTGATGTGGCGCTGGAAAAGCCTGCTTGTTTACCTGGGTGCGGGGCTGATCGCAGTCAGTCTCTTTATCATGATCGGATTGCTCGGCTATACCGAAGCCATGCATGAGATTGCTCCACTGGCACATTGGTATGTCGCCGCGGCATTGCTTGCACCGATGGGTTATGTCCTACAGGACGTCGTGGCTGATGCCATGACTGTCGAGGCGGTTCCACGAATCGAGCCGGACGGGCAGGCCGTGGAGCCAGAAAAACGCAAGCAGATGCATATCACCATGCAAACGCTTGGGCGTGTAGCCATTATTGGCGGGGGTATTCTGGTTGCCATGGTGAATGTCCTGCTTATGCAGGATGTTGCTCTGCTCCCGGAAGCAGAAAAAGCAGAAGTTTATCTGTTCGTTTATCAGCTCGCTTTGGTGATTCCGCTTATTTCCGTTTGTGGTGTCTGGCTGGCTGCCTGGTTAAGGTGGCGTGATACCAGGCGTTTTACTGCGAGCGGTCTGAATCGTAAGGAAATAGAAGTCTTGTTGGGTGTGAATGGTGAGGCTCCCCCGGTTAACTGGTGGATACTCGGTGGCGGGCTGGCTTTTACGGTCATTTCATTGGGAGTCGGACTTGGGCAGATTCCAGGCGCGGAGGAAATTATTTTCTGCCTGTCGATGGCGATCGTCTTGTTCCTGATCCGGCAACTGACTGCTGAGCTGGAGCCGGAAGCCCGTAATGTTCTGGTTGGTACAGCCCTGCTGGTGTTCGTATTCCGGGCTATTCCCCTGCCTGGTGCGGGTTCAACCTGGTGGATGATCGACGAACTGAATTTCGATCAACAGTTCCTGGCGACACTTTCTTTGATTGGTTCCGCCTTGACCCTCGCAGGCATGTTTATTTTTCGTCGCTTTATGGCAGAACGTTCAATGGCTTATGTTATTGGTTTTCTTACTGTAGCCGGCACGGTTTTGTCATTACCTATCATCGGTATGTATTTTGGGTTGCATGAATGGACGGCAGCACATACAGGTGGGGTCGTCGATGCCCGCTTTATCGCACTCATCGATACCGCACTGGAATCTCCACTGGGGCAGATTGCCATGATTCCGATGCTCGCGTGGATAGCCAATTCCGCTCCTGAGAAGCTAAAGGCAACTTTTTTTGCCGTGATGGCATCTTTTACCAATCTGGCTCTATCAGCTTCACAATTGGGTACCAAATATATCAATCAGATATTCACGGTGACGCGTGAAGTGAAGGATGCAGAAACCGGCAAAATACTCGTGCCTGCTGATTACAGCGAACTCGGTGCATTACTCATTACGGTCACTGTACTGGGTTTTGTACTGCCTATGCTGGTGATCGTTATGATCAAACATTCCCGCTTGCGCAGTGCCTAGGAAGCTTCTGAAAAACCACTTGTATTGTCTTTACCGTATTGAAAACAGGTTCTTTTCTGCCCGTCAGGATGATTGTCCATTGTGTTTTGACTCGTATTGTGACAGCAGATAATCCCGCAATACGAGTGCATGGTTACAATCCGGATCGCGTGCCGCATATAACAATGTCAGCCGACCTTTTGCTGCTTTATCCAGTAGATTCTTTACGCCGGGGTTAGCGGCCAGTGCATGACGATAACGTTGTTGGAACGTTATCCAGTTTGTCTGGTCGTGATTAAACCATTTACGCAAAGCAGGAGAAGGGGCGATATCTTTAAGCCATAAATCGCAGGCAACCTGTTGCTTGGTCAGCCCACGTGGCCAAAGTCGATCCACCAGGATACGGCAGCCATCTGCGGGATCAGCAGGTGCGTAAACTCTTTTGATCTGAATATCCATCTTGTATGGACCGCGTCATTCTCAATATAGTTGCTACTATACTATATACAATTACATAGCATGAGCCATACACCTATTCTGGAATTACACGAAATCAGTAAAGCCTACATGAATCGGCAGATATTATCCGGGCTATCTTATACGCTTGTTGCCGGGGAGTATGTTGCAATCATGGGAGATTCCGGGGTCGGCAAATCGACCTTACTCAATCTGATTGCAGGACTGGATATCCCTGACAGCGGAGAAATCAGGGTAAGTGGTGTAGGGTTGTCGGCTGATGATGATATGGCAACCGGTTTGCGGCGTAAGTATCTGGGGTTTATTTTTCAGGCATTTCACGTATTGCCACACCTGACGTTGCTACAGAATGTTTCATTACCACTGCTGCTGAATGGTTTACCACTTGACCGTGCTCCGATTATGTTGGCAGCAGTCGGGCTACAAGGGCGTGAACAGGATTTTCCCTACCAGCTGTCCGGTGGGGAACTGCAACGAGTAGCCATTGCCCGCGCGCTGGTACATCGTCCTCGTTTGATTCTGGCGGATGAGCCTACCGGTAATCTCGATCCGGATACCGCCCAGGAAATACTCCAGCTCATTCGTGCCGAAATTAAGGCTAATGATGCTTCCGCCATCATTGTGACACATTCACATACAGCGGCTGCGACCGCGGATAAAATCCTGATGCTGAACAGGTATGGTTTGACCTCGGCTATAGCAGGCAACCCGGAATGAACCTCGGCGTACTGCCACGCTGGCTATTGTTGGGCGAGTGGCGTGCACATCGTTTGCAAGGTGTTGTAGCCGTTTTAGCCATTATGCTTGGAGTGGCTTTGGGATTTTCAGTACACCTGATCAATACTGCTGCCGTCAGTGAATTTTCTGCTGCGACTAAAAGCCTTTCCGGCACCTCCGATCTGACATTGCATGCCGTACAGCCTGCTTTCGATGAATCCCTTTATCCCAAGGTGGTACAGTATGATGGTGTGGCACAAGCCAGCCCGGTGTTGGAAATTATTGCGGGTGTGCCGGCCAAATCCGGGGAAACGCGTAATCCTGTTCTGAAAATTCTGGGGTTAGACACTTTTCGCGCCGCAGCTATTACGCCAGATCTGCTGGGTACTCCTGCTGATGACAGGCTATTTGATACACTGGCCGATGACGCCATTTTCCTGTCACCGGCTGCAATGGAATGGCTGGATGTACAGGAAGGAGACGCATTGCAGCTGAATATGGGGACAAAGACCGTCACATTACGCGTGGCGGGTGGATTGGTGCGGGCACACGCCGGACAACGGATCGCAGTGATGGATATCGGTGCAGCACAGTGGCATTTCGATCATATCGGCTTATTGTCCCGTATCGAATTGAAGTTGCATCAGGGCATCAACCATGCTGCATTCAAGAAAGTGCTGGGTAAGGAGTTGGGTAGTTCCTATTTGCTAACGGAAAGTAAAGACCAGGATGCACGTGTCCGCAACATGTCACGTGCTTATCGTGTCAATCTGAATATTCTGGCATTAGTCGCGTTGTTTACTGGTGCTTTTCTGATATTTTCCGGCCAGGTCTTGTCCACGATCCGACGGCGGCCACAATTTGCATTGCTGCGCGTATTGGGCATGACCCGTCACCAGCTTCTGCGACAGCTTCTGCTGGAGGGTGGACTGCTTGGGACGGTGGGGTCATTACTGGGTGTGGCCCTGGGTTATTTATTAGCAGCTATGGCATTACATTTTTATGGTGCTGACCTGGGCGCAGGCTTTTTCCCGGAGTTGGAACCCAGCCTACCATTCAGCCCTATGGCTACAGTGCTTTTTTGCATACTGGGTATAAGCGTAACCGTCCTGGGCAGCCTGGCACCCGCATGGGAGGCAGCACATGCACATCTTGCACCAGCACTCAAGTCAGGCAGTGAATATAGCGCATTGACAGCATTACGTTTTCCCCGGCTGGCAGGTTTATGCCTATTGGTAGGAGTGATTTTTACCCAATTGCCACCAGTGTTTGAATTACCGGTGTTTGGCTATCTTGCCATCGTGTTACTACTGATCGGTGGTATGGTTGCACTTCCATCTCTGTCCGGATTGTTTTTTTCAGCTTTGTTACGCGTAATCGATACACGGAAAGGTATTTTACGTACACTGATTCTAACCCGTTTGTCGAATGCGTCCAGTCTTGCCGCTATTGCTCTGGGGGGTGTACTGGCCAGCTTCAGTCTGATGGTGGCGATGGCGATCATGGTCGCAAGTTTCCGATTATCAGTAGACAACTGGTTGACGCAGATTTTACCGGCCGACCTTTATCTGCGTACCATCGCCCGTCAGGACATGCGCGGATTCACACCGGATGAGCAACAAATCATCGCTGCTCATCCGGATATTGAACGTATCGATTTCATGCGTTCGATCCAGATCATACTGGATCCTGCCAGGCCAGCCGTTACTCTGATTGCGCGTCCGATTGATCGGCACCATCCGGGTAATACTCTACCAATAGTGCAGGATGCATTGTTGCCCGGAGATATTCCGTCAGATGTCATTCCGATCTGGGTATCGGAAGCAATGGTCGATTTATATGCTTTCAAACCAGGGGAGCACGTGGTATTACCCTTTTTCGATCCATCGCGTCAATTTGTCGTGGCCGGGGTATGGCGCGATTATGGGCGCCAATTCGGCGCCATTCAGATACAGTTGTCCGATTATCGTAAACTGACTGGAGATAACCATGTCAGCGATGCCGCACTGTGGATAAAAACCGGAGCCAGCACTGAACTGACGATATCGGCACTCAAGAATCTGCCATTTGGCGATATGCTGGAAATTTCAAGGCCCAACCAGATTCGTGAGATTATGCTGACATTATTCGATCGCAGTTTTGCCGTGACCTATCTGCTGGAATTGATTGCAGTAGGGGTGGGATTGCTGGGGGTAGCTGCCAGTTTCTCTGCACAGACACTGACCAGAATCAAGGAATTCGGCATGTTGCGCCATATTGGGTTAAGCAGGCAACAGATTCATCGCATGCTGATGCTGGAGGGAGGGCTATTGGCCGGATTTGGGATTGCAATCGGATTCATATTCGGGGTAGGCATCAGTCTGATACTCATTTTCGTCGTCAATCCCCAGTCATTTCACTGGACGATGCAATTACATATACCGTGGATATGGTTGTTACTGATGGCACTGGCCATGCTAAGCACCGCTGCGCTGACTGCACTCGTGGCCAGCCGCCATGCGGTGTCCGGTGATGTCATTCGAGCAGTCAGAGAGGATTGGTAATGCGTTATTTTTGCATATTGCTATTGTGGTTAGTGATCCATGGCACGATATTTTCCGCTACACCGGCATTGGCACCAGTCGTGCCCGGTAAAGCGCTTGAGTTTCCGGATGATTTCGGCGCACACCCGGATTTTCGCATTGAATGGTGGTATGTCACCGGTTGGTTGGAAACAGCGGCAGGTGATCCGCTCGGGTTCCAGATTACGTTTTTCCGTACTGCGACACGTATCGATACTGATAATCCCAGCCGTTTCGCTCCTAAGCAACTGATCATTGCGCATGTCGCGCTATCCGACCCGGCAGTCGGCGGGTTGCTGCATGATCAGAAAATCGCACGCGAGGGATTTGGCCTGGCTTACGCCCGTACCGGTGACACCGATGTCAAGCTGGACGACTGGACATTCTTTCGTGAAACTGACGGACGATATCAGGCCAATCTCAAGGCTAAGGATTTTGCCTTGCAATTATCCCTGATGCCTACCCAATCACTGATGTTGCAGGGTGAGAACGGTTTTTCTCGTAAAGGTCCAAGAACAGAACAGGCAAGCTATTATTACAGTGAACCGCATTTACAGGTAACTGGCACGATCGACCGTGCGGGCAGGGTGGCGGCCATAACCGGTACTGCCTGGCTCGATCATGAATGGTCAAGTGAATTACTTGATCCCGATGCGGTAGGGTGGGACTGGGTGGGTGCAAGTCTTGATGACGGCTCTGCATTGATGGCTTTTCAGATACGCGGAAAAGATGGTGGAAAAATCTGGGCCCATGCTGCATTACGTGATGCTTCCGGTCGCATCAATACTTTCGTACCGGATCAGGTCAGCTTTCATTCTATCCGTACCTGGCGTTCTCCGCATACCCAGGCTGTTTATCCGGTCGCTATCCGTATCAGAACTGGCGAAATCGAATGGCAGCTTACACCCTTGATGGATGATCAGGAACTGGATTCCCGTCTTTCCATCGGCTCGGCTTACTGGGAAGGGGCCGTTACACTTACCCGTGATGGTGAGTTTGCCGGGCGTGGTTATTTAGAACTGACCGGTTACGCGCAGGCACTGTCACTGTAAATAATAATGTGTATGATTTTGCACAGTCTGCAGGTTCACAAACGAGTAAAATTGCGCCGGTTTTACTGATCGAGCGCAGGAAAAAATATGAATTTTGATAAGGAACTGGACGTACGGGGGCTTATCTGTCCATTGCCCATTCTTCGAACGAAAAAATCCCTGGCTGATATGGCGCATGGGCAGATACTGAAAGTCATGGCTACTGATCCCGGTGCAATAATCGACTTTCAGGTTTTTGCCGAGCAAACTGGACATGAGTTGTTGTCTTCATCCGAGGTAACCGGGGAATTTCTGTTTTACTTGAAAAAAAGATAGCAACAGTCGATACCGGTAATGACCGAATGCAGCATCTGCCGGCTTAATTTAGACGAAATCGAAACCGGTATTGTCTTCCGCGATACGCCTGACCAAGATCGTATTCCGGGACAGGGCGATAACCTTATTGAAGGTACGCTCTGCGGTAGAATCAGAACGACAGCGAAAATGATCGACCTGCAGGCTGATCCTTTGGCTACTGACAGTTTACTGTGAGGCAGTATTTGATAAATTCAGTATACGGGAAGGAGCATTTTCGCCAGCGTATATATAGGACCAAACACTCAACCGTAATTTGCAACATCTCTGTCACTTTATAAAATGTCAGAGAGATGTTGTGACTAAAACAGCTTACTTACTTTCGACTAAAAAATGATGCTGCATTCAGTTAAG
>JBDIVK010000018.1:0-58857 GCA_039794425.1 Nitrosomonas sp. | reverse complement strand
CCATTCGGCCAGCTGCCAGCCATTCTTGCGCTCTACCGCGCTCAGTAAACCCTTCAGATACGCAAGGCTGCGCTGCCGTGGCTCGCTGCGCTTGAATAACTTCCCAAGCCGCTCGTGTACTACTTCCTAACTCCCTCGCCCAATCATGCAGTTGTGACATCATACTCAAACTCGTCTTAGTGTTGATGCAGGCTATGTTCTCATACTTTATCTACGACTGTAGTACTAAGCGCCTCAATCTGTATCTGAAACAGGGCGATGTTCAAACTGTTTCAGGAGAAATGTGGGATTTTGAAGTAAGTTGTGGTTTGAATCTTTGTAGGAACGGGGGAAGCTCCGCAAACAGGTGGGAAATTAAAATAGAGATCTTATCAAAAAATATTTTGAACTATGCCTATGTTGCGCCAAATATTTATAATAGAAAGAATATGATTCCTTTCTTCTTAGAGGAGCTGGTACGACATCTGTTTTGTCATCAGATAGTCAGATTCATCTGACAAATTTAGTGCTGCCATAATGATTTAACTGGGACTAAGCTCATGCCCAAGCTATCCGTTGCTGACGATGTTACAATCCGATATCGTGAAGTGATATATGTCAATACGTTACAAGATTACCACGTGGAATATCGAATGGCTGGATAAACTCGTGCGAAGTTTCAATGACCCTGCAACAACCGCTACACATAAGCAACGACTTCAGCACAGACTCAACGGAATATACCAAGTAATCAATGAAATTGCTCCGGATATTTTATGTATTACGGAAGGTCCAGCTGGAGAATCAGGAATCGATCAGTTCGTAAGCGGCTTACCCGGGTATTCGGCAATAAAACGTCTGGCGGGTGACTCATATCATCAGAAGGGGCAACAGTGGATATGGTTCCTGGTTACGAATGCACTTACTCCAGCTGCGTCACTATTGCCGATTCAGGTATGGCATGAATATACGGAACTGGCTTCTCCGGTTAGCGAGCATAAATCCCGCTGGCCAGTCTACTGGTGGGGCCAGATTGATACAGCATACCATGCTCACTATCGTCATCCTCAGGTCTTGGTTCTGATGCTGAATGGAATTCGCTTGGAGCTTATTGGCGGGCATTTCAAGAGCAAACTTACCACTACTGGTAGTTTCGCAAGTTCGGATCCAGAACGACGTCGTGCTTACATAGAGGCCACCGTTCAGAATCGAATCAAACTGGGGACAGAGGCGCAAAATGTCCGGTACTATATCGATCAGAGGTTTCGACAGGAGCCATCGCCCGCTATCCTTGTAATGGGTGATCTGAACGATGGTCCCGGCAAAGAGTTAATTGAGCGGCAGTTTATGTTCTTCGATCTTCTGAACAACCTTCAAGGAGATGTATTCGAAGCCGGGAAGTTCCTGAACCACGCATTGTTTGACTATCCAGGAGATCTAAATTGGACGGTTTATTTCAAGGATGCAATTGATCCTGGCCGTAATCCTTATATTCTTCTGGATCACATTATGTTTACGCAAGCCTTGGTTCGTGGTCAAATACCACTGCAAATCCAGCCGCATGCGGGAAAGGTGGAGCACGAGATCTTTGACCGAGCTAATGCCATGTTGGGTTCGGGCTTGCGACTCAGTGATCACAGACCCGTAAGTTGTGTTATCTCACAGGTTTCGTAATTGCTGGAAGACTCTGAATGAGTGCGCTAAAAGCAAGATGAATAAATTGGAGGCAGGTATTTGAGGGCTGTTTAGTCCTAAGCTGTACGAAGAATTGGAACAGGAGGAACAAAGCATGACTAAACAACCACCGGCTTTAGCCGGTGGTTGTTTAGTTTGGCACTCAACGCGTGCGGGGGAAATAAGCTCGTGGCACCTATAGCGAAGCTCAGATAGATTGATTATAATTTGTAGATGACTTATCCCATTTCATTTCGCCGCAAAGTTTTATCTGTTCGAGAGCAGGAAGGACTCACCATTGTGCAAACGGCGGCCCGTTTTTGTGTGGGAATTGCCAGCGTAACACGCTGGATAAAAAATCCCCTTCCTAAGCAGACTCGTAACAAGCCGGCGACGAAGATCGACATGATTGCGTTGGCCCGTGATGTAAAGGAATATCCGGATGCCTACCAGGCCGAGCGTGCTCGTCGACTGGGTGTCAGCGAAAAAGGTATCGGCCACGCGCTGCGGCGTATGAACATCAGCTATAAAAAAAACACTACAGCATCCCAAAGCGGACGAAGACAAACGGCGCACCTTCCAGGAGACGATTAAGGCGTATAAAGCTCAAAACCGCGTCATCGTCTATATTGACGAAAGTGGTTTTGCTCACGATAGGCCACGAACACATGGGTATGCGCTCATTGGCAAGCGATGTCACGGCTAGGTGTGATTGGCATGCCAGAGGCCGCGTCAATGTGATCGGCGCGTTGATCGGCAAATGTCTTCTGACGGTGGGATTGTTTAAAAATAATATCGATGCAAATACTTTTTTCGGCTGGACGGCGCAAGATCTGTTGCCAAAACTCCCGCCAGCATCAGTTGTGGTCATGGATAACGCGACCTTTCACAAAAGGCAGGATATTCAAAATGCCATCACACAAGCCGGACACACCCTTGAATATCTACCAGCGTATTCACCTGACCTTAATCTCATTGAGCACAAATGGGCACAAGCCAAAGCAATCAGAAAACAACAAAACCATACCGTTGAGCAACTCTTTAAAATCGAATCATTTTATGTGACGTAGGCTATATGTATGGAAAGACGATTGTTTTTGGTGTACTCAAGCCGCAAGGAAAAGTTTATACAGAAATTATTTCCTGACTGTTCTGACCAGGGTCGCTAACTTGGTCGAAGCTAGAGGATCTGTCCTGAATTCAGATTACTCTAATGGAAAATCCAAGATAAATCATAAGATGAGGATTACTCGGTAATCATTGACATTGGTATGTGTCGGGCCAGTGACGATCAGATCACCCAGCCGCTCGAAGAAAGCATGGGCGTCGTTATTATTGAGTGAAGCAACCGGGTTAATACCGAGTCGCCGTGCCCGGCTCAGGGTATCCGGGGTGAGTATGGCTCCAGCGTTGGATTCGGTGCCATCTATGCCATCGGTATCACAGGCCAGTGTATAGATACCTTCCAGGCCACCGAGTGCAATGGCCAGCGATAAAAGAAATTCGGTATTGCGTCCACCTCGTCCCGGGCCTTTTACCGTGACCGTTGTTTCTCCGCCGGAAATCAGGGCAACAGGCGGTTTATATGGATTACCGTAATGACGTACTTCTCGCGCTATGGCTGCATGAACTTTGGCCACTTCGCGCGCTTCACCTGTTACGGTATCACCGAGAATGAGCGGTGTGATTCCCTGCGAATGGAAAAATTGTGCTGCAGCAGCAAGTGATTGATGAGCGGTCGCAATAATGCGATTTTTTACGTTTCTGAAAACCGGATCACCCGGTTTGGGTGTTTCATTTCCACCGTCCTGGCTGTTGACTTGCAAAATATGCATTACCTGCGGAGAAACCGTGATCGCATAATGCTCGATCAAGGCTAGAGTATCCTGATAGGTGGTAGGATCTGGTGCGCAGGGTCCGGAAGCGATATGCGTGGGATCATTATCTGTAACGTCGGAGATAATCAAACATCGTACTGGTGCACGACAAGCTGCGGCCAGCCTGCCACCCAGCACTGTGGACAGGTGCTTGCGTACGGTATTGATTTCCTGGATCGAAGCGCCACAAAGCAATAGCTGGTGAGCAATGGCTTTCAGTTCGTCCAGTGTGACGCCAGGAATGGGTGCCGAGAGCAGGCTCGATCCTCCACCACTGAATAGACCAAGCAACAAATCGTCGGCACCGAGCATTTGTACCGATTCCAGAATGGCACGGGAGGCTAATTCTCCTTGTGTATCGGGTAACGGATGACCCGCTTCGATCACCATAATGCTGTGCGTCGGTAAGCTATGACCATAAGGCGTGACGACAATTCCTTCCAGATGAGTGCCGACGGGCCAATGTGCTTCTACCGCCTGGGCCATGGCTGCAGCTGCCTTGCCTGCACCAATGACCAAGGTATTTCTTCTGGGTGGATCAGGTAAGTGAGACGGTACGATTTGCAGCGGATCGGCTGCATCGATAGCAGCCTGAAAACTGTTACGCAACAGTTCACGCGGGTTCATGGAGTTGCCTTGGTGTAACGGTAGAGAGCAACGGCCGGAGAAAATGTCCTGTGAAGCTTTCGGGGTTTCTTGCCACATCTTCCGGTGTGCCTTCTGCAATGATCCTTCCACCACCTGCGCCACCTTCAGGGCCCAGATCAATGATCCAGTCTGCAGTTTTAATGACATCCAGATTATGCTCGATAATGACTACGGTATTGCCGTGATCACGCAAGCGATGCAATACTTTGAGCAATAGATCGATATCCTGGAAATGCAGGCCGGTAGTGGGCTCATCCAGGATGTAAAGGGTGCGGCCGGTATCGCGTTTGGATAATTCCAGTGACAGTTTGACGCGCTGAGCTTCGCCGCCGGATAGCGTCGTAGCGGATTGTCCCAGGGTGATATAGCCCAGTCCCACGTCCAGCAGGGTCTGCAGCTTACGTGCGACTACGGGCACGGCTGCAAAAAATAGGTGGGCATTTTCTACCGTCATCTGCAGGATCTCGTGAATATTCTTACCCTTGTATTGAATCTCCAGCGTCTCGCGATTATAGCGTTTACCGTGGCATACGTCGCATGCTACGTAGATATCCGGCAGGAAATGCATTTCTACTTTGATGACACCATCACCCTGGCAGGCTTCGCAACGTCCTCCCCTGACGTTAAACGAAAATCTACCGGGTGTGTAGCCACGTTCTCTCGCCTGGGGCACGCCGGCGAATAATTCTCGGATAGGTGTAAACAGGCCGGTGTAGGTGGCAGGGTTGGAGCGAGGGGTGCGCCCGATCGGGCTTTGATCGATATCGATAACTTTGTCGAAAAAGCCCAGACCATCGATGCTCTGGTGTACTGCGGGATCGGTATGACTGCCGTAGAGATGACGTGCCACTGCCCGATACAAAGTATCATTGATCAGTGTGGATTTGCCGGAGCCCGATACGCCGGTAATGCAAACCAGGAGACCGACAGGTAAATTAAGTTGCACCTGCTTGAGATTGTTGCCGGTTGCACCGCGAATGTGCAGCATCCTTTCCGGATCCGGGAGGGTACGTGTCGAGGGTAGGGCAATAGAGCGTTTGCCGGAAAGATATTGCCCGGTCAGCGATTCAGGGTTTGCCTGAATGACTTCGGGAGTACCTTCTGCGACGACACATCCCCCATGCTCGCCCGCACCAGGGCCCATGTCGACCACATGATCGGCCAGTAAAATCGCATCCTGATCGTGTTCTACCACGATGACACTGTTGCCCAGGTCGCGTAAATGTTTGAGCGTTTCCAGCAGCCGCCCGTTATCGCGCTGATGTAATCCGATGGAAGGTTCATCCAGTACATACATGACACCGGTCAAACCGGAGCCGATCTGGCTGGCCAGGCGGATGCGCTGTGCCTCGCCGCCTGATAGCGTATCTGCAGAGCGATCCAGAGAAAGGTAATCGAGTCCGACGTTGTTGAGGAATTGCAGCCGGTTGGAAATTTCCCGGACGATACGCTCCGCGATTGCCTGCTTGTGTCCCGCCAATTCCATTTCATCGAAAAACTGTTTAGCTTGTCGCAGCGGCCAGGCACTGATTTCGAAAATTGTCTTGTCGTTGACCATAACATGCCGGGCTTCACGGCACAGGCGCGTACCTTCACATTCAGGACACACACGAGCGTTGATGAACTTTGCCAGTTCCTCACGTACAGTTTGTGATTCGGTTTCCCGATAGCGGCGTTCCATGTTGGGGATGACACCCTCGAAAGCATGGGTTTGCTGATAGGCATGCCCCTGCTCATTGAGATAGGTGAAAACAATTTTCTCCTTGCCGGAGCCATAGAGGATGATCTGCCGAATGGTTTCGTCTAGCTGCTCGAACGGGGTTTCCAGATCAAAGCCATAATGGCTCGCCAGTGCCTGCAACATCTGAAAGTAAAACTGATTACGCCGATCCCAGTTTCGGATGGCGCCACTGGCCAGTGATAAATGCGGGAATGCAACGATCCGTGCCGGATCGAAAAAGGTAATCTGCCCCAGTCCATCGCACTTAGGGCAGGCGCCAACAGGGTTATTGAAAGAAAAAAGGCGTGGCTCAAGTTCAGACAAGGCATAGCTGCAGACAGGGCAGCTGAATTTTGCGGAAAATAAATGCTCCTTGCCACTGTCCATTTCTACCGCAAGTGCTCTGCCTTCGGCATGGCGCAATGCAGTCTCGAATGATTCAGCCAGTCTTTGCTTGGCGTCTTGCGAGGTTTTCAGGCGATCGATGACGACTTCGATGGTATGTTTTTTGTTTTTGTGTAATTTCGGTAATGCGTCGATATCAAATACTTCCCCGTCCAGCCGGACGCGTACGAAGCCCTGCGCGCGTAATTCATCGAACAATTCCACTTGCTCACCTTTACGTCCGACGACGATCGGCGCGAGTATCATCAGGCGGGTGTCAGCAGGCAACTGCAGGACATGGTCGACCATTTGTGAAACGCTCTGTGCAGCAAGCCGGATATCGTGCTCCGGGCAATGTGGCTCGCCCACGCGCGCGAACAGCAAACGCAGATAGTCGTGTATTTCAGTGACTGTGCCGACTGTGGAACGCGGGTTATGTGAAGTGGCTTTCTGCTCGATCGCGATCGCGGGTGATAATCCTTCAATCAGATCGACATCCGGTTTTTCCATCAATTGCAGGAATTGCCGAGCATAGGCCGAGAGTGATTCGACATAGCGCCGCTGTCCTTCCGCATAGAGTGTATCGAAGGCCAGCGAGGATTTGCCGGAACCGGATAATCCGGTAATAACGATGAGCCGATTGCGTGGTAAATCGAGATTGATATTCTTGAGATTATGTGTCCGTGCGCCACGGATTCTGATTAGTTCCATTGCCTACCTAAGTGTGGGTCAACCTGATAATATACCCAACTTTCTGGCTTTATCACAATTCTGTTTCATGTCCGCAACCTTGACATCCAAAACAATATCTAAAATTCCCGAAAAAATGTCCCGTATAGAGCTGCGTGCCTCTATCGGTCTTGCAGGCGTCTATGCACTGCGCATGTTTGGCCTGTTCATTATCCTGCCCGTTTTTGCTTTTTTCGCAGAAGAGTTGCCGGGAGGAGATAATTACACCCTGATCGGGATTGCGCTGGGCGCTTACGGGTTGACGCAGGCAATCCTGCAGATTCCATTCGGCTGGTTGTCTGATCGCATCGGGCGCAAACCGGTTATTTATCTGGGATTAGCTTTGTTTGCCTTGGGCAGTTTTGTCGCAGCGACCGCCATCGACATCTATTGGGTGATTTTTGGCCGGGTTATCCAGGGAGCTGGCGCGATTTCAGCCGCGGTCATGGCACTGGCTGCCGATCTGACGCGTGAAGAGCACCGTACCAAAGCAATGGCGATGATCGGGATGACCATAGGTGTCGTGTTCGCACTATCGTTGATGCTGGCACCTTTGCTGAATCAATGGATCGGTGTGCCCGGTATTTTTCTTATTACCGGATGTCTGGCGATACTGGCAATGTGGGTCGTGCATAAAGTGATACCGGATCCGCTGGTCAGCCGTTTTCATTCGGATACTGAAGTAACCACCAATCGTTTCGGAAGCGTGTTGCGGAATCCGCAATTACTACGACTGAATTATGGTATTTTTGCGTTACATGCGGTTTTGATGGCACTCTGGCTGGTTGTGCCGCTATCGTTACGGGAAGCCGGCCTGGCAGCAGCACATCACTGGCAGGTTTATTTTCCAGTGCTGGTGTTATCCATTGCACTGATTATTCCTGCCATTATTTACGCGGAGAAAAAAGCCCGGTTGAAACCGGTGTTCATTGCCGCCATTGCGTTGTTGCTGGCAGGACAGATTCTGCTGGCGGTTTTTGACGCTACGCTTTGGGGACTGGCGTTCGCATTGCTGGTATTTTTCGCAGCATTCAACTTGCTCGAAGCCAGCTTGCCTTCGCTGATCTCGAAAATCGCACCGGTCGGTGCCAAAGGAACTGCGATCGGTGTGTACAGCAGTACCCAGTTTCTGGGCGCATTCATTGGTGCAAGTGCCGGTGGTTATCTGTTTGAACATTACGGGTTTTACGCCATGACTGCCATGTGCAGCGGATTACTCGTCATCTGGCTGATTTTGGCCGTAACCATGCAGGCACCGGCTGCAGTTCGCTCTAAAATGTATCAGGTCAGAAAAATGGATGCCGACCAGGCCAGTGGCCTGTCGCGTGAGCTGGCAGCATTACCGGGAGTTTATGAGGCACTCGTATTGGCCAACGAGCAGGTGGCTTATTTGAAGGTTGACCTCAAGGGCTTTGATGAGGAAAAAGTGGTTCAGTTACTGGAAGGGAGTATATAGATGGCATCACTGAACAAGGTTATGCTGATCGGAAACCTCGGGCGGGATCCGGAAATACGTTACATGCCCAGTGGAGATGCGATGGCGAATCTCAATCTCGCTACGACCGATACCTGGAAAGACAAGACCGGTGAGAAACAGGAACGCACCGAATGGCATCGGATCGTCATGTTCGGCAAACAGGCCGAGATCGCCGGGGAATATCTCAAGAAAGGTTCGCAGATATACATTGAAGGCCGCCTGCAGACGCGCAAGTGGACTGATAAATCCAACATAGAGCGCTACACGACTGAAATCATCGCTGACCGCATGCAAATGCTGGGCAGCCGCTCCGGTGGGAGCAGTTACGAACCACCAGCTGACAGGGATAACGAATACGCCAACACCAGTACTACTAAAGCCAGCAGCAGTTTCGACGACATGGAAGACGATATCCCGTTCTAGGGATGGATGATGTATGGTAGCAGAAACCCGGCAAACAGATGTCTGCCGGGTTTTTTACATCCTGCATCCAAACCATGCGTATCATTTAAACCGCTTGCTTGCCAGTGTTATCTAATCTATTAAACTTTTACGGTTTGCTATCAGATATACAGGAGTTATGGCCAGTGTCCGGTTGTTAGATTAGGGAGTGATATCGTGGAACGATTGCATGCGGTACTGACGGCGATCAATGCTTTTGTCTGGGGTCCGTTTCTGCTGATTCCGTTGTTGCTGCTTACCGGTTTGTATCTGACGATTCGTCTGCGAGGGCTGCAGTTCCGGATACTCGGGTATGCATTGTGGCTGGCTTTTGTGCGACGCAAAGAACACAACGCGCTGACCGGCGATGTATCGCATTACCAGGCTCTGGCGACAGCAATGGCAGCGACTATCGGTGTCGGTAATATTGCCGGCGTTGCAACGGCGATCGGTATCGGTGGGCCAGGGGCGCTGTTCTGGATGTGGATGACCGGCCTGGTCGGTATGGCGACAAAGTATTCCGAAAGCCTGCTGGGCGTGAAATACCGGCGTACTGATGCCAGTGGAGAGCAGAGCGGCGGGCCGATGTACTATCTGACTTATGGCATCGGTGGGTTCTGGGGCCGGACATTGGGCGCAGCCTTTGCGGTATTCGGCGCGATAGCCGCGTTCGGTATTGGCAACATGGTGCAGGCCAATACTGCTGCGACGCAGCTTCAATCCACCTGGGATCTATCACCAGCCTGGAGCGGCGCCGTGATGGCGATCATTGCAGCAGCAGTTATCCTGGGTGGCATCAAGAGCATCGCCCGGTTTGCGGCCGGCGTGGTGCCGCTGATGTGCGTGCTCTATATGATCAGTAACCTGGCGGTTCTGGCCGTATTCGCCGACCGGTTGCTCGCGGCGATCGTGCTGGTGTTTACTGATGCTTTCAGTGGCACCGCGGCTGCGGGTGGCTTCGCCGGCGCAGCAGTGATCCTGGCGATCCAAATGGGTGTGGCACGCGGTATTTTCTCCAATGAGTCTGGCCTGGGCACCGGTGCCATCGCAGCGGCCTCTGCGATTACCGACAAGCCGGTACGCCAGGCGATGGTGTCGATGACCCAGACTTTCATTGATACATTGATTATGGTCAGCTTGACTGCATTGGCGATCATCGTTACCGATGCCTGGATGCAGGACGGGCTGGTCGGCGCACCGATGACTGCGTGGGCATTGGAGCAGGGATTGGGTGGCGGCTGGGGAACATATACGGTGACTCTCGGTGTGCTGATTTTCTCTTTTACCACCATCCTCGGCTGGTGCTACTACGGTGAACGTTGCGTCGAGCGCCTGGTCGGACGTACGGGGGTGGTGCCATATCGGCTGGCATTCTCGGTGGCGGTCTATTTCGGTGCGGTATTGTCGCTGGAGCTGGTGTGGACCTTTTCCGACATCGCCAACGGGCTGATGGCACTACCTAATCTGATCGGCCTGTTGTTATTGTCGGGCATCGTAGTCAGGGAGACACGTGCCTATTTCTCTGCTCCTGACTGGCGCGACCCTGATTGAGGAAGCAGGGAGTAGTGTATTTCTGCTGTCACATCCAGGACTGTTAATCGATATGTTTGACAACCAACCCGGCTATCAGTACAGTCATTTTTGCTGAAGCAGGGTATTTATTTTTATATCTGTGAGCCATTTTCAGTAACTTTTCAGGCAACATAATCCCCGTCATGGCGGTCGCCAACGGACGAGGAGCCACCCGGTGTGGGGCTGGCAGGGTTGTACAGAGGTAGTGTCGCCACGGTATTTTCTGGATTGCCACGTCCCGTCACCCGCCACACTTCGTTCGCGGCTAAAGGCTGCGCAGCTCGCAACGACAAAGGTGGCTAGGAGCGACGATTGCGATAATTTTCTAATGAGGCATTTCCCTGCCAATATTGTCTTGCCCAGCAGGCACATTACTATCGGTTGCTGCCCCATTATCGGCAGTGATGTGATGCGGATACAGATGGGCAACAACTAACGTTTCCATGACTGATATCTATAGCGTTTCGCGCGTACCGGTATTACCCGGTGATCCCTTTTCTTTTCTGCTGCACTTCTTCCGGTACTATCGCTGGTGGTATGTACTGATCGTGATACTGGAGATCGGCGCTTCCACCAGCGGTATTCTTACACCCTATGCCATCGGCCAGATCGTCGGCAACGTTACGGATGTCATCGGTGCACAGGAACAGATATTTACTGCGGTCGCTTTCCCTCTCGGGCTCTATGTATTGCTCAACCTTAGTGAGGTGATATTCAGTCGTGCCAGTTCCGCTTGCCGCATCAATATCGCACCACGATTGCGCGCACGGGTGACCAGCGAACTGTATGCTTACTTGCAGCACCATTCGCATCGTTTTCTCAGTAATAACTTTGCCGGTGCGCTGGCCAGCCGTATCTCGGAGACGTCGATGGGCGTCAATATGACGCTGTGGACGCTGATCTTTGATTTTTTACCGATCGCGGTCACCCTTGCTGTCTCGATCATATTGCTGTGGCATGCCAGTGTTGAATTATCGTTGTTTACACTGATATGGGCACTGTTGTTTCTCAGCATTTCCTACTGGCTGGCACGTCGTTGCCGGCCGCTGGCGCAAAAGTCGGCCGAAGCGCGTAGTACCACCACGGGTAAAGTGGTGGATGCAGTGACCAATCTTGCCAGTGTGCGGCTGTTTGCCATGCTCGATTTCGAACGTGGCTATCTTGATGGTTATTTGCGCAACGAGATATCTGCTTCGAGGCGCTGGCTCTGGTCCAATGAAAAGATACTCTGGTTTCAGTATCTGTCGGCACTCATTCTCAAGGTCGGCACGCTGCTGTTTGCATTGCTGCTATGGCAGCGTAACCACATTTCGGTGGCTGATTTCGTGATGAGTGTCAGTCTGTCGCTGCTGATCATCGGTGAAGTACGTAATGTCAGTCGACGTTTCATCGATCTGTTCGAATATATCGGTAACATTGCTAACGGTGTGCATACTATCGTGCGCGATCACGAGATCGTCGATCGTCCGGATGCGCAGCCATTGCGTATAACGCATGGTTGTATCGAGCTGCGTGACGTTAGCTTCGGCTATACTCCTCACAGTAAGGTATTTGACGGTCTCAACCTGCGTATTGAAGGTGGTCAGCGTGTCGGCCTGGTGGGTTATTCCGGCTCCGGTAAGTCGACACTGCTTAATTTGATCCTGCGGCTCTATGATCCGCAGCAGGGCAGTATCCTGATCGATGGTCAGGATATTCGCGATGTGACTCAGCAATCTTTACACGAGCAGATCAGCCTGATTCCGCAGGATCCAGGATTGTTCCACCGTACTCTGCTGGAAAATATTCGCTACGGTCGCCCCGATGCGGATCGTGACGAGATCGAACTGGCGGCGCGCAGAGCAGACGCCCATGATTTTATCCAGCAGATGCCCAGCCAGTATGAATCGCTGGTGGGTGAGCGCGGTGTGAAACTTTCCGGCGGCCAGCGCCAGCGTATTTCCATTGCCAGGGTGATCGTCAAGAATGCGCCGATTCTGATCATGGATGAGGCCACCTCCAGTCTCGATTCGATTACCGAACAGGCAATCCAGAACAGTCTGGACACATTGATGCAGAACAAGACGGTGATCGTGGTTGCCCACCGTCTTTCCACCATTGCTCATCTGGATCGTATCCTGGTGTTCAATCGTGGCCGTATCGTTGAGGATGGTAGTCACGCTGATCTGCTGGCTGCCGGTGGCGCCTATGCGCGGCTATGGAATCGACAGGCAAACGGGTTTCTGGTGGAAGAAACGGAAGAGGCTGATGGCTCTGACAACCACGGTGTCGTCTGATTGTCCGCTCTCGCTTGCTTTTTGGTAGAGACGGAGGCGAATCTTAATCGTCCTGCAAACGTACTGCCAGCACGTCACATCTTGCGTAATGAAGCACACCGTTGGCAGTGGAACCCAGCAGTAACGCCAGACCGTGTCTTCCATGGGAACCGACTACGATTAGATCAACATTCTCCTGCTTGGCAATTCGGGTGATCTCTTGCTTGGGTTCTCCCCAAACCAACCAGCGGCAGGCTGGATCGATATCCAGTGTGTTACCCATCTCGTTTAATCTTTGCTTTTCCAGTTCCAGCATTGTATAGGAGGTATCGATGTCTAAAGGAATCAGCGTGCCGTAAGGTGTATCAGGCATGGGAATATTATCCAGTACATGTATAAGGCTGAGTTTTGCTCCGGTATAGCTTGCCAGACGTTTGGCCTTATGAGCTACCTGATCATCCTGATGAGAAAAATCTGCTGCTAGCAGTATGTGTCGATAATCAGACATGGTTCTCCCTGATAGATTAAAAGATTGAAATAGGGCGGATAATCATTGTCTCTGCAGGTAGGTCGCCAGAAATTCAGCGATGCGTGCTTCATAACTTTTGCCTGCATAGGTATGCATGTTGTAGTGGCCAGCACCTTCGACGACCCAGAGTTCCTTGGGTGGTAAGGCGGCAGCATATAAACGTTCAACTTCGGATTGAGTGGTATGTTTATCATGCGTGCCAGCAATGAATAACACTGGTGTGGTCATATTGCCGATTCGTTCGATGGGATCCAGTTCATTGACCGGTAGATCCAGAAGAAAGGAAAAATAAGGGAGCAACAGAAACTTTAGATATGTTCCGAAGTCTCCTAAATGTAAGCGAAGTCGGTTTTCGACTGCCTCTGCAAAAGTCGGATGTAATGATTCGAGTATCATGGCGTCGAGTTTCAATGGAGGGTCGGCTAACAGGATAGCTGCGGCGCCAAGAGTTGTGCCGATTACGGCAATACGCTCATGTGGAAATGTGTGTCGAAGATAAGCTACTGCAGCAGAGACGTCTACTGATTCGCGCGCTCCGAAGGTAATACGGCTACCCGGTGTTTCCCCGTGTGCCTGTAAATCGATCATCAGTACATGGTAACCTTGGTCATTCAGAAATCTGGCGCGGCCAAGCATTTCCAGTCGATTACTGCGCATGGAATGTACAAGTAGGATCGCACCATGCCCATAAGTTCCACGTGCCAGCCAGCCATGTACGGCATAATCGTTTTTTACAGGGATCTGGATTGTCTCAACCGAAAAGTCTGGTGACAGAGTCTCTACTGCAGTAGGTGCCGGCCCTGTCAGGATTTCGCCCAGGATGATGACTATAGCTGCTACGATGAGCAGAATGGCGGCAAGTTGAATCAGTATCCAGCGAATGATCCGGTTGTACATTTTTTATTGCTCGAAATCAGAATGATTACAAAGAGGTCAATCGGTTGCCCAGAAGAGATATAAAGTTGTCTGTAATAGAAGATTTACTGTATTTCGTTATTCGTTTGACAGGAAGCAATTAATACTTTTCTGAAGATACTATAAATCAATCCTGTTCCAGCCGAAACAACTGTGAAATGACTGAAAGTTACTGCTCAAGTAATTCCTCGATTTTGAGTTAAAGTTTATTTTCTGATAACCGATATCTAGACGTGGGAGTTTGAGTGGATCAGAATATTCAATAAAATCTCAAATTTTATAAGAGAATAAAAGATGCCGAGGCTTTGTTATACCTCATATAAACAATTATCAATCTCGTTAATCGTGATATTGATAGGGGTAAGTCTGGTTGGATGCGCTCAGCGTCGACAACCGAGACTTTCTTCACCCAGCTCGGCTGTCAATTACATATCAATGCAACCGGAAAAAAAAACGGGAGTCATTCCTATTCCTGAAAAATTGCCATGCTTCAGACGGTACCAGGATGAAATATCTTATCTTAAACAGCTGCTCGCAGAAAAGGACGAACTGATTCGGAGTCAGAATGTCCGTGAACTGGATCAGGCACAAGTTCTACAGGAAACAGCAAGTGAGGTCAGTCGTACTAAAAGCAAGCTGCACCGATTGGCAACACAGCCAGAAGCTGCTTCCAAGATAGCTGAAGTCGAGGTTGCGATGGATACACTTAAGCAGGCTATGCTCGACGAATCGGATATTCCACTGCAATCTTTGGCGCAGCGTTTGCTAGATGCTGCAACAGTTGCTTATAGGCAGAAAGATTATAGTAATGCAATGAATTATGCTGCTCAATCCAGAGAATTGATTGATATGACATCCAATTCAGCTAGGAAGCTACAAGAATCGCAGCATACTACGGTAATTTTTAAAACACCGATTGCTTTGTTTACTACTCGAGCTGACAATCTGCGAGCCGGACCCAGCGATCATGCCAAAGTACGTGGTTTATTGGCGAAAGGTACTTCACTTACTGCTATTGCTTATCATAGTGACTGGCTTCGTGTACAAACCGAAGATGGCCGATTTGGTTGGATTCAGAATACACAAGTGGATGTTCGGATTAGTATTCCAGATTTTCAGGATTAGGCGGGTCTGAATTTTGCTGGTTATATTCGTGACGGAATTCACCATAGCAGTATTTTGAATACTCGAAAGGCTATAAAAATATTGTTGTTTTAAGAAAGATAAGTTATGCTTGAATAAATAGTATTGTTTTTTATATTGTTTTAAATCAAGAGATTGAGAGCTACTGTCATCAGTTGCGTTGTATCCGCAACGAAGTGAAATTACTGCAAGCTAGGGTTCCGACCCTCCGTAAAAGGAAAGGAGGGTGTCTGGTCCGAGAGTTTGAGGCTTCGTCATAACGAAGCTCCACGGAGGGATAAAAGCCCGGGAGATCATGTAATGCAAAAAAGCATTACGGCTCTCGGTCTCCTAACTGAATGGAGATTTCGTTATGCATATTGCTAGTTTCTGTATATCGCCTTTCTTTTGTTGTCCTTCTCAATCGCCAGGTGGTTGTTCATTCTGGGGTAGAGACAGTACGCTTTTTTTTCATCAGGAATCTTTCCTTCCTCGCAAGTCTGACTGGTTGTCGTTGATTCTCGACTATGCGAGGAAATAACATGTCAACTTTACAAACTTCCTGCCGGGCTTCTTCTATAGAAGTTCAGGATCCGGCCATGCTCAATCGCAGTATGGGTGTCTGGAATAGTTTTACACTTGGTTTCGCAGTGGTTTCGCCGGTAGTCGGATTGTATGCCATTATCGGTGTACAAACTCAGGTGACAGGCGGAGGCTGGTTTGCAGCACTGGTGATTTGTTTGGTTATGCAATTATTGGTCGCTACTGTTTATGCCGAGCTTGCTTCGCAGTTTCCTATCGCGGGTGGTGCTTACAAATGGGCACGACAATTGGCAGGGACCATTACCGGACAGTATGCCGGAGCCATCTATGTGAGTTCCACTATCGCTATGCTTACAACCACCGCCTATACGGGTGGTATCTGGCTTTCGATTCTGTTCGGTTCAGCCAGCACTACCGGGGCAATGATGGTGCTCTGGGGGATGGTTTTTTTGCTGCTGTGTATGTTGCTTAATCTCGTACACGAAAATGTGTTCAAGCTGACCATTACGATGGGGGTTTATGCCGAGATTGTCGGTTCACTCGGTGTCGCAGTGTTGTTATATCTATTTTTCCGGGAGCATCCCTTTTCCGAATTGTTCCAGCATCTGGGAACTGGTACTGCACCTACTAAAACGGCTGCTTTCCTGGCCGCACTGGCTATCGCTGGCTGGGCCTTTATCGGTTTTGATGCATGCTCAACTACGGCAGAAGAGACCCGCGAACCCAAACGTATGGTCCCACGGGCAATCTTTTTTGCACTAACCGGAGTGGGGACAGTGGTCATCTTCAATTCGGCTGCGCTGACTTTGTCTTTTGATCACGATACGCTGGCTAGAACCAGTGCTACCTTCGATCCGATTACACCATTGATCGCTACGCATATCGGCGCTTGGTTTGAGAAACCATTTCTGGCTATCGTAGCAGTTGCATTTCTTGCCTGTGGTGCATCCGTAGTCAGGTATACCTCGCGCATTGTGTTTTCCATGGCACGTGAAGGCAATATGCCCAGGAAATTGTGCCATGTTACTGCCAGCAGGACACCACGTAATGCAGTGCTGTGCACCGTATCGCTGGCGGCTATGGGATTGTTGCTAGGATTGAGTGACGAAGCCGTCGCACTCATCATCGCTTTTGGGACAGGTGGTCTGTATGCCATGTTTGCCACGACTACTGGCGTTGGATTATTTACCCGGCTGACTGGCCGATGGGATCCGGCACTGGGGGAACTGAAATTAGGTAGATGGGGATTGATGATTAATGTGCTGGCCTTTAGTTGGTCTTTGTTCGAACTTATCAACATCGCCTGGCCGCGTAGTTATTTTGCTTCAGCTGACGCTCCATGGTGGCAGTTGTGGGCTGTACCACTGGTATTAGGCAGTATTCTGAGCATTACTACGTTGTCCATTCTGATTAGGAGGAGTAAATGAGCGGGCAGACAACCTTTTCATGGGAGACGCATATTCCGGGTGGATGCCACTGGTCGGGTATCGTACGTCGCGGTATGACATTACGTTTGATCGATGTGGAAGGATACGCGAATGCTGCGGTACTGTTCTTTAATCATGAGGAAAAGCTCGAACGCTTTAACATGGCGGATACTCTCAAGTCACAACATACCTTCCGGTTAACGAGTGGACATGCTTGTCATTCCGACATGGGTCGTATTTTTTGCTTTATCACTGCTGATACTGTCGGATGGCATGATACTGTTTGTGGATTAAGTGATAGTCGTTTGATTAGAAATAAATATGGTACCGCACGTTATCAGGAGTGCCACAATGCAATGTATCGCAATGGAGTGGATGGTATGTTGATTGAACTTGGCAAATGGGGCCTGGGGGTGCGCGATGTAGTGCCAAATATAAATTTTTTCAGTAAGGTGACTGCTGATGACGAGGGTGAGCTGACTTTTCATACTGGCCATACCAAGCCAGGCGATTATGTCGATCTGAGCTTCGAGATGGATACGTTGGTCGTGCTGTCTACTGCTCCGCATCCATTGGATGTGGAAGTGGATTATCACCCTGGTGTTGTGAAACTGGCGACATATGCCACCCCGCCTGCATCGACGGTGGAATATGTCCGTATTGCAGAGAATGTACGGGGATTACAAAACACGCGACGGTTTTATGCAAAGGGGGGTGAAAAATGAGCGTTCAACCTATTCTGGAGAGCAAGTTCAATCCCAAGCATGCAGTCATAAATGAAATCTGTGCTGCCGGTGAACCCTGGATAAAAATCCTGAAAAAGGGCCAGATTTTTCGCATTGTCGATCTGAAAGGCAACCAGGCGGTCGATACTTTATTTTTCAATGTTCATCGTCCGTTGGAACGTTATAGTGCTACCGATACTATCCGTATTCAGAATCGACTTTATTTAGGTCATGGCAGTAAGCTGTATTCCAATTTCGGTAATGTGATGCTTACAATCGTAGCCGATACCTGTGGGCGGCACGATACGCTGGGTGGTGCGTGCTCGGCCGAGAGCAATACAACCCGTTACGCACTGGAAAAATATCCGATGCATAGCTGCCGTGATAATTTCCTGTATGCGCTCGCGCACGAAGCGGATTGCGAACGCATGGGTCTAAGCAAGCGAGACTTGACCAGCAATATCAATTTCTTCATGAATGTGCCAGTTACCCAGGATGGCGGCTTGGAATTCGTCGATGGTATTTCTGCGCCAGGTAAATATGTCGAGATGCTGGCAGAAATGGATATACTGGTACTGATTTCCAACTGTCCACAACTCAATAATCCCTGTAATGCCTATAACCCGACTCCGATTCGTTTACTTGTGTGGGATCCGCAATAAGGAGGCCTTGTGTTTACAAAGGTTTTGATCGCTAACCGTGGTGCTATTGCTTGCCGGATTATTCGCACTTTACGCCGTATGGGGATCGGGAGTGTAGCCGTTTTTACAAAGGCAGATGCGCTTTCGCGACATGTGTTAGAAGCTGATGAGAGTATCTGTATAGGTGAGGGACTGGCAAGCGAAAGTTATTTACGTGCAGACAAGATACTGGAGGTCGCGCACCAGATCGGTGCACAGGCGATTCATCCTGGATATGGGTTTCTGAGCGAGAATGCTCAGTTTGCTGAACAATGTGCTGCGCAAGGTATTTGCTTTTTGGGCCCTACCCCAGAACAGATGCGTGCTTTCGGCTTGAAACATACCGCTCGTATGCTTGCGCAACAATTCCAGATACCATTGTTGCCGGGAACCGGATTGCTGGAAAACATCGAAACAGCCTGTCATAAAGCTCATCACATCGGTTATCCGGTGATGTTGAAAAGTACAGCGGGGGGCGGCGGTATTGGTATGCGCTTGTGCTGGAATCAGCAGGAACTGATCGATGCTTATGAATCTGTCAGGAGCTTGGCGCAAAGTAATTTCAGTGATGCTGGTTTATTCTTGGAAAAATATATCGATCAGGCACGCCACGTCGAAGTACAGATTTTTGGTGATGGTTGCGGGAAGGTAGTCGCGTTGGGTGAACGTGACTGCTCGATGCAGCGGCGTAACCAGAAGGTAATCGAGGAAACGCCTGCTCCTGATTTGGCTGCTTCTACCCGGGAAGCACTGTTGGAAACAGCCATTCGCTTGGGTGAATCAGTCCGCTATCAGTCTGCTGGTACAGTGGAATATATCTATGATGCTGCTACCGGCCAGTTTTATTTTCTGGAAGTCAATACTCGCCTGCAAGTAGAGCATGGTGTAACTGAGATGGTCACCGGTGTCGATTTAGTCGAATGGATGGTCTTGTTAGGGGCCGGTGAATTACCGCCGCTGAATACATTTACCGTTCAGCCACGGGGAGTGTCGATACAGGCGCGTGTTTATGCGGAGAATCCGGCAAAGGATTTCCAGCCTGCCAGCGGTTTGCTGAGTACAGCAGTATTTCCTGCTGCTGTACGTGTGGAAACTTGGGTGGAGTCAGGCTGTGAAATATCAGCATTTTATGATCCGATGCTCGCCAAGATTATCGTGCACGCCGATGACCGGGCTCAGGCTATTGATCGGTTGGTGGCTGCGCTGGATGATACGATACTCTATGGTATCGAGACAAACCTGGATTATCTCAAGCAAATATTATCGAGTACGGCATTTCGCGACGGGCAGGTCAGTACCCAGTTTCTTTCAGGGTTCCATTATCGACCGCATTCCCTGGATGTACTGAGTGCCGGTGTACAGACTACTGTACAGGATTATCCCGGCAGACTGGGTTATTGGAACATAGGGGTGCCTCCATCCGGTCCGATGGACAGTCTGGCTTTTCGTTTGGCCAATCGTTTAGTGAACAATCCGGATGATCGGGCTGGCCTGGAAATTACGCTGGCTGGACCGACGCTGAGATTCAACTGTGATAGTTTGATCGCCGTATGTGGCGCACCAATCGATGTGTGGCTGGATGATGAACCACTGGTGCAATGGCAATCACATTTTATTAAAGCGGGTGCAGTACTGCGTTTCGGTAAAATTCGGCAATTCGGCAGCAGGGCTTATTTAGCCGTTCTGGGTGGAATTCAGGTGCCGGATTACCTAGGTAGCCGGTCTACGTTTACTTTGGGTCAGTTCGGTGGGCATGCGGGGCGTGCATTGCGTGCCGGGGACGTATTGCATATTCTGCCCGCATCGGAAGTCAGATCTGAAGTGTTGCTTCCGGAAATGATTCCACACTATACCAGTCAGTGGAAAATAGGTGTCCTGTATGGTCCGCATGGTGCACCGGACTTTTTTACCGATGCAGACATTGAGGAATTTTTTGCCACCGATTGGAAAGTGCATCATAACTCCAGCCGTACCGGCATACGATTAATTGGTCCCAGACCGCAATGGGCACGCAACGATGGTGGTGAAGCTGGATTACATCCATCGAATATTCACGATAATCCTTATGCTATCGGAGCGATCGATTTTACCGGTGATATGCCTATCATACTCGGACCGGATGGGCCCAGTTTGGGTGGTTTTGTCTGCCCGGCTGTGATCGTGCAAGCAGAATTATGGAAAATCGGACAGCTTAAGCCGGGCGATAGCGTACGGTTTTACCCGCTTACTCTGGAACATGCACTTGCGTTGGAAAAGCAGCAAAATGCAATGATCCAGGCGCTTCATTCTGTTGAGTTTCCTAAAGTATCTGATATTCGTTCTTTTTCAGTAAAACAGGATGATCCTGTTTTATATTGGATTCCTGAGCGCAATGGACAGGTACAGGTTGTTTACCGGCAGTCCGGTGATAAATATCTGTTGATCGAATATGGCATGCCAGTGTTGGATCTTATGTTGCGTTTTCGTGCGCATGCCCTGATGATTTGGCTTCAGCAACGTATCGAATGTGGGGAATTACCTGGGATTCTGGACATTACGCCTGGTATTCGCTCTCTGCAGATCCACTTTGATTCACAGTTGTTAGCGCGTAACCAGCTGCTGGATATACTCGTTACGGCTGAAGAAGATTTGCCTGCGATTAACGATATGGAAGTTCCCGCGCGTATTATTCACTTGCCTTTATCCTGGGATGATGCGGCTACACAGCTTGCGATCAAGAAATATATGCAGTCGGTACGTCAAGATGCACCATGGTGTCCGAGTAATATAGAGTTTATCCGGCGTATCAATGGATTGGATAGTATTGAAGCAGTACGACGTATCGTGTTCGAAGCTAATTACTTGGTGATGGGATTAGGTGATGTGTATTTAGGGGCACCAGTTGCTACCCCGATTGACCCACGTCATCGGCTCGTTACTACTAAATATAATCCAGCACGTACCTGGACGCCGGAAAATGCAGTCGGGATAGGTGGTGCTTATCTTTGTATTTATGGTATGGAAGGTCCGGGCGGTTATCAGTTTGTCGGACGTACTGTGCAAATGTGGAATCGCTATCGACAGACTCCTGATTTTAAAGAAGGCAAACCCTGGTTACTGCGTTTTTTCGATCAAATCCGTTTTTATCCTGTTTCAGAACATGAGTTACTTGAATTGCGCCAGGATTTTCTTATAGGTCGCTTCATGCTGCATACTGAGGAAACTGTGTTCAGTTTGCGAGCATATCAGGAGTTTTTACGTCAGCACGCGGATAGTATTGAAGCGTTCAAGGCCCGGCAGCAGGCTGCTTTTGAGGCTGAACGTGAGCGCTGGAAAGCCAATAATATATTGGACTATATCAGTGAGGATACACTGGATGAGGCCAGTACTCAAAGTGAGCTGGATTTACCTGTCGGAGCGTATGCTGTCAGCTCGGATGTAACCGGTACCGTGTGGAAGTTGCTGGTCGAGATTGAGCAATCAGTCAAAGCTGGCGTTCCCATTGCTGTCATTGAATCCATGAAAATGGAAATCGCCATCAATGCCCCGGTAAGCGGAATCGTTAAACAGATAAGCTGTAAACAGGGTGATTATGTATCTGCAGGACAGTTGCTGCTGATTCTTCAAGAAGGATAAGGATTATTACGGGGCGAAGCCAGCTTGAGCGTGAGCTTCTGACCGACGGCAAGCCGATCGCTCCCACCATTCCAGGATTTGATCGTTTTGATATCGATTCCGTACCGTTTAGCTATGTCGTATAAAGTATCGCCTTTCCTGACGACATAAACGAGCCGTTCAAACCGGGTGTTCGTCGTCGCCTTAAGCAGGCTATACGCCAGATAGGTTCTTTCTCTGGTACTGCTGCCATCGCGTGGTACCAGCAGTGTCTGACCTTCTTTTAGAGTGGCCTGTTCAGATATCCCATTCGTTTCGGCCAATTTAGCGGCAGAAATACGATACCGCTTTGATAACTCCTGTACGGTTTCTGCTTGTTTAACTTGATAAATACGCCACGAAACCAGCGCTTTGTCATAATTTTCGAGATTGTCTACGAAAGTTTTGATCTTGGTGACGGGCAGTAGCAGTGTGCGCGGAGCGTTTTCGACCTTGATAACAGGTCTATGGTGAGCTGGATTTAACGCATTGAATTCACTTTCGGAGATTCCTGCAAGCCTGGCTGCAAGCTTTACATCTATCTGCTGGGTAATCTCGATTTGTTCAAAATAAGGCCGGTTGGGTATCGGCTTTAGCTTGATGCCGTAGCGCCGAGGATTCGCAATGATATTTCTGATTGCAATCAGTTTCGCAATATAATTCTTGGTTTCAGCCGGAAGTCGGATATCAAGAAAGCTAACGGTTTTTTTCCCGCCGTGGTTTTCATCAATGACCTTTTTTAAGGATCCTTGCCCCCAGTTATAAGCTGCCAACGCCAACTTCCAGTTTCCAAACATCCTGTGGAGTTTTTGCAGATAATCCAGTGCGGCTTGAGTGGCTGCGATAACATCTCGCCGTTCATCGTGCCACCAATTCTGTTCTAATCCGAATGCTTTACCAGTGGCAGGAATAAACTGCCACAGCCCTGCTGCATGTCTGTGAGAGTAAGCATCCGGATTGAAAGCGCTCTCGACTATAGGCAGTAATGCGATCTCAGTCGGCATTCCACGCCGCTCGACTTCTTCTACGATATAAAATAAGTAACGTTGGCTTCGTTCAACGATATGGTCTATAAATCGCTGACGCTTGCTAAGATTCTTCTCGTGGTTACGTATTTCCTGACTTTGTATGTTGGCTAGAGAAAATCCAGCCCGTACACGCACCCATAAATCATCGTATCGTTGGTGTGCTAGTTGCGTATGAATCTGTTTTACTTCTGAGACAGTGATGCTGGCTTTATTGTTATTCTTTTCTAAAGTTTCAACGGCTTCTGCCGTCATAGACAGGAATGGTAATACCACTATGGCAATCAAAGCCAGGACGGTATCAAATTTTGTCTTCATTTTAGATAAATAAAACAGCTCGCTCGCATGATTGATTTTCCGAATAATTAAAAATGTCTGGCTCACCTATCTTTTTAAATCTTAGAGTGAGCCAGCTACCCCGCTAACATTCTACACTATTTTTCCGGCAGGCAAATGATTGATGAGAGGTTCAATCCCAGTTTAGTACGCCGCCTGTTTGATATTCAATCACGCGTGTTTCAAAGAAGTTCTTTTCTTTCTTTAAATCAACCATTTCTGACATCCACGGAAAGGGATTACTCGCTTCGGCAAATATCGGATCCAGACCGATCTGGTGGCAGCGGCGATTAATGATGAACCGCAGGTACTCCTTGAACATGGGAGCGTTCAGACCCAGAACCCCGCGTGGCATCGTGTCCTCAGCATAGCGGTATTCCAGTTCCACCGCTTTACGCATCAATGCACGGATTTCTTCACGAAATTCCCGGGTCCACAATTGTGGATTTTCGAGTTTTATCTGATTGATGACATCGATACCAAAATTGCAGTGCATGGATTCATCGCGCAGAATGTACTGGTACTGTTCGGCAGCCCCTGTCATCTTATTTTGTCGGCCAAGTGCCAGTATCTGAACGAAACCGACGTAGAAAAACAACCCCTCCATGATGCAGGCAAACACGATCAGACTTTTTAACAATTGTTGGTCGGTTTCCAGTGTGCCTGTCTGGAATGTCGGATTGGTCAGCGTATCAATGAAAGGAATCAAAAATTCATCTTTATCGCGAATCGATCCGATTTCATGATAGGCGTTGAAAATTTCACCTTCATCCAGCCCGAGGGACTCGACGATATATTGATATGCGTGTGTGTGAATCGCTTCCTCAAAGGCTTGCCGTAACAGATACTGGCGGCATTCGGGATTGGTGATGTGGCGATAGGTTCCCAGCACGATATTGTTGGCTGCCAGCGAGTCTGCCGTAACGAAAAAACCAAGATTACGTTTGACGACGCGGCGCTCATCCTCAGTCAACCCATTGGGATCTTTCCACAGTGCAATGTCGCGACTCATATTGATTTCCTGCGGCATCCAGTGATTGGCGCAGGCTGCCAGATATTTTTCCCATGCCCACTTGTATTTGAATGGTACCAGTTGATTGACATCCGCTTTGCAGTTGATGATGCGTTTGTCTTCCACGGAGACGCGACGGTGATCCTCTGATAATGATTCACGGGAAAATTCCGATTTAGCTGTTTCTTTGATCGTTTCTTTACGCATGACTGAGCCAGCCGGTTCTGACACAGCTCCGGCTGTGACTGCACTGCTCAATATGCCCTTTGCTGTAGAATTTTCTGGTTGCAGCGCCTCATCCTCAAATGTCAGCATAGTCTTGCTCCTTAAAGTTCAGATAATTAATTTCTCAATGTTTACTGGCACGCTTCGCATTCAGGATCATCGATAGCGCATTGTTTAGCTACTGCGTGGGCCGGTTCGGAACTGGCCACATGCACACCGTGTTGTGCAGCAACAGCAACTGCATTCAAGGCACCGCTATGAACCGTCGATTTTTCTGCGGCAGTCGCGCCCAGGGAACGCAGGTAATAGGTTGTTTTGAGTCCACGCAGCCAGGCAAGTTTATACAGTTCGTCCATTCTTTTACCGGAAGCGCCGGCCATGTAAAGATTCAGTGACTGTGCCTGGTCGATCCATTTTTGCCTTCTCGCTGCAGCCTCGACCAGCCATTTAGGATCGATTTCAAATGCAGTGGCATAAAGACTGCGCAAGTTCTCCGGAATTCGATCAATTTTGCTGACGGCACCGTCATAATGTTTGAGGTCAGCGATCATGACTTCGTCCCACAAATCTTTTTTCTTCAGATCGTTGACCAGCCATCGATTGGTAATCGTAAATTCCCCCGAGAGATTGGATTTGACGTACAGGTTCTGATAAGTCGGTTCGATACTGGCTGAGACACCGATAATATTGGAGATCGTTGCAGTCGGCGCGATGGCCAGGCAGTTGGAATTGCGCATCCCGTATTGTTTGATTCTGGCACGTAACGCTGCCCAGTCCAGAGTGGCCGTGGTATCCACTTCCACATGACCACCGCGCTCATCGTGCAGTAATTCCAGTGTATCCTGCGGCAGGATTCCACGATCCCATAAACTACCTCGATAAGTCGCATAGGTGCCACGTTCTTCGGCCAGCTCGGTAGAAGCCCAGTAGGCATGATAGGCAACTGCTTCCATCGACCGATCAGCGAATTCGACCGCTTCCTGAGAAGCATAGGAAATACCCAGTTTATGCAGGCAGTCCTGAAAACCCATGATACCCAGCCCGACGGGGCGATGCCGGAGATTGGCGTTACGTGCCTTGGCTACGGCGTAGAAATTGATGTCGATGACGTTATCCAGCATGCGCATAGCTGTACCGATAGTCTGTCTAAGTTTGTCCTGATCCAGCCTGCCATCTACAATATGCGCCGTCAAATTGACAGAGCCAAGATTGCACACGGCAATCTCTTTTTCGTTGGTATTCAGCGTAATCTCGGTGCACAGATTGGAACTGTGTACCACGCCGACGTGGTTCTGCGGCGAGCGGATATTGCACGGATCTTTGAACGTGATCCAGGGGTGGCCGGTTTCGAACAGCATGGTCAGCATCTTGCGCCACAACTGCTGCGCAGGGATACGCTTGTATAAAGCTAATTCGCCTCGTGCTGTTTTATCCTCATAGACAATATAAGCCTCTTCAAACGCTTTACCATATTTTTCATGTAGATCCGGCACGTCAGAAGGTGAAAACAGCGTCCATTCCCCGCCTGCCAGCATGCGTTTCATGAACAGATCCGGGATCCAGATAGCCGTGTTCATGTCATGTGTGCGTCGCCGATCGTCCCCGGTATTTTTGCGTAGTTCCAGAAATTCTTCGATGTCGAGATGCCAGGCCTCCAGGTAGGCGCATACTGCCCCCTTGCGCTTGCCGCCTTGATTAACGGCTACTGCAGTATCCGAGACTACTTTGAGAAAAGGTACGACTCCCTGTGACTTGCCGTTGGTTCCTTTGATGCGTGCCCCCATCGCTCTGACTGGTGTCCAGTCGTTACCCAGTCCGCCTGCGAATTTGGATAGCAGCGCGTTCTCCTTGATTGCTTCGTAGATACCATCCAGGCTATCCGGCACGGTGGTCAGATAGCACGAAGACAACTGTGACCGCCTCGTGCCGGAATTGAACAGCGTTGGTGTGGAGCTCATGAAATCGAATTTCGATAACAGGTGATAAAATTCGATTGCACGTGCTTCACGATCGATTTCATTCAATGCCAACCCCATGGCGACACGCATGAAGAACGCCTGTGGTAGCTCAATGCGCCGCTCAGCGATATGCAGGAAATAACGATCATATAAAGTCTGCAAACCGAGGTAGCCGAACTGCAGGTCACGATCGGCTACCAGTACTTTCGATAGTGATGCCAGATCAAACTGGCCGAGGCGCTCGTCCAGCAGGCCGGCTTCGATCCCTTTTTGAATGAATGCCGGGAAATACTCGGCATAACGTGGTTGCATGGCTTCATGCGCCACTTCTTCCTGCAGCACTTCGTAACGGATGTTATCCAGCAGCAGTCTCGCGGTAACAAAGCTGTACGCTGGATCTTTTTCGATCAGGGCGCGCGCGGACAGCACCGCGGATTTCCTGACTTCCTCGACTGGGACGCCGTCGTATAAATCCTTCAGCATCGATTTGAGAATCAGCGATGCATCAGTACCTTCCAGGTGCTGGCAGGCCGATTCGATTCTTGCCGATAACCAGGCCGGGTCCAGCGGGATTTTCTGCCCATTCTCCAGAATATGCAGTACATCGGCCTGACCGGCGGCAGCCTGCTTTTCCTGTTGCCTGGCCCGTTCCTGCGCCCGTTTCTCACGGTATAGCACATAGGCACGTGCGACATCGTGATCACCCGAACGCATTAATGCCAGTTCGACCTGATCCTGAATATCTTCGATATGAAACGTGCCACCTTCCGGGCGGCGACGCGTCAGGGCATGCACGACTTCTTCAGTCAGGCGTGCCACTACCTCGCGTACGCGTGAGGAAGCTGCGCTTTGTCCGCCTTCCACGGCAATGAATGCCTTGGTCATGGCAACGGAGATTTTACCCGGTTCAAATGCAACGACAGTGCCGTTACGGCGAATGACCTTGTATTGGGAATAATTTCGTTGCCCTGCTGACGAGCTGGCTTTTTCCGAAAAATTATCCTGGTAAACAGGATTGAGGGGGGTATTGTCTGTGACAAGTTGCATGACCGATTTCTCCTGTTCAATCTGATTCTGCTGAAGCAACCGCTAAAAGGCTGGGAAGTGGCTTAATGTCTGCAAACACAATATATTGTGGTTGCAGATAAAAAAAATAATATCTGTAGTGTATGGGTATTGTCAATAAGAAAAACCGGGCAGGATGATGGATGATAAATTTTTCTGATTCCTGGTTTTCCATTCAATTCACAGCTATGGTTTTCGGTAGTGCTCCCCTATAATTCGGGAGTCACTATCCAAAAAGGTTTGCCATGCACCCAAGCCAATGGAAGCTGCTTTCAAGCAAACGTTTTCTGCCTTTTTTTGTTACCCAGTTCCTGGGGGCATTCAACGATAACGTTTTCAAAAATGCGCTGGTTATTCTGATTACCTATACCACCATGGAGAATGCGGGCTTGAGTCCGCAGATCATGGTAACACTGGCGGCCGGAATTTTTATTCTGCCGTTTTTTCTTTTTTCCGCTACGGCCGGTCAACTGGCTGATAAATGGGATAAAGCGCGACTCATCCGATACGTCAAGTTCGTCGAAATCGTGTTGATGGCAGCGGCGGCTGTGGGTTTTTACCTGGACAGTGTACTGTTTCTACTGGGGATATTATTCTTGATGGGCGCGCAGTCCGCGTTTTTCGGGCCACTGAAGTACGGTATCCTGCCAGATCAGTTGCATCAGGATGAACTGATCGGTGGCAATGCGCTGGTCGGTGCCGGAACGTTTATCGCTATTCTGCTTGGCACCATAACGGGTGGATTGCTCATCCTGGCTGAACAAGGCGGGGCTATCGTTTCTACCGTGACTATTAGTGCGGCTTTAGCAGGCTGGTTGTTCAGTCTGTTCATTCCTTCCACCCGGCCCGCTGCCGCGGATACAGTTATAAGTTACCGTATTTTCGAAGAAACGCGCACGATCATCCAGCAGATTCGTCAGAACGCCACTATATTTCGTGCCATTCTGGGGATATCCTGGTTCTGGTTGTTCGGTGCCACCTTTTTGTCACAGTTTCCGACTTTTACTAAAGAAGTCATCGGTGGGAACGAACAGGTCGTCACGTTGTTTCTGACTATTTTTTCGGTCGGAATCGGTATTGGCGCCTTGCTGTGCAATAAATTGCTCAAAGGTGCAGTGGCTGCGACCTATGTTCCCCTGGGTATCCTGGGAATGACCGTTTTTACCGTTGATTTGTATTTCGCCAGTACTGCCGTTGTGCCTGCAGCGCATCAGGAATTCATCGGTGCAGCAGTTTTTCTGGAATCACTCGCACATTGGCGTATTCTGCTGGACCTGCTTGCTATTTCGATCAGCGGCGGCCTTTATATCGTACCGCTTTACGCCATTGTACAAAGCCAGGCCGAGGCTTCCCATCGATCACGCGCAATTGCCGGTAATAACATCATGAACGCACTGTTCATGGTGATCTCTGCACTCGGTATCACCCTGATGCTCGCCCTGGATTTTACGGTCCCTGAAGTGTTTCTGACCATCGCCCTGTTGAATGGTCTGGTCGCTGTTTACATCGCGAGTCTGTTACCTTACGCATTGGTCAAATCCGTTCTGCAATGGGGATTTCATACGTTCTACCGGCTGGAAATCAGGGGATTGGAATATTATCAGCGCGCGGGAGAGCGGGTGCTGATCGTCGCCAACCATTTATCATTTCTGGATGCGGCATTGTTGAGCGTCTGCTTCCCTGATCGTCTGTGCTTTGCCATCAATTCCAACGTTGCCCGGCAGTGGTGGGTCAGGCCGTTTCTGTTTCTGGCGGATACGGTTGCCGTCGATCCCGGCAATCCTCTTTCTACTCGTTTGTTGATCGAACGTGTTAAGAACGGGGATAAAGTCGTGATTTTTCCCGAAGGCCGGCTGACATTGACCGGATCACTCATGAAAATCTACGAAGGGCCTGCCATGATCGCTGATAAATCCGGTGCACGCGTGCTTCCGGTCAGTCTCTCAGGTCCGCAATATACGCCTTTCTCCCGATTGAAGGGAAAGGTACGGATACGCTGGTTTCCCAAGATCACGATAAATGTCATGCCGCCAGAAACCTTTGAACTGTCGGCTTCGGTCCGCGGCAAACGGCGGCGGCGCATGGCTGGTCTGAAACTTTATGACATCATGACCACCACGATTTTTCAAAGCAACGTCATACGGCAGACCATATTTCAATCGCTGCTCGATGCTGCCGCCACACATGGCGGGAGCCATGTCATCGCGGAAGATATTGAACGCAAACCCTTGACCTATTTCCAGTTGATAACCCGCAGTTTCATTCTGGGCAGCGTGTTGTGCCGCTATACCCACGCACAGGCAAATGTAGGGATCATGTTGCCCAATATGGTGAGCAGTTTGATCAGTTTCTTTGCACTGCATGCTTTCGGGCGCGTGCCCGCCATGTTGAATTTTTCCACCAGCCCTAAAAATCTGGCGATTGCCTGTCAGACTGCGCAGATTCAGACAGTGATTACCGCTCGCAGATTCGTCGAAACGGCAAAACTGGCCAACCTGGTCGATAGCCTGGAGGAACAGCGGGTATCCCTGGTTTATCTGGAGGATTTACGTCCTCGGATTCATTGGTGGCATAAGCTCATGGGATTACTGGCCGGGATGTTGCCGAGTTTCTTTTATCGTTTTACTGGTTCCCGGGCAGATCCGGATATACCTGCTGTCGTTTTGTTTACTTCCGGTTCCGAAGGCACACCCAAAGGAGTTGTGCTCAGCCATACCAATCTGCAGGCGAATCGTTTTCAGGCATCTTCATGCATTGATTTTGGTCCCACTGATATCGTATTCAATGCCTTGCCGATATTTCACTCTTTCGGGCTGACAGGCGGAACGTTACTGCCCGTGCTGTCCGGTATCCGAACCTTTCTCTATCCTTCACCGCTGCATTACCGGGTGATTCCTGAACTGGTCTACGATACCAATGCTACCTTGCTGTTTGGCACGGATACTTTCCTTACCGGCTACGCGCGTTATGCTAATTCGTACGATTTTTACAGTGTGCGGTATGTATTCGCAGGTGCAGAAAAACTGCGAGAAAGTACGCGCCGGCTATGGTCGGAAAGTTTCGGTGTACGCATTTTTGAAGGTTATGGCGCGACTGAAACTTCGCCTATTCTCAGCCTGAATACGCCCATGCATAATCAGCCCGGCTCGGTGGGCCGTTTGCTGCCTGGTATTCGCAGCAGGCTGGAGCCTGTGCCGGGCATCGAGCGCGGCGGCAGATTACTGGTTTCCGGCCCGAATATCATGCAGGGCTATTATCTTGCCGAAACACCTGGGATGGTCGTGCCGCTTGCCGATGGTTGGTACGATACGGGTGATATCGTGGAAATCAACGATGAAGGTTATCTCTTCATTAAAGGGCGTGCCAAACGGTTTGCCAAAATCGGCGGGGAAATGGTTTCGCTGACCGCAGTGGAGGAATCCATCAGTCGGCTCTGGCCGGAATATGCGCATGCGACCGTTCAACTGCCAGATGCCAGAAAGGGAGAGCAAATCGTTCTGGTAACAACTAATCCGGATGCAGACCGGAATGATATCGTCACTTATTTTCAGGAAAACGGTCTGGGAGAATTAGGGATTCCCAGAAATATCCTGTACATAGATAAGTTACCGGTACTCGGCACCGGTAAAACCGATTATGTCGCATTGCATGAATGGGTGTTGCAGCAGGCAGCCTGACAGAATCAGATCGATTCGGAGATCCGCCGTTGAATCCATTGGAAACCGACAGCACTGATTTTTTCTGTATCGATGCTTAACTGATAATTATTCTTATTAATAGTATACTTTCGAGGTGTAAGCTTTTCTGCCCGGATATTCAGACCCGAGCTTTTCGGGCGGTTATCTATTTGAATATTGTGGACTGGAATACGGGCTTTTGCGGCGTTTTTACTCCGAATAAATGCATGAACCGCAGAGGCACTACACTGTTCGTTTAAGCGGAGTGATTGTTCAGTGCTATTACCCCTGTCCTGTACCTGCAGAATTGCTATCCCGATCCATTCAACAATCAAGGAATTAAGGTTAAATCATGTCCCACTCCATTTTTTTTGGTCGCTGGTGTACCGTTATTCTGTTACTTGCCAGTCTGTTTGCCGCTCCCATATCCCGGGCAGAAGAAGTCGTCGTTTATTCGGCAAGAATCGAGCAGCTGATTAAACCATTGTTTGACGCTTTTACCCGCGAGACGGGGATACCCGTCAAATTTACCACCGACAAGGAGGGTGCGCTGCTGGCCCGCCTGATTGCAGAAGGAAAAAGAACGCCCGCGGATGTTCTCATTACGACAGATGCGGGTAATTTATGGGAAGCAGCACGCAAAGGGTTACTGAAACCCGTTACTTCCCCCGTTCTGACGGCCAACATTCCCGAGCATCTGCGAGACCCGCAGGGGCAATGGTTCGGGTTGACGGTGCGTGCCCGTACGATCGTTTATAATACCCAGAAAGTAAAACCCGATGCGTTGTCTACCTATGAAGATCTGGCCGATCCGAAATGGAAGCAGCGGTTATGTTTACGTACTTCCCAGAAAGTTTACAATCAATCGCTGGTTGCAATGATGATCGCAGAACATGGAGAAGCTGAAACAGAGCGTATCGTCAAAGGATGGGTAGCCAATTTGGCGACTGATCCGCTGCCGGATGATACGCGTGCAATGGAATTCGTCGCAGCCGGGCGATGTGATGTGACCTTGGTCAATACTTATTATTTCGGTCGCTTGATCAATGACAATCCCGCCTTACCCCTGGCAATTTTCTGGCCAAACCAGAATACCAGCGGTGTGCATGTGAACATCTCCGGCGCGGGCGTTATCCGGCATAGCAAAAATGAACGCGCTGCCATTCAATTACTGGAATATCTTTCTTCTGAACAGGCACAGCATCTGTTTGCTGAACTCAATATGGAATACCCGGCCAACCCGCGATCTGAGCGAGGAGAAGTAATCAATAGCTGGGGAAGCTTCAAAGCAAATCCGATGAATGTCGTACAGGCAGGAGAATTACAAGCCAAGGCGGTCAGGCTGATGGACCGTGCGGGTTATCGCTAGGTTATCGTTTGGAAAACAGCTATTCTTCTGACAAAAAAGCAATAACGCGCTCCGCTTTCCGGCGATCTTCCCGATATCCGGAGGATGGTGCGCGTTCAGCGTGGCGTGCCGTTCCCTTTCTGATAGCCGGTCTGGTACTTATCCCGGTATGCGTGGTATTTTCCTCCGTTTTTTCACCAGAGGATGAAATCTGGCAGCATCTGGTCGTTACTACGTTGCCGCGATTATTGACCAATACCTTATGGCTCTCGCTGGGGATCGTATTGGGTACCTCGATCCTGGGAGTAAGTCTTGCCTGGTTTACCGCCATTTATACATTCCCGGGGTGTCGCTTTTTCTCCTGGGCATTGTTTTTACCGCTTGCCATCCCTGCTTATGTGACAGCTTTTGTGGCACTTGGGATATTCGACTATACCGGCCCGCTGCAAACCAGTCTGCGCAGCTGGTTCGATTCCGATTTACTTTGGTTTCCCGATATACGCAGTGGATCCGGCGTGGCGATCGTCATGACGCTGGCTTTTTATCCCTATGTTTATTTACTGGCGCGCAATGCTTTTCTGACCCAAGGGAAACGCCTGCTGGAAGTCGCTCAATCCCTGGGGCTCAATCATCGCCAGGGTTTTTTCCGGGTGGCGCTGCCGATGGCGCGTCCCTGGATCGTCGCGGGTACCATGTTGGCATTGATGGAAACGCTGGCTGACTTCGGGACGGTGGCAATATTTAACTATGATACGTTTACCACGGCGATTTATAAAACCTGGTTCGGCATGTTCTCATTGTCGGCTGCTTCGCAATTGGCATCGTTGCTGATTCTGATCGTACTCGTGATCATTTTGATAGAGCAGCGGTTCCGTTTACGTATGCGTTTTGCCGAGAATAAAAAAAGCGCACGGATCGAACGTATCCGGCTTGTGGGCTGGCGGGCAGTAGTAGTGACCGGAATGGCCGGCACAGTATTGTTTTTTGCTTTTGTATTGCCGGTCGTGCAATTGAGTATATGGACGCTGGATTCATTTGCAGACGGTCTGGACCAGCGTTATCTGGAATTCGTCTGGCATTCATTGTTGCTGTCAGCACTGGCTGCGTTGATAACTTGTCTGGCAGCCGTCATGCTGGTGTATGCCGCACGCCTTCATACCGGCATTTCGACACGCTTGGCGGTACGTCTGGCTACAATCGGCTATGCACTACCCGGCGCGGTACTGGCGGTCGGTATTTTCATTCCGTTGGCGTGGTTGGATAACCTGATGAGCGATTGGATGTCGATTCTGTTCGGGATTGAAACCGGACTGTTGATTCAGGGGACGCTCGCTGTCATGCTGATCGCTTACATGACCCGCTTTCTCGCAGTCAGTTATTTTCCGCTGGAAAGTGCGTTGCAGCGCGTAACGCGCAGTATCGATGAAGCTGCCATGGGATTTGGTGTCACGGGTTGGTCAATGTTGAAATCCGTTCATTTTCCTATGTTGAGAGGGGGGTTATTCACGGCAGTGGTTCTGGTATTCGTAGATGTCATGAAAGAAATGCCCATCACATTGATGACCCGACCTTTCGATTGGGATACTTTAGCGGTACGTATTTTTTCACTGACTTCGGAAGGTGAATGGGAACAGGCCGCGTTACCTGCACTGACGTTGATTCTGGTTGGATTGGTGCCGATCGTCCTGCTGGTGCGCCAGACTGAGACATAGTGTGATCATGAATAAATTGCTGAGACTGGATAAGGTCAGTCACGCTTATGATCAGCAACTCATCGTGAATGAGTTGTCGTTCGAGCTGGAAAAAGGCGAAATTGGCTGTTTACTGGGCCCGAGCGGCTGTGGCAAAACAACCGTTCTGCGTTGCATTGCCGGATTCGAGCCGATTTCATCCGGAGAAATTTTACTGAACGGTGTATCCGTCAGTCGTGCAGATTTCGTTCTGTCACCCGAGCAACGGCGAGTAGGTATGGTATTTCAGGAATACGCGTTGTTTCCGCACCTGAACGTGGCTGCCAATGTTGGTTTTGGTTTACATCGTCATCCTAAAGCAGAACGAGCGCAGCGGGTTACTGAATTACTACAGATTACTGGCCTGACGGAAGTAGCACATCACTATCCGCATGAGCTGTCTGGCGGTCAGCAACAACGAGTGGCGCTGGCACGCGCATTGGCGCCTCGCCCCGATCTGCTATTGCTGGATGAGCCGTTTTCCAATCTGGATGTAAGCTTACGTGAGCGCCTGAGCCAGGAAGTACGGGAGCTTCTCAAGAAGCTGAATATTACCGCGATTCTGGTTACGCATGATCAGGCTGAAGCCTTTGCCGTAGCGGATAAAATAGGTGTGATGCTCGAAGGCAGAATGATACAGTGGAGCAGTGCTTATGATCTCTATCATCGTCCGGCCAACCGTTTCATCGCTGATTTCATCGGACAGGGTGTGTTGCTTCCTGGAAGAATGTCATCCACCGGAGAAGTGGAAATCGAACTGGGGGTTCTGACCGGGGATATTTATCATCCTTGTCAACCGGCTTGCGAAATTTGTCGGGCAGGTGGTCCAATCGATGTGCTGATACGCCCCGACGACATCGTGCATGACGACGATAGCCCGCTACGTGCAATGGTGGCGCATAAAGCGTTTCGTGGTGCAGAAATCCTTTACACCTTACGGCTTGACAGCGGACAAACACTTTTATCACTGATTCCCAGCCATCATAATCATGCCATCGGTGAAAAAATCGGGATTAGAGTGGAGACCGATCATATCGTGGTGTTCGATCGATCGTCCCATGGCTGATCGAATGATATTTTCAGTGGAGGAAACATGCTGCTTACGACAACCCCCAACATCGATGGCAAGCGCATCACACAATATTGCGGTATCGTCGCCGGCGAAGCTGTCCTCGGTGCCAACGTATTAAAAGATCTTTTCGCAGGTATCCGGGACTTTGTCGGCGGCCGTTCCGGAACCTATGAAAAAGAACTTCAACGCGCTCGCAATATTGCTTTGGAAGAACTACAGGAACGCGCCGAGAAACTTGGTGCCAATGCGATAGTCGGTATCGATATCGATTATGAAGTACTCGGTAAGGAAAATGGCATGCTGATGGTGTCCGCGAGCGGGACTGCGGTTATCGTTGAATAAATGTTCTTCACAAATTATATTTGCTTGGTAATAGCCTGTCACAGCCTTGAGGGTTTATCCCGAATTCAGGTTATTTGACCAAATAGCCGTTACAAGATCCGGCGCGACTCAGGCTCTCTACATATCTGTTCTGTGTCGGCTTTTCTGGCTGGATCAGTTTCGGCTCTACTCCATAATCATAGCTCTGCTGATCCAGCATTACTGGTGAACTCTGATCCCTGATCTGCTCTGATCGCCTCGGGATAGCCGCAGAAAATGGCAATTGGCTAGTACAAAAGGAACGTCCCCTAACGAGGATTAGGGGCGGATGCTAGGTTTCGACGCTGGAATAGTCAATGCTGGTGGCTCAGGAGAAGTCGTCGATTCATTTTTTAGTTCCTCTGTTGCAGGCTGAGGTGTATTGTCAGTCTCAGTTTCCCGACTATCAGGTGATACCTCTGTTTTGGATGGCGCAGGTGAAATTTCCTGCGCAGCTGTTGCTTCTTCTCTGGTTACTTCTGCTTTATCTGATGAAAAACGCTTTCTCAGTTCATCGATAGTGCCTTGATTAAGGTAGCCGCTATGCAGGAGATAAGCAATACTTCCCAGCAGGAGCAAAATGAAAAGGTAAAACTTCCATGGTCTTTTTTTCTCCGCATAAGGATCAACCAGGGAGCGTTGTGCGCCGACGGGCAACGTCGCCATTTGAGTCAGTGAAGCACCAAATGGAATATTAATAATCGCTCGTGTATTAACAGCCCAGCCATTTCCATCAAGTAGCGGTGCCAGGTTGCGTTTTCTGAGCTTGAGATAAGCGATTAATACAGAAGGGCCGGATATCAGAAGAATCAGCCCCAGAATTGCGAGTGGCATTTGCCACCATACCAGGCTTAGGAAGCCGGTTACAACTGACGCAATTGCGGTACCAATCGCACCAATCGCAAGACCAATCGCAGCAAAAATCCCTGCAAATTTTGCAATGTCAAAGGATGCCGCCGGTGGGGCGCCTGTTTCCGCTTTTTGTGAAACATCCACAATACCTGCTGCCGCCTGATCTTGAACCAATTTTTCGCGTGCGCTGGCCATTTTCTCGATTTGTTCGCCAATCATTTTTCCGACGCGCTTGTAAGGGTACCAGAAGGCCTGACGAACACTAATAGGATGCTCAATGATCTTGACAATAGTTGCATCCCAGTCTTGCCCTTTTCGGTCATAAAAAATACCATTCCGACCAACCATCAGATTGTCCGCATCGCCATTAGTAAAGGCTGCTGCAATATTCATCTTTTCACTGCCACCTCTACGCTGACATTCGCAGTAAGCAAGATAAGTGCCACTCAAATTAGCCATGCTGCTATGTTTGTCAATGTCGCTGACACGTAGACAAAAATCGCAGTTACGACCATCTAAATAAAGTGAGCCTGCCTGAAAGATTGCTTTATTTTGTGCCGTGTAAAAGTCACGAAATGAAACAAAATTGTTCAAGAGTTGAAAAAGATTACGATGGTAACGAATCAGTTTCTCAACCGAATTGATTGCGTTGGATGCGCTTGTAAGCGATTGGTCTTTTTGCAGTAATACGCAGATTTTATCTTGATAACCTCCAGCCAGAATCGAACGAATGCGCTTAATTCCAAGAGCTTCTACCGTAGCACCTCGTTTGACATTCAGCCAGGCTTGATGTGCAGTAAATTTGTCGCAAAGAACTTGCCATTCATCATTGCTTAAATGTTCTTTATTTGTTAATAGCGGTTGAATGACTTGTTTTTTCAGCGCATTGATGGCGTTAATCCAGGCCGGATTGATACCTTCGTTGAGTGGAAGTGGTTTCTTTGCTTCAATTCTGGCGATCGGTAACGCAGAGAGTTGTTCGGTTGTGTTGGAGAGGTTGGTGCTAGCGAGTGCTTCATAATTTGATAACGCCGGATTTAGGGGATCGCTCGCTTTCTGGTCAAATTCAGCCAGTTTGCAGCGAGTAAAATAGTCATCAATTTTTGCTTTGACTGCGTCATAGGCCGTTTTTGCGGCTTCAGTATTTTCTCCCAACGGTAATATATTGGTAGCATCTTGTTCTGCATCTTGCCACCACTCTGAGTATGCTTTTGCTTCTGTAAAGAATTGTTCGACTTGTTCTGCTGAAATTCCTGGCAGGCCAGATCGGTCTTGTACTGATCCGACGAATTTCATCATATCTTCAATGACAGCCTGGGTTTCAGTATCGCTGGCAGCAGTGGCAGGAATGACACCGTCACCGTTGAATTTAGTACTGGCAAAAATTTTGTTGAGGTCAGTGGTATCTCCGACTGTAATTGCCACTTCATCTTTTTTACCGATGTTGAGTAAAATTTGTTTGGCTGATGCGAGTAGCGCAGCACCTTCCGGAGTACTATCATCAATTGCACTGAGTTGCAGGGCATCCGATCCGCGAGTGAGGTCTTCGGGATTTTTAAGAACAGAAGATGCCCATTCGACCGCAGCAATGATTTCCGGGACACGGATATGCCCGTCTCCATCTGTGTCAATGAACTCAAGCGTTTTACTATCAAATTCCAGATTATCCGTTGGGCAACTGAGAGCAGCCCATAGTTTAGGATCAAGTGTCCCAAGGGATTCAATATCTGCCCCTGTTTCTAAACGTACCTGATCAAAACCTCCCGATCTGAAGAAGCGCCATTTATGAGCTATATTCATTATTCTTTCCTTTTAGTATGGATAAATTCTTTGTAAAAAATTTCAGGATTGTTTACGGAGAGGTTAATTGACGTAAGCGGAAAGTATTGCATAGGTGTTGGCATTATTTAAATGCCCCAGAGGGGATCCGTAAATCCTTCACCTTTAGGTGATCGGGTAGAATAGTCAGATGAAAGATTATAAAGCAGGTAGTCATACGAACTGCAAGTATCATCCGGTGTGGATGATTCAGTCATTCCGGTATAAGGGGCTAAAGGAGTTCTTCGAGTTGGGCAGTGTTGCTGGTATTCAATCGCATCATATAAAAAGGTTGCGAATGTTGTTGGCGACTATGGCACACGAAGAAGCGAGCAAGGCTTGAAAATGTTCGTAAGGTCAAATTCACAGCCGCCTGACATCCGGTTGCAAACGGGTCTGGATTCATATCATGGCTACCAAACGCAAGTGTGATAAAAACGCGAAGAACGTATTACGATGGAGATTATCATCGATGCTTATGGTGCTACAGAAAAAGCGATGGGTTGGACTACTATCTGGATAACCGGCTTTGTTTTCCATTTATCACCAGATGCATCAAGAAGCGGGCTATCTCGCCGCTTACAGTTGATGACGAAGTTGAAGTGATCGGCATGTTATTTGAGGAAGAATACGAACAGGAAATGTGCGTCACTATTCGTTGGAAGATGAGTTCGTTGTCCCGCTTTCTCAGTTGAGTTTTGTCAGGAATGATGACCCGGGAACCAGGGAAGCAATTGAAGACTGGCATTATTGGACCAATATGGGGTATCAATTCGAGTGACCTGCTAAAAGGCCCATGCCCTTCGAAATCAATGAGCACCGAGGCCGTATTTGTTCGTACTGTTGAATTGTTGAAATCTACCGTTTCCGGCCGGCATATTTGCCTGCGCGAATTGCTTTGGCCAGCTCGAATACGGACATGGCATAAAAGGTGCTGCGGTTGTAACGTGTAATCACATAGAAATTTCTGAATCCCAACCAGAATTGACGTTTTCCCTGGTTATTCAGTTCTATGAAGGCTGCCAGGCTGTCGTTCTCGACAGGATCGAGTGGGATGATTCCGGCCTCGCGCAGTTTCTTTATGGAATACAACGGCTCTATTCCCGCATCCAGAAATTCCTGGAAGTTATCGGTTTTGGCTTGTGCACGTATGGCAACCGGCTCATTTGGTTGCCATCCATATGTTTTCAGATAATTGCCCACGCTGCCGATTGCATCCACTGCGTTTCCGGACAGATCGATTATGCCGTCGCCATCGAAATCCACTGCATAGCGTCTATAACTTCCTGGCATGAACTGAGGAACACCGATAGCGCCGGCGTAAGAACCTTTAATACTTAGTAAATCAAAATTCTGTTCTCTTGCCAGAAGCAGATAATGTTCCAGTTCCTCACGAAAATAGTCGGCTCTTCGAGGAAAGTCGAAAGCCAGAGTCGTTAATGCGTCGATGACGCGGTGATTGCCGGTCGAAGCGCCGTAGGAAGTCTCGACGCCGATGATTGCGACGATGATTTCTTCAGGCACACCGTAGACTTTTTTCGCCCGTTCCAGTTCTCTGGAATATTTGTTCCAGAAATCGATCCCGCCTTTGATGCGTTGCATATTGACAAACCGTTCCCGATATTCATTCCAGGAAATCGTCGAAGCCGGGGCTGAGATTAATCTGATGATGTCGGGTTGGAAGCGGGCTTGGTTAAAGACTGTTTTAAGCTTGTGCGAATCAAATTTATGGCGGTTGGCCATATCTACAATGAAATCACTGATTTCTGGTCGTAAAGTGGGAATGGGCTCCCCTGCGATACACGAGCAAGAATATGAAACAAAGGCCATTGCTACCAAGAACGAACGGGCCGTTTGCAAACGCGCGAAAAAAAATTTCGAAGAGAGATGCATAAAGGCAGAACATTGGAAGTCCTGAGAGGAGTAGTAGTTGTGTTTCATCCAGGAAAGGTGTCCGTATTGATTGTGTTACAGGTGTATCAAATTCTCTTTTTTATAGATTCTTCTAGCCTACGGCCGGTGGGCACAGGTAACAATGCTCAGTAATTTCCCTCGACATTTTCGGTATAGTCGACAGTTCATACAGCACCAGAACATTCCTCTAAACCGATATCATTTTCACACACGGTAAGCCGGTGCTCGGCACTTTATTATCCCGTACATACTATTTTTTAATTATGTTGTTTCTTCTTAAAGCTTAATTGCATTTTGTATTTTCGGCAAAGGATTTCAAGTGATTCCGCAGGCAGAGTGTTGACAGGCTTGCTGATTAGATTTATCGTTATCATATATTGATTAATGTATATGGTTTTTCTTTCAGTTTCGTTTCAGCAAGTATAAGGAACGCTATCTTTTCGTTAAATGGCCGGTCTTAGACAAGCTCTTTCCATCTGTCTGATTTTTCTATAGTATACAATCATAGCGTACTTGCAATACTTTACCTTCTACAGTCGTTTTTAAATCAGTGCCTGAGTTCGGTTTATTGCCTAGAGTAACGAGTCTCATGGCTGTCACCGGACGTTTCATTTTTGAATCAATAAACATAAAAGAGGATTTCATGAGCCAGCATGTTCATTACGTGACGGACGCAACATTTGAGGCAGAGGTATTACAATCTCCTATTCCGGTGCTTGTCGATTACTGGGCCGAATGGTGCGGGCCATGTAAAATGATTGCGCCTGTTCTTGACGAGATTGCGAACGAATACAGTGACCGGCTAAAAGTGGCCAAACTTAACATAGATGAAAATCAGGCGACTCCTCCGAAATATGGTATTCGTGGGATTCCCACTTTGATGTTGTTCAAAAACGGAAATATTGAAGCTACTAAGGTAGGTGCATTATCAAAATCACAATTGACAGCTTTTATTGATAGCCATCTGTAATATCAATCTTTAGCTGCAAGTGCCGTTATAAAGCCGGATGAACCATCAGAAATTTTTTATTCGGCTTATTATCCTGTTCCATTAGCAAATCCCTTCCGTTTTCCCGCATCTTTAATTTTCCGATTTTCAAGAGTCTCTTCTATGCGCTTATCCGATTTAAAAAGCATCCATGTTTCCGAACTGGTGAAAATGGCTATTGCCAATGATATTGATGGTGCCAACCGAATGCGAAAACAGGATTTGGTTTTTGCATTACTGAAAAATCAAGCGCGTAAAGGTGAAAGTATCTTCGGGGAAGGTACTCTGGAAGTTTTGCAGGATGGTTTTGGGTTTTTACGTTCTCCGGATACCTCTTATCTTGCCGGACCAGATGATATTTATATTTCACCCAGCCAGATTCGGCGTTTTAATCTGCATACGGGCGACTCAGTGGATGGTGAAATCCGTCCTCCCAAGGAAGGAGAACGCTATTTTGCATTGGTTAAAATCGACAAAGTAAATAATGAGCCACCGGAAAATTCCAAACGAAAAATATTATTCGAGAACCTGACACCTCTTTTCCCAACCGAGCGTTTGACACTGGAACGAGACATCAAGTCCGAGGAAAATATCACAGGCAGGGTAATCGATTTGATTGCACCGATCGGGAAAGGTCAGCGTGGATTGTTGGTAGCCAGTCCGAAATCCGGTAAAACCGTAATGCTGCAGCATATTGCACATTCCATAGCAGCCAACTATCCGGATGTCGTTTTGATGGTATTGTTGATTGATGAACGTCCTGAGGAAGTGACGGAGATGATACGTTCTGTCAAAGGTGAAGTCGTATCTTCTACCTTTGATGAATCAGCGGTTCGTCATGTCCAGGTGGCGGATATGGTCATCGAAAAAGCCAAGCGGTTGGTCGAGCATAAGAAAGACGTCGTTATCTTGCTTGATTCGATTACGCGTCTTGCACGTGCGTATAACACAGTCGTCCCGGCATCGGGGAAAGTGCTGACAGGTGGGGTGGATGCCAACGCTTTGCAGCGGCCTAAGCGTTTTTTTGGTGCCGCCCGCAATATCGAAGAAGGGGGGTCACTCACTATCATCGCTACTGCGCTGGTCGATACCGGTTCGCGTATGGATGATGTGATCTACGAAGAATTCAAGGGAACGGGTAACATGGAAATCCACCTTGACCGTCGTATGGCGGAGAAGCGTATTTATCCTGCCATCAACGTGAATCGCTCAGGCACTCGTCGGGAGGAGTTGCTTATTTCCCAGGAAATCCTGCAGAAGATATGGATTCTGCGCAAATTGCTTTATCCGATGGATGAGATGGACGCCATGTCGTTTCTGTTGGATAAAATCAAGGCGACGAAGAATAATGCCGATTTCTTTGATTCCATGCGGCGTGTGTGATTGTATTGAGGTTTGATCGGGCAGATTCAATACCTGGTTGCAACCTTATGTATATTAAGTGATAATAGCGTGCTCAAGAATCAGCTCTGACAGATAAGGACACAAAATGAAGGCAGGAATCCACCCGGAATATCATGAAATAACGGTAACATGCAGTTGTGGAAACGAGTTCAAGACTAGATCTACTTTGAGTAAGCCACTGCACATCGAAGTATGTTCATCCTGCCACCCTTTTTATACAGGTAAGCAGAAAATTGTGGATACCGCAGGAAGGGTGGAGAAATTCAACCAGAAATATGGTAAACATTTTCAGAAACAGACTTCAGCCTGATAAGATAATTTTTTGATACAGAAAAGCTGTTTCTGGTTTAGCCAGAAACAGCTTTTTGCTTTTTATGTTTCGTTGTTTATTCTCGCGCGGGATCTCTTCAGCTCCTGAATTTTCCTTGTCTGGTCATGGAGAAGGAGGCCGGTCAATCCGGAAATATAGACCGTCATTGATTCTCAGATCGGGATTGCCCATGTAATTGACGGTGCTTGGGGCAACAGAAATATTGACCCTGTGCAGCGATACTTTCACTTTTTGGTAAATGCACGTCACAGTAAGCGCAACGAACCATATCCTCGATTGCTTTCCGAGTGGTATCAGGTGGCTTTTTCTGTATTTGCCGGAGTTGCTTAAGAAACCAGAAAACCAGGAAAACCAGGGTGATCAATAATATCCACTTGATTATCATGTCTCCCCGCTTACTGCATTTACCAGGAAAGAATCTGCAAAATGTGCCGTGCCACGATATACAGTGTAGTGCTATTTGTTTTCATATTCCACTACATGAAAAAATAACTCGTCCTTACGAATCATGCCCAGTTCACTTCTGGCAAGTTCTTCGATCGCATCCAATCCCTTTTTCAGATTGTTCACCTCTGCTTCCAGTACTGTATTTCTATTTTGCAGTGCCTGATTGGTTTCCCGCAATGCGGCGACCTGTTGACTCATCTCCATGACCCTTAGCCAGCTACTTTTACCAAACCACAAGGGGTATTGTGCCAGTGCAATCATTGTAGTTAATAGTATGGCTAAGGCTTTCATGATCTTAGTTGATAGAATGCCGCTCTTCCTGCATATTGTGCGATATCTCCCAAGTCTTCTTCGATACGGAGCAGCTGATTATATTTAGCCAATCGATCCGAACGGGAAAGTGAGCCTGTTTTGATTTGCAAAGCATTGGTTGCAACCGCTATATCGGCAATCGTGGTATCTTCGGTTTCACCGGACCTGTGAGAGACCACAGCAGTATAGCCCGCACATTTTGCAGTTTCGATGGCATTCAGTGTTTCTGTAAGTGTGCCGATCTGATTGACCTTGACCAGGACCGAATTAGCAATGCCCCGGTGGATACCTTCTTTTAGTATTTTGGTATTGGTAACGAATACGTCGTCACCCACCAACTGCACTGTCTGGCCTAACTTATCGGTCAATAGTTCCCAGCCCTCCCAATCCTGCTCACTCATGCCGTCTTCGATACTGATGATCGGATATTTATCCACCCAACTCGCCAGATAATCCGCAAACTGAGCCGGGGTGAGATCGACTCCATCCAAAGCAAGGCAATATTTACCCTCCCGAAAAAATTCGGAACTGGCACAGTCCACCCCGATTGCTACGTCAGAGCCTGGCAGGTAGCCTGCCTCATCAATTGCCTGAACAATCAGGCCAAGTGCTTCCTCGTTGCGTGTGAAGTTAGGGGCAAATCCACCTTCGTCTCCTACGGTAGTCGGCATATTTTTCTTCTGAAGTAAAGACTTCAGTGTACTGAATATTTCTGCACCACAGCGTACCGCTTCCCGTAAGCTTGGCATACCCAACGGTATGATCATGAATTCCTGCATATCCAGGCTATTATTTGCATGTGCGCCACCATTGATCAAATTCATCATAGGTACCGGCAGCCACTTTGCATTGATCCCTCCCAGATAGCGGTACAGGGGTAAGCTGGATTCTTCTGCTGCTGCTTTGGCTACGGCGAGCGAGACGGCCAGTATTGCGTTGGCGCCGAGTCTGGATTTGTTTTCGCTGCCATCGAGCTCTATCAAAGTTTTGTCGATAAAGCATTGCTCCAAGGCGTCTAATCCCATGATGGTCTCGGAAATTTCGGTATTGACACTTTCGACTGCTTTCAATACGCCCTTTCCGCTATAGCGTTGTGTGTCGCCATCACGCAATTCAACGGCTTCCCGTGTACCTACAGATGCTCCGGAGGGAACCGAAGCGCGTCCCAGTACGCCTGATTCAAGTAATACATCGGCTTCTATGGTCGGATTGCCACGGGAATCAATAATTTCGCGGGCGATTACATCTACGATTGCACTCATGCTACTTTCCTTGTGTTATTCATTTGGTATGTCGGGAGGGGTAATTACACCCGGTTTCTCAGCTGAAACTAATTTGGGTGGTCGTTCTATATGATTCATTTCTTATTAAAAATTTCATTATCATTGTTGTATTTTTTAGTGGGTGTGGATTACACGATGTAGTAGATACGTGCTTACATTCATATGAGTTTCATCTGTAACTCGGTTCTATGTACGTTAATTTATGGCTTTTCTCTTTCATTAGATAGTTTTAGTCGGTATTTTCTACCGCGATACTTTCCAATGTCGCATCGGTATTAGACGGTTCCAAACGATTGGATTTAGCGGCAAAACTGATAGCGGCTTTGATATAGCTTTTGAATAAAGGATGGCCGTTACGGGGTGTGGAGGTGAATTCCGGATGGAACTGGCAAGCGACGAACCAAGGATGTTCGGATTGTGGCAGTTCAATCATTTCACATAAATTACCTTCAGCGGACAGACCGCTCACCTGCAGCCCGGCTTGTTCTAGTTGGGGTATGAACTCAGCGTTGACCTCATAGCGGTGACGATGGCGCTCAATGATCTTATCCGCTCCATAAATTTTGTGTGCCAGAGAATGTGGTTTCAGCCGACATTCTTGCCCTCCCAAACGCATGGTGCCTCCCAAATCTGTTTTAGCAGAGCGTTTTTCGATACGGCCACAACGATCACGCCATTCAGTAATCAATCCCAGAACAGGATAGGGAGTATTCGGATCGAATTCGGTACTATGCGCATTTTCCAGCTTCAACCGGTTGCGGGCAAATTCAATGACGGCTAGTTGCATGCCCAGACAGATACCCAGATAAGGTATTTGATGGGTACGGGCATAATTGATGGCCATGATCTTGCCCTCTACACCACGTTTGCCAAATCCGCCGGGTACCAGGATGGCATCCTTATCCGCCAGGCAGTCTGTTCCTCGCTGCTCTATATTTTCAGAATCCACATAGTGGATATCTATTTTACTGCGTGTATGGATTCCGGCATGAATCAGCGCTTCTGACAGAGATTTATAAGACTCGGTCAGATCCACATATTTTCCCACCAGTGCAATCGAGACCTTGTGTTCGGGGTGTTCCAGCGCATAAACCAGCTTTTTCCAGACGGTAAGTTTGGCAGGCTTTGCCAGTACGTCGAGCTTGTGGCATACGATCTCGTCCAGCATTTGTTCATGTAATAAGGCTGGGATCTTATAAATGTTGTCCACATCGACCGCGGAGATAACAGCTTCTTCACGGACGTTGGTAAATAAAGCAATTTTTCGCCGTTCTTCCAAAGGTAGCAGGCGATCGGAGCGGCAAAGCAGCACATCAGGCTGAATACCGATTTCCCGGAGCTCTTTGACTGAATGTTGAGTAGGTTTGGTTTTCAGTTCCCCTGCGGAGCTGATATAAGGCAGCAATGTCAGATGAATGAAGCAGGTATCATGACGCGGGAGCTGTACAGACATCTGTCGGATTGCTTCCAGAAAGGGCAGAGATTCGATGTCTCCGACCGTTCCACCGATTTCCACGATGGCAATCTGAGCATCGGCAACGCCATTACGAATGAACAGTTTGATTTCATCCGTAATATGTGGGATTACTTGTACGGTTCCCCCCAGATAATCCCCGCGACGTTCTTTACGAATTACACTTTCATAAATTTGTCCGGTCGTGAAGTTATTATGCCGCGTCATCTTGGTGCTGATGAAACGTTCATAGTGTCCCAGGTCGAGATCGGTTTCGGCACCGTCGTCGGTGACAAACACTTCTCCATGCTGGAAAGGATTCATGGTGCCCGGATCAACATTGATGTAAGGATCCAGTTTGAGCATGGTCACTTTGATGCCGCGCGTCTCGAGCAATGCCGCCAAAGAAGCCGCGGCAATACCCTTACCCAGAGAGGACACTACACCACCGGTCACAAAGATATATTTAGTCATGGAGAGTTATGATTAGCTTAATCAATTACTGAAACAGTGAAGCGCCTGGATCAATCAAGATTACAAGCAAAGTTGTGTACCCACATGGAACAGATTAAACTAGAAAAATCGTCGAGGCTTTTTTCCACCGATAAACTTGTCTGGTTTGATTTTTATGGAAGCTCAATTTCCGGAAAAGCAACGTCCCAAATACCTAAATCTGCTACAAATCAAGCAACCTCTCCCTGCCATTGTTTCCATTTTGCATCGTATCAGCGGAGTATTGTTATTTTTTCCCGGCATCCCACTACTATTATATGGGCTTCAGATGATGCTAGAGTCACCAGAAACATTTACCTACTTGCAATCAACGTTGACGCACCCACTGGGCAAATTTTTTCTGATATTGGTAGCATGGTTTTTTTTGCATCACTTGTGCGCCGGCATTCGTCATCTGGCACTTGATTTGCATTATGGTCTTCAATTACAGCATGCGCGTTCAAGCAGCAAACTGGTTTTGATTACCGGTGCCATTTTAACAGTATTGACCGGGATGTGGATATGGTAAGGTCAGGAAATCGGATTGTAACGGGCGCACATTACGGCTTGCGGGATTGGCTGGTACAGCGTGTGACTGCGGTACTGATGGTGTTTTATACCGGATTGCTGATCGTACTTGTAATATTATATCAACCTGCAGACTACGATGAATTCAAGTCATTATTTACCGGTCAGTGGATGCGAGTCATTTCTTTTCTGTTTTTTGCCAGCTTGTGTTGGCATGCATGGGTGGGTATACGCAATGTATTGATGGATTATGTTCATCTCCTGGCCATTCGACTGACATTACAGATAATGTGCGTGGTAGCGTTGTTTGCTTACCTTGTATGGTTTGTGGATATTCTGTGGGGCTGACGTGGCAATTACGAAAAGAAAATTTGACGTAGTCATTGTCGGTGCAGGGGGAGCAGGGATGCGTGCTGCATTGCAGTTGTCCGAGGCGGGGCTCAAAGTTGCTGTTCTGTCCAAGGTATTCCCGACCCGCTCACATACTGTCGCAGCGCAGGGTGGGATTGCCGCATCACTGGGTAATGTGACCGAAGATAACTGGCACTGGCACATGTATGACACCGTAAAAGGTTCTGATTATCTAGGGGACCAGGATGCAATCGAATTCATGTGCCGCCAGGCTCCTGAAGTGGTATATGAACTGGAACATTTCGGTATGCCGTTTGACAGGCTGGAGAACGGCAAAATCTATCAACGGCCTTTTGGCGGGCAATCGCAGCATTTTGGCGGTGCACAGGCCACGCGTTCCTGTGCGGTGGCCGATCGTACGGGCCATGCCATGCTGCATACTTTGTACCAGCGTAATGTCAGCGCCAATACTCAGTTTTTTGTGGAATGGCTGGGACTGGATATTATTCGTGATCATCAGGGAGAAGTCCTGGGCGTTACCGCGTTGGAAATGGAAACGGGTAAAGTCATGATACTGCAGGCACGTGCGACGTTGCTTGCCACAGGTGGTGCCGGCCGGATTTTCGAAGCCAGTACCAATGCCTTTATCAATACAGGTGATGGTCTGGGGATGGTTGCACGTTCAGGAATTCCTTTGGAAGATATGGAGTTCTGGCAATTTCATCCGACGGGCGTGTATGGCGCCGGTGTGTTGATCAGTGAAGCCGTGCGGGGAGAAGGTGGATACCTGCTTAATGCCGAGGGTGAACGTTTTATGGAGCGTTATGCACCTCATGCCAAAGATTTAGCCAGCCGTGATGTTGTATCGCGTGCGTTAAGTACTGAAATCATGCAAGGACGCGGCTGCGGTCCGGAGGGTGACCATTTGCTGTTAAAGCTGGATCATCTGGGGGCAGAAGTAATCAGGTCACGGCTTCCCGGAATCCGCGACATTGCACTTAAATTTGCACATGTCGATCCTATCATGGAGCCCATACCAGTCGTACCTACTGCGCATTATATGATGGGTGGGGTGCCTACCAACTACCACGGTCAGGTGGTCGCGCCTTATAAAACCGGTCCGGAAGAAGTAGTCCCTGGACTGTACGCAGTCGGTGAATGTGCTTGTGTATCGGTCCATGGCGCAAATCGCCTGGGTACCAATTCCCTGCTGGACATCGTTGTGTTCGGGCGTGCGGCCGGTAACCAGATCATCGAGGATTTGGCGAAGAACAATCACCACAAACCATTACCGCAGGATGCAGCAGAGCAAACACTTGCCCGGCTAGCGCGTTTGGAAGGCCAGAAAAATGGAGAAAATGTCGCAGAAACCGGTGATACATTACGTAAAACCATGCAAACATATTGTGGCGTATTTCGTTTTCCCGATGTATTGAAGCAAGGGGTAGAAAAGATCAGTGAAATCGCCGAACGGGTCAAACATACGGAAATTCAAGACAAAAGCCGAGTATTCAATACTGCCAGAATCGAAGCGTTGGAGCTTGATAATCTGATTGAGGTTGCAATGGCGACCATGATTGCTGCAGAAGCTCGTCTTGAAAGCCGGGGGGCTCATGCACGCGACGATTTTCCCGAACGGGATGACCGTAAGTGGCTCAAACATTCTCTGTTTTTCAGTCAGGATCGACGGTTGGATTACAAACCTGTACGTTTAAAACCGTTGACAGTGGAATCGTTTCCACCCAAGGCGAGGACATACTGAGTGAAATAACGCGTGAAGTTATGTATCCTGGCGCGCTTGTCGTGAAACGATATTTTTAAATTTCGATAAAAGATTTATTCTCAAAATGAAATGCCTGGAAAATATGTCGCCTTTATTCTCTGCCCGGTTGCAATGGATTTGTCTGATCAGTACAGCTATTTTTTTCTTCTTACAGATTTCCTCAGCATTTGCAGAAAATGAAGTGGATTTCTTCAAAGCTGCATTGACGGGTGATGCCGCAAATGTAGAAAAATTACTGAATGAAAATATTAAGATCGATTTCCAGAATCCGGATGGTTTTACCGCATTATCGGTCGCAGCCCAGAATGGTCATGAAGCAACCGTCAAACTATTGCTGGATCGGGGGGCTACGGTCGATCTGGCGAATATCCAGGGTGGAACCCCGCTGCTATTGGCAGCCAAAAATGGTCATCAATCGATCGTCGACGTGCTGCTGGCAAAAGGTGCCAGTCCTGATCTGCAGGATAAAAATGGTCTGACACCACTGATGCTTGCTGCAGTCAAGGGTTATACTGACATTGTTCGGGTTTTGCTTTCATATAAGGCTAAGCCGGATTTGCAGAACGAGAATCAAGTGACAGCGCTACATTTGGCTACCCAAAATGGCCATATTGAGATTGTCGAAGCCTTGTTAGCCCAGGGCGCAAAGCCTGATCTGCAGGATGCCAATGGCGCTTCTGCGCTGATTCTGGCATCGCTTTCGGGCCATTTGCCCGTTGTCGAAAAGTTACTGGCTCATGGTGCCCAGCCTGATTTAAAGGCGACTAATGATTTTACTGCACTGATTCTGGCGGCACAAAATGGTCACACTGATGTGATCGGAGCGCTACTGGCCAAGGGGGCAGATATCAATCTGCAGAACCGGGACGGTGTAACGGCGCTGATGTGGGCTGCGTTACATGAGCATGTCGAAGCAGTCCGGTTACTGCTGGAACGGGGGGCTGATCCCACGCTTAAGAGTACCAGTGGTAGGACCGCATTGGATATTGCCAAGGACTCCGCCATCATTAAGTTGCTCGAAGCTGCAAAAGGCTAATATTCATCAGCCGGACCTGGCAAATTATTTCTGGTCGATCTGAAAACAGAGTATACGGCCTGGTTTCAATCCAAAAATTTTCGTATGAGTTTTGCCAATAAACCGATGGCGAAAAAAACCGCCAGTAATCCCTTGCCACCCAGGATCAGTCGATTATTGCGTGAAGCGGTTTCGTTAGTGCTGGGGGGGATTGCACTTTATCTTGCCCTGATTCTTATCAGTTTTGATCGTACTGATCCAGGCTGGTCACGCAGTGAAGCGTTTCAGCAAGTCAGCAATGCGGGCGGCAGTGCAGGTGCCTGGCTGGCAGATTTGTTACTTTACTTGTTTGGTATCTCGGCCTGGTGGTGGGTCATATTTTTTCTTGCGGCTGTATGGTGGAGCTATCGCCGTATCGATATTGCCAGTGTATTTGACCCGCGTACGTTAATGGTATGTTTCACGGGATTTATCACTTTACTGATAGCCAGCAGTGGAATCGAAGCGCTACGTTTTCATACTCTCCAGGTATCGCTTCCACTAGCCCCGGGTGGCATATTTGGAGAGGTGCTTAGCAGGCAGTTATCGTTATTGCTGGGTTTTACCGGCGCGACGCTCGGTCTGGTGATCATTTTTGCAATCGGGCTCAGCCTGTTTTCCGGGCTGTCATGGGTACGTTTATCTGAAAAAATTGGTGGTGCTATCGAAATTGCCTGTTTTTCTATTAAAGATATGTGGGCGTTATGGCTGGATCGGCGAGCCGGGATCATTTCGTCACATAAACGTGAGGCTCACGTTGAGGAGATCAAGAAACAGCTGCCTCCGCAGGTACCGTTACATATCGAAATGCCTGAGACTACAATCCAGAAATCCCAGCGTGTCAACAAGGAAAAGCAGATTCCCTTGTTTTCCGATTTACCCGATTCCCTCCTGCCTCCTCTTTATTTATTGGATGAGCCGCAGAAGAATGTCGAAGTGTTGTCGAGTGATACGCTCGAATTTACTTCTCGCCTGATCGAACGCAAGTTGCTGGAGTTTGGTGTAGAAGTGAAGGTGGTAGCTGCTTATCCCGGGCCGGTTATCACGCGCTATGAAATCGAGCCTGCTGTTGGCGTTAAAGGTAATCAGATCGTCAACCTGGTGCGGGACCTTGCACGTGCTCTGACAGTTGCTAGTATTCGTGTGGTCGAGACGATTCCCGGCAAGACTGCGATGGGTCTGGAAATTCCCAACCCCAAACGGCAGGTAGTACGTTTGCACGAAATTCTGGCTTCTAAAATTTATGCTGACAATCCTTCTGCTTTGACTATCGCACTGGGTAAAGATATCAGCGGTCGGCCCGTTGTGTCGGATCTCGCTAAAATGCCGCATGCTTTGGTAGCTGGCACTACGGGTTCCGGGAAATCAGTAGCAATCAATGCCGTTATCCTGAGTCTGGTTTACAAAGCTTCCCCGGAAAATGTCCGATTGATTTTAATCGATCCGAAAATGTTGGAATTGTCCGTCTATGAAGGTATTCCACATCTGCTGACCCCGGTAGTCACCGATATGCGTGATGCTGCTAACGCACTCAACTGGTGTGTGGCTGAAATGGAGCGGCGTTATAAGCTGATGTCGGCATTGGGTGTGCGCAATCTTGCCGGGTATAACCAGAAAGTGCGGGACGCCATAAAGCATGAGGAGGCACTGACCAATCCACTGAGCACAACGCCTGATTCTCCTGAATTGCTGGAGGAAATGCCGTTGATCGTGGTGGTGATCGATGAACTGGCCGATTTGATGATGATCGTCGGTAAGAAAGTCGAAAAATTGATTGCACGGCTTGCACAAAAAGCCCGTGCTGCCGGTATTCATTTACTGCTTGCTACGCAGCGCCCTTCAGTCGATGTCATTACTGGTCTGATCAAAGCCAATATTCCGACACGAATCGCATTTCAGGTTTCCAGCAAGATCGATTCACGCACTATTCTTGATCAAATGGGTGCAGAAGCTCTGCTTGGTCAGGGTGATATGCTCTATCTTCCGCCGGGCAGTGGCTATCCGCAACGTGTACATGGTGCATTTGTGGCGGATCATGAAGTTCACAAGGTAGTGGAATATCTCAAAGAACATGGCGAAGCGCGCTATGTTGAAGAAATTCTTCAGGCAAGTGAAGAGGATGGTTTTTCTGGTGAAAATGGCAACGGCGAGAATAGTAAAGCAGCGGCTGGTGAATCCGATCCGCTGTACGATGAGGCAGTCAGCATTGTAACCAAATCACGCCGCGCTTCGATTTCATTAGTACAGCGTCAATTGCGCATCGGCTATAATCGCGCTGCCCGGCTGATCGAGGAAATGGAACGTGCCGGCCTCGTTTCCAGCATGCAGAGCAATGGTAACCGGGAAGTGCTGGTACCCAACCGGAATGAATGATTAGTCTGGTCCATACACGTTGTTTTACTTCCGATAAATAATCTGGATGGGTTTCATCATGCCCCGTTTTTTTTTCGTTATTGCCTTGCTTGGTTGCCTGTTGCCTATATCGGTACAGGCAACGGCTGTTGAAAGTCTCAAGACTTTCGTCGATAAAGTATCGACCTTTCGCGCCGATTTTTCTCAAACGTTGCTTGATAAAAATTTCCGGGTCATTCAGAAAGCCAGTGGCAGTATGATGTTCGAGCGTCCCGGTAAATTTCGCTGGACGTATGAACAGCCTTATCAGCAATTGATCGTCGGAGATGGTAAGCAGGTATGGTTTTATGATCAGGACCTCGATCAGGTCACAGTGCGTCAACTTGATCTGGCTTTGGGGAGCACGCCGGCAGCGCTGCTTGCGGGCAGTAATACGATCGAACGTGATTTCGACTTACATGAAATTGATGCACAGGGACAACTCGAATGGCTGGAAGCGGTACCCAAAAACCAGGAAAGTGCTTTTGAATTAGTTCGATTGGGGTTTTCTCAGACGGGTATGTTGCGCGAGATGGTGCTGCGCGATAGCTTTGGTCAGGTTACCTGGCTGATTTTTTCCCGCACAGAGCAGAATCCGGTACTTGAACCAGATTTGTTTCAATTTACGCCACCGGCAGGCGCAGACGTAATTCGTGACTGATTTCTCGATTGACCAGAATCCATCTGTGCCGCTGGCGGAACGTTTGCGTCCGCGGGTACTAGGGGAAGTAATCGGGCAATCTCATCTGCTGGGCTCGGGGAAACCGTTGCGGCTCGCCTTTGAATCCGGTAAACCACATTCGATGATTCTCTGGGGGCCGCCCGGTAGTGGCAAGACTACGCTGGCACGGCTCATGGCGCATGCCTTCGATGCCGAATTCATCGCTATTTCTGCGGTATTGTCCGGGGTAAAGGATATCCGGGAAGCGATCGAACGTGCCCAGATTACACTGCAGCGGTCGGGCCGACCAACACTGCTGTTCGTGGATGAAGTGCATCGCTTTAATAAAGCGCAGCAGGATGCCTTTTTACCTCATGTCGAGCAGGGACTGATCACTTTCATCGGCGCTACTACCGAAAACCCTTCGTTCGAAGTCAACAGCGCTCTGCTTTCTCGCGCGCAAGTCTATGCACTGACGGCATTATCCGATGCAGAACTCAATCAATTGTTCGAGCGGGCCAGTCATATTGCCTTGACCGATGTGCGACTTACCCGGGAAGCAAGCGATCTGCTGATCGCATTTGCCGATGGTGATGCACGTCGATTGCTGAATCTGCTGGAACAGGTGAAAAATGCTGCGGAAACTGAAAAAATCGTAGAAATCGATGCTGATTATCTGCGCAGAGTTCTATCGCGTAATGCCCGTCAGTTTGATAAAGGGGGGGATACATTCTATGATCAGATTTCTGCCTTGCATAAATCCATTCGTGGTTCTTCCCCCGACGCTGCACTTTATTGGCTATGCCGCATGCTCGATGGAGGTGCAGATCCCCGTTACATCGGCAGGCGCTTGATCCGCGCTGCTGTAGAAGATATTGGTTTGGCCGATCCGCGTGCGCTTTCCCTTGCACTGGATTCCTGCGAAGTCTTCGAGCGGTTGGGCAGTCCGGAAGGTGAACTTGCGCTTGCACAGGCAGCACTTTATTTGGCTTGTGCACCCAAAAGCAACGCCGCTTATCTCGCCTATAAAAAAGCACGTGCATTCATTGGACGAGATGCTTCCCGTCCCGTGCCTATTCATTTGCGTAATGCACCCACCAAACTCATGCGAGAAATGGGTTATGGCAAGGCTTACCGTTATGCTCATGACGAACCGGAAGCCTATGCCGCAGGTGAAAATTATCTGCCTGACGGTATACCGAAAACCCGATTCTATCAACCGACTGCTCATGGATTGGAAGCCAAGATAATGGACAAGCTCGCGTATTTAAGGGAACTGGATGAGAAGAAGCGTAAGAAGGAAGATTGACATGCTGATGTATGTACATGTATCGTGCATGTACATGATTGATTTGTGCGAAGAGTGAAGGAGTGTGACCATGGTGGCATCAGCAATTGAACGAATAGTTGTTCAGGCAACCGCTGAAGAAAAAAAATTAATCGTACTTAAAGCCAAGAAATTAGGGATTCCTGTTGCAGAATTAATGCGCCGTGGTGCTTCGGCATATGAAGCCACTGAATCGAATGAAGAATTGGGAATGCTTGCTGATCAGGCTAAAGCTGCGGCGGATCGGGTATCCGATTCCATTGACGAGGTACTTACGTTCGTAGAAGCCAGTAATAAACGAATAGCCGCTATGGAAGCACAACATCAGCAGAAGAAAAGGAGTGGGTCTGCCTGATGGGCGTTACTGATCGTATATGGGTTGCTTTGACGGCGATGATTAAACTGGAAGAAAAAGTTACCCGCCAGAGTGAGGTCATTAAAACTCAGCAGAGTAAGATAGAGAATCTTACAGAACGAGTCATCAGGCTAGAAACAGCGCTCGAATTGTTATTACGAGCAAATGAATTGAAGAAACTCAAATGATAGTGAATTTTCCAGGTAATCAGCCACAATGTCGATGAGCATGGGTTACATTGAGTGGCTATTCGACAGTATCTACAGGTTATTCCAGGACGCCATCGACCAGCTGTAACACCCGGTCAGCACGGCTGGCAAGTTGTGTGTCGTGAGTAACGATCACCAAAGCTGCATTGGCTTGGTGATTAAGTTCCAGCATCAAATCGAATACGCTTTCAGCCGTATGGCGATCCAGGTTGCCGGTCGGCTCGTCAGCCAGTACACAGGCCGGTCGAGTGACCAGTGCGCGCGCCACGGCTGCACGCTGACGCTCGCCGCCGGACAGTTCACCAGGGGTATGTGTAAGCCGGTGACCCAGACCTACCTGCTCTAGCATTGCGGCTGCCTGTTCCATGGCAGCCTGTTTATCCATACGTCGGATGAACAGTGGCATGGCAACATTTTCCTGGGCGCTGAATTCTGGCAATAAATGATGAAACTGATAAACAAAACCGAGAGACTGATTGCGCAGCTGCCCTCGCTCAGTTTCGTTGATGTGGGTAAGATTTCTGTCCAATAATGAGATTTTTCCTTTGGTAGGTTTGTCCAGCCCCCCCAGTAAATGCAGCAATGTACTCTTGCCCGAACCTGAAGCACCTACAATCGCTACCATTTCACCTTCACCCAACTGTAAATTGACGCCATGCAGAACGGGGACTTCTAGCTTGCCCTGAAAATAACTTTTATATAGATCCTGGCAGGTAATGATGATTTTACTCATAACGCAGCGCCTCAGCCGGATTGACTTTCGATGCGCGATAGCTCGGGTAGAGTGTAGCCACCAGCGTCAGAACGAATGAAACAGACGCAACCGTTATGATATCTGCTAATTGTGGATCGGAAGGAATTTTGCTGATGTAGTAGACTTCCTGCGATAGGAACTGGACATTGAATAACCGTTCAATGAATACTACCACCTCCCCAACATTGTACGCCAGCAAGATGCCACCCAGCAGACCCAGTAACGTTCCTAATATGCCGATCAATGCACCTTGTATGATGAATATTTTCATGATACTGCTGGGACTTGCCCCCAGTGTGCGTAAGATCGCAATATCCGATTGCTTGTCGGTTACGGCCATGACCAGGGTGGATACAATATTGAAAGCAGCGACAGCAATGATCAGTGCAAGAATCAGTGACAGCATGCGTTTCTCGATCTGGATAGCCCGGAAATAGTTGGCATGCTGTTGTGTCCAGTCGGTAAAATACAAATCGGTAGCCAGCGTTTCAGCCAGATCCTGAATGATTTGGGGTGCCTGAAACATATCGTGCAGCTTCAGCCGGATGCCCGAAACTTGGTTGGAATCCATGCGGTAAAGTTTCTGTGCATCGGCCAGATGGATCAGCGCCAGCCCGGAATCATATTCGAAATGTCCGATTTCGAATATGCCCGTGACGGTGAACTGTTTCAGACGCGGCAGTATACCGGCGGGCGTGACCTGGCCCTGCGGGGAAATCAGTACGATTTTGTCACCTGGAAAAGCACCCAGGCTTCTGGCCAGCTCCAGGCCGATTACGATACCAAACTTACCTGCTACCAATTGATTTAATTCACCCATTGCCATTCTATCGGCAAAATCGGCAACGTTGTTTTCAGCGTCTGGCAGAATGCCGCGTACCATGACTCCTTGTACCACCTGATTATAGGACAGCATGCCTTGTGCGTCGATGTAAGGTGCGGCTGCCATAACCTGTGGGTGCCGGGTGGCGATTTTTGCAATACTTTCCCAGTCATACAGGCTGCCTTGAAAACTGCTGATCTGAGCATGTGAGGCGACCCCAAGAATCCGTGCACGTACTTCCTTGTGAAAGCCGTTCATGACCGACATGACCGTAATCAGTGCTGTCATGCCCAGCGTGATACCCAGCAGAGAAATAAGGGAAATGAAGGAAATGAAGTGATTACGGCGCTTGGCACGCGTGTAGCGCAAACCGATCAAAAACTCGTAGCTGGCCACGAAAAAAACTTCCCCTGAAATTAGGTCAAAGGGCGAAGTATGCCATATCTGCCGGATATATTCGTGTCATCGGTTCGGTCTGAGTGATGCGGTTAACCTTGACAAGGCACTTTGCTTTATTGGTTTGGTGGCATTCCATTCCGGCACACGCTTCAAGCCAGTGATGCAAATCGTCTGGCTGGTGCCGGATTGACCTTATTAGTTACGTTATTTGAAATAAGCAACGATGTATACGGATAGCAATTGCCGATGCCCAAACGGTAACATGGTATGCTTGTTTATTGTCCGCTGTTGGGTTACCTGCAACAGTATTTAGCTTGCTGTGCAATGGATTTTTTATCGGATAAATACCATGGGTCAGGAAATTTCAGTTGATCATTTTCAGGCTGGAGAAAGAAAGCTGTTCAATCGGCGTTTGGCAGAAGAAACAGAATTATTATGCAATACTTTGGCGTCTGGGCGTTTTGCATCGACTGATTTCGTTGCAGGATTTGAGCTGGAAGCCTGGTTGATCGACCGTAATTATTTTCCTGCACCCAATAATGAAGATTATTTGACGCACCTCGATCATCCTCTGGTGGTACCTGAACTTTCCCGGTTCAATATCGAATTGAATGGGACACCCCAGGTATTGAGGGGAGATGCATTGGTGCGGATGGAACGCGAACTAGGTCGAATCGACATTTAAAGCCATAAAGTTGCTGCGGCCAGATGTATGAAGGCCGAGAAGTAAATGGCTTTCCGGTCATATCTGGTTGAGAGTCTGCGCCAATGCTTGAGTTTGTTGAATGTG
>JBDIVK010000017.1:0-63175 GCA_039794425.1 Nitrosomonas sp. | reverse complement strand
TTTGCTACTTCGTCTGGCAAGCGGATATAACCCAGCTCACTATTGAAATTCTGACCTTCCTGCAGACACCATGTTACGAAGCGCTTCAGCGCCTCTCCTTTAAATCTATCAGTATAACGCTCTTTGAGCAGCAACCACGTAAATGATATCAAAGGGTATGAATCGATTCCGGCAGGATCGGGTATATAAGCGCGCGTGTCAGCGGAAATGCGTCCGATATTTGCTGCGAGCGTTGCAACGCCGATGCTTTCACTCGGTGCAACGAAATGACCTTCCTTGTTTTCCAGGTGCGCTACCTCCAGGTTAAGGCGCTTGGCAAAGTTGTATTCGACATAGCCGATCGATCCCACGCTGCGTTGCACCAGCGCCGAGACGCCCTCGTTGCCGCGGGCAAACATCGCATTGCGAGGCCATCTGATGAGCTTGCCGGTACCGGGACCGTCGCGCCATTCTGGACTGGCAGCGCTTAGATGATTAGACAGTACAAATGTCGTGCCGCTGCTGTCCTGACGTACGACCAGTTGGATTTCACGATCAGGCAGATTGAGTCCGGGATTAGTGGCTTGAATGCGGGCATCGTTCCAACGCGTGATCTGACCCATCAACAATGCGCTGTAAGTATTCCGATTCAGCTTCAGCACACCATTCAATCCTGGCAGGTTATATGTCAGTGCCACCATGCCTGCGGTAACTGGCACCATTACCGACCCATGCCGGGCAGAAGCAATCTGGGAATCAGTCATGGGGGCATCGCTGGCGCCGAAATCCACGGTATCGTCTAGAAAACGCCTTATGCCCTCGCCGCTGCCGATTTCGGCATACTTGATTAAAGTCCCTGGTTCCACCTTGCGGTAAGCGGTAATCCATTTTTTATACAAAGGTGCTGGAAAAGTTGCCCCTGCACCATTGAGAACTACAGAATCCATGTCGTTTTGTGCTTGCACTGCCGATACTGTCAACAAGGCAATTGTCAGGATAGCGTTAACAACGCTGATTTGAAGCTTCATACCTTTTCTCCTAGCCGAGGTTCAGCTGAACTGGCCACTAATGTAGTCTTTAGTCAGCTTTTCTCGTGGATCCTCGAAGATTTGAGAAGTCGGTCCAATTTCCACCAGGTAGCCAGTCCGGGATCCTCCCGAGATATCAACGGAGAAGAATGCGGTGGTGTCCGCCACGCGCATCGCCTGCTGCATGTTATGGGTCACCAGTGCGATGGTATAGTCTTTCTTCAACTCGACCATCAACTCTTCGACGCGACGCGTGGCGATTGGGTCCAGCGCAGAGCATGGCTCGTCCATTAATAGCACTTGTGGTTGAGTGGCAATAGCGCGGGCGATGCATAAGCGCTGCTGCTGACCGCCGGAAAGTGCCAGGCCGCTGACCTTGAGTTTATCTTTGACTTCATCCCACAATGCTGCGCCCTGCAGTGCGTGTTTGACTCGGTCGTCAATATCGCCTTTATAACGATTGAGACGTAAACCGAAGGCAACATTGTCGTAAATGCTCATTGAAAAAGGATTGGGCTGCTGAAACACCATGCCGATGTAACGACGCACGACCACAGGATCTACGCCCTTGCCATAGACATCCTGCCCGAGAAATTGCACATGTCCGTCGAAGCGGAAGCCCTCCACCAGGTCGTTCATCCGATTAAGGCTGCGCAGTACAGTGCTCTTGCCACAGCCGGACGGTCCAATGAAACCGGTGATTTTATTCTTTTCAATTGGCACATGACTGTCGCGAACAGCCAAAAAGTTGCCATAGAAAATCTTATCCAGTTTACAGTCCATTACCAATGTAGCTGGCTGAGTATTAGTAGCTACCTGCTGTATTATTGCGCTCATAATTCCATCACTCCCATGCTCAAAACTTAGGTTTGCCAAAAATTCGGCTGAGGACATTGACGATCAGTACAATCATTACTAATACCAACGAAGCAGCCCAAGCAAGTTCAAGCTGGTTATCGAAGGGCATACCAGAAAAGTTATAAATCAGTACTGCCAGTGAGGCCGTAGGGTTCATGACATCCAGCTGGCCATCCTGGAGCAACCAATAGTTGCTGAATAATGCTGTAAAAAGCAGAGGTGCGGTTTCTCCGGCTGCGCGTGCGATCGCCAGCATTACACCGGTGAGAATGGCGGGCATACCAGTCGGCAATACAACCTGCCAGATTACTTGGGTATGGGTGCAGCCCATGCCATAGGCAGCGTCCTTCATGATTTTGGGGACCATTTTCATGGATTCCTCAGCAGTCAGAACAACAATGGGCAACATCAATACCGCCAGCGCTACGCCGCCGGCGAGCGCTGAATAAGTACCGGTAGTAATCACTACCAGGGCGTAGGCGAAGACGCCGGCCAGAATTGAGGGCACGCCGGTCAACGTTTTTGCTGAGAAGCGGGCGACAGTGGCAAATTTGCTGTTTGGTCCCAGTTCGGCCAGAAAAATGGCTGCCAAAATGCCGAGTGGAATCGCGATCAGTGCAGCGAGACCTACCATGAAGAAAGTACCAACGAGCGCGTTACCGAAGCCCCCGCCCATTTCGAAACCGGCCGGGGGAAGCTCGGTAAAAACTTCCATATTAAGACGCGCACCGCCGCGGGTAATCAGCATGTACAACACGGAAATCAAAGGCACACTAGTCAGTATCGCACTGAGCCATACTAAAACACTCAGTACCATGCTGCGCAACGCTCGACCTTCAAACTTACGCTGTAGACTCGGAGTCGACTCGGAAAGGGGCGTTTCATTCATCGTTTTATTCCACGTTGGGCGTACATGATCATCATCGAACCAAGGATATTGACCACCAGGGTAATCAGCATCAGAACCAGGGCAGCATACATCAGCACTTCAACTTCGTTTGGCCCTGCCTCGGGAAAATTCAATGCCAGCAAAGCGGCAAGCGTATTCGCCGGTGCAAATAGAGAAAGCGAAATCTGGTTCGAATTGCCTACCAGCATGGCCAGCGCCATGGTTTCACCCAATGCCCGACCCAGGCCCAGTATTAAGGAGCCGAAAATGCCGGTAGTCGCCGCCGGCACCATGACCTTGAGAATGGCTTCCCAATGAGTAGTCCCCATACCATAGGCAGCCTGCTTGGTTTTTAAGGGAACAGAACGCAAAGCATCCTGAGATACAGCGGCAACAGTCGGCAGAATCATGATGGCAAGTACCAAAGCGGCAGGCAATAAGCCCGGACCACTCAGCGTAGAGCCGAAAAATGGAATCCAACCCAATGACTGATGCAGTTCATCAGTAAGCGGACGTATGGCTGGAATTACCACAAAAATCCCCCATAATCCGTATACCACGCTGGGAATCGCTGCGAGCAATTCAACAATGGCGCGGAAAACGGCGGCTAAACGTGCAGGCAGAAAATCCTGCGTCAGGAAAATCGCCATGCTGATCCCGAAAAAGCCACCGATTAATAGTGCGATCAAGGAGCTATAGAGCGTACCCCAAATGGCTGGAAGAATGCCGAATTTCTGTTGACCCACATCCCAGACCGTACCGGTGATCATGTCAAGTCCATGTTTCTGGATGCCCGGAAACGCCTTGACGCCGATTTCCAGAACCAGTGCCACCACCAAGGAAATGATCAGGATAACGCCCAAGCGCGCCAACATACGGAATGTTCGATCAACCAGTATGTCGGAAGACGATGGCGGTTGACAGATGGAATCCGTATCAACATTATGCGCAAAAGGCTTCTTCATAAGGATGATCCGTTTAATTTGTAAATGCTTTTTACGCGGCGGAGATTGATACAATTCCTCATATTCGACGAAGCTTTGATTTAGTTGATATTAGCTGCTGCTTTGCGAACGAGTTCAACAACCGATTGCGGCAACGGGATATAGCCCATTGCATCGGCTATCTTTTGCCCTTCGGTGAGGCTGAATTCGATCATATCGCGCATGGCTTTGGCTTTATTCTTGTCACCATTGTTCTTGCGGAAAATCATCCATGTATAGGTCACGATGGGATAAGACCTTGCACCTTCCGGGTCTGGTTCCCATGCAATCATGTCTGCGGGGATCTTGATGGCGAGCAAGGTCTCAGCGCTATTACCCGGCGCTACAAATTTGCCTTCTTTGTTCTCTAACAATGCGGATTCGACCTTGGCCAGTTTTGCGTAGCTGTATTCAATATAGCCGATGGCACCGGGTGTTTGGCGTACAGTGGCGGTCACGCCATCGTTTTTTGGCGATTTGATGAATTGGTTGGTCGCAGGCCAGTTAACGGTATTGCCTTCGCCAAGCGTGCTCTTGAATTCGGCATTGATAGCGGACAAATGCTTGGTGAAAACTGCGGTCGTGCCACTGGAATCGGCGCGTACTACGACAGTAATCGGCATGTCAGGAAGCTTGATATCAGGGTTGGCTGCAACAATCTTAGGATCGTTCCATCGGGTGATTTTGCCGAGAAAGATGCCGGAATAAACATCGCGCGGCAACTTTAGGCCTACGGGATTACCCGGAAGGTTGTAGGTAACGATGATTTCTCCTGCGGTCATGGGCAGAAGCTGGACACCTTCAGGCACTTTGTCCATGTCTTCCTTCTTCATCGCCGAATCGCTCGCTGCAAAATCGACCGTTTTATTTAAGAAGTCTTGTATGCCGGCACCACTACCCTTGGACTGATAATCTACAATGAGATTAGGATTTACTTTGTAGAGGCTCTTGAACCAGCTAAGGTAGATCGGTGCAGGGAAACTCGCGCCGGAACCGGTTAGCCGAACCTTGTCGTTTGCGAAAGAGGCAGAAGATATGGTTAAAGTAACAACAGTAATGAGGACAGTGTATAGAAATGTTTTCTTCATGAATTCCCACCTATTTATGATTGCTTTTGCATTCTATGTAGTATTTGTTACATAAATATTGCAATTTGCATATACACTAATGTGATGATTCATAAGGTGGGACGTAATATTTCCTTTAATCTCTGCGGTTTCTAGGTTAAATATATCTAAGCGTGGCAACAGCATCTAAAACTTTTTCAGTCCAGTGCTCGTCATGAGGATGGATGACCACAACCCGGAAGCCATGTTCATCTCCTTCCATTTTCACGCCCTCTGAATCATCGATATGTAGATCAATACCAAAAGCCGGCGGAAACTTCGAAGGTAAACGCCGTAAGTGGTGTCGGTTCAATGCGCGGCAATGTCGGTTTCCATTAACGACGCCATCGATGCGGATACCATAAAGGAGAAACCAGCGTTTGATGTAAGCAGATGATCGTCCAGAACTTGTATATATCCAGATGCTACAATCAAGCTGACGCAATTCGCGAAATAACCGTTTGGTCCCACGGCGTAATGGTTCGCCCAGCCAGTGATTAACGAAGGCAGGGAACAGACATTTTTCAATCGGTACTTTGCTGCAATGACTGGTTAGTGTGTCGTCGAGATCGAACGACACACGAATGCGGTATTGCCATCGAGAGGCATTTGCAATCGAATTCGTGAATGACATCATAATTTCTTATTCCGATTACAGATAGGAACGGTAATAATCCTGAAAAACCGCAGCTGGACGCACCCGATTGCACGTCTGGCATGCCATGGCTGGCGCAAACTGGCATTTGTTGTAGTATTTGCAACCGGACTGCATCCAGCGGAGTCTGGTTTTGGTACTCATTCAGCAGTAAGAATACATGTACCAGATTACAATTAGTTGTTAAATATGACTATCAGCCATAACCAGGATCCATTTCACTTGGAGCGTTTCGTCGAAGCTCAAGCAGGTATTTACAACAGGATACTTTCAGAGTTGCATGCAGGAAGGAAGCGTTCTCATTGGATGTGGTTCATATTTCCGCAAATAGAGGGGTTGGGGAGCAGTCCCACCGCATCGTATTACGCAATTAAGAGTATCACCGAGGCAAAGGCATATTTGCATCATCCTGTTCTCGGCCCTCGTTTGTGCGAATGCACTAACATTCTTTTGGGTATCAAAGGGCTATCAGCATCCGATGTATTCGGATATCCAGATGATCTTAAGTTCTGTTCCTCGATGACTCTTTTCGATTATGCGTCATCAAATAATGTCCTGTTTGCAGATGCGATTGCTAAATTATGTGGAGGATGTCGAGATGAGAGAACATTGGCCATCCTTCATGCAAGCCAGACCTGACATTTGCATGGATGCGGGTGTGCTGAGAGTGAACTTGATAACAGACGGGGAGCCGATATGAGTCGAGGTAGTGGACTGAACATTGAGACTACTTTTCTTCGCCTGCGCAGCGACGCTTCGGTAGAGTCACTTCCAGTCGATGACAAGTTCTGGCAGCGTCTCATAACTGGTGAACTGGGGACCTTTCATAATGAATTTCTTGTGTTATTCCACGAATTTGATTCGGACTGGCTGATGTGGGAAATGCATCCAAACGGCGATGAAGTAGGTTGTTTACTGTCGGGATCCGTTACTTTCCGTTTTGAATGTGAAAATGGGTATGAGGAAACACGATTGGAGGAGTCCGGGGCCTATGTCATAGTGCCGCGAGGTACCTGGCATACTGCTAAGGTTCATGCACCGTCGCGGATGCTATTTATAACGGCTGGAGAAAGTACTGAAACTCGAGATGCTACCGAGGAAAGGTGATGAGATGTCAAATTCCGAGCGGTCTAATGATGGTGAACGTGAGCATAGTACTGGTCGTGCAGGTATTGGCAGTGGCTGCATTAAATCGTTTCCATCAAGGAATGCAACGCAACACAGACCGATATCTGGACTCAGTGTATTGTGGAGCGAAGTTTGGATGAAAGTTCAGGTAGTCAGTTATGATCCGGCATGGAAAGACAGATTCTCCGCAGAGGCAGATCGAATAGTCCATGCGCTCTCCGGTGGCATGGTTGTTATCTATCATATCGGAAGTACTTCGATCCCGGGCATATATGCAAAACCTATCATAGACATGCTGCTGGAAGCGGGTGATCCTGCCGAGTTGGATGATAAAACCTCTACGATGGCATGGCTGGGATACGAGGCCATGGGCGAATTCGGAATCCCAGGTCGTCGCTATTTCAGGAAGAATGATGTATCTGGCATTAGAATTTTCCAGGTGCATGCATTTCAAGCTGGTAGTCGGGAAATCGAGCGCCATTTGGCGTTTCGCGATTACATGATTGCACATCCGGTGGAAGCACAAAGATACAGTGCATTGAAACAGAGGTTGGCGCGGGAATATCCCGAAGACATCGAAGCGTATATGGATGGCAAAGATCCTTATATTCAGGAACAACAGTCTAAAGCGCTCGTATGGTACGCAAACAGGGTAAATGTAAAATCAGATGAGCACTGACAACGTTTATGTCGATCCCCGGTGCAGAAAATCCGACAACTTTATGAAGATCTGTTCGATTCCAGCTTCTATCGCTGCCGATTAAAAGGCAGTTAGAACTTCAAACAGACAGGTTGACGCAAGCTCACAACAATTGAGATGACTCTGCTTGTTTTCAGGTTTTGTTCCTGGCATCCCGAGTTGCTTGGAAAATCTGATGCACAGATACTGGGCTATGGCTTCACGATAGATGACGGGAAAGTGACCATTGCCCGAGAATATGGGTTTAAAGACTGGCATGCAGTGAACTCTCTTGAAGAGGGGCACTCAGACATAGATTTCGAGAACGCTGTTAATACAATGTTTTCCGGCGATCTGCCTGGGTTGAAGGAACAGCTAAAGGGAAGGCCAGATTTGGTGCATGCGAGATCCCGATATGGTCATAGTGCTACGCTTCTCCATGATGCTGGTACAAATGGAGTGGAATCATACAGGCAGGTTGTTCCTTTGAACTTGGCCGATATCGTTGATTTTCTAATTCTATCGGGGGCTGATCCGGATTGTCGCGTCAACATATATGGAGGAAGCACACCTCGCACATTGTTTGAAAGCAGTAAGCATTCGTATGAATCAAAGGTGCATAAGAAGGTTATTGCTGTCTTCAAAAAATATGAGAAATGAGCGGCAACAATTTACTGGGCTGCTATGATCCAGATTCGCGAATATCAAGAGTCGGATTGGCCGTTACTTTGGCCACTGCTTCACGCTACCTTCTTAACGGGCGACACTTATCCGTTTTCACCCGAAAGTACTGAGGCTGAGATTTACAAGGCATGGGTTGAGACTCCAGCCGAAACGTTTGTGGCATGTACCTCCGATGGAGAGATTCTCGGCACCTACTACATCAGGCCCAACCAACCCGGACTAGGCTCGCACGTAAGCAACTGTGGCTACGTTGTATCACCACATTCGCGAGGGAAAGGAATCGCTTCATTGATGTGTGAACATTCCCAGAATCAAGCGCTTGCAATGGGTTTCAGAGCAATGCAGTTCAATCTCGTTGTCTCTACAAATGAACGGGCCGTGCGTTTGTGGCAAAGACTGGGATTTTCTGTCATAGGCCGCCTGCCTGGTGCATTTCATCACCAGAAACTGGGATTCGTAGATGCTTTAATCATGTTCAAACAATTGGCAGTCGAATAATTTATTTTTTAAGCTGGTGTCGCTTCATGATGTGGTTTAACTCAATTGTTAGTGACTACTCAAATGGAGGTTCGCATGAAAATCAGTGTAGAAAGTACCATTGCAGCACCTGTCGAAGAAGTCTGGCATGCCTACACGACACCCGATGACATCAAACAGTGGAATGCTGCATCCGATGATTGGCATACGACTTCCGTTACGGTAGATTTACGTGAAGGAGGAGCTTTTTGCTCTCGTATGGAAGCAAAGGATGGCAGTATGGGGTTCGATTTTGCAGGGACCTACACAAGAGTTGTGCCTTATCAATTGATTGAGTACTCTTTTAGTGATCGTGCCGCTCAAGTGGAGTTTAGTGACGATCCAGGTGGTGTCAAGGTTCGTGTAACATTCGACAGCGAGCCGACTCATTCCATTGAGCAGCAACGTCAGGGCTGGCAGGCTATTCTGGATAATTTTTCCCGTTACGTAATGTCCAGAAGATAGATATCAGTACACAATGGTAACTAAAGTTATTCATTCAGGCTGACGCTGCTTCGCGGTACAGTCTGATTCAGGTGTTAAATGCCACAGAAACGCGCTGTACCTATACTGGAAAACTTCAAGAGTCGTGTACGTTACCTCAAGCGAGAGACGTATGCCTTGTATCTGGCGGCGCGTCATCCGCACACGCCCTGGTACGCGAAGCTCTTCGTTGCAGGGGTTGTTGCCTATGCGTTCAGCCCGATTGATCTGATTCCGGATTTCGTACCAGTGTTGGGGTATCTCGACGATCTGATCCTTATTCCTCTCGGAATCATCGTTGCCATAAAGCTTGTTCCGCCTGAGGTACTGGCCGAGTGTCGCATTCGCGCACAAGGAGCCACGACTAATGGCAAACCAGTGAACCAAGTCGCTGCCGTGGTGATCATTAGTATTTGGGTGCTGTTGGCGGCACTGTGCGTAGTGTGGGCGTATGAGGCATTTAGGCATTTGCGATGAGTCATCATCGGTCAGAGTGGGAACGCCCGTGACATCTAACAACGGCTTGCAAGCGACGCGCCAGAAGCCGAACGTTCGGTGATACTCCATTTCGCAGAATAATCCTAAAAACCGCAGTTGGACGCACCCGAGTGTGCGTCCAACTGCGGTTTTTAGGATTATTCAGTGTATTTATTCAAGAGGTGACATTTATGCAAACTCCAGAACCTCAAAAGGAACATCATTGGCTTCAAAAATTTGTTGGTGAATGGACCTTCGAAGCCGAATGCAGTATGGGACCGGACCAACCGCCGATGAAGAACAAGGGACAACAGATAGTCCGTTCACTTGGCGGATTATGGGTGATCAGCGAGGGGTCAAGTGAGATACCCGATGGGGGCACGTGCGATACAATAATGACGCTTGGTTACGATCCGCTAGCCCAACGTTTTGTTGGAACATTTATTGCCTCGGTGATGACACATTTTTGGTTATATAACGGTACACTCGATGCAACCGGCAATATATTGACGCTTGATACAGAGGGTCCTGATTTTACCACTAATGATGGAACAATGGTCAGGTACCAAGATATCATTGAGTTTCTTGATGAGGATTATCACACTTTGTCATCGCAGGTTCTTGGTGCCGGTGGGCAGTGGCAGCCGTTTATGAAAGCACACTATCGGCGGAAGAAATAATGTGCTGCAAATCGCCGGATGATCAGATGCAGTGAGTGAAGTAGACGAATAATCAGTTTCTGGATGGTAACCTACTTATGCTCGTTCAATGATCTAGAAACCGCAGTTGGTCACTTATCAGCCTATGGAAACTGCGATGGATAGTGAGCTTGCTGCTTTCGTTCATGCCAACCCGGTGGGTGAGACCGCTACGCACCCGATTTACACGCCTGGCACGCTGTCTGGCTGTGTTGCTCCTCGTCACGCCAGACGCATACTCAGGCGCGTCTAACTGCGGTTTCTCTAGAATAAATTACATCAGTTGAATCGCGTATTATCGATTAGAATTTTATCGCTCATTCCACATTAGCCCAATCTGAGTTCTGTTGACAGCATGGATGAGTATGTAAGCAGGGCTGTATCAATAAAACGATCTTCTCTTCCCAGGTATCAAAAAAATTGATAACAGATATTCAATCTTTTTATGGATGAGAATGATTATGAGAAAGTTTCTTGCTGAGTTTTTCGGAACTTATTGGCTGGTTTTTGGTGGATGTGGCAGTGCGTTATTTGCTGCCGGAATACCCGAACTGGGTATTGGTTTTATCGGGGTGTCATTGGCGTTTGGCCTGACTGTTCTGACGATGGCCTATGCTGTGGGGCATATTTCCGGGGGGCATTTCAACCCGGCAGTATCATTCGGGCTGTGGGCAGGCGGGAAATTTCCGGCAAAAGGGTTGATTCCTTATATCATCGCGCAATTGATCGGATCCATTGCTGCGGCCGGAACGCTTTATTTTATTGCTACAGGAAAAGGAGGGTTCACAATCGATACATCGCAGGCAGGTCATTCGCTGCTAACGGTTATGCAAACAGGCTAAACTATTTTCAGTTTAGCCTGTTTGTGAAAGATGGTTTGCTATCCGCAAGTCTGTAGAATCACTTCTTTCAGGACATTCAGCTTGCCATGAAAGAAGTGTTCAGCGCCGGGAATGATTGTAACCGGGAGTGTTTGCGGGGTAGCCCATTCCAGTACACTCTTGAGCGGCACGATCGTGTCTTGGTCACCCTGAATCACTAATATACGCCGGGCATGATTGACGACGGGTGGTGCATGTAGCCGATCGACTGAAGGAGCGACCAGTACCAGTTTGTATGGATTTAACTGCTGCGCGACATGTGCCTGGATAGCTCCTCCAAATGAAAAACCGGAGAGTATCAGTGGTAAGCGTTCCGTTTCGGTATCGTACCGTTCCTGAATCGATCTGGTGACGGCGATGACATCCTCGATCTCTCCTTTTCCTTCTGCATAGCTGCCTTCACTTTTTCCTACACCACGAAAATTGAATTTTACTGTGAGATACTGCTGTTCGATGAAAGCCTTGGCAAGCATGTAGACGATTTTATTATGCATGCTGCCGTGATAAAGTGGATGCGGATGTGCTACAACGGCAAGGCCACGAGGTAAATTATCTGGTAATACGGCGATAGTTTCCAATTGACCGGCTGGGCCAGTGATAAAAAATTTTTGCTCGCTCGGCATTTTTATGACTATTTAGTCGTGACCAGAGACATACTATCCTCTGTAGTTTTCCTGCTTATCGTTGTGCCTCTGGTGCAAGGTTGGAGAAGATTTTATATTTTCAGACGTTCGACGATTTGTCCGTTCTGTAGATGTGATTCGATGATTTCATCGATATCTTCCTGATCCACGTAGGTATACCAGACGGCTTCAGGGTACACAACGATAACCGGCCCTTCATTGCAGCGGTCGAGACAACCGGCATTGTTGATACGTACTTTGCCTTTGCTATCGAGCTTAAGCGTTTTAACGCGTGCTTTGGCATAATCGCGCATGGACTGGGCATGATGATCATTACAGCAGCGTTCACCATTCGGGCGTTGATTGACGCAAAAGAAAACGTGATGTCGATAATAGGTCATAGATTCATCTCAGTTTGATTTCCGTCCATATCCGACTCAGTAGACGGCGTTGTGTATGATCGATATCCTCCAGCATTTCCAGCCGGGCAAGCTGTGCAGAATCAGGAAAAATTGCTGGATTGCCTGTAATTTCGGTATGAATGTAACGTTTTGCATTTCGGTTGGGATTACCGGAGCCTGTCAGATTGGTCAACTCGGCAGAATTTTCACCTTCCAGCATGAAATCGATGAACTGATGCGCCAGGTCGGGACGCCGTCCACTGCGATGGAGAACCATACTGTCGAGTGCCAGGACCGCTCCTTCTTTGGGGATGGCAAAGTCTACCGTAAACTGGCGCCCTGTTTTTTTTGCGTCTTGCGCAGCCTGAAACATATCGTTCGAATAACCATGGGCAACCCATAGGTTGCCAACTGCCAGTTCGCGGATGTAGCTCGTATTACTGAAAGCAGCCCAGTAAGGTTTTGCGCGGATGATCAGCGCTTTTGCCTGCTGCCAATGGTCTTCATTAGTGTCGTTGACGGAATAGCCCAGATACTTAAGTGCAGCAGCCATCAGTTCGCGCTGGCTGTCGAGTACGGTGACACGGCCCTTGATTTTTTCCAGATATTCCGGCTCGAAGATGATCGCCCAGCTATCGGTTGGCAGGTTGAATTTGGCAAGTTTTTCGCGGTTGAACCCCAGTAATGTGATGGTAGTGGCATAGGGGACGGAATACCGATTGTCCGGATCGAAAACCGTATCCAGGTAGGCCGGGTCTATATTTGCCAGATTGGGGATGCGCGATTTATTCAATGGCCTGAGAACTCCCTGACGTATCAGCGTGTCGATGGCATTGCTCGTCGGAACGAGCAGGTCATAACCGGTTGCGCCGGCAGCCAGCTTGGCAAGCAGTTCTTCGTTGTCGGAATAGTAATCCTGTGTGACCCGACATCGACATATCTGCTCAAATCGATGGACTGTTTCCTGAGCAATATAATTGTTCCAGTTGAACAGCCGCAAGATATTACTATTCTGGCCGGGTAGATCATCGGTAGTTCCATCATGGAAAGTACAGCCTGCAAGCATGCAGATCAGCAGATATACGGTATATTGCCGGATATTGCGTAGCTTCATGATTTTTTTTCTCCCTGCAGCATGCTTGAGTCGAATCGGGTGGCAATGATAATCAGAGCAAGTGTCAGCAGCATCAGCAGAGTGGAAATTGCATTGACTTCGGGTGTGACGGCAATTTTGATCATGGTATAGATCTGAATCGGCAGGATCGGTTCACCGACTCCCTTGGTGAAGAAAGTGATGACGAAATCGTCGATCGACAGCGTAAACGACATCAATGCACCCGCTACGATGGCGGGCATGATCAGTGGCAGGGTGATCAGCCTGAAAGTCTGCCAGGGTGTTGCGCCGAGATCACGTGCTGCTTCGAAGATACTCTCATCCATACCCTGTAAACGTGCACGCACGATGATAGCGACAAAACCGATGCTGAAGGTCGTATGCGCGATGATGATCGAAACCAGACCCAAAGTCAGATTCAGTACCTGTAAAAAGAACAGCAGCAGCGATACGCCCAACAGGATTTCCGGCATGGCCACGGGTGTAAAGGCTAAAACGGGCAGGACCTTGAGCCGGTAGCGGTGAATCGCCAGTCCGGCCATGGTACCTAATGTAGTCGCGAGTAAACTGGCGCTGGTGGCAATGATCAGCGAATTGCGTGCCGCGATCAGCATTTCTTCGTTTCTGAACAGTTTTTGATACCAATCCAGCGTGAAGCCTACCCATTCCGCATTCAGACGGGAATCATTGAATGAATATACTACTACGATGATCAGCGGGATATAGAGAAATGCATAGACCAGGGTGGCGGCAAGCCATAATGTTAAATTGGTGCGTTTCATATATCAGGGAATCATTTGCTTAAAGCGGATCGAGGCCGGGCGAGCCATGTCGCGATTCCGGCCACGCTCAGAACTGCTAGCATGAGCATGATGGACAAGGTAGAACCGAATGGCCAGTCGCGTGTACCCAGAAACTGATCTTTGATCAGATTGCCAATGAGAATGTCACCGGTTCCACCCAGAATATCCGGCACGGCAAACATGCCCAGTACCGGAATGAACACCAGCGCTGAACCGGAAAATACACCCGGCAGCGATTGCGGCCAGGTTACCCGCCAGAAGCGCTGCCAGCGGTTTGCACCGAGATCCTGCGCGGCATCGAGCAGTACCGGATCATGTTTCTCAAGATTGGTATAGAGTGGCAGGATCATGAAAGGCAGATGCACGTAAACCATGCCAACCAGCACCGCAAAAGGGGAGAACAGCAGCATGACCGGTTCGAAACCCAATATTTCGAGCAGACTGTTAACAAAGTGGCTGAAGGCTGATTCCGGACCGAGAATGATCATCCAGGCATAAATACGGATAAGGAAATTGCTGGCAAACGGCAGCACTACCAGCAATATCATCAGATTGCGATACCGCTTGGCGCTACGGGCGATAAGCATGGCCACCGGATAAGCCATGATCAGACAGATGAGCGTAGTGGTAATCGCAACGAAAAAGGATTTCAGGAATATTTCCGCATACAGAATATCACTGAAAAAGAACCGGTAGGTTTCCAGCGTCAGTCCGTATAAGCCAGTGCTGATCCCTTCGGTGACTGTTTCCGGGGCGGTCAAGGGCGCCAGCCCACCGAATTCTCCCGGATAGCGGAATGAAGTCACGATCATGATCAGACTGGGGGCGGCAAAGAATATCAGCAGAAACAGCATCGGAGGTAAACTGACCAGCCATTGTGTAAGACGGTGCCTGTTCATGGTCAATCCATTAAGAATTGTGCGGCCTGTTGTGGCCAGGTGACGATGACCGGATCATCCACTTCGAAAAAACGTGCACGTCCGGGTGCAGAGTTAGCTAACAGTGCCTCTATCTGAATGCCGCTGGCCAATTCGACCACATAGGTAGTGACGTCGCCGACATAGAGAAAGTCGAGTACCTTGCCTGCGAATGAATGTGGTATTTCCTCCTGTTGGGTCAACGCATGTACGCTCACTTGTTCCGGACGGATAGCCATCACACCCCGGTCCCCGATTTGCACACCTTTTTTGGTCGGGAGCGTAGCAGTTCCCAGTCCGTCGACCTGCAGAGTCATATGGCTTTCCGATACCTGAGTAATCTGGGCTTCCAACAGGTTGATCTTGCCGATAAAATCGGCAACGAAGCGGCTTGCGGGGTATCCATAGATGATGGAAGGTTCATCCACCTGTTCCACCTGTCCCTGATTCATGACTGCAATTCGCTGCGATAGCGCCAATGCTTCATCCTGAGAGTGGGTAACGAAAATGAAAGTCACCCCGACTTCCTTTTGCAGATTGATCAGCTCACGTTGCATATCTTCTCGCAGTTTTGCATCCAGCGCACCGAGAGGTTCATCCAGCAGCAACAGGCGCGGATGGTTGATCAGACTGCGCGCGAATGCTACGCGCTGCTTCTGTCCCCCGGATAATTCGTGCGGAAAACGATGGGCGAAATTGGACAGGCGTACTTCTCCTAATGCTTTGTCGACCCGTTTTTCGATCTCCTTAGGTGTTTTTCCAGACATTTTCAGCGGAAAAGCGATATTCTGCGCAACTGTCATATGTGGAAACAGGGCATAACTCTGAAAAACAGTATGGATGGGGCGTTTTTCAGGCGGGACGCTGGCAATATCCTGGCCATCCAGCAGAATCTGACCGGAATCAGGTACATCGAATCCCGCTATCATGCGCAACAGCGTCGTTTTCCCGCAACCGGAAGGACCCAGTAAAGTAAAAAATTCCCCTGCTTCTATCGTCAGATTGACGGCATTCACTGCCGTGAAATCGCCAAAGCGCCGGGTAATGTTACGTAGCTCGAGTAACGCCATGACTTTGCTGTTCCAAAAGGGCGGATTTTAGCAAATTTGACGTTATCGGGTCACAGATAAATATGAGTAAGTAATAATGCCGCCAGCAGTGCAGCAAGCAATGCCAGTAATTTGCTTTGTCGCTTCTCTTGTGCGACCAGTTCGCTAAGTTTGTCTTCCAGATTCTGGGCGCGCTCCTGACTCAGGTTATAGTGAATCAGGCGGGGAAATTGTGGCAGGATGGTCGCCCAGTTCGGCGCTTCTTTCTGGATATGGCTGATGAATCCACGCAGTCCCACCTGTTCTGCCATCCAGTTTTCCAGAAAAGGCTTGGCGGTTTTCCAGAGATCGAGATCCGGATCCAGATCGCGGCCCAGCCCTTCGATATTGAGCAGTGTTTTTTGTAATAACACGAGCTGGGGTTGAATTTCCACGTTGAACTGCCGGGAAGCCTGGAACAGGCGTAGTAAAACGCGGCCGAAGTAGATTTCCTTCAATGGCCGGTCGAAAATCGGCTCACAAACTGCCCGGATAGCAGACTCGAAATCATCCACCCGCGTATTTCTCGGCGCCCAGCCAGCCTCGATATGCGCTTGTGCTACACGGCGGTAATCCCGGCGGAAGAATGCCAGGAAGTTCTGCGCCAGATAGTTTTTGTCCTGATCGCTCAATGATCCCATGATACCGAAATCCACTGCGATATAACGGCCGTCGCTGCCGACGAAAATGTTGCCAGGATGCATGTCAGCATGAAAATAGCCATCACGGAATACCTGCGTGAAAAAAATTTCCACTCCCATGCGGGCAAGCTGTGGAATATCGATTCCCTGTGCACGCAGACTGGCAACATGACTGATGGGCGTACCGACGACACGTTCCATTACCATCACCTCGGAGTGACAGTAATCCCAATAAACTTCCGGTACCAGTAGTAGGGAAGAATTCAGAAAATTGCGCCGTAACTGACTGCAGTTGGCCGCTTCGCGAATCAGATCGAGTTCGTCTTCCAGGTGGCGCGCGAATTCTGAAACGACCTCACGCAGCTTCAGCCGCTTGCCGTCCGGCCAGACAGATTCCAGCAACCAGGCACCGGTTTCCATTAATGCCACATCATGCGCAATGATCGGTGCGATGGCAGGTCGCAGAATCTTGACAGCAGCCAGCGTACCATCCTGCAGTACTGCATAATGCACTTGCGCAACTGATGCACTGGCAACCGGTTCTTTCTCGAATTCAAGAAAGACATCATGCACCGGTCGTTCATAGACGGTTTCCAGTATTTTGATCGCCTGCTCCGAAGGGAACGGCGGTACACGATCCTGGAGCCAGGCCAGTTCGTCGGCAATATCCGGTGCCAGCAGATCCCGGCGAGTAGACAGCATTTGCCCGAATTTGATGAAAATTGGTCCCAGCGCTTCCAACGCCAGGCGTAGTCTGACAGCACGCGGTAATTTGAGTCTCGCACGAAATGGCAGCAGTGCGGAAAATGTTTTAAGTATGCGCAGGCGAACCTGGCTGAGTAAGATTTCATCCAGACCAAAGCGGAAAGCGATCAGGATGATTTTCAGAAGACGGATAAAACGCATTAAGTATTTGGCGAATCAGTGAAACGCTGACGAATGAATTTTACGTGATGCAGCTTCGTTCCACATCACGCTACGTTTGATCATCGGCTTGCCTGAGATAAGTGAATTGCTTCGGTTGGGGAAGGCTGCGGGGCAGCAAGTGTCAGAATCCGTTCTTCAAGTCGTAAAATGTGTTGCTGTAGTGAGTTGACTTCGGATGTGAGCCGATGAAGCTGGGTTTTACTTGCGATGGTTGGCTGCTCTTCAGTAAGAAATCTGGCCAGCGCCTGCGATATATTACGGACACTTTCCATATGCCACTGAGCCAGTCCCTGTCCCGTCAGAGCAATCCGGCGAGCAAGTATATCGCCGATCAGTGCACTCAGATCCTCTTCGACTTCATCATGCAGGGCTTTACCCATGTACAGCAGTATTTCCGCGAGCCCCGGGTCGCCGCTGACCGCAATCTCCCGGAATGCGTGGACATCATTGGCCGCGAGCCGAGGTAGCAAGCCGGGTGGTATGTTCAGAGTCATGTCGGCTGTGCCGCGACTGGTAACTGGATCAAAGTAACCATCGGGCCCGATCACAATGTTAACGTCGATCAGGGATTCAACGCGGAAGCATACGGATTTTCCTGTATGAGACCGCAATTGCTGGCGTGTCCACACCGTCCTGTCAGCCAGACGGTTTAATACAGTGGTTACGATATGGGTTAGCATTGAAGATTGACCGTAATTACCTAAGGAACTTGTGAGAAATCATTTGCGTTTGCCATCACTGCGTTAAAAACAGGCTGAAAATGCTCACCTGCCATTTGTAAACTGCGCTTTTTTACTTGGCGTTAACGCCTCGTCCTACGGATCAGCCTCGTGGCTGTTCGCTGCGCTTTGCTTGCGTCACCTGTTTTTGCCTTGCACTGACTGTTGCGCCAACATTTTTCAGAGGCATTCTAAACATTCATTGACGACTTCAGCCATCGGCAGCATGGTCCGACGTGTTGTCGGACATTCAGGAGCGCACCTGACGATTGGTCGGAACAGTCGAATTATAACGTGATTCAGTATGCGTGTAGACTGTTACTCTGTTTCCGCCCAACCGGTTGATGATGACTTCCGACAGAGTAATGTCGTCCTGCCGGGCAAGATCGGAGAGAATTTGCCACGCATGATGCGTCAGGCTGACAGTTTTGGACGGCTGCGCATATTTCAAACTTTCTTGCTGGTGATCTCTCGCCGTGCAAATTGCTTCTTTGATTTGTGCCCATTGTGTTTCATTCAACCATTTTCTGCACCATGCATTGAAGCTGGTAGGATCAGCTTTGATTTCCTGGTATTTCTGCTCGGCGGCAATGCGCTGTGCTTCAATTTCGTTGAGCCACTGCGGGTTTTTACTAATCTGATCGTCGATAAAAGCGACCGCAGCATTCCTGTCCTGTTGTCTGATAATGTAATCGTGCCCTGTCATTTTTTGTGCTCACTTTTTCACGTGAATTTATAAATTATAAATAATAATTTACACGGGAATATTACAGCGGAATCGAACTGGATGGCAATGCAAATTCTGCCCTGTCGTGATTTCGCAACTTTCTACCTCGTGTTGTGAATATCTGCTGTAACAAGCAATTTCACGTTTGTCCGAATGATTCTGCATGACGGCTTTTGTCAAAGCCTGCTCAATAACCCTGGAAACCGCAGTTGATCGCTTATCAGCTTCTGGAGGTCCTGATGGATAGTGATGAGCTTGCTGCCTTCGCTCATGCCGTCCCCCGATGGGTGAAACTGCTACACACCCGATTGCACGCCTGACACGTTGTCTGGCTGCGTTGCTCCTCGTTGCAGGGAATGATCCCGCCGCCTCGTCGCGCCTTGCCAGGCAGCGCGCCAGACGCATACTCGGGCGCAGTCCAACTGCGGTTCCTAGGATAAAAGCATATAGGTGACGTAGCAAGTGCGGTGCATGGTCCCGGATGTTCGCCATTGCGGAAATGACACCTGTTTATGAGTTTATTTGATGCAATGTATTTTTCTTCATCGCAGTAAGCTGATGCAAATTTTGGACAGGAGCGTTTATGAGTACCGATCTCGAACAGTTTTACCAGATATTTTTTGAGGAAGCTGGCGAGTTGCTGGCAGAGATGGAAACGCGTCTGCTTGGACTGGATATTCAGTCGCCAGACCCGGAAGATTTGAATGCCATATTCAGGGTCGCGCATTCTATCAAGGGTGGAGCGGGTACGTTCGGATTCACCGATATGACGGAGATGACCCATATGTTGGAATCATTGTTAGATAAATTGCGCAAGGGCGAACTTGAAATTCGCAGTGAAATGGTTGATGCCTTTTTACAGGCAGGCGATGTGCTGAAGCAGCAGCTGGATGGGCACCGTGGTACGGGTACAGCGAATCTGGAAGAGGTGGAAGCTGTCAGTCAGAAGCTGAAAATGCTGGTCAGTGAAACTGCAGTTTGTGAGGGCGAACAGACACCTATGCCCGCAGACTCTATAACTGAGTCGGCAGAATTAACTGGCGAGGAGCATACAAAGGATATCACTACCCCGGCCAAAGTTTCTGCTGAAGCGGTTGTTTCGCCCGGAACTGCTGTGACGTACCGTATCGAGTTTGCCTGCAGCGAACTGAGTGCACCGGTTATGGAGAAATTACTGGTTGATCTGGCCCGGCAGGGTGAACTGGAGAATCTGACCACACCGGATAGAAAGGAAGTCTGTAGCCTGAAACTGACCACCCAAGTGGTTGAAGAAGATATCTGGGAGGCGTTGGCGTTCATTGTCGATCCTGCCGGCCTTTCGATCCGAGTCGAAGAGGCATCTTCCAACAGCAATTTATCGAAGCCGGAGACAACGAGCAGTCAAATAATACCGCAAGTACCACAGACGACCGATCAAATGTCCACGGATGATTTCGTCATGCCATCGGCAAATTCCGGTGCTGTCACAGACGGAACGGTGTCCCCGGGAGTACCTGGTTCCTGCAATCATGACGATCAGCAGGCTGTCAAAATGGATCCCGCAGCATCTGCTAAACCTCCGAAGTCCAAGCAGCCGGCAGAGCAGACTAAAACAGCCAGCGGTGAATCTTCCTCCATCCGCGTCAGTATCGAGAAAGTCGACCAGATGATTAATCTGGTCGGCGAATTGGTGATAACGCAGGCAATGCTGGCGCAGACCGCCAGCCAGATCGACCCGGTCATTTACGAAAAGCTGCTCAACGGCATGAATCAGCTCGAACGCAATACCCGCGATCTGCAAGAAGCCGTCATGTCGATTCGTATGATGCCGATCAGTTTCGTGTTCAGCCGTTTTCCGAGAGTGGTACGGGACCTGGCCTCTAAACTTGGTAAGCAGGTCGATCTCAAAACGGTTGGAGAAGGGACTGAACTGGATAAAGGGCTGATTGAAAAAATCACTGATCCACTGACACATCTGATTCGCAACAGTCTGGATCATGGTATCGAACCACCGGAGAAAAGGGCAGCGTTGGGTAAACCCGAACGCGGCACAATCACCCTGCGTGCTTCCCATCAGGGAGGCAGCGTCGTCATAGAAGTGGTTGACGACGGTGCAGGATTAAACCGTGAAAAGATTCTGGCCAAAGCGCGTAGCCGTGAACTGGCGGTCAACGAAAGTATGACCGATCAGGACGTGTGGATGCTGATTTTCGAAGCGGGTTTTTCGACCGCGGAAACCGTGACAGATGTATCCGGCCGTGGTGTGGGGATGGACGTTGTCAAGCGCAATATCCAGGATCTGGGTGGAAGGGTCGAGATCGATTCGGTTGAGGGGCAAGGAACGAAAATATCGATTCGCTTGCCGTTGACGCTTGCCATTCTGGATGGATTGTCCGTGGCTGTAGGAGATCAGTTGTTCATCGTACCGCTTACCTATATCACCGAATCGCTCAAGCCTGCTGCTGCTGATATTAAAACGGTAAGAGGACAGGGCCGGGTCGTACAGGTGCGGGGAGAGTATTTGCCGGTCATTGCCCTGCATGAGATCTTTAACCTGCAGCCTGCCGTAAGTGACATTCACGAGGGTATCCTGGTTATTCTCGATGCTGAAGGCAGTAAGGCCGCCATGTTCGTCGATACTCTGGTCGGTCAGCATCAGGTTGTGATCAAAAGTCTGGAAAGTAATTATCGTCGGGTACAGGGAGTTTCGGGTGCGACGATTATGGGTGACGGGAGTGTTGCCCTGATACTCGATGCGGTGGGATTGGTGCATGTTACGAAACAGAGAATGGTCGATGCGGCCTGATCAGACGATCAAATTTCTGTGGAAAGTGCCGTTTATGTTTATTCCAATCTACGCATATAACGAGGAGCAAAGAACATGCCGCAAACACAAGCCGTAATCACGAATGAATCACCCGGTCCGCTTCAGAACCCTTCGAGCAGTGAATTTCTGACTTTCCGCTTAGGGAAGGAGGAATACGGTATCGAGATTCTGAAAGTGCAGGAGATCCGCGGGTATGACGCCATTACCCGGATCGCTAATGCACCCGAGTTCATCAAGGGAGTCGTCAATCTGCGTGGCGTTATCGTGCCGATCGTCGATATGCGCATCAAATTCAATCTGGGTGAAGCGCATTATGACCAGTTTACGGTTGTCATCATCCTGAATCTGTCCGGGCGCGTGGTCGGTATCGTGGTGGATGGCGTATCCGACGTGATCAATCTGGAAACCGAGCAGTTGCGGGCTACTCCGGAATTCGGTGCAGTAATCGATACAGAATACATCATGGGGCTGGGTACGGTGGATAACCGCATGCTGATTCTGGTGGATATCGAAAAACTGATGAGCAGTCCCGAAATGGGGCTGCTGGAGCAAACGATCAATAAGGCAGTTAATAAATAGGTAATAGGTCAGCGAGCGAGCAGGCGTTCTCTAGGCGAGTCACTCATAAATTGAAAGGAGCAAATATGTTGCAAAACATGACCATAAAATCACGACTTATTTTTGTTGTCGGATTTTTGTCGTTATTACTGGCAAGTGTCGGTGGAATGGGGGTATACGGTTTGAGCCAGTCGAGCTCAAGGCTGGAAACAGTTTATGAGGATCGGGTGGTCGTACTCGGGTATTTTGCCCACATACTAGACAGTGTGCAGAAAGGACGCCTGCATGCGGTTACGGCTGCCAATTTGCGAGATACCGAGGTTGCCCGGCAACAGGCTGCACTGGTCGTCGCTGAAGATACTGAAATCAATGAAATCTGGCGTAAATTCAGTCTGACGTATCTGACACCGGAGGAGCAGGTGTTGGCTGATCGTTTTAGTGAACAATGGAAGGTTTTTCAGGCGTCACGTAATCAGACACTGAACCATGCGATCAACGGTAACTTTGACGCAGCCGTGGAAAATACCAGAAGGGATGCTTCTGCCAAATACGAGTCGGTACACAGCACATTGCTGCAACTGATTGAGCTACAGGAACGTGTGGCAGGGCAGGAGTACGCCCAGGCACAGTCTGACTTTACCAGAATCCTTACGGCAACGATTTTCCTGGGTGTATTGGGAGTTTTACTGGCCGGGGTGATTGGTTTTGTGCTGATTCGTGGGATCAACCGCTCGATCAGTCAGGCCGTGAATGTCGCCGAGGGGATTGCCGCTGGCCGGCTGGATCAGCATATCGAGGTAACCGGCCGTGATGAAATATCCGTATTGCTGCAGGCAATGCGCAAAATGGTCGAGGTGCTCAATGGCTTCGCTGCTGCCCAGCAACAGATGAAAAAACAGCATGATGCCGGTGCAATCAGCTACCGGATACCGGCCGGTCAGTTTCCGGGCAGTTACGGCGAAATTGCAGCCGCCACCAATGAACTGGTAGCCGCACATATCGCCATCAAGATGCGGGTGGTAGAGATCATCACGCGTTATGCGCAGGGTGATCTGTCGGTGGACATGGACCGGTTGCCCGGTGAGAAAGCGAAAGTCACCGAGGCAATGGACAAGGTCAAAGCCAGCCTGCAGGCGATCAACAATGAAATCAAACTTCTGGTGGATGGTGCAGTAGCCGGTGATTTTTCCCGTCGTGGCAATGCGGATAAATACCAGCACGAATTCCGCAAAATGGTCGATGGCCTGAACCAGTTGATGCACATCTGCGAGACCGGTCTGAAAGATGTGATCCGCATCATGGATGCGCTGGCGGAAGGCGATCTGACACAAAAAATAACCAATGAATATCAGGGTATGTTCGCTCAGGTGAAAGATGACTCGAACATCACCGTGACGCAACTGACCGGGATCATCAGTCAAATCAAGGAAGCTGCCGAACTGATTGGTACAGCCTCGAAGGAAATCGCCGATGGCAATACCGATTTGTCGCAGCGCACGGAGGAGCAAGCAGCCAATCTGGAAGAGACGGCAGCCAGCATGGAAGAACTGACTTCGACGGTGAAACAGAACGCGGACAATGCGCGTCAGGCCAATCAACTGGCAACCTCGGCTTCCGACGTGGCGGTGAAAGGGGGTGAAGTCGTCAGTCAGGTGGTGCAGACCATGAGCGCGATCAACGACAGTTCGAAGAAAATCGTCGACATCATCAGTGTGATCGACGGTATAGCTTTCCAGACCAATATCCTGGCACTCAATGCGGCAGTGGAAGCAGCGCGTGCGGGTGAGCAGGGACGGGGTTTTGCAGTAGTGGCGACCGAAGTGCGTACCCTGGCGCAACGTTCTGCGGCAGCAGCCAGGGAAATCAAGGAACTGATCGGCAATTCAGTACACAAGGTCGAGGACGGTACGCAACTGGTTGACCAGGCCGGCAGGACAATGGAGGAAGTTGTACTGTCGGTCAAACGTGTGACCGACATCATGGGCGAGATCTCGGCTGCTTCACAGGAACAAAGCCTGGGAATCGAGCAGGTCAATCAGGCGATCACTCAGATGGATGAAATCACCCAGCAGAATGCCGCGCTGGTTGAACAGGCGGCTGCGGCTTCCGAATCGATGCGTGAACAGGCGGAACAACTGGCACGTGCGGTCGCAGCGTTCAAGCTGGAACAAGGGCTGGCTGCCTACGCCGGAACGAATACCCGGCCACCGGTTGAGCGGCGTGGCCCGAACCGGGCGACCAATATCGAACGGTTGCCGCAGGCCAAAAGCGGTAAGAAAGCTGCGTCCACCAAACCAGCAGCTTCAGCACCTGCTAGAACCGGTACTGATGGTGACTGGGAGGAATTTTAGAAAAATAGCAGATGTAATGAACCAGGCACGATTGCGTTGAAAGGCTGAAAAAAGCGCGAGTTACATTCGGAATCTTTGGGTTAAATAAGACAGGAAAGGATCAACACGATGCGGGTCAATATGCCGGTTACCAATGTGGAACAGGAAATCAAGGATGGGGAATTTCTTGTTTCCAAAACCACACCCAAGGGTGTGATCAACTATATCAATCAGCCTTTTATCGAAATCAGCGGTTATACCGAACAGGAACTGATCGGGCAGGCACACAATATCGTGCGGCATCCGGATATGCCGCCTGAAGCGTTCGCGGATTTCTGGCGTACGATCAGGCAGGGAAAACCCTGGAGCGGTATGGTCAAGAACCGCAGTAAGGATGGCAGCTATTACTGGGTGTATGCCAATGCCACGCCGATCAAAGAGCAAGGCCGGATCGTCGGGCACATGTCAGTGCGTAGCAAACCGTCGCGCGAACAGGTTCAGGCGGCCGAGGTGCTGTACCGCGAGATGCGTGAAGGACGTGTAAAGGTGCGGATCGTCGCCGGAGAAGTCATTGCAGATAGCCTGTGGGACGCAGTCCGCTGGAAACTCCGCCAGCTCAGCCTGCGTACGCGCATCATGTTACTCACTATTCTGCCATTGTTCATTATGGCGATATCAGCCGGGTTTCTGGCTGAGCATACAAATTACGCTATTGCCGGGATGGTGGTGAGCATCTGCCTGGCGGGAAGTATGGGTGTCATGTTGTATCGTGCCATCCGTCGGCCGGTCGATACGTTGATTCAGCATCTGGAAGCTATGGCGCAAGGGGATTATACCGGTCAGATTACGGTCGTGCAGCATGATGAAATCGGTTTACTGACCGAGGCACTGAAATCCATGCAGATTCGGGCAGGTGTGGATTTTACCGAAACCAAGCGCATGAATGTCGAGAATCTGCGTATACGCAATGCACTGGATATTGCGACATCAGCAGTGATGATCGCGGATATCGCCGGCACGATCATTTTCATGAATCGTATGGTACGCGAGATATTGGTCAACGAAACAGATCAGGCTGCTGTGTGTAAATCGCTGAAGGATCGGTTGAGGGATCTTACGCAGCCACAGCAGATCGATAACGTCAAGGTCAGAGGACGGACCTATTCATTGATGCTGATACCGGTCATGAATGAAGCCGGAGAGCGTGCAGGTTCAGTGGTTGAATGGCGGGATCGCACCCAGGAACTGACAGTTGAAAAGGAAGTGATGGACATCGTCCAGGCTGCGGCAGCAGGCGACTTCAGCAAACGTCTGACACTGGCTGGTAAGGAAGGGTTTTTCAAGCAATTGGCCGAAGGAATCAACCAGCTCATGGAGACTACTTCTCAAGGACTTGACGAGCTCGCGATGGTATTGGAGGCGCTGGCGGAAGGGAATCTGACCAAACAGATTACCAGCGAATACCAAGGTATGTTCGGTAAATTGAAAGATGATTCAAATTCAACTGTGGCGCAACTGACCGGGATCATCGGTCAGATCAAGGAAGCAGCCGAACTGATTAGTGTAGCTTCTAAGGAAATTGCCGATGGTAATGTCGATCTGTCGCAGCGCACAGAGGAACAGGCGGCCAATCTGGAAGAAACGGCAGCCAGCATGGAAGAACTGACTTCGACGGTGAAACAGAACGCGGACAACGCACGCCAGGCCAATCAATTGGCAACCTCGGCTTCCGACGTGGCGGTGAAAGGAGGTGAAGTCGTCGGTCAGGTGGTGCAGACCATGAGCGCGATCAACGACAGTTCGAAAAAAATCGTTGACATCATCAGTGTGATCGACGGTATTGCCTTCCAGACCAATATCCTGGCACTCAATGCGGCAGTGGAAGCTGCGCGTGCGGGTGAGCAGGGGCGTGGGTTCGCAGTAGTGGCGACTGAAGTGCGTACCCTGGCGCAACGTTCTGCGGCAGCGGCCAAGGAAATCAAGGAACTGATCAGTAACTCGGTGCACAAGGTTGAGGACGGTACACTGCTGGTCGATCAGGCTGGCAGGACGATGGAGGAAATTGTACTGTCAGTCAAACGTGTGACCGACATCATGAGTGAGATTTCGGCTGCTTCACAGGAACAGAGCCTGGGGATCGAGCAGGTCAATCAGGCGATTACCCAGATGGACGAAATTACCCAGCAGAATGCGGCGCTGGTCGAACAGGCAACCTCGGCTTCCGAGTCGATGCGTGAACAGGCGGAACAACTGGCGCGTGCAGTCGCAGCATTCAAGCTGGAACAAGGATTGGCTACCTACACCGGAACGAATACCCGGCCACCGGTCGATCGGCGTGGTCCGAATCGGGCGACCAATATCGAGCGGCTGTCGCAGGCCAAAAGTGGCAGAAAAACCGTATCCGCCAAACCAGCAGCCCCGGCCCCCGTCAGAACTGGTACTGACGGTGACTGGGATGAGTTCTAAGGAGGCCACCGACCAGAAAAACGATCACGCAGCTCCATAAGTCTGTATTCCGCATAATCGTCGTTACTGGAACCGTGTGTTTCCGGGGTGTGTGGAAATCCGGGGGAATGTCGGAAATGAAAGACGCTGAATTTTCCGTATCTTCCCGCAATAACAACAAGATTCTATTTTTGTAATGATCATTCCTTATGTGTGCAGAGCCCCTGGTTGAGCAGACAGCACGTGAATATGCATTTTCCACACGGGATTTCGAATGTGTGAAAAGAATGATTTATGCGCGTGCCGGTATCGCACTGGCTGACAATCGTCAGGAGATGGTGTACACCCGTCTCTCGAAACGTCTGCGTGCGACAGGAGCGAACGGCTTTGATGACTATTTGCAGCGCCTGGAACAAAACAGCGAGGATGCAGAATGGGAATCATTCGTCAATGCACTGACAACCAACCTGACTTCCTTTTTCCGTGAGGCACATCACTTTCCGATACTGGCGGAACATATGAAGAAGCGGAGAACCGGACAGATGATGAAACTCTGGTGCAGTGCGTGTTCCACTGGGGAAGAAGCCTATTCGATGGCCATGACGATGGTGGAAACTTTCGGTTCATTCAAGCCGCCAGTACGCATTCTTGCCACTGATATCGATACGAATGTACTTGCTACTGCACGCGAGGGCGTTTATCCGATGGAGAGGCTGGAGAATATGACACCGGACAGGATCAGACGGTTTTTTCTCAGGGGAAGTGGCGGTTACGCCGGTTATGTCCAGGTCAGACGGGAATTACGTGACCTGATCACCTTCAGGCAACTCAATCTATTGGATGCCGCGTGGCCATTGCGCGGATCGTTTGAGGCAATCTTCTGCCGTAATGTCATGATTTATTTCGACAAACCGACACAATACTGGATTCTGCAGAAGTTCGTGCCGTTACTTGATCGTGAGGGACTGCTGTTTATGGGGCATTCAGAAGTGTTTCAGCATGCTGCCGATCTGATCAAGATATGTGAGCGAACTGTTTACAAGCCGGTTCTGAAACAATCATAAAAAGGACGAGAAAGTGTGTGTTTCGTTGATGATAAGCGAATTTCAAACCGATTGTGACTTGACCCTGATAGCCTATTTTATACCTGAATAATATGGTGAATCCTCAGCATGCCCGGAATTTTTACTTTGACCAGAATCTCAATCTCGATGTGGTCAAATTATTACCAGGTGAGTACTACGTTACCACACGGAATATGGCATTGACTACCGTGCTGGGTTCCTGTGTTTCAGCCTGCATATATGATAGCCAGAGTGGTATCGGCGGGATGAATCACTTCATGCTGCCTGAGGGAAAGGATGACAACGGGGTTCAATTGCTGTCCGCACGTTTTGGCGGCTATGCGATGGATGCTCTGATCCGGGAAATCCTCAAGAGTGGCGCACGCCGGGCCAATCTGGTTGCCAAGGTGTTTGGTGGCGGTAATGTACAGCGTGCCATGGTTTCGTCCACAGTAGGTCCACAAAATGCCAAGTTTGTCCGGGAATATCTGGCCAGACAAGAAATTCGTATCCTGGCCGAAGATCTGGTAGGACTCAATCCACGCAAGATCGTTTTTTTTCCGAAAAGTGGTAAGGTACTGATGAAGAAATTATACGTTCTGCATAATGATACCATCATGCAGCGTGAGCAGCGTTACAGTCGGCTGTTACTGGCGTCAGCAGGAGTGGAAGTGGCCGGTTGTCCTTAAAAATAGAAGGAAAGCTTATGAAAAAAACCAGCGTACTTGTCGTCGATGATTCAGCTTTAATTCGTAATCTACTGACTGGAATCATCAACAGCCAGCCCGATATGGAGGTGATCGGAGCCGCCCCGGATCCATTGGTGGCGCGTGAAATGATTCGCACCATGAATCCGGACGTGCTGACATTGGATGTCGAGATGCCAAGAATGGACGGATTGGAATTTTTAGAGAAACTGATGCGACTGCGGCCGATGCCGGTGGTGATGGTATCGACGCTGACTGAGCAGGGATCGGAAGCTACTTTTCGGGCGCTCGAATTGGGGGCCGTGGATTTCGTCGCCAAGCCGAAAATGGATATCCGTAACGGCCTCGAATCTTACGCCGAAGAAATCACGGGCAAGATTCGTACTGCCAGATCGGCTCGTGTCCGACGTCTGGATCCGATATCCAGCGGTGCTAACGGTACAGCCAATGGAGGGTTGCCCGCTATGTTCAGAAATCATGGGGCATCGACCGAGAAACTGATCATCGTCGGTGCTTCCACGGGTGGGACAGAAGCGATCAAGGATTTTCTGATCCATCTTCCGCCAGATTGCCCAGGTATTCTGATTGCCCAACATATGCCGGAAGCATTTACCCGGTCCTTTGCCGAGCGGCTCGACCGGGTGTGTAAAATTCATGTGGTGGAAGCGCAGGGTGGCGAACGTGTGTTGCCGGGTCATGCTTTCATTGCTCCAGGTCATTCCCATCTCCTGCTCAAAAGAAGCGGTGCCAACTATATGACGGAGCTGAGCCAGTCTGAACCCGTCAATCGCCATCGTCCGTCGGTGGATGTGTTGTTTCATTCAGCTGCCCAGCATGCGGGCAGAAATGTCGTCGGAGTGATGTTGACCGGTATGGGTAAGGATGGTGCAGCCGGCATGTTGGCGATGCATCGGGCGGGTGCCTATAACTTTGCGCAGGATGAAGCCAGTTGTGTGGTATTCGGTATGCCCAAAGAAGCCATTGCTATCGGAGCCGTCGATGAAGTTGTTCCATTACAGGACATGGCTAGAAAGGTATTGGCCAGGCTGGTCAGCACAGGTAAACAGGCCATCCGTGTATGATCCTGGAAACCCTGATGGATAGTGAGCTTGCTGCCTTCGCTCATGCTGACCCGGTGGGGTGAGACCGTTACGTACCCGATTGCACGCCTGGCATGCTGTTGGCTGCGTTGCTCCTCGTTGCAGGAAATGACCCTGCCGCCTCGTCGCGCCTTGCCAGGCGGCGTGCCAGATGCATACTCAGGCGCATCCAACTGCAGTTTCCAGGATGTTCCATGCTGACTTGATTCACTGCTGTATCACTTGTCTTCTGCCACTGTTGCTATAACGAAATGCAAGCATCGCCTTGTGCTGAGCGCTATAAGTAGCTGAGTTAAAAGTAAAAAAGCACCATAAATTTGTTTCAGTTCCAACTTAAAGCCGAATGATTACCGGCCGATATCTAGAAATGTGAATAAAACGAATAAAGTGTGAATAGGAGAGTGAATGAGAGTCAATCATCGAGTCAGCTATATTGTCATACTGATTATTGTACTAAGTGGTGCTACACCTGCATTGTCGAGTACGGATGAATTACAGGCACTGAAGGATAGCTACCAACGCCCCAAAACCATTCCATTTCCACCGGATAACCCCTATACCGTTGAAAAAGCGGCATTGGGCAAGGCCTTGTTTTTCGAGGCAAGGTTGTCGCGTGACAACAATCTGAGTTGTGCAAGTTGCCACAATCCTTCTTTTGGCTGGCAGGTACCGTTTGCCAAGGCGATCGGTGCCGGTGGCAGACCGCTTGCACGTAAGTCACAGACAACAATCAACCATGCCTGGAGCAGCAGCCTTTTCTGGGATGGTCGGGCAGATAGGCTGGAAGTGCAGGGACGCGGTCCTATCGAAGCACCTGATGAAATGGATCTGCCTATGGCAAAAGCAGTGGAAAAACTCAGTGCCATCGAGGGATACAGACAGGCGTTTGCTAAGGCGTTTCCCGGAAAGGGTCTGACGGCAGAAACGATACTTCAGGCCATTGCGACGTTTGAGCGGACGACTGTCAGTGGTGATACGCCTTTCGATCGTTGGATACGTGGAGATGAAAAGGCGATATCGCCGGCTGCTGTGCGTGGATTCATTACTTTCAATGGGAAAGCGCGTTGTGCTGCCTGTCATTCGGGCTGGAATTTTACAGACAATAAATTTCACGATATCGGGATAGCAACGACAGACCCGGGACGTTCCGGTGTTACCGGTAAGGATAAAGACAGGCATGCAATGCGTACTCAGGGATTACGCGAAATTGCAGTCCGATCGCCTTACATGCATGATGGCAGCTTCCCAACACTGAAAGCCGTAATTAATCATTACATTTCCGGCGGGATCGAACGACCGTCCCGCTCCCCACAGATAGCACCATTGCAGTTGAGCTCAGAAGACGTCAATGATCTCATCGCTTTTCTGCATACGCTGGGCAGCCCGAATGTCATGGTTCCGCTACCTCATCTTCCAGTTCAATAGACTGTAATAACAACAACGGGTATTCATATGAGTTTTTTTAAACAAAGCGCGCTGCTGATCAGTGCATTGATTGTTCTCATCGTATTGCAGGGTGGACAATCGTTCTGGAGGGTTCGGGATCTGGGACAGTCTTCTATTGAGCTGGCGGGCAGTGCGTCGCTCGCAACGAGATCGAGAATGTTGTGGGATGAATTCCGGACGATAGACGAGCAAATACAGCAAGCACTTGCGCTGACGGAAGTATCCACCGCAGAAGAGGTGCGTCGTATGTTCACAGAAAAAACCGGAAGTATGCGTACGTTGCTCGAGAAAATGGCGTTGGATGATCACAGTGGTGACGTATCCAGATTGAGTGATGCTTTCGAGCAATGGATTTTGCTTGCGTTGCCACACCTCTCATCGGATGGCGTGGTGGAACTGGCCAGTTATGACGAGCTTGATCGTGCGCGCGAGGTGCTGGCTTCCGGAATCGACCGTTACGTCGATCTGAAAACTACAGCGGCGGAAGTTACTGCTGTGGAAATTGAGTCGATTGTTCTGTCGACGATGCTTTGGGTGATTGTTGCACTCGTCGTGGGAGTGGTTTCCGGTACGTGGCTTGGGTGGTACGCAATTCGGCGCCTGCGCCGGGAACTGGGCGGCGATCCGCGGGATGTGGCCAATATTGCCCGTCGCATTGCGAAAGGCGATTTGTCGGCGAAGATCAGCGTATTACCTGATGACCGTGAAAGCATCCTGGCGGCGATGGCGGAAATGCAGGAAGCGATCAGAGCCTTCGTTTCCGTACAGGAAAGCATGAAGCGTGAGCATGATGCAGGTACGATCAGTTACCGGATCGACGCACAGCGATTTGAAGGCAGTTTCCGCAAGATGGCGGAAGAAGTCAATGAACTGATGAATATGCAGATCGCGCTAATGACACATGTAGTAGATGTAGTGAGACGGTATGCGCAGGGAGATCTGAGCGTGGACATAGACCGTCTGCCGGGCGAGAAGGCGAAAATTACACAGGCAGTCGATGAAGTTAAAGCCAGTCTCCGTGCTATTAATGATGAGATCCTGCGTTTGTCGGAAGCTGCCAAGCAGGGCGATTTTACTGCACGCGGTGACGTGGAGCGTTATCGTTACAGTTTCCGGGAGATGATCGAAGGACTCAATACTCTGATGAAAGTATGTGAATCCGGAATCAAAGATGTGGCGCAGGTGTTCGATGCATTGGCGCGTGGTGACCTGGACGTAAAAATGCAGGGCCAGTACGAAGGCATGTTTTCCAATCTGAAAGACAATGCCAATGCTACCGTCGCACAACTGATTCAGATGGTGGGACAGATCATGAATGCGACGCAAGAGGTGAATGTGGCGGCACGCGAAATCGCATCGAGTAACAGCGAGTTGTCGAGCCGGACGGAAGAGCAGGCATCGAGTCTGGAAGAAACCGCATCGTCGATGAGTGGCCTGACTGATACGGTCAAACAGAATGCGGAGAATGCCCGCCAGGCGAACCAACTGGTAGTAGGAGCCTCCGATGCGGCAATGCGTGGGGGTGAAGTGGTGGCGCAGGTGGTCGATACCATGGGTGCGATCAACGAAAGTTCTAAAAAGATCGTGGACATTATCGGTGTGATCGACGGCATCGCCTTCCAGACTAACATCCTGGCACTGAACGCGGCAGTGGAAGCAGCACGTGCCGGTGAGCAGGGCCGTGGTTTTGCGGTGGTGGCGACGGAAGTGCGCAGTCTGGCGCAGCGTAGTGCGTCGGCAGCCAAAGAAATCAAACTGCTGATCGAGGATTCGGTCGGGAAAGTGGAGTCCGGTGCGAAGCTGGTAGATCAGGCGGGCCAGACGATGGAAGAGATCGTGACATCAGTGAAGCGGGTAACGGATATCATGGCGGAAATTACGGCAGCGAGCCAGGAGCAGAGCTCGGGTATCGAACAGGTGGGCCGTGCAGTGACACAAATGGATGAAGTGACACAACAGAGTGCAGCACGGATGGAAGAAGCGGCCGCGATAGCGGAGAATCTGGAAGAGCAGGCGAAGAAACTGGCCACGGCTGTTTCCACTTTCCGTCTGGCGCATGCTGCACCGGGGCAGGTCGTAAAGCTGAGTACATCCTCCAATCCGGCGTCGCGCACTGACACGACACCGGTTGTTCCTATGGCTTCGACGATCCAGAAAACGGGCCGGAAGCTGGTACGTGCGGTAGGCGCGGAAGATGAATGGACGAAATTCTGAGATGAAGTCCTTAACAACGCATGTAGGTCGATCCAATCGTTTTGCTGATTAATGGGCGCGGATCCAGGGGTGACAGCCTGACGCAGGAGAAGTTAATATGACTCCCTGATTGATTAATCAGTAGGGAGGGGTTATGAATCCGAGTAAGCCGCCGCCGATCGATGCTGAACAGCAGTTGCCTTGGGCAAAACATGGTTGGCTATCCTCGCATGAATATTATGCGTTCTGGGGAGAGGTGCTGGTCAGTGATGATTTGAGGCCATGGATTGATGGGCGGCAAATTGCCGATATCGGTGCAGGTAATGGCCGCATCTGGCAGGCAGCTCTGGAACGCGGATTGAAGCCGGATCAGCTGCAATTGATCGACCCTGATCTCGGCAGTGTGCCTGAACTGGCTGCAAGACCCGACGTCGTGACGCAGAAAAATACGCTGGAAGAGGTTGCACCAATCACGACCGAGGTTGCCCTGTTCAAACAGTCCTTTCATTTGATCTACGATAAGTTCGGGTCCGAACTATTCGATCTGGTAGCAGCAGATACTTATATGGCTTTTACTATGCCAAGAGATATCGGTTGGCCGGTCAGTAGCGCTTTTCTGGATTTATATCTTCCAACCTGCCTTGATTTTCATCGGATTGTTGCCGAAAGTGGCAGAAAGGTTATTGCCGGAAACCGGTATGACTATCCTGTACGTATGCATCGCATGGAATGGATAACGATGCTTGAAAACCGCTTTGTCAGCTGTCTGGCGGATTGCAGCGATACCTTTATTAACAATGAAATCGTCTGGGCGCAGGAGTATCTGCCGGAAGAATTGGCGTTCAGCGATACGTTGGAATGTCTGATTTTTGAATGATGAGAATGACTATCCCAAGCCTGCTTATAGGCCGTCAACTGCCGGCCGGATTTCACTTTCCACCCCCACTAGCAGCTTCACATCGTCTACCGTAATGCGCAGGAGCTCTCCGATCGCGGCAAAATCGTCTGGCAGGGCAGCGTCATTCCAACCGTTGGTCGCGTGGCGTGCAAGGTTGACTGCTAACAGTACATTGCGCACACGTGACTGGTCGGCACGAGCTTCATCCATCAGCGTAATCAGCAGTTCGGGTAACGACCATTCTGTGACGAGTCTGGATTGCAGAGCGTTCAACGTGAATCCCAGAACTTGTTTCTGAGCGGTATGGCTGCGTAGTGTTTTGTCATGTTGTTGCAGCGCATCGATTTCAAGCATTTTAAGCGGTGCAAAACATCGCAGGAGCAGTTCGGTGATATCGTGCAACAGTGCAGCTGTACGGATTTCCTCGAAATGGGTATCGTGCAGACGTATGGCCCATTCGAAAGCGTAATTGGAAGCGATGTGCGCGCGGTGTATCCGGCGCAGCAGATGCGTAAGCGCAGCCGGATGTTGCTGTAGCAGCGTTTCCACGAGCGGCTGAGCAGCAACCTGATCGAGGGTGTTCTCTACTCCTAGCATAATGAGCGCCTGTTCAACCTGTATGACTTCGTGTTCCTGCCGTTGGTGCTTATGTTGCTGCAGATAGCGCAGGAGTTTGACCGTCATCAGTGGGTCGCGTTTGATAATGCTGGCAACATTGCGTGCACTGAGACTGGAATCCTGCGTATGTAGTGTTGCTAAGTCATTTGCAGTCTTTCGCAGGACAGGAATATCTACGTCACTAAGAAATCTGACCCATTCAGTCAGACTGGTTGGATCGGCTGATTGCATAATTACCCCGGATTATGTCAGTTGGTCACTGGTTTAAGCATGACACCATGTATTTCTGGTTGTCCCCGGTATCTGAATATTGTCATTCTTATTCATAGACACCTTCACAAAGGGCCGGGGGGATTATGGTCATGCCTACTTATAATTTTTCGGCAATCCGGTGGGATAATTTAGGTCTTGTATTTGCTGAATGCAGCCATCGTTTCAACATGCGGTGTATGCGGGAATAGATCCACGAGCTGAATGTCAGTGAGTGACCATCCGTTTTTGCAGAAAGCCCATGCGTCTCGGGCAAAGGTGATGGGATCACAGGAAATGTAATAAATCGTTCTAAGGTTAATAAAGTTTTCGAAGAATCCCCGTAAGGTTTTCAAGCCGGAGCGGGGCGGGTCGAGTACCAGCGTATCGGTGTCTCTCACACTCTTTCTGAGCATTTTCCAGATGAAGGGATGATAGAGATCAGCTACTCTGGCATCGACGCCGGGCAGGTTTTTTTGCTGCAGGGATAATATGGCATGTGGATCGGATTCGTAGGCAATGATATGGGAGCCACCTGCTTGTGCGATCACTTCTGTGAAATTGCCCGATCCACAGAATAATTCCACCGTTTTACCGATATCGCCGTTCTGCTCGAATTTGTGTCTGAGCCAGGCTTTCATCCAGGTGTTCTGTGCTGTATTACCTTGCTGGAAGGGCCGCTTTTTGTCGAGCAGAATCGGTTCCGCCGGGGTGATATCATCCAGCTCGATAAAATGCCAGTCATGGCCGGCTGTGGGTATCCATTCCCGACAGGGTAAACGCTTGCGGATAGTTTGCAGGTGTTTCCGGCAACTGGCATTGAGCACGATGCAGTCCTCAATCGACACGATATGGTGGGAGCCTTCTGAAACGAAGCCGAGTTTCTCGCCATCGGTTTTAACCTGGAAGCGGTTACGATAGCCGAAGAGATGAGGCGCGGGGTGCACCTGTTCAACGGCCAGTTGATCCGGATCGAAACCGACTCTTTGCATGGCATAGAGAAATCTGTTCCTTTTTTGTTCCAGCTGACTGTCGTAGTCTGCAATCATCCATGGACAGCCGGAACAGTCGTTACCAGTAAAACCCAGAAATCGGCACTCGGGTGTTTTACGATGACTGGAGGGTTGAATGAGGTGAGTCAGTCGGGCATAACCGTATTTCCTATTATGCAAAATACGATCCGTCGTTTCGAATTCTCCAATATCCCCAGGCCAGGTACCGGCAGCAAAATATGAACGTCCATCTTGCGGATTACGGACGACTCCTAATCCTTTTTGCGATAAATGTGTGACTTCACCCTTGAATGACATGATTAGCGGGAGGAAGTAATCGCCACCTGCCACGGTTTGTTATTACAGAGGCAGGTGGTGTTTTTAGCAACAGATAGATCAGATTGCCGGAGAAGGCTGTTGAGCTGATTCCTGTTCTGGTTGTTGCTCCGGTTCCTGATGACCGGACGGGTCGGTGAACTGATCGTTCAGTGTCTGGATGTAATCGTTGGCGTCCTCTTTGACCTGAGCCAGGATGCGCTGATTCGTTCCGTTCCATCCGGCTGGTTTTTTCAGGAACATGGGACGGTAAGCAGCAGTACTTTTACGGAAGGCGCGGCTGAATTGTCTGCCAGCCGTGTGATCATGCCCGAATTCTGCCGGAAGTTTTTTCAGAATGCTGCGGGCGACTTTACTGCGTACCGAAAAGTGGATATAACCCACCAGTGCCACAAGCACGGCCGCGGTAATCAATGACGGTACCTCTCCCGCAGCGATGCCGGCAATGCAATCCTGCACCAGATGCCAGCTGTCTGTCAGGGTCAGCGCGGTACCGATTATTATCAGCAGCAGACCGATCAGAATACCATCCAACATAAGTACCCGGCTTTTCCAGCGGTCAAGTGCATTCTCAAGTTTACCGATGACCTGGTTCTCAATGGCATCGGCTGTTTGCTCGAGCATGGCGGCGATACGGTAGGAACGTTCGATTTCGATTTGCTGCATACGTGCGTTGATGTCGGCCAAGTCTTCCTCACGTTTTTTCTCGAAACGTTCCCGGATCTGAGGGTCATTGATTGGAATGGCGGCACCTTCGTCGTAAATCCGATAAAAACGCCCTGCCAGTAATCCGGCTTGTGCAAGCGAGCGCTGCCAGGCGGAGACAACTTCCTCGGGATTGTCTTCCCGTGCCGTGACATCTATCTGGTTGAGGATATAGAGGAATTTATTGGCGTCCGGGCGATTGATGGTTGATGTCACCAGATATTCCAGTGTGTCCTTCATGGCGCCGGGTTCCGGGTGGCGCGCATCGAAAAAAACGAGCACCAGGTCGGACAAATCGATGATGTGCTGCGTCAGGCGCAGGGTAGAGGTACGCTGACTATCCGCATCGAAACCGGGTGAGTCGATCAGAATCTTGCCGCGGATCTGTTCCGATGGGCAGGTTTTAAGCTGAATGTATGCATCGATACGTTGCGGACCGGTTTCGGCGATTTCCTCGATGCTGTGGCTGATCTGGTAGAACGGGAAACGTGGATCCGCATCAAGCGCGACGCCGGGCAATGTCTTGATTTCATCATGCCGGCTGTAGCAGATCACCGTGAATTTATCGTCAACGGCCTGATTGCCGGTTCGTTGCAGATGTAAATTCAGATAGGAGTTGATGAAAGTCGATTTGCCCGATGAGAAAGTGCCCAACACCGCGATCATCGGCCACCAGGTGACGTATGTGGCGTATGATTCATCCCGGCCCAGGAGACCGAGATCCTGTGCGACCTGGTCTAGCTTCCTGAAACTGTGGACGGCCTTGGCTAATACCGGATTATCAGGATGTTCTTCCGCAAGATGCTTTTCCAGGTTGGCGAGGTGCTTGAGGATGTTAGTTGCGCTCATATTTGATGATCCTTGTTTGATTGATGAATAACCGGCGGTGTTCGGACTCCGTCGTCATGATGACTCGTCCACATTTGTTTGACTGCGGAATTCGAATATCGACAGGTTTCCTAATGTTGAAAAACTTCTTTCTTCCGTAATAGATACATTCATTATTATGCTTTGAACTTATTCTATTGTGCTGGCTGCTGCTTGACAACGAGCATGATCGTCAGATAACGGTCGACGATTGCCTGGACAGGGTACATAAGTGGATCATTGTATTGCTTAATAACCGATTTCCCGTTGGTTTTTTTACTTATTCATCTATTTCCTGTTTTAGTAGATTTCGGCCAGTAATTGTTCCATCATTATTTCTGCTTGACGCAAATACTGCTTTCCGAACAGATTGAGATGGTTCAGGATATGATACAGATTGTAGAGTTGCTTGCGGGTGCGATAACCGGTTTCCAGTGGCCAGGTATTTCGATAGGCAGCATAAAAATCTGGCGAAAATCCACCAAACAGTTCTGTCATGGCCAGATCTGCTTCCCGGTCACCGTAGTAGGGGGCAGGATCAAAGATGACGGGTTGTCCACTGGTATCGAAAGCGTAATTTCCACTCCACAAATCACCGTGCAGCAGGGATGGAAGCGGCATCGACTCAGTGAAGAAATGCTCAAGCTCGATCATCAGCCGTTCACCGAGTGATTGCACGCGACCGCCATAACCGTTTTCGCGAGCGAGATCTAACTGATAACCCAGACGGTATCGACGCCAGAATGTGATCCAGTCCGGAGAAGTATCATTTTTCTGTGGTGTCGAGCCAATGGTATTGTCGCGTACCCAGCCGAACTTTTCTGCGGTATGACGATGCATACGAGCCAGGCCGATACCCAGTGCCGCTGCATTTCCCCGGCTCTGCAGATCGATGAATTCCAGTACCAGCCAGGCGTGGCTATGCTCGCTGCCACTACATAACGGCTGAGGCACACGTAATGTGGCAGATCCCCGGATTTCCTCGAGTCCTGCTGCTTCGGTTTCGAACATGGTCCGGTATTCTGCTTGGTTCAGCTTGACGAAAAATTGCCGATCTCGACCTTGGATGTGGTAAGTCTGGTTGATACAACCGCCCCCGATGGGGGCAATATTTTCCACGATGAATGTCTGACCGATATGGTGTGAGATTTGTGTGGCAATGGTTTTCCATGGAGAGGAGGAAAGGGTGTGTAAAGGATCTGGGTTCATACCTGAATCATTCGGCTAATTGTTTTCTGGCTTCACTGATTGCTTTACGGACTTGTTCCGGAGCAGTGCCACCGGGATGGTTACGGCTTTGCAGTGAACCTTCTAATGTAAGTATCCGGAACACGTCTTCTTCAATGATGCTGGAGAATCGTTGCAGATCGGCAAGCGAGAGCTCGCTCAGGTCACAACCCTTATTTTCTGCAAAGCGAACGGCTTGTGCTACTGCTTCGTGCGCATCCCGGAATGGTATGCCTTTCTTGACCAGATAATCGGCCAGATCGGTCGCGGTAGCGTAGCCGCGCAGAGCAGCCTGACGCATGGCTGCCGGATCAACATGCAGGCCGGTCAGCATGTCTGCATAGATGCGCAGGGTGTCTTTCAATGTGTCGACTGTATCAAAGAGCGGTTCTTTGTCTTCCTGATTGTCTTTGTTGTAGGCCAGTGGTTGTGATTTCATCAGTGTCAGCAGCGCGACCAGGTGGCCGTTGATGCGGCCGGTTTTTCCACGGACCAGTTCAGGTACGTCGGGGTTTTTTTTCTGCGGCATGATTGATGAACCGGTACAGAATCGGTCGGCAAGCCGGATGAAACCGAATGCCGGACTCATCCACAAAATCAGCTCTTCCGATAAACGGGAAAGATGCGTCATGATGAGCGCTGCACAGGCACAGAATTCGATTGCAAAATCACGGTCGGAAACAGCATCCAGTGAATTACGACAGATTCCGTCGAATCCCAGTTCACCTGCTACTTTTTCACGGTCGATGGGATAGCTCGTACCCGCCAGCGCAGCAGCACCCAGCGGCAGCAGGTTGACACGCTTTCTGCAATCCTGCAGGCGCTGAGCATCCCGGTACAACATTTCATGATAAGCGAGCAAGTGATGTCCGAAGGAAATCGGCTGGGCTACCTGCAGGTGGGTAAAGCCTGGCATGATCGTATCGGCATGTTGCTCTGCCAGATCCAGCAGTACATGTTGCAGGGCGTACAGGAGGCTGATGATATCGTCGATAGCTGCACGCAGGTAAAGCCGGATATCTGTCGCTACCTGATCGTTGCGCGAACGGGCGGTGTGCAGTTTCTTGCCTGCATCACCTACCAGGGCCGTCAGTCGCTGCTCGATATTCAGATGGACATCTTCCTGTTCAAGCCGCCAGTCGAATTCGCCATTTCTGATTTCCTCACGAATCTGTGCCAACCCTCTTTCGATGGCTTCGAGATCGGCAGTATGGATGATACCTGTGGCCGCCAGCATGCGGGCGTGAGCCAGCGAGCCCTGGATATCATATTCGGCCAGTCTGTAGTCGAATCCGACCGATGCGGTATAACGTTGTACCAGTTGTGAAACTGGTTCACTGAAACGTCCCGACCAGGTTTTGTTATCTTTTTCCACGACAGTAATGCTCTCCGATCAAATCAATCATTTTACCTGTAACCTGGATCAGTTGATGTGGATGACTGGCGGAATTTGCAACACATTTGCATAATTTGACTTAAATATTGATTACTCTGCTTTTCCTTCGAAAAGGAATGGTGGATAATTAGCGCCTTTCATTCATTCGTGTCACTCATTAAAGGAGCTATTCATGTCGGATCAATACACGCAGAACGAGGGCGATCAATCCAAAGAGAAGATCGAATGGACCAAGCCCGCTTCATTACTCAATATCCTGAGCAATAAATTTGCACCGATCGCCAATCTCCAGCACAAGCAATTGCCCTCATGGTCGATTTTAGTATTCCTGGGCATATTGTTACTGGTTTTCATCTGGAAGCAGATTGCCGTGAACCAGGCTGAATCCCGCCTGGAAAGAGGGAAAGAGGAACTGGCACAACAGCTTGAACTGGAACGCAAGACACTGATCAGAAAAGCGCGTGAATATGCCGATAGTCAGTACAATAAAGAAGAAGAGCGTTTTGGTCAGGTGTTGGCGTGGGCAGTGCGTGGTGAGCTGATTCGAAACAATCTGGATCAGATCGATCAGTATCTGACCGAATTGGTCAAAACGAAAGATACGGAACGGGTGGTATTGATCAGTGAAGAGGGTAAGTTGCTGGTATCCACTGATAAGAGACTGGAAAACGATGATGCCTCCAATCTCTACCCTAAAGAAGTGCTCAATCAACGTAAAATTACCGTCAAATCGGACGTGGACAATAAAAAGCTGCTGATCGTGCCGGTGATGGGCCTGAATGCACGTCTGGGTACAATCGTTGTCAGCTATAATCCACCATCTCTGCTGGATAATTAATTGTGACGACGAGTTACTGACTTTGCACCCTCGGTACACCGGGGGTTTTTATTTTGTGCGTGTGATTTGTGCACCTAGCTGTACCAGTTTTCGTTCGATCTGCTCGTAGCCCCGATCCAAGTGGTAGATACGATCGATCGCGGTTTCTCCCCGAGCAATCAGTCCTGCGATGACGAGGCAGGCGGATGCGCGTAAGTCGGTCGCCATTACGCTGGCTCCATCGAGCCTGGGCGTTCCGCATACAACGGCTGTGTTGCCTTCAACCTGAATATCTGCGTTCAGACGCTTCAATTCCTGGACATGCATGAAGCGGTTTTCGAAAATAGTTTCGGTCATGACCGCCGTCCCATCGGCGATGCTGTTGAGGGCCATGAATTGTGCCTGCATGTCCGTAGGAAAGGCGGGGTAGGGTGCAGTGCGTAGGCTGACCGACTGCGGCCGGTGATGCATGCGCAGGTGGATCCAATCTTTACCCAGATTGATGTCTGCCCCGGCTTCGATAAGTTTATCGAGTACAGCATCCAGTATATCTGCCCTGGTATGAGTCAGGCGTACGTCCCCCCCACAGGCAGTGACGGCGGTCAGGAAAGTTCCGGTTTCGATACGGTCGGGCATGACGGTATGCGAACTGCCGTGCAAACTGTTGACACCTTTGATGGTGATAATATCACTGCCAGCACCTTGAATATTTGCACCCATACTGATCAGACAGTGTGCGAGGTCGACTACTTCAGGTTCCCGGGCTGCGTTTTCCAGGATAGTCGTGCCGGAAGCGAGGGCGGCTGCCATCATCAGGTTTTCGGTGCCCGTGACGGTGACGATATCCATAACAATACGCGCGCCTGACAGGCGTTCAGCCCTGGCCCGAATATAGCCATGTTCGATGCTGATTTCCGCTCCCATGGCTTGCAGGCCTTTGATGTGCTGATCTACCGGACGCAGACCGATTGCACATCCGCCAGGCAAAGAGATATAGGCTTGCCCTGTTCGCGCCAGTAATGGGCCCAGAACGAGAATGGCGGCACGCATGGTCTTGACCATGTCGTAAGGCGCAGTCGGGTTGATAATGTTGGCAGCAGACAATTCTGCGTTGCTCGGATCATTTGCTAAAATACGCACGCCGATTTGTTCGAGCAGCGCTAGCATGGTGGTTACATCCTTGAGGCGGGGAATGTTCTGTATGGTGAGTGTTTGATCAGTCAGCAGCGATGCACACAATACAGGCAAGGCGGCATTTTTAGCTCCGGAGATGCTGATCTCACCGTGAAGCTCCACGCCTCCCTGGATAATGAGTTTTTGCATGGATTCACACCTCGCAAGAATTAAGAATGCTGCCAGTAACCATTTGATGCCTTATTCTTTTAATGTTTATGAACTATTTCCAATAACGCTTCAGACATAACAATAATCCCTCGTCATTGCGAGTCTGTAAGGGTGAAGCAATCCAGGGCGATAGTGACACAGGCACTAGATTGCCGCGCCGCTTACGCGGCTCGCAATGACGGTGGTGGGGTGGATACGTATTGCCGAGTGTTGTATGTGAATGGTGATAAACGACCACAAGGCAATATACGGTATGACAGCAAAAAACAACCTCCGTCTTTGCGAGCACCGCAGGTGCGAAGCAATCCAGAACGGCGACTGCTCAGGCATTGGATCGCCACGCCGCTTACGCAGCTCGCAATGACGAAGGTGGTCAGGAAGGCAGTTGTGATCATTTTCTTGCGTTGTTATCTATGGTTTTGTGCATGATATTTCATTTTAAATCGGTCTGAGCAGGTATGCGGACAGGCTAAACCGAAAATAATTTAAAAGCATATTATTTTATCGTACTATCCAAGGAGTCAGAATGAACAAATTGATTGTCCAGACCAATGATGCCCCACAGGCGATCGGTACCTATTCCCAGGCAGTCCGGGTGACGAATGGAGAAACCGTTTACCTTTCGGGCCAGATCGGGCTCGACCCGGGCAGCATGGAAATGGTGGAGGGAATCGATGCGCAGATCGAACAGGTCCTTGCTAATCTCAGAGCAGTGGCAATTGCCAGCGGTGGCAGTCTGAACGATATTGTCAAACTGAACGTTTACTTGATCGATCTGGGTAACTTTTCCAAGGTGAACGAAACCATGGAACGGCATTTCAGCCAGCCTTACCCGGCACGGGCTGCTGTAGGTGTAGCAGCATTGCCGCGTGGCGCACTGGTAGAGATGGACGCGATCATGGTGCTGAATACAGATAAATCCTGAAAATCATTTTTTCCGTTGACTGCTGCACAGGTTTTTTTTGATTCACTCGATGAAGCTTTAAGGCTAAAGTTGCAGAAGCTCGGTGTATCGAGTGATTTCGACCTGATTCTGCATCTGCCACTACGTTATGAGGACGAGACCCGACTACTACCGATCGGTGAAGCTGTTCCCGGGAGTACAGTACAAGTCGAAGGAATCGTCGCTGAACAGGAGGTATTGACTCGTCCGCGGCGGCAGCTTGTCTGCAGGGTGAGCGATGACAGCGGCAGCCTTTACATCCGTTTTTTCAATTTTTATACCAATCAGGTAACAGCTTGGTCGCCGGGAACGCGGTTGCGGATACTGGGTGAAGTACGTACTGGTTTCCGAGGATCGGAAATGGTTCATCCGAAATGTCGGGTAGTGCGTAACAATATGGCATTGGCGACTACGCTGACTCCCATCTATCCGGTGACAGCCGGGTTGTCGCAGCAGACGCTTGCCGGACTGATCCTGCAAGCACTCAGGCGAATGCAGAGTGAAGGTCGTTTGATAGAAATGCTTCCGGAAGCAATACTGGCAACGTACCGGTTGCCTGTATTCGAAGACAGCCTGTTTTTTTTGCATCGTCCCCCTGCCGGGACGCCGATCGAGTCTCTGCAGCGACGTGCTCATCCAGCCTGGCGCCGGGTCAAGTTTGACGAGTTGCTGGCACAACAGTTATCCATGCGTTTTCATTATCATCAGCGGCGTGGTCACCGGGCGCCCGCTTTACCGGTGCAGGAGGGTTTGCGACAGGCGTTGCTGGCATCGCTTGCGTTCAGTTTGACTGAAGCACAGCATAAAGTGGTAGTTGAAATCAGCCGTGATCTTGCTCGGCCGTATCCCATGCAACGATTGTTGCAGGGTGATGTGGGCAGTGGTAAGACCGTAGTAGCGGCCCTGGCTGCATTACAATCAATCGGAAATGGCTATCAGGTCGCCATAATGGCACCGACTGAAATCTTGGCCGAACAGCATTTCCAGAAGTTATCTGTCTGGTTGCAGCCACTCGGGATAGCCGTTGCCTGGTTGTCCGGCAGCCAGAAAAAAAGTCAGCGTAACCAGGAACTGGAAAAAGTGGAAAATGGTTCCGCCATGCTGGTGATCGGTACCCATGCCTTATTTCAGGAGTCTGTCCAATTCAGCCGGCTTGGGCTGGTGATCATTGATGAGCAGCATCGTTTCGGAGTCAGTCAACGACTTGCATTGCGCATGAAAGGAACCGGGGATGAATGGATACCTCATCAACTGATGATGAGTGCTACCCCGATTCCCCGTACACTTTCTATGAGTTATCTAGCGGATCTGGATGTGTCAATCATTGATCAGTTGCCGCCCGGCAGGTCGCCGATAGTAACTAAATTGATCGACAATGGCCGACGGGAAGAAGTGATTACACGTGTCCGTAATGCTTGTCATGCTGATCGGCAGGCTTATTGGGTCTGTCCGCTGATCGAGGAATCCGAGGCATTACAGCTCAAGACCGCAGTAGAAACCTATGAATCGCTGAATCAGATTTTTCCTGATCTGAAAACTGCCCTCATCCACGGCCGACTGGATAGTCATGAAAAATCTGCCATTATGACGGCGTTCAGTCAGGGGGAGGTGCAATTGCTGGTGGCAACGACTGTGATCGAGGTAGGAGTGGATGTGCCGAATGCTTCATTAATGGTGATCGAACATGCCGAACGTATGGGATTATCGCAGTTACATCAACTGCGTGGCCGGATTGGCCGTGGGGCGAATGCCGGTATTTGTATTCTGATGTATCAGCGGCCGTTATCCGACGTTGCGCGCAGGCGACTGCAGATTATTTTTGAACATACCGATGGATTTGAAATCGCACGTCAGGATCTTTTACTGCGGGGTCCGGGTGAATTTCTCGGTATCCGGCAAAGTGGTGTTCCTATGTTGCGGTTCGCTGATCTGGAACTGGATATCGATTTGCTCGAGGCCGCCCGAACCGTGGCTGAAACCATGTTGCGTGATCATGCATCAGCAGCACAGTCGCATATGCAGCGCTGGTTGGGGAGTAAAAAAGATTACCTGCGAGTGTAATGGTTACGGTATTCTGCCAGGCTGCGATGGCGCACCAGTACATGGGTGATATCGCGAAAGTATAATGCGAGCATTTCCGCGAAATAAACCGAACGATGCTGTCCACCGGTACAGCCGATTGCGACGGTCAGATAAACCCGATTGTCCCGTATATAGGTCGGCAGCCAGTTATCGAGAAAATTACGAATATCCTTGATCATTCTGGGTACTTCGGGTTGTGCCTCCATGAAACGGATGACTTCGGGGTCATGGCCGGTCAATTCCCTGAGCTGTGGATCGTAATATGGATTCGGGATGCAGCGCACGTCAAATACCAGATCAGCATCAAGCGGAATGCCGTATTTATAGCCGAATGACTGGAATAGCAGCGTCAGCAGTGGCAGGTTCTTGCTATCTGTAATGAAATCTTTGATGAAAGTTCGCAGTGCATTGGGTCGTAGCGAACTGGTATCGATATGATGCCCGAGTGTTGCCAGTGTTGCCAGTGCTTCACGTTCCCGCCGGATGGCTTCTTCCAGCGTGATATGTTTATCGGTCAGCGGATGTCTGCGACGTGTTTCGGAAAAGCGCTGAATCAGAATATCGTTACGGGCGTTGAGAAAAATGAATTTGATTTGGATTCCTCTGGAGTCGAGGGCGTCGAGTTGCCGGGGTAAGACTGCGATGTTGTCGCCGCTGCGCATATCGACTGCTACCGCAACATGGCTATGCTCCTGTTTCTGCAAGTGACTGACCAGGTCGACGAGCAGGGGTGCGGGCAGGTTATCGACACAATAATAACCTGCATCTTCCAGGACATTGAGCGCGATGGTCTTCCCCGATCCGGACAGACCGCTGATGATGACGACTTGCATGGCGCAGAGTATAGCAAAGAGCGATGTCCGAAAATATCTTGTTATCGTAGTAGTTTTCCAGATTCTTGGCAAAGTAACCTGAGTTAAGGATAAGAAAAGGGGGGAGCGTTTGCTTTTTGCGTGAGATATGTTCCCGCACATTAATCAATCGCATCCAGGAGCATATGAATCTCACCACTTTAGTTGGGTTTTGCTAAATTGAAACTGTTCTTCAGGGGTCATTTATGAACCTGCAAGCATAAAGAGAATTTCTCACAAACTGTAGGTTTTCCAACACGCTGCTGGATCGGATAACGTGGCGTTTACGTGTCGATATTTTGGGATTTTAAGAGAAACGTATAGCAAAGTTCAGATAAATTGATTGCAACTAATAGATGACTTATCCTATTTTATTTCGCCGCAAAGTTTTATCTGTTCGAGAGAAGGAAAGGCTCACAATTGCGCAAACGGCGGCCCGTTTTTGTGTGGGGATTGCCAGAGCGTAACACGCTGGGTAAAAAATCCCATTCCTAAGCAGATTCGTAACAAGCCGGCGACAAAGATCGACATGATTGCGCTGGCCCGTGATGTACAGGAATATCCGGATGCCTACCAGGCTGAGCGTGGGTGTGAGTGAAAAAGGTATCGACCACGCCTTGCACCAGCGTCACCTGTATTGCGTACCCGAACAGTATTTAGCTTAATTAGGAAGATCGAATCACGATAAACTGCAGCCCTTTCTCACGGGTCGAGGTGCTCTCGGTCGAGTGAAAAAACTGTCCGTTAAAAGGGACAACTCCAAGTACGGTACAGACAAATGGCCTTCACGGGCTCATTGCCTGGTCAGCGACCAATACAGGCACAGCCTGTCAATGGGGCTCACGGGCTTCACCTCCGTATGGCGTCCACGGCAGTGGGACCGAGCCGTTGCTGGAGATCATCGGCAAGCTGATTCGCCGCCCACTTGAACATCAGATGCCGCAGGTCGTGGTTGCCGAATAGATGGCGCTTGATAGAACGGGGAACACGTATGGCCCACTGCGCCATTCCTGATGTGGCTGCCCGGCGCTCAAGCCGCCAGTCGATCGCATCAACGATTTCGTAGAGGCGCATCTTGGTGCTACCGGCACTGAATCGTGTATCGAGCCAGGTGACGAAGGCTTGCCTGAGACTGGCATTGTAAGGATAGTTGTAGTAGCTCATCACCATCTGCTTACGCTGGCCGAACAGTGCTCGCGGCACACCTGCGCTCTCGGCGATCCTCCGCGGGATCGGCCGGTCATAGTCGTCGTTACCGAGCCGCCAGGTATCCATCTGCGGGGATTGCGCTATTCGCACGATATCCCGAATGCTGCGTGCGAACAGGAACGGGATCGCGAGATTGATGAAGCCGCTCTTGAGGCGGATCTCGGAGAGATTTAGGCCCGAGGCGTCGCCACGCAGAATGTCGTCAGCAAGGTAGTGCCCGTTGGTATGGCTATCCCAGACCTTGTCGCCGTGGTAGCCGGTGAACACGACCGCCGCACTGCACATCGTCTCGATGTGGTGCGCCAAGTCATGAAAGATCAGCTCGGATCCCCACAAGCTGGAAGCAATGAAGTAAGCCTCATCGGTGGTCACGGCAACCGAGGGCTTGGAAAGGGAGCGAGCAAAGAAACCAAGTACCTCGGCAATGGCCATCCCATTCTCTATTTCGTCGTGCGCGTTGCTAGGACGAGTCGCGAAGCATTCCGTGACACCCGCTTCTTTAGCAAGGCACGATACCGCAACCGAGTCATAGCCCGTTGACAGCGTGGTGAACGCCGACATTGGTGTGTGCCGGTGGGCGCTTTGGTAATTTAGCCTCATCCGGGTGATGGTTGTACGGATTCGTTCGAGATAGTCTTCGTATGAGTCGATGGGATGGCACCGTGACCGGAATCCGATTGAAACCGTGCCCCCGCTGACTATAAGGTTTCCGTGATGCAACTGCTGGAAGTTGTCGATTGTGCTAGGTTTTACGCGAAAACCATGCGGTTGCTTCCAAATTCCGCGGAGCAGAACCGCATAATCGTCTGTATAGTCATGATCGAGATCAAGGTGACAATCCGAAATTGCCAGCATGACAACCAGGCTGTTCGAGACAATCACACGGTCATCGGTTTGGTAATAGAAAAGCCGATCCGTGAGCGCCGTAGATGTGCACGCCACAACATTGCTGCCATCAAGCCGGAGACCACTACCGAAAAACGCTTCACTCTCATGGAATGCGCCATCCTCGAACGGAGTATCCCACACACCCTCAACGACCCAATCGTCACCATATTCAACGGCTGCGCCGTGCAGAACGGTGACGTCGGTTTCTCTCAGCGGGATTGACGCGATCCACCCCAGCTTCGGCAAAGCAGCAGTAAGATGCAGCTTCAGTCGGCGTGGCATAACTCGGAGAAGTGCTCGTAAATGATAAAGTCTGAGAATCGCATGCAGTCGAATACTTTCAGGATTTTCTCCGAAGCACGTTCTCTAGACTTCAGAAACCACATGGCCTAGCTATTGACTCCGGGAGTACTCAACCCACACTCTGTCGCCGTCGCGCTACAGATTTTAATACCTTCCGGAGCGGGAAATACACCAGGATCGTCAGTAGTCAGAGTATGAGAAAAATAAACGCTCTTTTTCATAGCAAACGATGCTATAGAAAATCTGATGGGGCGTCAATCGAAGTCGTGAGATTCATCAGGGTAATAGCGCTTAAAAAGCTTGAAATTAGAAGCTAGTCTGCATAATTTCACGATAGTCCTGGATTCTGGTTTTTTCGTGATTTTTGACAGGCGCAATTTCCCCTTACTCCCACTGCTTGTCATCGTGCCTGGGGATGGCACTGTGGGAGACGGTCTTCTGGAAGATTTGCTGCAAGGGGTGGTACGAAGCAGACAGGATACGGCCGGGTATTGCGGATGATGGTTGCACCGATCTTCAGCAGCCACACGCATGTGGTGGCTGAGTTGGCGCGTTCCAGTTCTGTATTTTTCAGCGCTGATTCTTTCAGTCGTCGCATCAGGGTATAGGCTATTGCGACCAGCAACACGCGCAACCAGTTTGACAACTAGCACGCGACCGAACAGATCGAGCTGCGTTTCCTTGATGCAATGCGTGGTATTTCATTTCAAATCGACCTGTGTGGGTATGCAGACAAATTTAAGTTGGGAATGGTTTAAAACGAAATCAATAACGTTTATACCGCATTGAAGGTGGTGTAAACACAATTTGAAAATATCTTCCCGAGAAACTCTATACGCAGGGCGTTTATTCATAATGAATGCCAATAACATAGTACTCGGCCCTTAGATTTTTAGTCTCACGTTGTGCTGGAGTAAAATATAAAAGGGAAGGAGGATTAAGGCGGAAACTTACGTGAAGATGAGGAATTTTCATTTAAGTATGGAATTTCCATGGGGCATATGAAAATTTCTGCCCCAGGCTATATTTCTCAGCGAGTCCTTAGCGGATCAGAATATTATCACCATGACCCATTTCGGGATCTGCATCGTCGCTGAATATGATGACAGCTACCGCGCCACTCAGTGCATGGCGCATGGAGTGGTCAACTATTGCATTAGCACCTTCTACTGGAGAAATCAGATCGAGCGTTACCGCATCACCCGGTCCGACTGTATAGGATTGCATCGCATACATGACATTTTTCGGGTTTCCACTGGGATAGACACGATCCCAGATACCAGCAATGGGATGGAGTGAGGAAAATTCATTTGGCCCGGCATTGACGAAGTAAATGCGTACCCGTTCGCCAGGCTTGGCCTGCAGCCAGCTGGTGGCTTCCGAATCGTGTACCGGATCATATTTGAAGGCGCTTCCATTAAATACGACATGAGCCCAGTTGTTTTGCATCATGGCATTTTTATCATCCGGATTGGCGTAGTGTTCGGACTGAATCAGTACATACTCCCGATCTGCTTTAGGTAAAGCGTCCGAATCCTTAGGATCGACGATGATGACGCCGAACATGCCACGGGCAATATGCTGAATCATCGGATCTGAGCCGCAGTGATAAAAAAATACGCCGGGATGATCGGCAGTAAAAGTGTATTTTTTCGTCTCACCCGGCTTGATGGAGTCGAAATCTTCTACCACGTCTACCCTGGCGGCATGGAAATCCATCGAGTGAGAGTTTTTACTCTTCTTATCATTGATAAGGGTGAATTCCACCGTATCCCCCTCGGTGACGCGCACCACCGGGCCGGGGACCTTACCGTCAAACGTCCAGGCACGGTAGGTATTTCCTTTGTTGTCGAAGGGTAAATCGGTTTCTACCGCATGCATGGTGACTTGCACTGTTTTTGCTGCGGCCTGGAATCCTGGCAGGAAAAATCCGACTGCCAGGATAGTGCAACCGAAGTTCAGTAATCGCTTGTATTTCATTTTTTTATTCCTTTTTTATTGATCTGAGCCACATTGGCAAACATGGCGTAAATAGGCTGTTAATTCTTTGACTTCTTCGTCACTGAAAACGTCTCCCCAGGCCGGCATCAGAACTGACTTATTAGCCGCCAGTCCGCCTTTTTTGATGACTTCGATTATTTCATCGTTAGGGATATCACCCATACCTTTAGGGTCGCTGTGATCGCGCGGCTGGACGGACATATATACGCTGTTGACGCCATTGCCATCACGATTGACACCGTGGCACTGCGTGCAGTAAGTGTCATAGAGACGTTCCGCATGCTGAAACTGGTCGTCACTACCTGCGGCAGCCGGTTCTGCGAAAGCAAACAGGAATATCAGGCTGATTCCCGCGAGCCATGAAAAAGAAATCGAATGGCTGGTATTCATTATTTATCCTCCTTTGCGCTCAGTTGTACGATATAACCAGTGAGTCTTTGCAAATCCTCTTCGGAGAGATCGAGTTTGGGCATCCAGACACCCTGATCGATTTTTTGTGGATTTTTGATATAGCTGTAAATGTAATCGGGCTGCAGGCGTTCACCGCCGGTGAGCAGTTCCGAGCCTGAGAGGCCACCTTGTCCAGGGCCGGTCGAATGGCAGGCAGCGCAGCCGCGCAGTTTAGTGAAAAACATGCGTCCCATTGACATGGGTACTTTTTTTCCCTGGAATTTTCCTTTTTCAATCAGACCCTCGGGAGCGGTTAAGGCCATCAGTGCGTCGGCGACTGCTTCAGCCTCATCTTGCGGTAATCTGGGATGTGGCGTGATAGTCGATTCATCAATCACGTCTTCCTTTTCCCCGGGTTTGACGTGTTTGCGATAAAACTCACCGGCTGGTCGGATGGGGGCGGGATCTTGCAGCCATTGTACTAACCATGGTTGGTTGAATTTATCCCCGGCGTAATAAAGGTCCGGTCCCTTGCGTTCCCATAACCGGTCAAGAGACGTATTGTCCGGTTTGGTCAGCGCATGGCAGGCAGCACATTTCGATTGCAATATGCCAGGTCCATCTGCTGCCGAGACTGCAAGCGATGAGGTGATGAGGCTGACACTGGTTACCATGAAAATGTATGCTTTCATCATTATTCTCCTTTATTAATTTCTGCACCCTACTCTTCGATAGGCTCCCCCTGAAAGACTTTGGAAGGATGCATTCCAAGAGATTTTTTCAGGGATTCTTCATAATAGAAATCAGATACGAACTTCTTGTTTTTCCATACATAAAAAGGGTAGTCGGTTCCGATTTCCTCGTATTCGATCGTTGTCATGATTCCTCCGTCAGGCTTGTTTCCATTGGTGGTATGCGTGTCGACGTGATCGTGTATCATCCACAGTCCGGGATTATCCATTTCAATGAAAACGTCATAGCGCTCACCTGGTCCGATGAGGACCGTGTCGCCTTTGATAGGTTTCTCCAGAGGAAACCCGTCCTTGAATGCTATCTGTGAGACGTGGCCGTGGGTATGAATGGCGTGAACATGGTCGCCTGCGCCAATGAGCCGCAGTCTTATGACATCTCCTTTCTTGACCCGTATGGGCTGTGTTTCAGGAAAGGATTTAGCGTTGATCGTGTAGTAGTCAAAAACATCCCCTGGAATACCTCCTTCACCCGGTTTATTCGCCCAGGATGAGACCCAGTCGGAAAACATCATGATGTAATCTTTGGTCACTGTTTTCTCGATCGGGAGGGGATTTTTCGGTTCCACGATGAAGGGACCCCACATACCGCGCATCGTGACATGTTCATTGACATTGACATGACAGTGGTACCACATGGTGCCGGCCGGTTCTGCCTTGAATTTGTAAGTAAATGTGTCACCGGGCTCTATCGCATGCTGGGTAGCATGGGGAACACCGTCGTTCTGCCAGGAATCGCGCTGAAGCATGCCATGCCAGTGGATAGTATGCGGCAGGGCAGTCAAATTGGTCACATTCACCGTGACATCATCCCCCTCCTTGACATGGATAAGGGGCGCTGGAACCTGACCGTTGAAAGCAAAAGTGTGGAAGTCTCTCTTACCGACCAGAACGATGCGCGTATCTTCGATAGTCATGTCGAATTCACGCTTCTCAGCCCAGACGGCTGCAGGCATCGCTATTAACGTGCATAACGTAATAATGGTATGGAGGCAGCGATGATATGCCAGTATCAATGTTATTTTTTTCATAGAGTAATCCTTTAGGTGTATATGAAATACATCTTTTTGTGAACAGTACATCCTGCAAAGATGAAAATCTTTGCCTTTCTTAATAAGGAATCAGCAGATTATTTTTAAAGATATATATTAAAAGAATCTTTATGGTCTGATTGTACTCGACCAAATAAGATTGTCAACAATGGATCAAGTGTGGGAATTTGATTGCGGTTCTTTCAGGTGAAAGTGGAAAAGAAAAGGTATACTTTTAATTCACACACTCAATATACGGGTAATACCCTATGAGATTAACTAATTACAGCGATTATTCCTTACGCGTTCTGACTTATCTCGGTTTGAAGGGGGAAGAACTGTCCACTATTACCGAGATTGCTGATCGCTACGGTATCTCGCGTAATCATATCGTCAAGATTGTGCACCAGCTTGGTCAGCTTGGTTATGTGGAAACGCTGCGTGGCAAGAATGGTGGCATTCGTCTTGCCCGCACTCCCGACGCGATCAACGTTGGTGAGGTCATACGCCATACAGAGGCATCGATGGATATCGTCGAGTGTTTCGGTGATCAGAATGCGTGTGTTATCGGCTGTGCCTGTGTGCTGCGTACGGCTATCAATGAAGCACTTTCCGCTTTTATGGCAGTACTGGATGGTTATACACTGGCAGATTTGCTGGCCCCGAGGCGCCGACTGGGGAAACGCTTACTACCTGTAGCGTAGATGCTTAGTCAGAGTCAGGTATTCAGTTAATCGAACTGGAAATTGTAGAATAAATCGACTGCACTATCGTCCCCTGCCTGTGTCACGACTGAAATATTGGGAAAAAGGCTATAGGTGAGCTTGGCAATGCCGGCTGAGGCAGAAGTCAGTCCTCGTTCGTAGCTCATATAAGCGCGTGACGATAGCCGCTTACCGACAGTACCGACTTGATTGGTCAGGGAGCCTCCTTCCTGTTGTCGGATTGAGAAGTCATCAATACCGAGTCCCTGAGTGATACTGTCCAGCAGACTTTCATCAGATCCACCCAGAATACTTCCGGCTGCACTCAGTAACAAGGCGCTGTCCAGGCCACCTGCATCAGGTGGCCGGCCCAGAACGATCCAGGATAACTTCTCTGAATCCGGCACTTCCGGCCGTGACACCAGGGTAATTTTAGGACGCCTTACCGTACCGGTAATTTCCACACCGGCTTCCACGCGTGAGCCACCGCGTACTGCCAGTGCGTTGATGCTGCTATCCTGAGAGGGCTGATCGATGACTCCCGATAATTCGGCTTCCGAGCCTGGTGGAAGATTGGTACGGACTGCCAGAATATTGAGCCCCGGATTATCGAGCGGGCCATCGAAATTCACAATACCACGCCTGACAAGCAAGCGTTGGCCGTAAGCTTCAAAACGGGTGTCGCGTGTGGCAATGGTGCCGACCGCACTGAGCAATTGCCCGGGCTGGCTGCGCAGGCGTAGTTGACCGGCTAACCGTCCTTCCAACCCGGAAGCACGCAGGAAAAAACGTTCTCCCAGATCGAGTGTCGCATCGAGGTTGACTTGCAAGGCTGGTGATTCGGGTTCGGATTCTGCCTCAGCCTGACTGCTGATGATTACATCGTCGGCCAGTTCAGGTTTGCCCGCCTCGGGTTGCTTCAGGAACCCTACATCGGTGACGATTTTTCCTTTGATATTGAGCGCGCGATCCTTGAGATCAACCAGGCCATTCCCGGAAACGACGATCCAGCGGTTTGCCTGTTGGGTGAGTGGTAAATGATCGGTTTCGATGGTCAGTTCACTTTGCTGATTGCGGAAATCCAGGCTGCCACGTACATCCAGTCGGCCGGATTCACGCGCCAGCTTCAGATTTTTGAGTAAACGATCTTTCGATGGTTTTTCAAGCGGTGCAGTAAAATTCAGCGTATCGAGTTGGAGCCTGTCCTGATCGAAGCGTACCGCAAGTTTGCCTTCTTTCAATTGAAGACCCTCATCGAGTAAGGCGATCGACAACCCATCACCAGTAACTTTGCCCTGTAAGATTGGTTGCTCAAGCGTACCCGACAGCATGGCTTGTGCAGCAAGTTGGCCGCCACTATGCAGACCATCGTTCAGTATTGGGCCGATCCAGGCGAGATCCGGGAGATTGAGTTGCAGGTTGCCACTAAGTGGAGCATCTTTCCTGATTTCCCAGGCGGTATCGGTTGGTTGCAGAGGAACTCTGGCCTGAGCAGTCGTTTCACCGATATGTTTGCCGCGAACGACCAGCTGTCCACTCAGATCGTTACCTTCAGCCAGCAAATTGAGTGTCAGCGTTTGCAGACCCAATGCAAACGGGGTTTCCAGCGGCAGGACGAAATCTCCTCCTTCCTGCTGGATACGCAGACGTCCAGTCAGTTGTCGGTCTGCCGTAAACCGCCAGTCTCCACCGAGTTTCAGTGGTTCAAAATTATTTCCCGGAGGCAAGTCACCCGATTGCAGGGCAATGCTGGTAAAGCTGCCTTGAGTGGACCATTGCTTGGGTGTCCATTGTGTATCCCGAATATCGATTTCACCGCCTGCGACCGTAATACGAGTATGCCCCAGTATGGCCTGTTCAGGGCTGATTCGAACAGTGGGCTGGGTGACCAGATTGAGCGGTACGGGGCCTGTCAAAGTGATTTTTTCAAACATTCCATTCCATTGGAAATGCTGAGCGTTACCGGGCTTAGTGATCAATCCACCGCTGGCCTGAAACAGCAATTCGGTTGTCTGGTCGATGTCACTTTTGAGCAGCAGTTTGTGTTGTGCTTGTGTGCCTGTGAGTTCGACCGACAGTTTCTGCAGGTACGTTTCCGTTCCCATTCGATAGTCTCCTGTCCGGAGATCGAGTTCGATAGCCGTTCCATGCAGACTACCTTTGGTTTTGAGGTGGGAGAGTTGATGCTCGTCGCGGAAATTGAAATGATTTGAATCAATCTCGAATGCCACACCGGGGCGATCGAAAGTGCCACTGAGCATGATGCGGGAATCGATATCTCCCTGCAGCCCCAGCCCCAGTTGCGCCAGTTTGGGAGCAGACAGTGTCAGTAGCAGACGGTCGTTCGGGTTGCCTAGTTTACCTTTTATCTCGAGCTGGTTGTCGCCCAACCGTAAGCGGGCATCGCTCTGGATATGGTTGGGTTGTTTCAGTGCAACGACACCTTGCCCGGTGATCGGCTGGTTGGCAAAATGGCTTTGTTTGATAGCAAAATCGATATTGCCGACTGGTTGCGGAGCGAGTTGGCCAGCCAGCTTGAAGCTGGCATTCAGATCAGAACGAGGCGCATCGACAAAGGCGGAAACGTCGAATTGTTTGAGTAATCCTTCGAAGGTAAAGGGTTGTGATTCATCCATATGCAGTATTCCATGGCCTGACAGACTGGAATCACCATGAACGACCCTGAGTTTTTCTACCGTGATGGCTGAAGTTGTGCGCGACAATGCCATATCCATATTGAGCCGTAAGGCTTTGTCATGGAGTGTGATCTGGCCTTGTTGCGAATCCTGATTACCGTCGAACTGCAGATTGCCGGACAGTTTTGCCGGACGCAGACTGCTGTCCAGCATGGCCGGGTTAAGCTGCTGGACCCGGATATTGGCCGATCCCGATTGCGTACTGATTTGCCAGGACAGATCGCCGGCAAGGCTGCCTTTAGCGTTATCCTGATCGGACAGTCGTATTACGATATCACTAAGCCGTATATTTTCGTTCGTGATAGCAACCTGCATACGGACTTCTTTCAGGGGCAGTCCGTCCTTGTCGAGGGGGCGGGCCATCGTATTGTTTGTGACGATATGACCTGCTAACTGACCAGCCTGCGTTTCATTCAAACGACTGTGAAAACTCAGGTCGGCTTTGGGTAAGTCGGGGGAAAAGGCATTAGGGTTCAATCCGGTGAAGGAAAGATCCACAGCAGACAGTGGCATTTCGGCAAAGGGATGCAGGCTGAGTGTGCCTTGGCCGTCCAGTTCTCCATCTTTTACTGCCAGTGCCGCTTTGACCTGCTCCAGGTTACCGCCCAGACGGATGGCGATATGACTCGGCTTTCCATCGGTATTGGCAGCAGTTGCCCAATTGTAGAAGACCAACCTGGAGGCAAGATCGAATGGCGGATCGGCATCGATCTGCAGATTGCCCGCTATTCTTCCCCACTCCAGTTCCAGAGCCAGAGTCTTCAGGTGATGGTGCTGACCATCGCTGTCCAGTCGTAAAGCCAGATCGGTGATGACGACATCCGGTGCGTCGTTGCCCAGGGTATAGGCTTTCAGTGATCGGATACCCAGTTTATTAACCGCAATGCTTATCGGGAGTCGCAGGCTTTCAGGCAGCGTAGCGGGTTCTTCCTCCTCCGACGGGGCACTATGTACCTCGACCGACTGAATGGTCAGTGCCTCGATCAGCAAATTTCCCGTCAGTAGATGTTGTGGCTGCCAGCGGAACGTCAGATCTTCTACCAGGGCGACCAGTTCATCATCCCGGAAGGCAATCGATTGGGCGTGGAATGTGCGATGCAGGCTGCCTGTAACGCCGGAAAATGTCAGTGCATCACCGGTCGCCCGGGAAGCAGTAGCGAGTAGCCAGTGCAGACCGGATGGCGTGGAAATCAGCCAGTAAATTCCGCCGGTTACTCCTAGTATTAACAATACCAGCGTTCCCAGCAGCCATTTTTTGAACGAGCTTGTGCGCTTGACGGATGGCTCAGGCGATTGGGGCGCGTTATCTTCGTTATTGTCCATATCAGAATGCTACTGCAATCGAGAAATGTAGCCGTAATGTACCCGTATCGTGACGTCTGGCCAGATCGAGCGCAAAAGGCCCGGCAGGACTGCGCCAGCGCACGCCGGCACCGTATCCTAGGGACAGGTTGAATTTTTTCCAGCTGTCTTCTGCGTCCCCGACGTCAGCGAATACTGCTGCTCCCCAGTCGTCAGTGAACCAGCGGACATACTCGGCTGTCCCGGTTGCCATGACACGTCCACCGACGATAGCATTACCTTCACGTACGCCCAGGCTCAGAAAATCGTACCCCCGGATCGACTGAATACCCCCGGCACGGAATAAATATTCCTGAGGAATACCCAGCCGGGAAGATGCCAGGGTGTAACCGGCCTCCGCACGAAAGTAAAGGGTATCGCGCTGACCGATTGGAAACCAGTGCTGATGGCGGACATAGCTGCGAATGAAATCACGCTCAGACAGCACATAGCTGGAGCCTCCGCCCAGCCGTATGTCAGAAACGAACCCTTTTCTGACATACACCGGGTCATTGACGTCATGGTAGCGATACCAGAAATCCAGTGCCAGTGTTTCATTGACTGTATTGGGTGCGCCAGCCGGTTCCCGTTCTTCTCGTTGCCAGTTGATGCCAGCCTGCATGATGGAATTGGCGGTCGTTCGGATTCTGGAAAAATCCACACGCTGGTTAAAAGTTTTCAGATTTTTAATATCCGTCATTTCGACCCGTGCGCCAAAAGTATAATGATAACGATTGGCATCCGGTAGGGTGTCTACCCTGGCAGCAAAGGTCTGACGTCTTTGTTCCAGACGTAATAAACTGGTCAGACTCCACGCACGTCGCAGGAAGTTGTAATCACGATAATTGATTTCTCCACGTGCGCCATTGTTGGAACTGTAACCAACACCTACCCCAATGTGTTTGGTTTGAGCCTCGGTAAGGGTAACCACAACGGGTACTGCCTCATGCAGATCGGGGTTAGGGTCGACAGTGACAGCGGCCGAGTTGAATAAAGGGCTGTTTTGCAGCGCTGCCTGGAAAGCAAGCAACTGGTCCCTGCGATAGGGATCGCCACTGCGGAAGGGCAAATTGTTCTCGATGATATCCGGTTTATAACGCTCCAGGCCGGTGATCTGTAATTCCCCGAAACGGAAAGCCGGACCGGAATCGATGATAACTATCAGGGTTGCCTGTGCTGTATCCGTATCGATCTTTGCCTGACTGTCGACAATACGTGCTGTCGCATAATCTTTATCCGCTACACTCGATAGTAGAGCGGATTTTGCATCCTCCCATTGGGCGCTGCGGAAAACTTTTCCTGGCGTCAATGGCCAGTCTGTACGTAATTGTGCTATCCGCAGGCGATGTTCAGGGGTATCGGTAGCCAGATCTCCCTGGAATTCAATCGATACCTCGGCCACACGGGTTCGCGGGCCGGGTGTGATGCGTAATTCGTAAGCTTTACCACTTGCTCCTTTTTTTTCGAACTCGACTTCCGGTGTGAAATAGCCTTCCGTTGCCAGCAGCCCTGTCATTTCCCGTTTGATATTACGAGTATAAACTGCCTGACTGGTTTCATCTGCAAAAGGCTTTTCAGGCGGCGTAATGTATTTTTCTACCAGCTTTTTGACAGAGGAGGGAGCGGCAATCGTGATCTCGACAGGAGCCGTTTCCTCTTTCTTTTCCGGAGTGGAAGCAGCTAAAACTGTTCCGTGATATGACAGGTATGACAAACACCAGAGCAGCAGCAATACTGCCCGCAGTCTATGTCGTGAAGTTTTATACGCGTTCGATATATTCACCAGTATCGGTATTGATTTTTATTTTTTCCCCTGGCAGTACGAATGGTGGCACCATAACGACCAATCCTGTTTCGACTGTAGCAGGCTTATAGGAACTTGTAGCGGTTGCACCCTTGAGATTAGGTTCAGTATCCACGATAGTCAGTATGACATTAGATGGAAGTTGCATACTAATAGGGCGTTCATTGTGAAAATTGATCTGAACTTCTGTGTTAGGTAACAAATATTCGGTTTGCCCTTCCAGAAAATCCTGTGACAGACTGAACTGTTCGTAAGTCTGTTGATCCATGAAAATATAATCGTTGTCCTCCTGATAAAGAAAAGTCATTGCGCGCAGTTCAACGATTGCACGTTCGACTTTTTCCTCGGTGCGGATACGCTGGTTGACTTTGGTGCCCGCTTCAATATCTTTCATTTCGACCTGCATATACGCGCCACCACGTCCCCCGACGTGAACATGGTAACATTTCAATACACGCCAGATGCGTTTATCCCACTCGATCAGGTTGCCGACACGAATTTCAGTGGCGGGAATTTTGCTCATGGATGGTTATTTATCAGGATAAAGATGCCCATTCTACAACAAAAAGATTCAGTAACTGCATCCGCCCTGTTTCAACAGGATTGCCGCAATTGCCCGCGTCTGGCGCAGCATCTGGATAATGTGAAAGCAGATTATCCTGATTATCATGCCCGCCCCGTTCCTCCATTCGGTGCTGCACCCGCTAAACTGCTGATCGTCGGGTTGGCACCGGGGCTGCATGGCGCCAATCGGACCGGCCGACCCTTTACCGGTGATTTTGCCGGTATTCTGCTATACCAGACACTGCATAAATTCGGTTTTGCCAGCCATAGTGAATCTATTGCGGCAGATGATGCGCTTCGCCTGATCGACTGCCGGATCACCAATGCAGTCAAATGCCTGCCACCCGCAAATAAACCGCAACCCAGTGAAATACGGCAATGTAACGCATTTCTGGCAGCCGAACTGAGTGAATTCATCGCACATGGCGGGCAAGCGTTGCTGGCGTTGGGCACCATTGCGCATCAGGCTGTGCTGATGGCGCTGGGATATAAATCCGGTGATTTTCCATTCAGCCACGGAGCCATCCATCACATTACAGAGGGAACGAGGCTTTATGACAGCTATCATTGCAGCCGCTACAATACTCAGACCAAACGCCTGACCGAGAGCATGTTCGAACAGGTCATCACCAGAATCTGTCAGGATGTGATTGTAACCAAATAAAAAATAAGTACTTGCTCCAGCAGGCTGACTCTTTCGTTATCCAACTCGCTCCACTTGGCAAAGTATGAATGTACCGTTAGCCACTTGGAAAACTCACTCGGTAGTATCTGCCACTGGCAGCCGATCTTGAGCAGATACAGGACCGCGCACCAAACCTCGTGCAGGTCGACAGTACGTGGCTTGGTTATTCCAGTAGTGGGCAAGTCTGCTTAAACTGCTCACAGCTGATGTTACTTGGGGTATCTTGTCTTGCGTATCCAAATATTATCTGGAATTTCAGCAAGATCGTGAACAGGTTCTAAAGCCCTGAAATTTTTGTCGTTTCGATTGGTCATATTCCGATTACACGGAGAATTAGAATGGCAGATAAATCGTGTTCGGTCGGAAAATTTTTGCGTCTTGCTTTGCAACGCCAGAAACAGGGTGAGCTGTCGATGCTGCGACAAGTGGCTGAGATGATGATTCTTTACCCATTTTATGGGGTTGGCCCCGGGTTTTATCAGCTGGCCGGTTTTTGGCAGAATCATCGTAGTTGGCGTGAAAAGACTGGGCATCTGACATCTGCAGCTTTTAACAAGCGGTGTGACGTGTTAAATCCCCTTCTTTACCATAAATTATCCCAGCATAAGGTTGCGGAAAAGGCCCTGTACCGGATCCTGAACATTCCTTCCAGCGAATATCTGGGTTTTCTGAAGCCCGTGGGAGGTGTGACTTACGATGGCCATCCTCTTTGTAATCATCAGGATTTCCTGGAACTGTTACAGCGTCGGCCTGATCTCATAAAAGTTTGCTTCAAACCGGTAGAAGGATGGGGAGGGCAGGGTTTTTACGCCCTTGAGGTTGAAAGAGAGAACCATCATCTAAAGTTCAAACACGCGGTTACGAAAGTGGATATAAATGTTGCGGACTTTTTCCGGGATACATTGTTTCCTATCCATAAAACAGGAACGGTCATAGAGACTTATCTGGAGCAACATGCCGTTCTGTCCAATCTGAACCCGTCGAGCGTTAACACTATTCGTATCTGGGCACGCAAACGCGGCACCGAGGCCCCCATCGTTCTTGGCGCTTATTTGCGTATCGGTCTTGCAGGTTCACTGATTGACAATCAATCTGCTGGCGGCATTGTCGCGGCGATCGATCTTGAAACCGGTGTCCTTGGCAAGGCCATAGACGGGCAGCCCGAGCACATGGTTTTTTCCGTTCATCCCGACCATGCCGCGCCTATTGAAGGCGTAAAATTACCAATGTTTCCCGAATGCCTGGCCCTTGCCAAGCGGGTGCTTGAAAGCTTTCCGGGGATTACCTTTGTCGGTATGGATATGGCCGTAGCCGCCGATGGTCCCAGGATTATAGAAATCAATGTCACTCCCGATCGCGTGGGTGCTGTCTATTGTGGTGGTATTAGCACAAAAGAGGTCTTATCTCTTTGAAGATGTTTCTGCGGTCTGACTAAGCGAACAAATACGATACCTGTTGCAAGCTAAGGAAAGATTTATCCAAGAGCCTTTTGTTTGGCTCGCTCGCCCTTGTATCGTTGTTATCGGACGGTACCAGCTGCTTGCTGGATATTGATGGTGACAGTAATGGTAACAGCCCGGTGAAGAGAAGAAATTTAGAAAATATCCGATCGGGTACTTTCATATCGACATTGCCGAGGTGCGGACTATCGAGGCAAGCTCACTATCCATCAAGGCTTCCAGAGACTGATAAGCGATCAATTACAGTTTCTAGGTCGAATCGACATTTACGGATTCCCAATTCCTATAATTTTTGGTTTACTGAAAGAGGTTTAACATTTTCAGTGAGGAATGCATGAAACGCTATGAATTGAACAGGGAGCAATGGCGTCG
>JBDIVK010000016.1:0-66780 GCA_039794425.1 Nitrosomonas sp. | reverse complement strand
CTTAAAAACTGCAATCGGGTACGTAGCGGTCTCATCCATCGGGTCGGCATGAGCGAAGGCTGTGAGCTTACTACCAATCGGGGCTTCCAGAGGCTGATAAGCGATCAACTGCGGTTTCCAGGTTGAATATAACTTCCTGAAGGAGAGAGAAAATGGATGATAGTAAAAAGAAACTGACTACCAGTGCTGGCGTACCGGTGCCGGATAATCAGAATGTCATGACTGCCGGGCCGCGTGGCCCGATGTTGCTGCAGGATTTCTGGTTTCTCGAGAAGCTGGCCCATTTCGACCGTGAAGTTATCCCGGAGCGCCGAATGCATGCCAAGGGTTCCGCTGCATACGGCACTTTTACCGTTACCCAGGATATTACTCGTTACACGCGGGCAAAAATTTTTTCACAAGTCGGTAAGAAAACCGAGCTCTTCCTTCGCTTCTCCACCGTAGCAGGCGAGCGTGGCGCGGCCGATGCGGAACGGGACATTCGTGGCTTTGCCGTCAAATTCTATACCGAGGAGGGCAACTGGGATCTGGTCGGCAACAATACGCCGGTATTTTTCCTGCGTGACCCGTTAAAATTTCCGGATCTCAATCATGCCGTGAAACGCGATCCTCATACCAATCTGCGCAGTCCTCGCAATAACTGGGATTTCTGGACACTGTTACCGGAAGCGCTGCATCAGATTACCATTGTTATGAGCGACCGCGGTATCCCTGCGACGTATCGGCATATGCATGGTTTTGGTAGCCATACTTTCAGTTTCATCAATGCTCAACGGGAGCGTTACTGGGTCAAATTCCACCTCAAATCTCAGCAGGGTATCAGGAATCTGACCGATGCCGAGGCGGAAGCGTTGATTGGTAAGGATCGGGAAAGTCATCAGCGCGATCTATATGAAAGTATCGAACGTGGTGAATTTCCACGCTGGACATTATATGTTCAGGTGATGCCGGAAAATGAAGCAGCCCGTTGCCCGTATAATCCGTTTGATCTGACTAAAGTCTGGCCGCATAAAGACTATCCACTGATTGAGGTTGGCGTGTTGGAATTGAACCGTAATCCGGATAATTATTTTGCCGAAGTCGAGCAGGCTGCGTTCAATCCGGCTAACGTTGTACCGGGAATCAGTTTTTCACCGGACAAGATGCTGCAGGGACGGCTATTTTCTTATAGCGATGCACAGCGCTACCGTCTGGGCGTCAATCATTATCAGATTCCGGTCAATGCACCACGCTGTCCTTTCCATAATTATCATCGTGATGGTGCCATGCGAGTCGATGGTAATCACGGTAGTACACTGGGGTATGAGCCGAACAGTTATCAGGAATGGCAACAGCAGCCTGAGTATGCAGAGCCTCCTTTAGCACTCGATGGCGCAGCGGATCATTGGAATCACCGTGTGGACGAAGATTACTATACTCAGCCAGGCAATTTGTTCCGCCTCATGAGTCCTGCACAACAGCAAACGTTATTCGAAAATACAGCTCGTTCCGTTGGCGGAGCACCACGCGAGATCCAAATCCGGCATATCACTAACTGCCTGAAAGCCGACCCGGCTTATGGTGAAGGGATTGCCAAGGCATTGGGCATTCCGTTGAGTGAAGTGACAGCTTGACAAGGGTCAAGTGTCGCTACCCGGGTGTTTCCAGGGGTTAAATCAGAGCCATGATGACATGGTACTGGATTGCCGTTACATTGCTACGTAGCTCGCCATGCTCGCTAAAGGAAAAGTATGGTCCTGAAATGCTCTGGACTTGACTTTTTCTCTAGTGAATGGCAAATCTCATAGGAGTGAATAATCCTGGAAACCGCAGTTGGGCGTGCCTGATTGCGGTTTCCAGGATAATCCAGTGAGAGGTCCGTGTGAGTACTGGATTACCACGTTGCTGCGGACCCGCCATGACAGATTTCCACTGATATCCTTTGCTGTCATGATAAGTACAGTACTGGTGCATCAGGGCGCTGTCCATTTCCAATCTCTTATTTCCGGTAGATCCTCACCGTGGCGGTTGATGTATTCGCGGTGCTCGACCAGTTTGTCTCGCATGATTTGTCTGAGGTAGGCAGCTTTGTAGCCCAGGTGAGGGACGCGATCGATGACGTCGTCGACCAGGTGAAAGCGATCGAGATCGTTGAGTACTGCCATATCGAACGGTGTGGTAGTGGTACCTTCCTCTTTGTAGCCGCGCACATGCAGGTTATGGTGATTAGTACGGCGGTAGGTCAGGCGATGAATCAGCCAGGGGTAGCCATGGTAGGCGAAGATGATGGGCTTATCGGTGGTGAATAGTGTGTCGAATTCACGGTCTGATAAGCCCTGTGGGTGTTCCCGCTCATGTTGCAGAGTCATCAGATCGACAACGTTGATTACCCGGATCCGGAGGCTCGGCAGATATTCACGCAGAATGCTGACGGCCGCCAGGGCTTCGATGGTGGGCACGTCTCCGGCGCAGGCAATGACGACATCCGGTTCGCCGGTCTGGTCGTTGCTGGCCCACCCCCAGACGCCGATACCAGCCGTGCAGTGTTTAATGGCGGCATCCATATCTAGCCATTGGAGCTGCGATTGCTTACCGGCAACGATGACATTGACGAAATCATGGCTGCGCAGGCATTTGTCCGTGATATACAGCAGGCAATTGGCATCAGGTGGCAGATAGACACGAATAATATCGGCTTTTTTGTTGACGACGTGGTCGATGAAACCGGGATCCTGATGCGAGAATCCATTGTGATCCTGACGCCAGACGTGGGAAGTCAGCAAGTAGTTGAGTGAGGCGATGGGTCTGCGCCACGGGATTTCCTTGCTGACTTTGATCCATTTCGCGTGTTGATTGAACATCGAATCGACAATGTGGATGAAAGCTTCGTAACAGGAGAACAGGCCATGTCGTCCGGTCAACAGGTAACCTTCCAGCCAGCCCTGGCAGGTATGTTCACTGAGAATTTCCATTACCCGGCCGTCCGGCGCCAGGTGCTCGTCTTCCGGCAGGGTTTCGGCGAGCCAGGTTTTGGGGGTTGCATCGTATACATTCCCCAGCCGGTTGGAAGCAGTTTCGTCCGGTCCGAAGATCCGGAAATTGCGGGTATTGATGTTCAGGCGCATGACATCTCGCAGGAAGCTGCCCATGATGCGGGTCGATTCAGCCAGCGTTTGCCCGGGTTGCTCGACTTCGATCGCGTATTCACGGAAATCCGGCATGCGCAGCTGTTTCAACAGTAATCCTCCATTGGCATGGGGGGTAGCACCCATGCGATAGATACCGGCCGGGGCCAGTGCCTGTAGTTCCTCGATCAGCCTGCCTTCAGCATCGAACAGTTCTTCCGGCCGGTAGCTTTTGAGCCAGGCTTCGAGTTGCTGGACATGTTCCGGTTTTTTTGCGAGATCCGAAAGCGGAACCTGGTGAGAACGCCAGCTGCCTTCCGTTTTCAGGCCATCGACTTCTTTGGGGCCGGTCCATCCTTTTGGGGTACGCAGAATGATCATTGGCCAGCGTGGGCGTTGTATAACACCACCTTGACGGGCCTGTATCTGGATCGATTTGATTTCAGCCATGACCTGATCCAGTGTGCTGGCCATGAGTTGATGCATAGTTAACGGATCATCCCCCTCAACGGTATACGGCCGGTAACCGTAACCTTGCAGCAGTTGGTTCAGTTCTTCATGACTGATTCGCGCCAGGATGGTGGGATTGGCGATTTTGTAGCCGTTCAGATGCAGGATCGGCAGGACTGCGCCATCGCTGGCCGGGTTGAGGAATTTGTTAGAGTGCCAGGCGGTTGCGAGCGGCCCGGTTTCGGCTTCGCCATCGCCTACGACACAGGCTGCGATCAGATCCGGATTATCGAATACTGCGCCGAAAGCATGGGAGAGGGCATAACCGAGTTCTCCTCCTTCATGGATGGAGCCCGGAATTTCCGGTGTAGCATGGCTGCCGATTCCACCCGGGAAGGAGAACTGGCGGAACAGATGTTTCATTCCCCGGATATCCTGCGAGATGTCGGGATAATGTTCAGAATAGGTGCCTTCGAGGTAAGTATTGGCGGCCAGTGCCGGTCCGCCGTGCCCGGGGCCGGCGATGTAGAGCATGTTCAGATCGTCACGCTTGATAATGCGGTTGAGGTGCACGTAGATGAAATTGAGCCCCGGTGTCGTTCCCCAGTGACCTAACAGACGGGGCTTGATGTGCGATAAGGTGAGCGGTTCCCGCAACAGAGGGTTGTCCAGCAGATAAATCTGGCCAACCGAGAGATAATTGGCGGCACGCCAGTAGGCATCGATTTTGTGCAGTTCATCGGGGGTAAGTGGTGGTGGGGTTTGAGTCATGTTGAATTACCTCCTAAGGTCGAATGAGGGTCAAACATTTAGAGTGATGTTAATTTATGTCGTGATAAGTCGCAGCGTGTGGCGAGCAATAATGGCTTCTTCGTCAGTCGGCAGAACGAGTACATTGACATGACTCTCGGCGGTATTGATAAAAGTTGCATTGGCCTGATTGGCACTTTCATCGAGCCCGATTCCCAACCATCCGAGGCGAGCGCAAACCTGCGCACGGATCTCCGATGCATGCTCACCGATGCCGGCCGTGAAAACCAGTCCGTCGATTCCTTCGAGTGTGGCCGCCATGGCACCGATATGGCGACATATCTGCCAGACGAACAGATCGACTGCTTGCCGGGCACGAGGTTCATCGCTTGCCAGTAATGTGCGCATATCTGCGCTGATACCGGAGACACCGAGCAGACCGGCGTGCCGGTGCAGTAGTTCTGTCAGGCTGTCATGATCCATTCTTTGCTCACGCATCAGGTAGAGTAAAACAGCCGGATCAAGATTGCCGCAGCGTGTTCCCATCGGTAAACCTTCCAATGGAGTAAACCCCATGGTGGTGGCGATACTTCTGCGCTGTTTCAGTGCACATAGGCTGACACCATTACCGAGATGAGCGACGATGATACGTCCTTCCGCTCGATCACCCATATGATCGGGCAATTTATGAGCAATATATTCATAGGAAAGGCCATGAAAACCATAGCGCTGAATTCCCTGGTCTGTCAAATGATAGGGTAGGGCATAGATGCGTTCCGCTTTCGGTATGGTGCGATGAAAGGTGGTATCGAAACAGGCGATTTGTCGTAAATCCGGTTTGAGACGCCGCAGTGCGTTGATCCCCGCCAGACCATCAGGCTGATGTAAAGGAGCCAGGGGAACCAGTTGAAACAGTTGCTGGATAACCGATTCGTTGAGGATGACTGGCTGATTGAACGTGGTTCCACCATGCACGATACGATGACCGACGGCTGTCGGCTGCTGTTCACTCATATTTTTTTCCAGCCACTGTAACAGTGCTGCAATAGCGTCTTCGTGAGAGGAAACATGAAGGGGTTGTTGCCAGAGTGGGTGATTCCGGGAGTCTTTGACTTGAAATAGGGAGGAGGTACTGCCGATCTCCATTTTTCCCTGACAGATCACCGACAGACTTTCGTGTGTCCGGTAGAGCCCGAATTTGATACTGGATGAACCGGCGTTGAGAACAAGGATGATTTCGTTCACGCGATATCTCGAAAAAACGCCTGTCGGAATCGGTTTGGTAATCTATGCGTCAATCTGTCATCCATAATGCTTCTGATGATAAATGACGCTTTCTTCCCAGTTTTTCGGGGCTGTTTGTTGAGCGTTTTCTGCAGATTTTTGCGGATGACGTACCGTCCTTTTTGCCGGCAGGGTATTCCAAGTGTCTCAGGGGGAAAGTGGATAACATTTTGATCATGAAAATTTTCAAGAAATTTGTGTGGGTAGATACAGTACCTTATCAGAAGCGGATCAATGTGCAAACCAGGTGTTTATAATTGAGTGATATCTCCAATTTAGTAGTTTCCGGGGCATGACGCCAGGCTATCTGCGGTCGTGTATCGTTGCCGGTTCGTGCAGTTTTACTTTTTTCTGTTCGGCTTTTCGTTGATACAATTGGATTGATCCTGTGGAATCACATAGTAGAATGGTCTCGTTCCAGAAATTGAAAGGGTCACATTAGAAGTTTCTGTATCCATGTCTTGCCGTGTGTGCCTGACCTGGGGGGATTTCCGGAAATGACCTTGGCATCTGGAAAGCCCGTTGATTCTTTTTCGCGAGGAGGTTTGGAAATGAAAACAGTAAATTTGGATTATTTTGTAAAGAGTGTTCTGGCTCTGCTCATTGCCGGATTTGTTGCCGGTTGTGGTGATGAACCGGAAGAAGTCGCTAAAAAAAATCAGGATACTGAGGCCGTGACCGAATTTATTCAAAGTGATGAAATTGTAGCTGAATCCGATCCCATATATCCTGAACCTGAAGCAGCTGAATCAGGGGAGGAAACACTGGAATCCATCCTGGAAAAGGCGGATGAAATTATCCAACGAACTGAATCATCAATTAGTGCTTTGAATGGTGACACGAATGCTGGGGCTAAACAGGATGAAGCTGCTACGGGTATAACTGAAGAGTCCGAATCCTATCTGGCTGCTGTACCGGAGCCAAGTCAGGATGTACAGCAAACTGTCGACGATAGTCTTGATGTCGTCAAGGCAACGCCGGATCTGATACGCCGGGTTCAACAAGCTTTAACTGATGCAGGCTTCAATCCCGGATCGGCTGACGGAAAATTAGGACCCCGTACCATGGGTGCGTTAAAAGACTTCCAGCAGCAAAATAATCTTGCCGTGGGTAAATTCACCAAAGAAACGTTACGGGAATTGGGTGTATCTTTTTAGAAATCTTTGTCTGCACTGCAAGTCCCGGTTTTGCCGGGTAGTTTGGGATTGGCTTAGGTCATGGACCATGACCGGGATGATTGCGGCACGATATAAGTGATCTCATCACAGAGGGAGTCAATCGTATGACGGGACATTGATGATTACCTCAAGAAATAGAATTCTTTCAGAGAAGTGTGTAAAATCAGCGGCCGGTTAGCTGTTCCTTTATACACTTTTTAAAAAGATTTTTTGTGGCGTTTTTTGTTCAAAAATATGGTGGTACGTCGGTAGGCAGCACGGAACGTATCAAGCATGTCGCTCGCCGTGTAGCAAAATTCCAGGCACAAGGGCACGCATTGATAATTGTTGTGTCTGCGATGAGTGGCGAGACCAATCGTCTCATCTCATTGGCCAAAGAAATTCAGCCTGACCCTAATCCGCGTGAGTTGGATGTTATCCTCGCTACCGGTGAGCAGGTTTCTATTGGGTTACTGGCAATGGCGCTGCACGAGCTGGGAGTCAAAGCGAAAAGCTATACTGGTCCGCAGGTCAGTATCACCACTGATAGTGCGCATACCAAAGCGCGTATCCTGAAAATTGACGAAGACCGTATTCGTGTTGATCTTGCAGCGGGCTACGTGATCATCGTTGCCGGGTTTCAGGGGAGAGATGAAGCTGGCAATATTACCACGTTGGGACGCGGTGGTTCAGATACGACGGCGGTTGCACTGGCAGCGGCACTCAAGGCCGATGAATGCCAGATCTATACGGATGTCAATGGTATCTATACTACAGACCCACGGGTTGTGCCGGAAGCTCGGCGGTTGGAGACTATCACTTTCGAGGAAATGCTCGAGATGGCTAGCTTGGGTTCCAAGGTACTACAGATACGTTCGGTGGAATTTGCCGGGAAATACAGAATCAAGCTCAGAGTACTCTCCAGTTTCGAAGAAGAGGGTGAAGGTACACTGATCACGTTCGAGGAAAATGACAAAATGGAACAGCCCGTTATCTCTGGAATTGCGTTTAACCGTGATGAATCGAAAATTACGATCGTGGGCGTACCGGATCATCCTGGCATTGCTTATCAGATATTAGGCCCTGTTGCGGATGCCAATATCGATGTGGATATGATTATTCAGAACGTCGGGCATGACGGAACCACCGATTTTTCGTTTACAGTCAACCGGAATGAATACACCCGGACCATGAGTATTCTGAAGGAACAGATTCTGCCGCATATCGGTGCACGGGATGTGATAGGCGGTAACAGAATCGCTAAAGTTTCAGTAATCGGTGTCGGTATGCGGTCCCACGCTGGGATTGCCAGCAAAATGTTTCGTGTGCTGGCAGAAGAGGGGATCAATATTCAGATGATTGCCACTTCAGAAATCAAAGTTTCTGTCGTAGTAGATGAGAAGTATATGGAATTGGCTGTCCGGGTTCTGCATAAAGCTTTCGATCTGGATCAGGTGATATAAACATAAATGCGTAAAAATGTGCTAACATTTCTCACCCGTTTGTAAGACATATCGAGGAGAGGTGGCCGAGTGGTCGAAGGCGCTCCCCTGCTAAGGGAGTATAGGCTCAAAAGCTTATCGAGGGTTCGAATCCCTCTCTCTCCGCCATAGTATTGTTATTAAATCAATACCTGAAATTGCATTGCCTGACCAAATTTGGTCATGTTTTTGCATCGGTTAGTCAGCATTTTGGTCAACATTCGCATCTCAAAATCGCTCCATTTATCCGTCCTTAATTTTTTTGCGGAACAATTTGTGGTCCCAAAGAGAAAGAAGAACCCCATGTCTTGCGTGGTTGACAGGGGCCGATTGTCAACGTCAATCTAATTTTCACCCACCCGAGTTTTTTTCATTGGTTAGTTTGTTGTTACTTCGACGGCTGGTAATACACCCGCTGTTGTTTTTCCCTTTAAGCGGTAACTGTTACCACTGATCTGCACGCTATGGACATGGTGAAGCAATCTATCCAGCAATGCGGCAGTCAGTGTCTGATCATCAGCAAACGCTGTTACCCATTGTGAGAACGGCAAGTTACTGGTCACGATGACACCGCCTTGCTCATATATCGTTTGGCAATGACGTTAGAGAACAGATTGGCTTCATCCCGGCCACATGGCGGATTAGCCGATTTCATTGATCACCAACAGCTTTCGGTGATAACACGCTACGCTTGAGATAGCTATCCAGGCGGCCCTGTTTCTTTGCTGTGGCCAGTTGCGGCATCAAGTCGGCGGCTGTAATAAAGCGAACCTTAATCCCACGCATGGTAGGCCAGTGCTATCGCCAGGTGGCTTTTTCCGACCCCACTGGGGCGAGTAAAATGGTGTTTTCTTTTCGTCCCACAAACTATCCGAATGGCACACCCCGCAATAGGCGATGTCGATCTGTACGTCGTGCGCGCCCGGCGCGCGCCGGGTAATGTTGTCCATGGATGCTAGAGGCTGATCGCTCACCCGAGCGCCTGAGCTAAGCCGGCGGGGTCATCCACACGGCCGAGGCGCGTGTACGAGTACGACGAGTCGAATGTCAGGTAGAAGATGACAAGCGTGTTCGAGCTATACAGCATGAGGTCGCCATTGCGGATCGTTCCGGGTCGGCTCGCATTCGTCGGCAGCGCTTGCGGCAGGTCAGCGTACTTTTCGTTGTTGTTGAGTTCGGCCATGTCCAGCGTGAGCGGCAGTAGCGCGGCGAAGGCGCGGGCGGCGGGGTTGTCGGCCAAGGTGATGGCGAAGCGACGTTCGCCGACAGTCATCCACATACGTGATTCCTCCTGTTCTACAGATGCCGATGTCGCACCGGCATCCGGCGCAGCAGCGGGTGAACCTGATGTCGAGGATTGGCCAGCTTCGCAAGCGCCGAGCACGATCAAGCTGAGCAGCACGCTCAACCCACCGACTCCGATTTCGGCAATGTTCAATCTTTCCGGCTAAGGAATTTCGGACGCCGATACGGGCGCTGAGGTTGTTCATGGTCATGGCATTTCTCCTCGATCTGCGTGGCCTATTGCCTATTGCACGGTGAATCCGCCATCGACTGCCAATGCCTGGCCTGTCACAAAGGTCGAACCCGAGCTGCACAACCAGAGCGCCGCGTCGGCGATTTCTTCGCCGCGCCCCAGGCGCTTCATCGGCAGATCACGCAGGAGGTCGTCCATCGACAGCATTCCGCGGTCGAGCATCGTTGACACCATCGGCGTGTCGATCGTGCCGGGGCAGACGGCATTGATGCGGATGCCCCGCGCGGCGTATTCAAGCGCCGCGCTGCGCGTGAGGCCGATCACGCCATGCTTGGAGCCGTGATAGGCAGCAAGTAATGCCCGACCTGTAAGCCCGCCAATCGACGAGCAGTTGACGATCGCTCCACTGCCTTGTTTTCGCATCTGCAAGAGTTCGTGTTTCATGCAGGCCCAGACACCGCGCAGGTTGATGGCATTGACCCGATCAAATTCCTCTGCGGGCTGATCCGCCACTTCCGAGGATGGCACCTGAATGCCCGCATTATTGAAGGCAGCGTCAAGACGCCCAAAGGCGGAAACGGTGCGCTCCACCATGGCGGCCACCTGAGCTTCGTCGGACACATCGCAGAGCACGCCGATCGCATTGCCTCCGGCCGATTTGATCCAGTCCACGGCCTGCCGCAAGGCTTCGTCGCTGATATCCGCCAAAGTGACGGCCGCCCCAGCCTGAGCAAAAGCCCGCGCCGTCGCCAGCCCCATGCCTGATGCAGCGCCAGTCACCAGCGCAACTTGTCCTTTGAAGTCGTATGTAATGCCCATGGCGTCCTCCTGGTAGGGTCGGGGCTGGTTGGTCTCAGTCTTTGCCGATCTGCGACATCTGTGTCGCATTCATCCGGCCTCCGTGGACAGTGATCCAAGAGAAAGCAGTCTCGATCTCGCGAAGATCCTCTGGCGTGAGGTGAATGTGGATCGAGTTCAGGTTCTCCCGCGAGTGGTCCAGCTTGGTCGTGCCGGGGATGGGAACGATCCAGGGCTTTTGTGCCAACAGCCAAGCCAGGGCGATCTGAGCGGGTGTTGCATCCTTCTTCTCGCCAAACGCCTTCAGGAACTCGATGACCGGCTGGTTGGCTCGTATGGACGCGGGGGTGAATCGCCCGAAATCATGGTGCAAGTCGGTATTGGCATCGAAGCTGGCCTGCGCATCCACGGGCAGCTTGCCGGGCAAAAAGCCTTGTCCTAGCGGCCCCCAGGGAACGAAACCGATCCCCAGTTCTTCGCACGCCTGTAGGACGCCGTTGTGCTCCATGCTCCTTTCCATTAGTGAGTATTCGGTTTGGATGGCGGCGACTGGCTGCACTGCATGTGCCCGGCGAATGGTGCGCGCACTCGGCTCCGACAGGCCGAAGTGCAGCACGTTGCCAGCTTGAACCAAATCCTTGATCGCGCCGGTAACGTCCTCGATCGGCACGGTTAGATCGACCCGGTGCTGGTAGTAGAGGTCGATACGATCGGTCTTCAGGCGCTTGAGCGATTCCTCGACCACTCGGCGGATACGCTCCGGCCGGCTGTCCAGACCGATCGTGCCGTCAATCGCGAAGCCGAACTTGGTGGCGATGGCGACGGTTGCGAAAAGGTGCCAGTGCCTCACCGACCAATTCCTCGTTCGTGTAAGGCCCATAGACCTCTGCCGTATCAAAGAACGTGATGCCTCGCTCGTAGGCGTCTCGGATCACGCGGATGCCCTGGACCTTGTCGATGGGCGGGCCGTAGTTGCCGCTGGTGCTCATGCAGCCAAAGCCCAGTTCTGACACTTGCAGACCGCCCAGCTTGCGCGTCCTCATGGTGTAGGGTTGATTGCCGCTGTCCTGTGTGGTTTGCGTGGGCTGTGCGGCGGCACCTGCCCACGGTGCCGCATCGATTGGCAACGCTGCGCCCGCGGCAGCGATGCCTGCCGTTTTCAGAAAGGCGCGCTGGTCCGATGCCACGCCAGTTTCTTCTGCGGTTTCACGATCATTGCTGGGTTGCTTGCTCATAATAGCTGTGCCCTTGTCATTACTCATGAATGCAGATCCGATATGAACTCGTCTCTGCCTGCCAAATCTCCTGCGCATCATCCTCATACGGGACTTTTCAGTATTATGATGTAATCTGCTATGATTGATAAGCCAATGAATGCTTAAAGCGCTTATAAGGCTTACTAATCAATCAACTAGAGTCCAAGCTATGCCGAGACCTTCGCCAAGGCCCAACTTCAACGACCTCTTGGCTTTCGTAACAGTGGCACGTGAAGGCAGCTTCACTCGCGCCGCCGCCCGACTGGGCGTGACGCAATCAGCACTTAGCCAGGCGGTATCCGGGCTGGAAGCGCGGCTCAAGATCAGATTGCTCACGCGCACCACGCGCAGCGTCTCGCCCACGGCGGCCGGCGAACGTCTCGTGCAGGCTATCGGTTATCGCTTCGACGAAATCGAGACCGAACTGGATGCGCTGACCGAGCTGCGCGACAAGCCAGCGGGAACCGTGCGCATCACCTGCGGCGATTACATCATCAAGACGATTCTTTTGCCGAAGCTCATACCCTTACTGCACGAGTACCCCGACATCAAGGTGGAATTCGACATCAACTATGGATTCCGTGACATCGTTGCCGATCGCTTTGACGCCGGGGTGCGTTTTGGTGAAACAGTGGACAAGGACATGATTGCTGTCCCCATAGGACCCGAAGTACGGATGGCTGCCGTCGCTTCGCCGGCTTATTTCGCCAAGCACCCGGCGCCGAAAACACCACGCGACCTGGTGAAGCACCGTTGCATCAACATCCGGTTTCCGACTTATGGCGGGCTGGATGCCTGGGAGTTCGAGCGCCGTGGCCGGAAGTTGAACATTCGCGTCGATGGCCCACTGATTTTCAACACAACCACGCATATCGCTGCCGCTGCGGTCGGCGGAATGGGCATCGCTTATCTTCCGGAAGAAGAATTCTCCCCCTACCTCGAAGAGGGGCGCTTAGTGCGCGTGCTTGAAGACTGGTGCCCCCCGTTTTCGAGCTATCACCTGTACTACCCAAGCCGACGACAACTCTCGCCAGCTTTCGAACTCGTCGTCAATGCGCTGCGTATGGGAAGCGCCGGTAGGGGTAATCCCCCCATAAAGTAGCAGTGCCCAAAAAGTAGAATTTTCTCGTAATCTACACATAACCTGAGTTCGGGCTAAGAAAAGTAGTGGCCCGGCAAGACCTCCAACTCATCACACCCCCCTCAAGAAAAACATAAAACCTGTGCCACGCACCGAGTTCGAAAAAGCCATTCTGCGCCGTTGTTCCCTGATTGAGACGGTCTTCGACAAATTGAAGAACCTTTGTCAGATCGAGCACACCCGCCATCGCTCCCTCTTCAGTTTCCTCGTCAATCTGATGGCTGGCATCAACGCCTACTGTTTGTCCGATAACAAGCCTACCTTGAACCTGACCAGGAACAATAGCTTAGCCAAAGTTTGAGAACTTATCCCGAACTCAGGTATACATAGGAGATTCTGCATGAAGAAATCACGTTATACTGACAGCCAAATGACTCAAGGAACTGGAGGATGAGGACCGGCGCCTGAAAAAGATGTATGCCAGGAGCGCTTGAAATCCGAACTACGCAAGGAAATTCTCGAAAAAAGTGGTGAAGTCGGCTTGCCGGCGAGAACTAGGTCAGGAGCAGTCAGCTAGCGTGGGCTGTTGACCTGGTCAAGCTGCTGTTCTCGCTTGCAAGGCTACGTTGATTCCACAAAGTGACGGGCAGGAAACCAAGCTGACTTACCGGACAGCGTCACCCCCGGTATGCCGCCGGAAGTGGCCGCCCTCGCCGAGGTCAAGGCGTCTCGGGAACTGTTCGAGAAAAGTTTTGTGGAAATCGAGCAGCATGATGGTTTTCTGACTGAGGTATCAATGTACCGTAACAGGTGAAATCAAGAATCTTATCTGCTGATCATTCGTATCTAAGCCCTGTTGCTCGACTATATAGTTCAGTGCATCTTCTTTAGTTGAACCGTTCGGTAATTTAACGAGCCATAAATCACCTTTGTTGGATGCAATTTCCCAGTACATCATAAAAATCTCCTGATGATAGTAGTTAGTTATTGTTATATATTGGGGCAATATTGCAACTTACAACCGGGAATTAAACCGTTCATATATCGTTAATTCTCAACAAGAGTTGTTACCAATTCGAATCGTCTGATCATGGTTTTTTCTATTCGAAAGGTATTTGTCTCAGGTCTTGGTCTGCATTATTCGTACTTCAGGTCGTGGTAGTCGGGTAGGGAATTACAGGCTGATTAGGTTTAATAATCTTGCCGACAGCTGTTTCGTAGAGAGACTGGGGAAACTGGATCAGAAGATCAACCCCAATACTACCAGCCATAAGCCAGCAGTATTAGAGCTATAAACGAGGGTTTAATCGATTTTATTTTTGATTTCAGAAGCTTTATCTTTTGTTACATCATAAGCTTCATTTGCTCGGTTTTTAGTTTTCTGCTTTAGACATTCTATATCACTGTCTGTACAGGTTGCTTCTTGGGCACGGTTAACCGCCTTCTTTGCTGTTCTTGTTGCATCATTTGTCTGCGCATCGAGTTTTTCGGTGAGCGATTCTTCAGCTAATACATTGGAAAGTGATAGTGACATAGCTAGTAGCATTACCAATAGAGACGATGATTTCATTTTTATCTCCTATAGTTAATATGAAGTTAGTACGGATATACCTCCACCATTAGCTGATACTTTTCTATGGTGTTGAATTTTCTGTGGGAGTGTGAGTGATTGCTTAAATCGGCGGTGTTCTTCTTCCCAACAGGAAAAAGACGACAGCTAGGATCAGACCAGCAAAAAACAGGATTTTTGCTGCCCACACGAGGGTACCCGCAATACCGGTAAGACCCAGAATACCAGCAATTATGGCAATGATGAAGAAGGTTAAAGCCAGATTGAACATGATCATATCCTCCATTGGGTAAATTTGTGTTAATTTTGATGGATAGGTCACGTTTATTTGAATTTGGAAACGAAATCTGAAAAAGCATTACTGATTGCTTGCCATTTTTCTTCCGCTTCGTCTTTGATATCTTCCCAAAAATCTTCTGATTTATCTGCTAGCTGATCCAGATAGTCGGAAAGGTCAGCCCGTTTTTTGTCTATTTCTTCAATTTGCTTATTGAATTCGAGTCTTCCGTCGGCAGCTAGATTTTCTCCTTTTGCTTTCAATAAATCGATCTGGGCTTCCCATTCTTTCAATTGAGCTTCAGCTTTTTTTATATAGGCTTCTTTATTGCTATTCATGATGTATTACTCCTTTTAGGTTGAAAGAACAACATCATTACTTCGATAAAAGCCAGTGGTATGGGAACGTTTTTTGCTCAGTGTTCGTAAATCAAGAAACGTCTGAAAGAATGATCAATTTATGTCAGGATCATTCTTGGAGAACAGTATATGTGGTGATCTTAGAACACTTTTTTATTTTCTGAGCGTAAGCATTGATGAGTCTCATTTATACTTAAGCATGCGAATTACGTAAAAAGGAGTGTCCTTTTTCTCAGATGTTAACTACTTGTTCTCCGACTGTTCCACTAACTTATCAACTTATGTGGTAATTGGCCCCCTTTCTTCGTTGTTACTCAATCGGAACCAATTATTTATTGGACAGTAGGTAATAAGAATTAATTCGCGTATTTACAAATAAATTTCAAAAAAATTTATGTATAAGGAATAACGTATGAAGTAAGTGTGTTTATTTAAACCTGGAACCACAGTTGATCGCTTATCAGCCTTTGGAGGCTCCGTGAATAGTGAGCTTGCTGCGCTGTTCCTCGTTGCAGAGAATGATCCTCTGCCTCGTTACGCCTTGCCAGGAGGCGTGCCAGACGCACACTCGGGCACGTTCAACTGGTTTCTAGGTTAAAGGATATTTTGAAACCGAGTGGGTTCAATTGAAGTAATCTGGAGCATCTGTCTCTGGCAGTATCAGGGAATATGTCCAGATTATATGATTTATCTGTTTTGTTTGAGTGCTCTGTCCGGTTTTAAAAAGAATTCAGTTCTACTATAGAAGCTCAGTTGGAGCTATCATGCACCGGCACTTGGCCGATATATCCTACTCGTGGGAAAAGGGGGAGTTCTTCAGTTTCCGTGGATGTAGTTAATATAGACTGACAGCATCATGGCGCCAAACAGTACCAGTGATAATACGATTCGTATCGTCAATGCCTTAACCATACGTGTACTTTGTCCCTTGTCCTTAACCATGTAATACAGTGCTGAGCCAAGGCTGTATAGGATCATCAATAAGAGTAGAATAGCAAAGATTTTCAAGTTTTCTCCTCAGCGAGCAACTGGTGTAAGTTTAGTGTTGTGTATGAAGGGTTTCTTCGGTTTTATCAACTAGTTTTTACTGGCAGCAGGAACGTGGATAACCACAAAAGTCGTTCAGGAAAACTACCAGGATCTCTGTATTTTAACTGATAACTATTATCTGTGAATCGTCTTGATATATCGTATCCTCCTGCCATTTTTCTGATGGGGCCTACTGCCAGCGGGAAATCTGGCATGGCAATGGAAATCGCGCGTCATTTTCCTGTAGAGATTCTCAGTGTCGATTCTGCACAGGTTTATCGCCATATGAACATCGGTAGTGCCAAGCCGGGCAAGTCGGTACAGGCAGAAACTCCTCATCATTTAATTGACCTTATCAATCCTAATGAGCGCTATTCTGCCGCACAGTTCAGAAAAGATGCATTGGCCATGATGCACGAAGTTACAGCGCGTGGCAATGTTCCCCTATTGACAGGGGGCACCATGCTTTATTTCAGAGCACTGCGAGAGGGACTTGCCAGTTTGCCATCCGCAGATATAGGTATGCGTGAGGAACTGGAGCAAACTGCCCGGGAAAAAGGATGGCCAGCCATGCATACTGTTCTGACTCAGCTTGATCCTGTAATGGCAGGTCGCATTCAGCCCAATGACAGCCAGCGTATCCAACGTGCTTTGGAAGTCTGTTATTTGACGGGTAAGCCCATGTCAGAAATGCTGGTTCAGCATCGGGAGAATAATTTTCCTTATCGTGTTTTTAACATTGCATTGTTGCCTAGTGACCGCAGTATTTTGCATATTCGTATTCAGCAACGGTTTGAAAAAATGCTGGAAATCGGGTTGATAGATGAAGTCCGTTTCATTCGCGATCAGTTCCGTATAACTACCGATATGCCCTCCATGAAATGCGTGGGCTATCGTCAGGTATGTATGTATTTGGACAATCAGATCAGTTTGGCTAAAATGCGAGAGATGGGGGTATTCGCGACCAGACAGTTAGCAAAACGTCAGTTGACTTGGTTGCGATCGATGGATGAGTTGCAGGTGTTTGACTGCTTAGCGAATGACCTGCCAGGATTGGTCGTGACTTACCTACAGAAGCAAGGTATTTTTTCTTCGACACAAGTCATTGACCAACCATTGCAATGCGATGGAAATATCTAGATGTTTTCTGTAGTTCTTTGCTGAAAACCAGTTTTATATCAATTTGAAAAGAGGAGGGTAAATATGTTTCTGTTTAATACGATGAGGACAGCGATGCTAGTACTCGTCTGTATTTTGGCCATGATGGTTTCTGGTTGCGGTAATTCGGAAAGAGTGCACGAATCATGGGTTACGCCTACTACCGAGGGTGGTGGCTATGATGATAATGCGATTTCAGCCAATGTGATGTCCCGGTTATCGACTATTCCAGAGCTTAATGGCCTTAATTTGAGTGTACGTGTCGAAAATGGTGAAGTATTTCTAAGCGGTACAGCCAACAGTCAAGCCCAGATCGACCAGGCAGTCATGCAGGCCTGGCTGGTGGAGGGTGTTCAGAGGATGAATAACCAGATTACTTTGGCCAACGCACGGTAAAAAGTAACAGTAACAAAAATAAAAAAGCAGTAACGATACACTTGCATCGTTAGCCATTGAGGCACTTACTTCTCATTGTAAGTGCCTGATGGTGGCGTCCCCAAGGGGATTCGAACCCCTGTTACCGCCGTGAAAGGGCGATGTCCTAGGCCTCTAGACGATGGGGACAAAGGATATGTCGTTATAGCGAGCGTTGTTTTACCCACAAAAACTGGTGGAGATAAGCGGGATCGAACCGCTGACCTCTTGCATGCCATGCAAGCGCTCTCCCAGCTGAGCTATACCCCCGCGTAAAACAAGAGGCAGATTATACCGACCGGCCTGCCCCTTGTAAAGTGAGCCGGCAGTCTGCTTCTCAAGAATAAATTCCCGAATTGGGAAGCTGACTTGTCAGGTTAGATTATGGAATCCGACGGGGATAAGCACATGAACCATTGCATTGGCCGATCATGATCACATATCGGCTGATAGTAACTCCTGGTCTGAGAAATTCAAGGCTCAATGATTCTGACTGCGCGGTTTGATTCCTAAGGTTTTGATCTTCCGGTAGAGATGTGTCCGTTCCAAGCCTGCGCGTTCAGCAACCCGAGTCATGTTGCCTCCTTCCTGTTCGATCAGTTTCTCAAAATAATTTTTCTCGAAAATATCCCGTGCTTCACGTAATGATATATTCAGGGGGATATCGGAGATTACCGATACTGCTTCCCGTGAGGAAAATGCTAATGCTTGCTGTACCGCGTCTACCGAAATCTCGTTACCTGTACAGGTGAGGGCCAGCGAATGAACGATACTCGTCAATTGTGCGAGATTGCCCGGCCAGTCGTAGTTACGCAGGGCATTTAATGCGGCTGTACTGAAATGAAGAAGTGGCACTTCACCCGATTCGATCAGTCCTGAGAGTAACTGATTGGCCATTTCCGGAATGTCTTCGCGGTGCGTCCTCAAAGGAGGGACGGTAATGCAGAGATTACTCAGTATTTCAAATAACTTCGGGTGATAGGTACCTTGTGCTGTTAATTCAGCCAGGGAGCGTGTCGTTGCACAGACCAGCCGGACACTATATTGCTCCAACTTGTTGAGTAGTAGCAACAAACCTCTCTGTTCCAGTTTCCCGAGATCCCCTACTTCTCCGAGAAAAAGCAATCCGCCTCTTGCCTGTTCCAATTGTGTCAGCGGGCTTTCTGCCAGAAATGTGCAGGATTCTGGTGCCACCCAAGTAGTATTGGGACGGTGCAGGAAACGCGCACAATGTTCTACGCCGACACCCGGCTCCCCGGTCAGCAGAACGGGTACCTTCAGATTTTCCACCTGCTCGAGCTTTTTTCTCAGATCCGTGATCAGCCCACTGCGACCAAGATTTGCCAGGGAAAGTGTGGAGAATGATTTGTGCTGCCCCCCCCCACGCAACACCTGTCCGACTGTACTGAGCAATTTTTGTAACGGAATCGGTTTTTCCAGATAACCAACAGCACCGATACGGGTTGCTTCTACTGCCGTATCAATAGTACCGTGTCCGGACATCATAACCACCGGCATAGTCAGAAAGCCGTTGTTCGCCCAGTCTTTCAACAGAGTGATACCATCTGTATCCGGCATCCAAATGTCCAGTAAAACCAGATCAGGACGCATCTGGCTACGACAATTCCTCGCCTGTTCCGCATTTTCGGCGAGTGCTACGTTGTAGCCTTCATCACCCAGAATCTCGGATAACAACTCACGTATTCCCAGTTCATCATCCACAACGAGAATTGTGTTATTGGCCATTAATGTCATCCTTTTGCTTTTATATAACTGGAGTATAAATGTGTTTTCAGGTGACCCCTGTTTACGACGGCAGAAAGCTGAAGTCGGATCCTTCGGCCAGCCGTCAAGTGGACATTAGCATAATGATGATTTTCTTTGCAAAAAGACTCACACCTGTATGGATTGTACGCTTCCATAAGCACAGTATACGTAAGAGTCTTGAACAGAATAATCATCTCTATCATTGTGCCCTGCATGGTCTGTATGTGCAAAACTTGTGCTAAATCTTACTGGTCGGTATGAGAATCGAATTTCCAGTATTCATGCCGCCGTCACGGAGGGATGCGGGTTATTATCGTGAGATAATGCAGGCAAAGTCACCGCTACCTTGGCACCGTGAGGCTGGATATTCTGTATCCGGATTGTACCACCATGCTCATCGATGATTTTCTTGACGATCGGTAATCCTAACCCGGTTCCTCTTGGTTTCGTCGTAACATAGGGCTCGAACGCATGCGCTTTGACTTGTTCGGTAAATCCCTTGCCGTTGTCAATGACACTGAGTTCTATTCCATTATTTACCGGTTTCGTTTGTACGATAATATGGGCATCCTGCGTGGCTGCCAAAGCATCCTGTGCGTTCTGTAACAGATTATGGATGACTTGTCGTAGTCTTGCCGGATCTCCCCTGATAGGAGAAAGTTCTCCTGTCAGTTCCATACTGATTCGTGGATGCTGTAGTCCGTTTTCTCCACTGTCTGTCGTTTGATAAAGTGCCAGTACTTCCCGTATTAGTCGGTTGATGTCTAGCTGGCACAATTCGAGTTCAGGTACCCGTGCGTATTCTCTGAATTCATTAACCATTTTTTTCAGTGCTTCGACTTGGCTGACGATTGTTTCGGTCGACCGTTTCAGTATTCTGGCATCGGGTTCAGCAAGCTTGCTGATCAATTTATGCTGTAGACGTTCAGCTGAAAGCTGAATCGGGGTCAGCGGGTTCTTGATTTCATGAGCCAGACGTCGTGCGACTTCTCCCCATGCGACAGTGCGTTGTACTTGCAGCAAACTAGTGATGTCATCAAAAACTACTACTCCCCCCCCTCCGGACGCTTGGGGCAGGCGTGAGCCGCGGAGCAGCAGAACCTGTTCTTTGTTTGTGCTGAAATGCAGAACTTGGCGCTGCCATTCACCAATCTCTTCGGAGTCGAACCCGTTTCTTATTTCACTGGCCAGTAGTCGTAGCCCCGGTTCTTGTTCGGCACATTCTTCGATGGTCAGCCCTTCGAAATTGACCAGCGGAATTTGTAATATTTGCTCGGCACTTTGGTTGATGGCGCGCATCCGTAATGTTTCATCGAAAACGATGACTCCCGACGACAAATTGGCCAGAATACTTTCGAGATAAGCCCGTGCGTTTTCCACTTCCTGTTGATTCCGCTGGGCGACGGTGCGTGCGGCTGCCAGTTGTTCAGTCATGAGATTGAATGATTCAGTCAGGACACCGAATTCGTCTTTACTATATACCTGATGGCGTCTGCTGAAATCACCCTGGGCAACGGCGCGTGTGCCTTCAGCCAATAACCCTAACGGGGCACTCAGTTTCTCACTGATCAGGAAAGCGGTCGCCAATGCAGAGAATAGTGCAAGTAACAAAGCTAGAGTTAGGGTGACACTATATAATCTCGTCAACCCCTGGCGAGATAGCATCAACTCTTGATAGTCACTAAAGCCAGCCTGTACAGTTTCAGCGTTGTCTGCCAATGATTGGGGTACCCGCTGCAGTACTTGCAGTACCCGGATGTCTTCCTCAGGGCTTAAGACATTGACCGGGACGAGTACCCGCAGATATAAAGTATTATCGGCAAGTGACTCGATTGCACTGTAGTTTTTCTGCATCCGGATGTGGCGTATGGCTTCTACATTGGGTATTTCCGGAAACAGTACTGCATCATCCATGCTGGTAAAAGCGATGACTTTCCCATCCTGGTTGAATAAAGTGGCTTCTTGTATCTGTGATTGAATCAAAAGTTGATTCAGGACTGTCAAGGGTAACGGGGAAGATTCTGCCAGGTCCAGTGCGGCAGCCTGTGCTTTTTTCTGCAGTTCTTCGAGCAGATTGTCCAGTACTGTCTGACCCAGAGTCAGCCCTCCTTCAAGTGCCCGGTCGACTTTGACATCGAACCAGGATTCGATGCTCTTTTCCAGAAATTGTACTGAAATGCTGTAAATCAGAACACCGGGAAGGATCGCCATGAGTGAAAAGACTATCAACAGCCGTAGCGCTAACCTGGAACCGAAGACCCCTGCCTTAAGCTTGCGCCGTAGTCGCCAGAGTAAAAATCCTACGACACTGATTAGGAGTAATAGAAAAATTACGATGGAAACAATCAACCAGCGGTAGCGTCGTTCGAGAAATTCAGTGTTGGCACCTGCCGTAGCCAACAAATACAATATGATGATACTCAGGCCCGCTACAATGCTGATTACGTATTTCATAACTCGGTTCTAATGATCAATTTCGTGACTGACCTCGGATACAAGCGGGAACTTGACATGCCAGATTTTTTTCTTGGAACTGAGATTCCAGTCTCGGGTATCGAACCATTCCAGCTGAAAGGGTTTGGATAAGCGTGATACGTCCAGCCACATTTCCAGGATTGCCACATATTCGGTATCGTGGTCGAGCTCAGTGTGTTCTTCGACTGGAAGATTGGATTGATTCCCGAGCGTTTGCAATGCGGCTTCCAGTGTTGTGAAGCTTTGTAATTGCGTATGGTGGATCAGGCGGTACTGTCGGGTTAATGCATGATAGCTGAGTCCGATCCGCTCCTTGCAGCGAGCGACTTCTTCATCCAGCCAGTACCAACGTGGTTTCATGACTAAAAATCGAGTAACGAAAAAAAGCTCAACACCTTTTTGCAGGGCTTTTTTCAAGGTTCTGTTTAAAGTGATATTAGCTTCGACATCGATCCGGTAACCTTCGGCAGATCGTTTGAGATTGAATGATTCGATTTCTATACGCCCTTTTTCAGCAGCCAGGGTAACCGATGACAGTAGCGCTGTCAGCAGCAAAATCGCTATGCTTGACCATAGCGTTTTTCTGCTGATGTACGGATCAGTTTTTCTGGAATAAAGCATAAAAGAAACCATCGTGACGAGTGCTGGGCAGTAGCTGACCACAGTCGATTCTTTCGTGAGAACAGGGTAGTGCACTGGCGTCTTTATGGTCAGAGAGAAATTTATTGATCTGCTGGCGATTTTCTTCATCAAATACTGAGCAAGTCACATAAAGCAATTTTCCGCCACGTCGCAATAAAGGCCATAGTCCATTTAAGATAGAGGCCTGGGTTTGCACAAAATTATCCACATCACCAGGTCTTCTGAGCCATTTGATATCCGGGTGGCGGTTGACTACTCCTGAGGCGGAGCACGGAACATCAGCCAGAATTCGATCGAATAGTTGGCCGTTCCACCACTGCGAGGGGTCTGATGCGCTGCCGCAGATCAACTGGTAATCCGGCATTTTCAGTCGCGCAAAATTTTCTTTTACCATGGCCAGCCGTTGTGCATCTTTGTCCAGCACAGTCAGCTCAATTTTTGCCAGTTCCAGAAGGTGCGTGCTTTTCCCACCTGGTGCAGCACAGGCATCCAGCACTCGCATGCCATTGCCGATATCCAGTAATGGTGCAGCAAGCTGTGCCCCCGCGTCTTGTACGCTGACTAATCCTTCGATAAATCCCGGCAATTTTTCTATTGCTATTGGTCTGGAAAGTTTTAGTGCATTTCCCCACAACCATTCTGAGTCAATGGCGTAATCCTTGAGTTTTGCCTGATAATCACTGACCTGGATTTGCAACTGGTTGACCCGCAGGGTCATTGCTGGCCGTTGATTACCCATGAGCAGGATGGTTTCATAATCTTGTGGGTACTGTTGTCGTAATTTATCGATCCACCATTGCGGATAAGAATATCTGGCGACTTCATCCTGCTGAATTTGTTCCAGCAGGAGGGTGCGTCGACGTATGAAATTACGTAATACCGCATTGACTAGACCTGCGGCACCCTGATGAGTGGTAACACTGCGTGAAGATGAAACAGCATGATCGACGATAGCGTGAGTCGATGCCCGACTGTAACGGAGCTGGTATAAACCGACTAGCAGCAGATAATAAAGACGTTTATTTTCTACCGTCTTATTCAGCAGGATATCGAGGATGGCATTAAGCTGTCCATAGTGACGAAGTACACCATAAGCCACATCCTGGACAGCACCACGTTGCTGATTCGAAAGTTCTGAATGGGCTTGCCAGGTCTGGCGCAGCACCTCTGTCAGATTGGCACCGGCCAGTACATTTCCGATAACTTGTACAGCAAGCAATTGAGTCCTGATCATATCTGGAATCGTTTAGCTATCCGGTCGGTTTAGTTAGGTACTCATGGAGAGACGATCTCCTGGCTGAATGGTGTGTCCTGCGAGAAACTGTGCAGCGGTTAGCTTTTTGCTCCCGGCTTTCTGCAGAATATTAACTGACAGTGCATCCTGGCCACATGCGATGATGAGTCTCGTATCGTCAGCAGTGATGATTTCGCCGGCCCGGGCAGGATCAGGGTTGACGACTATATCTGCCTGCCATAATTTAATCATGTCGTTATGTAGATAGGTGAATGCACCCGGTTGGGGATTGAAGGCCCGGATCATTCGGTCAATATTTACTGCATCCTGTGTCCAGTCGATTTCAGCTTCGGCTTTCCGGATTTTCGAGGCGTAACATGCGCCTTCCTCATCTTGCGGGGCCATTGCCAATTTTCCATAATCCAGCAGCGCCAGTGCTTCGATAATGCTCTGTTTACCCAGAATGGCTAATTTGTCATGCAAGGTTGCTGAAGTATCATGTGGTTCAATGGCAATGGGGTGCTGCAGTATGATTGCTCCGGTATCGAGTCCCTGATCCATTTGCATGATAGAAATACCCGTTTCCCGATCACCTGCCAGTATTGCACGCTGAATGGGAGCAGCACCGCGCCAGCGTGGTAATAGGGAAGCATGAATGTTGATACAGCCGTGGTGTGGAATATGTAATACCGCTTCAGGTAATAATAGTCCATACGCGGCCACGATCATTACATCAGGTGCAAGCGTTCTTAATTGCGCCTGTATGGCGGGTGATTTCAATGTTTCCGGCTGTAACAGTGGGAGGTTATGCTGCTGAGCCAGCAGCTTGACTGGACTCGCTTGCACTTTCATTCCACGTCCGGCTGGACGATCCGGCGAGGTCAGTACCAGAATGATATCAAGCCCGGCTGCTAGTAACGCGTCTAAGGCTTCAGCAGCAAAGGTTGGTGTGCCTGCAAAAATGACTCTCATGGATGATATGGGTCGGGTGTATGAAGCACTGTGATGGTCGGTATCTGGTTATGGTCAGGCAATTTGTTTGCGCGCCTGTTTTTTCAGCTTGCTCAAAATACGTGACTGCTTGAATGGTGATAGATATTCGACGAATACCTTACCCAGAAGATGATCCATCTCGTGCTGAATGCAGACTGCCAACAGCCCGGTTGCATTCATTGCGAAAAGTTTGCCATCGAGACCAGTTGCCCGGACGGTAATATGTTCAGCACGGGATACTGTGTCGAAGATACCTGGAACCGACAAACAACCCTCCTGAAATTCGGATTTTCCACTACTGGCAATAATTTCCGGATTGATCAGTACCAGCAGCTCGTCACGGGTTTCAGAAATATCGATAACGATTACTTGTTGGTGAACATCCACCTGAGTTGCGGCTAAACCTATCCCCGCTGCAGCGTACATAGTTTCGGCCATGTTGCTGACCAACGTGTGTATTTCCTGTGTAACTGCCGGTACTGGAGCTGCAATCTTGTGCAGCCGCTCGTCGGGATATCGGAGTATTTTTAGAATTGCCATGACAAATTTGCGTAATTCGAAGACTAGAATTGAAAGGAACACTCTATCATCACGCATCGACCGGATTTTATTGACGATTGCTGTATTTTGTTTTCAGCAAGACTGATCCGTTGGTTTACTTACCAGAAGCACGCGAACCATTGAAATTTTTCGAGTGTTCTCACGGAGATAAAGAGCCCTCATGCGTACTTTGACTATTATATCTGTGATTTTGTTTACCAATCTGTTTTCTGATTTGTCTGCCGGGGCTGGAGAGATCAGATTGCAGGAAGATGCACCAGAACATTACTCTGTGGTTCCGGGTGATACGCTTTGGGGTATCGCCTCCCGCTTTCTCAAGGATCCTTGGCGCTGGCCCGATATTTGGCAGATGAACCGGGAGCAGATAAAGAACCCACATCGGATTTACCCTGGAGATGTTATCGTGATGGAGCATACAGATCGGGGGAAGCGATTGAGGATTGATAGCAGAAAAGCGACTGTCAAACTCTCTCCTCAAATCCGCTCTGAAGCATTATCCATGCGGGCCATTCCCAGTATTCCGGTTGATAAGATTGAGCCTTTTCTGAGTCAGCCATTGGTGATCGAAAAAAATCAACTCGAGGAAGCACCTGTTATTTTGGGGTCCAGCGATGATCGGGTGATTCTGAGCACTGGGGATACGGTCTATGTACGTGATCTGCCTGCCGATCGGGGTAAAAGCTGGCAAATTTTCCGCAGTGGAAAGGCATTGATTGATCCTGATCAAGATGATCGCATCCTCGGTTATGAGGCGGTTTATCTGGGAAATGTCGAGGTAGTCGATTTTGCAGGGATCAGTACCGTCAAAGTAGCTCATTCAGTTCGGGAAGTTCTGAAGGGTGACCGATTGGTTCCCGCTTCAGTTACTGCGATCAGTGATTATTTACCCCATGCGCCTGATTTTCCCGTAACAGGACGTATCATTTCGGTTTACGATGGGGTGAACGAGATTGGAGAAAACGCTATCGTAACCCTCAATAAGGGTATTGATGACGGAATCGAAGTCGGCCATGTACTTGCTATTTACCGTAAAAGTGAAATACGATCCCACGAGGGGAAGCGGGTCAATCTTCCGGATGAGCGTATAGGATTGGTTTTTGTTTTTCGTATTTTCGATAAAGTTTCCTATGCGCTGGTCATGCAGAGTGTACAGGCGATCAAGGTAACGGACGCCGTCAAAACACCCTGACAAGGCAGCAGAAAATAACTATACTCTCCCCTTTTTCTGACTTGCTTGTTCGCTGGGTATCACCGGGTTGCCGGGTTATCATCGGGCAATATGCTTCTTCTCCTGTATGTCGATTGATCGGGATATCGAATCTTGGCTGCGTCTCGGCCTGACGGAAGGTGTAGGTGGGGAGTCCATTCGCAGGCTATTAACCGCTTTTGGTGACCCGATCGAAGTGCTTGCTGCGGATATTCATGCACTCGAGCGTATTGTGAAAAAGCCGATCGCCTCTCGTATTTTCCACCGTAAAGTCGATGAGGAAAAGCTTGCCAGAACCTTCGAATGGCTGAAGAATCCGTGCAATGCAATAATTACATATGCTGATCACGATTATCCCAGTCTGCTGCTCAATACGCCTGACCCTCCCCCGATACTTTATTTTAAAGGGCAGCGTCAGCTTCTTACTCGGCCGGCACTGGCCATCGTCGGTAGCCGCAATGCGACCCCGCAGGGGCTCGCAAACGCCGATGCATTTGCTGAAGCTGCCAGCAATGCAGGATTCTGTGTGATCAGTGGCCTGGCACAAGGTATTGATGCGGCTGCCCATCAGGGCGGATTACGTGGTATGGCTTCCAGTATAGCAATTGTCGGAACAGGGCTCGATATCGTCTATCCAGCAAAGAATTATGAACTTGCTCATCAACTGGCTGAGGCAGGTGCGCTGATTTCGGAATTTCCTCTAGGTATGCCAGCCATAGGCAAGAATTTCCCGCGCAGAAATCGTATTATCAGCGGTATGTGTCATGCCTGCCTGGTGGTCGAGGCGACCCTTCATAGTGGATCACTCATCACTGCCCGGCTGGCTCTGGAACAGGGACGCGAAGTTATGGCCATACCTGGTTCTATTCATTCTCCTTTATCAAAGGGCTGTCACGCACTGATCAAACAGGGAGCAAAACTGGTTGAGAGTATCCAAGATATTCTGGATGAATTGAATTATAGACCTGCTTCCCCTCAGTTTGCTCGGGATAATCCTCATAATGAGGCCCTTGCAAGTGATTGTTTCGATGATGATTGCGGGTTACTGATGTATTTAGGTTATGATGCGACCGATATTGATACACTTTGTACACGCAGTGGCTTGACGGCTGAGGCCGTATCCGCCATGCTATTGGCCCTGGAGTTGGAAGGAAAAGTAGGCAGTCTTCCAGGAGGACGATATCAGCGTATTCGTTGATTTAAGCAGATACATTGTGTTTAAGTACTTTCTCCATTGAGTTGTTACGTCAGTGTTGATAGGGCGGTGATCAACTTAAATGATTTTCGGTGGGTCAGGTGAATGATCTACGGATAAGACGTGCCAGATAATAGTTACAAGGCAAGAAAGAACTAGCCTCTAACCGGGTAAGGTATTAAGTGAGGGTGGAATTTTGAAAAGAATAATAAATAATTTATAACGTTACACTTACAATTGGCGATCAGTTGGAAAATCGGGTTTTACTCTATTAAAAATTTTACGAACCGCAAGGTAGTCATAAAAATGGCCACAGGGCAAACTATGTTCGATATTCTTGTTTATTTGTTCGAGAATTACTTCGATACCGGAAACTGTCCGGATTCTGCTACATTGACACGCAAACTGACCATGGCTGGCTTTGATGATGAAGAAATTACGTTGGCTTTGGACTGGCTTTCCGATCTTTCCAGTCATGACGAGAACCGCTATCCGGCCAGACTTACTGAAAGTAACTCGATGCGTTATTTTACCGGAGAAGAGATGGAAATCATCGATACTGAAGGACGTGGGTTCATCTTTTTTCTTGAGCAGGCCGGTGTGATTAATCCGTTACAGCGGGAGTTATTAATTGATCGAGTAATCCGTATGGATGGCGATACCTCCAGTGTGGAGAAAATAAAACTCGTAGTCTTGTTTGATCTTTGGGTTCAAGATCAGCTGACGGACCGGAGCATCATTGAAAAACTGTTTGTGGTCAGCGATTCTCATCAACGGCACTAATGCCCGGATAAGTGTATTACCTAAGTTCAATGATTGGCGATTGGAAAACTAGTTTATGTAGTGATGGCTAATTTGCCGGATCCATCTGACTCTGCATGAAGCATTGGTCGACTATGACTGTCTACATGTCTGGAGTGATCTATCTGTAAGTACTTTATGGGTAAAAAACTAATCATCGCCGAAAAACCCTCCGTTGCAAACGATATTGCGCGTGCGTTGGGCAATTTTACCAAGCAGAACGACTATTTTGAGAGTGATGAGTATGTTTTGTCTTCTGCGGTCGGGCATTTGCTTGAACTGGTTGTACCGGAAGAATATGAAGTCAAGCGAGGAAAGTGGAGTTTCGATCATTTGCCGGTCATTCCGCCACGTTTCGATCTTGCGCCCATCGAGAAAACTACAGCACGCCTGAAACTGCTCAATAAACTGATTAAACGTAAGGATGTCGACACACTGATCAATGCTTGTGATGCCGGTCGGGAGGGGGAGCTGATTTTTCGTTATATCGTTCGTCATGCCGATAGCAAGAAACCTATCAAGCGACTATGGTTACAATCCATGACTCCTGTTGCTATTCGAGATGCTTTTGCCAATCTGCTGGATGACAACGAGGTTCAGCCTTTGGCGGATGCTGCTGTCAGCCGTTCCGAATCCGATTGGTTGGTCGGTATCAATGGTACGCGTGTTATGACAGCATTTAATTCGCAGGAAGGTGGGTTTCATAAAACGACAGTGGGACGTGTGCAGACACCGACGCTGGCCATCCTGGTTGAACGAGAAGAGGCAATCAAGAAATTTGTTCCTAAGGACTACTGGGAGATTCATGCCACCTTTTTGGCGGATAGTGGCTGCTATAAAGGGAAATGGTTTGATGAGAGCTTCAGAAAACGTAAGGAGGAGTCTGAATCCAGAGCAGATCGAATTTGGGATCGGGCTAAAGCCGAAACAATACGAGACAAATGCCAGGGAAAACCCGGGATCGTATCGGAAGAAAGCAAGCCGGCCAAAGAAAACTGTCCGCTCTTGTATGATCTTACCAGTCTACAGCGGGATGCCAACAGTCGTTTCGGTTTTTCTGCCAAAGTAACGTTGGGACTCGCTCAGGCACTGTATGAAAAGCATAAGGTACTAACTTATCCTCGTACTGACTCTCGCGCATTGCCGGAAGATTATCTGGCAACGGTCAGGGATACACTACATGCGCTGGAAGGATCTCGTTATGGGCGGTTTGCTGGGCAAATCCTGGAAGCTGAATGGGTTAAACCCAATAAACGTATTTTCAATAACGCCAAAGTTTCTGATCACTTTGCGATCATTCCTACCGCACTTGAACCCAAAAAACTCAATGAAGCGGAAGAAAAACTCTACGATTTAGTTACCAAGCGTTTCCTTGCGATTTTCTATCCGGCCGCAGAATTTTTGATCACGACCCGCATTACGCGAGTGGAAAACGAGCCCTTCAAAACAGAAGGCAAGGTAATGGTTCATGCTGGTTGGCAGGCTGTTTACGGCAAAGTAGAGACAGGAGAGGGACACGAAGATGAATCAGTGCTGGTGGCGATAGCCCCTGATAAACCGGTTCTGGCCCAGGAAGTCACTGTAATCGCCAATCAAACCCGCCCACCCGCGAGATATAATGAATCTACGCTGCTATCTGCAATGGAGGGTGCCGGAAAACTGGTGGAAGATGAGGAACTGCGTGCGGCCATGAGTGCTAAGGGGCTTGGTACGCCTGCTACACGTGCTGCCATTATAGAGGGGTTGATTCTGGAAAGCTATATTCAGCGTGTAGGGCGGGAACTACAGCCAACTGCCAAGGCATTTTCCCTGATCACCTTGTTGCGGGGGCTTAAGATTCCCGAACTGATTTCACCGGAACTGACAGGTGATTGGGAGTTTAAGCTGCGCCAGATCGAACAAGGTCAGCTTAAGCGTGATGTTTTTATGGAGAAGATTGCTGCGATGACGCGTCATATCGTCGAACAGGCTAAAAGCCATCGCGATAAGACAATCAGTGGTGATTTTGCCACACTCCAGGTGCCTTGTCCTAAATGCAGTGGAGTAGTAAAAGAAACGTATAAAAAATTCCAATGTCAGCAATGCGATTTTGCATTATGGAAGATCCTGGCGGGGCGGCAATTTGAAGTGGAAGAAATGGAAACACTGATTTCTACACGTGAGGTCGGACCTCTGTCGGGTTTTCGCAGCAAAATGGGGCGTGCATTTAATGCCATTATCCGCCTGACAGATGATTATGAAATGAAGTTTGATTTTGGCAATGAAGATGCCCAGATGCAGGAGGAAGTCGATTTTTCAGCCCAGCAGTCACTCGGCAAATGTCCTCAATGCGGTCATTCCGTATATGAGCACAAGTTGTTCTATATTTGTGAGAAAGCGGTAGGGGTAAATCCTGCCTGCAGCTTCAAAACCGGAAAAATCATTCTGAATCGTCCCATTGAGGCAGAGCAGGTAATCAAATTACTTCAGACAGGGAAAACTGATCTGCTGACTAAATTTATTTCCAAGAAAGGGCGGCCATTTTCTGCGTATCTGGTGGTAGGGTCAGAAGGTAAAATCGGGTTTGAGTTCGAACAGAAAAAATTAAAGGGCAGCTCGACTGGTACTGCCCTTGAAACTAAGAGGGTTACTTCTTAATTTATTTGGTAAATATTTCCCACTATTTCCGATCAGGTTAGCCATATACGTGGATAACATATCGGACGATGCCCGACATGGCAGTGATAAGGATAGCCAAACTGCTTATGACTGCAAGTCCTTCAATGAGAAAGAAAGACAGTGCATGACCAAGGCTTTTGTATTCTACTTCTCCTGATTCATTGCGTTGCCGGTCTTTACGAACTTTGACCCAGTAGAGAATCAGAAAAACAAACGGGATAGCTAATAGTGAATAAAGTAGTGTAGTTATAGGAGCATCTTCCATCAATCAACCTCGCTTTTGGGCATGAATAAGATTAATATACGCGTCGAAAAGAAGCGTATTGTATTTGATCTGATACGTCTTTAGTAGGCCAAGCTGCCTAATAATCATAAATCAGGTATTAAAATTTTTATCTAGCTGGATAGGCATAAATGGCGGGGAACGATATCGGGCAGGAAGGGGTGACTTGTTGAAAAACGTTAGCAATGACAACGCAGGTACTACTTCAAAGGCTTGATAGGTTCCGTAGTGAATGGGCAGAGTCGTAATATACCAGACCACATTGAGGAATTTCCAGATAGCTCCTGTCTTAACGGGAAAATCAATCGACAAGTATGAAAAGATGTGGTGCGCTCAGTGTGCTGAATATTCCAGTAGACAATCGGATGAGGTTGGCGGACTAAATGTGTAGTAGCTGTTTGATGAGGAGGCGCTCGCTTCATGGGCGTGTGCTAATAAGTATCCGCCAATTCAGTAACAAGGGAAATCCGCGTGATAAGCAACTTGTTCGTCTCTGTCTTCAGATGATAGCTGTGCCGATTCATGAGCTGGCTTGATCTACCTTTAGTTAGCCAGGTACAAGGTGTTGTACAGTTACCCGGTTCAAAGAGTATTTCCAATCGTATTCTCTTGCTGGCGGCCCTTGCGGAAGGTACTACGATTATTAATGGTTTGCTCGCATCCGATGATACGAAGCAGATGTTGGATGCACTACAGAGATTGGGAGTAACCATAGCTCGTACGGATACGGGCAGTTTCTGTGTCGAGGGATCCAGAGGGAGGTTTCCGGTAAAAGAGGCAGAGCTGTTTCTGGGGAATGCCGGCACAGCTTTCCGTCCTTTGACGGCAGTGCTGGCACTGATGCAGGGACATTACCGTCTTGCTGGTGTGCCGCGTATGCATGAACGTCCAATCGGAGATCTGGTAAACGCGTTACGCCAAATCAATGCTGCAGTTACTTACCTGGAGGATGAAGGTTTTCCGCCGCTCGAGATACATCCGGCAGTGATTCAACCTGGTGATATTTCTATTAAAGGGGATATTTCCAGTCAATTTCTCAGCGGCCTGTTGATGGCATTGCCTCTGACTGGTCATTCAATGGCCATCACTGTTGATGGTGCGCTTATCTCACAACCTTATGTGGCACTGACTATCGCACAGATGGCACATTTTGGTGTGTATGCCGAGCATGAATGCTGGCAACGTTTTGTTTTGCCAGCCGGCCAGATTTATCACAGCCCGGGGGAAATCACTGTTGAGGGGGACGCATCTTCTGCTTCCTATTTTCTTGCTGCTGGGGCAATTGCGGGGGGAGTGGTACGTGTCGAGGGAGTAGGTAGTGAAAGCCAACAAGGAGATATCCGCTTTGTCGAAGCACTCGAAAAGATGGGGGCCCGTATCAGAATGGGAAAGGACTGGATTGAGTCTCGTCCTCCCGATCATACAATTGCTGATAATAAGCTGAAAGCTATTGATTTTGATTGCAATCATATTCCTGATGCTGCGATGACACTTGCTACGACGGCCTTGTTTGCTCAAGGTACTACTACGCTCAGAAATATTGCCAGTTGGCGAGTCAAGGAAACCGACCGTATTGCGGCCATGTCGCAGGAACTGCGCAAGCTGGGTGCACGGACGGAAACAGGGGATGATTTTTTGCGTATTACGCCACCTAGTGGTTCGCTCGTTGCTGATGCTACGATCGATACCTACGATGATCACCGAATGGCCATGTGTTTTTCCCTGGTATCGCTGGGTGCACCAGTACGAATCAATGACCCGGGTTGTGTCGCCAAGACTTTTCCCGATTATTTTGAGAAATTTGCAACAATTACACATGAACGTTGCCAGGATCTATCAGATCTGCAGTAGTTTTCCGACTACAGATAGCTAAAAATGTTTCGTCCTGTCCGTTGATACATTGAAAGATCGACTGGTTTTAATGGCAAGGGTATGCCAGTATTTTTTATAGAGGATAAGTTGTAGTAATGAAACTTCCCTGTTTGGAAAGCGCATGTGTCGAATCAGATATATTAGTGTTCTTTTTATCTGGATGGAAATGAGCGAATGAGGGACCAGTCTATTCCCGTTATTACATTGGATGGCCCTTCCGCATCAGGAAAAGGTACGATTGCGCGTCTGGTATCACAAGCATTAGGGTTTCACTATCTCGATAGTGGTGCACTTTATCGTTTAGTGGCATTGATAGCCATGCGGATCAATGTAGATGCCACTGATGAACAACAGTTGGCTCAGATTGCCAGATATCTGGATGTTTCCTTCAGCGATTCATCGATTTGGCTGGATGGAAAGGATGTCTGTGATGAGATTCGCACTGAATCCTGCGGTGAATTCGCTTCCAGAATCGCACATTTTCCTGCTCTGAGAGCAGCATTGCTGGAACGACAACGAGCTTTCCGCCAGTTACCGGGATTGGTAACGGATGGGCGCGATATGGGGTCAGTCGTTTTCCCGGATGCTGCCCTTAAAATCTATCTTACAGCAAGCACGGAAGAACGAGCACATCGGCGTCATAAGCAGTTGATGGAGAAAGGAATAAATGTTAGCATAGACAAATTGTTACAAGCGCTCCGAGAGCGTGATGAACGTGATAGCAATCGTGCCTTATCGCCATTGCAGCGATGCAGCGATGCGCGATTGCTGGATACTACCTGTCTTAGTATCAACCAGGTTATCGGCAAGGTGTTGGACATGTACGCTGAAACCAAGACGACACCAGGGATTTGACTATGGAGTGTGGTTGTTGCGTATCTTGTTGCGAAACTTTGTTGTCTATACATCGAAGAAAGGCCACGTTTTGTATGGGCAAAGAAACCGATTCAGTGAAAAGAGTGGAGTGATGATTATCGAGTCCTCTAGTAAGCTGGATGGTTGCTTGCATAGATTTTGAGGCTATCTCTTGCCGTTTATATTTTTTAACTAACTAACCTATCCCAGTCAGTATTCGGGATATTATTCATAATCGGGTATTTTTTTATAATGACTATTGCTACCAACGTAACGGGTTCCTCGGAAAATTTTGCCGAGCTCTTTGAAGAAAGCCTCTCACGCAAGGAAATGCGTGTAGGAGAGGTGATTACCGCAGAAATCATTCGCGTAGATTACAACTTCGTGGTGGTTAATGCGGGACTTAAGTCCGAGAGCTATATCCCGATTGAGGAATTTAAAAATGATAAAGGCGAAGTCGAAGCTAAGGTAGGTGATTTTGTCAGTGTGGCTATTGAGGCACTCGAGAATGGATATGGAGAAACTCGGTTATCAAGGGATAAAGCAAGACGTCTGAGTGCCTGGTACGAACTGGAAGATGCAATGGAGAAAGGCACGATCGTAACGGGTATGGTCAATGGGAAAGTGAAAGGTGGGTTGACCGCTACCATCAACGGCATTCGTGCTTTTTTACCAGGCTCACTGGTAGATATTCGTCCGGTCAAGGATATGACACCTTATGAAAATAAAGAAATGGAATTCAAGGTGATTAAGCTTGATCGCAAACGTAACAACGTAGTCGTATCCCGGCGTGCAGTTCTGGAAGAGACCCAAGGTGCAGACCGGGATGCGTTACTGGCCAGTCTGCAGGATGGTGCCGTTGTTCAGGGGATTGTCAAAAATATTACTGATTACGGTGCATTTGTTGATTTGGGTGGCATAGATGGGTTGCTGCACATTACTGATCTTGCTTGGCGTCGTGTGAAACATCCTACCGAAGTTATCAATATCGGTGATGAAGTAACTGCCAAGGTATTGAAATTTGATCAGGAGAAAAACCGTGTTTCGTTGGGGATGAAACAACTTACGGAGGATCCGTGGATTGGTCTTTCCAGGCGTTACCCTCAAGGGACGCGCCTATTCGGTAAGGTTACGAATATGACTGATTATGGTGCCTTTGTAGAAATCGAACAGGGTATAGAGGGGCTGGTACACGTTTCGGAAATGGACTGGACCAACAAGAACGTTTATCCGTCCAAAGTCGTTCAGTTAGGCGACGAAGTAGAAGTCATGATTCTTGAAATCGACGAAGACCGTCGACGTATCTCACTGGGTATGAAACAATGTAAGCCCAATCCGTGGGAAGAATTTTCTCTTAGCCACGAAAAAGGCGACAAAGTAACCGGGCAGATCAAGTCCATTACTGATTTCGGTTTGTTCATCGGGTTGCCTGGTAATATCGATGGTCTGGTGCATTTATCTGACCTTTCCTGGACACAGCCAGGAGAAAAAGCCATCAGTGAATTCAAGAAAGGGGATGAAGTAGAAGCGGTCGTTCTATCGATCGATGTTGAGAAAGAACGCATCTCATTGGGGATCAAGCAACTGGAAGGAGATCCTTTCACTATTTATGTTGCCTCACATGACAAAAACAGTATTGTCAAAGGTACTGTAAAATCAGTGGATGCCAAAGGTGCCGTGGTTACTCTAACCGATGAGGTGGAAGGTTACTTGCGTGCTTCCGAGCTGTCTCGTGACAAAGTTGAGGATATCCGTTCTCAGATCAATGAAGGAGATGAGATTGAAGCGATGATCATCAATATTGACCGTAAGAACCGTAATATCAGTCTGTCCGTAAAATCGAGAGTTCAAGAGGAAGAGGATAAGGCAGTAAAACTGATGACTTCTGCATCTGCTCCCGTCAATGCAGGAACTACCAATCTGGGTGCATTACTCAAAGCCAAGATCGACAGTAAGGCTTCGGAAGAGCAATAAAGGTTAGTGATGACGAAGTCTGAACTGATTTCCAGGTTAGCTGAACGCTTTCCTCAGTTATTGGCAAAAGATGCCGAGTTGGTCGTCAAGATAATTCTTGATGCGATGGCTAAAAGCCTTTCCAGGGGGGAGCGTATTGAAATTCGCGGATTTGGCAGTTTCGATCTTAATTACAGACCTGCACGTATCGGTCGTAATCCCAAATCAGGTGAGAAGGTTCACGTACCGGAGAAATATGTCCCACATTTCAAAGCCGGAAAAAAAATGCGTGAATTGATAGATTCCAACTATAAGAAGCAAAGAGTGCCTGATCGCGCTACAGGCTGAGAATAACTTTCCAGGAGATGGTTATCTGTGTCAGAAAGTTATCTCCAGACGAGGGTATCTCAGAGAAGAGTTTCACAAGAAACAATCGACTCAGTAGCGCATCTTAAGAATTTTACAGTATACGGTCTGTCTTTTATACGTTATGACAAAAGGAACCATATACTGTAGGTAGAATGAGCTCTATTACAAGTGGTCGATGATGCTACTTTGTGCCCGGATTCTAAAGGAAGCATGACTAGAAAATCTCTTTGCAGCCATTATAGTTTGCCTGAAAAATGATACGTATGTTCTTTACTCTCCTGCGTCTGATCATCTTTCTATTTTTACTGAGTTTTGCAGTAAAAAATTCGGAGATGGTAACAATACGTTATTATCTGGGCATGGAGTGGGAGGTGCCCATGGTAGTTATACTTTTCATTTTTTTTGCAGCAGGAACTTTGTTTGGTTATTTTTCCTGCTTAATCCAAAAATTCCGCAGGAAATCGTAGCATTTCTGCAGTTGCATGAGCGATCCACGTATTATCGTCGCACTTGATTTTCCTGATGAGGATGCGGCGCTACATTGTGTTACCAGATTGGACAGTCATCTCTGTCGGGTAAAGGTTGGAAAAGAACTGTTTACCGTTGCGGGCCCACAGTTGATCGAAAAATTGATGAAGCTGGGTTTCGAAGTTTTTCTGGACCTGAAATATCATGATATTCCCAATACTGTTGCAGCAGCTTGCAGTGCTGCAGCAGGGCTGGGCGTATGGATGATCAACGTACATGCGCTAGGCGGGAGTAAAATGCTGAATGCCGCGCGGCAGGCATTGAATGGAAAAGATACCAAACTTATTGCCGTGACCCTACTGACGAGTCTGCAGCAGAATGATTTGATTGAAGTAGGGATAAATGATACACCAGAAACTGTTGTACAAAGACTGGCTTTACTCGCACAGCGGTGCGGGTTGGACGGTGTGGTATGTTCGGCCCAGGAAGCTGCACGGCTGAGAGATATAATGGGTAATGATTTCTGGCTCGTGACACCTGGAATCCGATCAGCAAATGACAATACAAATGACCAGGTCAGGATTGTTACCCCAGATGCGGCAGTACGTAATGGGGCCAACTACCTTGTCATAGGCAGGCCGATCACGCAATCATCGGATCCACTTAAGACATTGCAGCGATTCACTGAAGAAATTATTCGGGTTTCATAAAGATCATATAATATCCAGCTAACCAAGGAAGACGGTACATATCTTTTCTGAGTTTCTCCAAATAGATAATCAGGTTACTGATATATTACAGTGAGTTGTCTGATATTTCCGGGAGATTCCTAGAAGCCAGGGTAAAGGCTTTTTCGAGCGCCCAATCCTGTCTGGCCAGGAGACTGGTAATGAGGATCGATGCTCTGACGCTACTGCGTGATATCTTCACCTGTGATCCGGTAGTGAAATCGCGTCTGTGATTGATCTTATTCAGAGTCAGTATTGCCATGCTGATCGCCCACAGACAGAAACGGCGTATACCTGTTTCATTTGATGGAATCAGACAAGTATAGGTTAGGGCATTGCGCAAATGAACTTTGGCAATAGCAATTAAAACACCCAGACCAGCATGAAAACCCTGCGCGGAACACCCAGGCTGTAAATCATTCAGATCAAATCCTTCCTTCATAAAAATATCTCGTGGTAACCAGCAAGCACCACGTTTCCTATCTTCCCAGATATCTTTCAGGATATTGGTCATTTGTAATCCCTGTCCGAAGGATATTGCCAGTTGCATCAGAACAGGTTTATTGCGATTGATTTCCGGGGAATAGTCACAGAACAATTCTGTCAACATTTCGCCTACCACGCCCGCAACATGGTAACAGTAGCAGTTCATCGCAGCCAGATTTTCCAGGCCGGCAAGTGATTCAGCTTCTTGGTAGGCTGCCATACCTTGACCCATGATGCGTATACACCGTTCCAATGCGCGACGCTGAACAGAATTGAAACTGTGGGTAATCCGTATGACAGCAGGCGTGTTTTTGACAAGGTCATGCTCTGCCGGGATGGTATGCCCGGAAAGCAGCGGATACAAGGTCTGAGCGAATGTTTCAGCTGCTACGTTACCACAAACAACTGCTGTAAACATTTCCGCCAACCTGCGTGTTTGTTCTGATGTCAGAGCATTGTCATCTTCGACAGTATCAACTATACGGCATAACAGATATGCGTTCCCAATTACCTGACGTAATGAGGGTGGTAATTGGGGGATAGTCAAAGCGAAAGTGCGTGATACGCCTTGTAGGATATATTCTTGGTAACGCGCATCATCAAGTGTTACGAGACTAGACATGATTCTGGAATTATATGCGAATTTCAGGTCAGTAAATTTTCCAAAGCATACAAATATTCCACAGATTCACGTGCACGGATAAGATGAATCGAGCTGCCATCTACCATTATTTCAGCAGCACGAGGGCGAGTATTGTAATGTGAACTCATGCTCATGCCATAGGCACCGACAGACATGATAGCCAGCAAATCATTTTGCTCCAGTACCAGGTCACGGTCATGACCAAGGAAGTCACCGGTTTCGCAGACAGGCCCGACGATCTGATAAGTATCTGTTTTACTATTCCGTTTTATGATTGGCACTATTTCATGGTAGGCATGATAGAGTGCGGGTCGTAACAGGTCATTCATGGCTGCATCGACTATTGCGAAGTTGCGGTGCGGTGTATGTTTGAGATAATGTGTCCGGGTCAGTAACAGGCCTGCATTACCTACCAGTGAGCGTCCTGGCTCGATAAGCAGTCGTTGTGGATGATTCTGGGTGATCGTACACAGGGTTTTGACGTAATCTTCTATCGAAGGTGGAGATTCCTGATGATAGCGTATTCCCAATCCTCCACCAAGATCTAAGTGCTCGATGGGAATACCTAGTGTTTGCAGACGTGTCAGTAAATCCAGCATTTTATTTGCAGCTTCGATGAACGGACCGATTTCAGTCAGTTGTGAACCGATATGGCAATCCAATCCACTTACATGAAGATGTGGAAGCTGCTGTGCGAATGAGTATATTCTTTCGGCATCTGCGGCAGGAATCCCGAATTTATTCTCCTTGAGACCAGTTGAAATGTAGGGATGTGTATTGGCATCTACATCGGGATTGACACGCAGACTCACCGGAGCGACCTTGTGCATTTGTCCGGCAGCCTCATTCAGAGTAACCAGCTCCATTTCCGACTCGACATTGAAACAAAGAATGTCAGCGGCCAGTGCTGCATGTATTTCTTCACGGGTTTTTCCCACCCCGGAAAAAACCGTCTTACGTGGATCACCACCGGCTTTCAATACACGCTGTAATTCCCCACCTGAGACGATATCGAAGCCGCTGCCCAATCGGGCGAGCAGATTAAGGATAGCGAGGTTCGAATTGGCTTTTACCGCATAGCAGATCAGATGATCGCGTTTGCCGAATGCATGATCGAAAGCCTGATAGGCTGCGGTGATTGCTGCACGCGAATAGACATAGCAAGGAGTACCGAACTTGTCAGCAATTTCCGTCAGTGGAACCGATTCAGCAAAAAGCTCGTTGGCGTGATAATCAAACCAAGTAAATCCGCTCATGGTTTTTCCTGTCCATTTTTGGCAGGTTCATTCTGAGGTAGATAAAGCGGGCCTTTATGACCACAGGTGGATAAAAACAGAATCAGTAAAACAGCAAGACCAAGCGCGCGCATAGAGACGAAAGAAAATATGGTAGGTTGGTGCATCACGAGTGATTAAGTGAAAGTGTGTATGGAAAGATGCTCGGTGTCAGAATCATAGTTTTTTGTCTGAAAATATCAGACAGCCACTGTATCAGCTCATCTGAAAGTTGATCACCTGCCAGAATGAAGGCTGCTACGGCGCCCGCTGCATCAGCAGTCGGTGTCGTTTGCTCACTCGAAAAGTTGCGTAGTCTGATCAGTGAACGAGTGCCTCGTTCGTACAGGCTTGCGCGTAATCGAACGGTTACTCGACTGTCGTTTTGATTTTCAAAAACCTGAATGAATTCTTCCAGCTCTATTTTCAGCAGATAGTCAGTGGATGGATGATCTTTGTTACCTTGATTTTTCCGGTTGATATGTGCAGCAAAATGTTGCCTGATACGCTCAGTCAATAATTTTGCCGGTGGTGCCGCCCAGCGGCTGTTGGCATAAGCATAGGTCTGAGCAGGATCATGATAGACAAGACGGTAGCGGATTGCTTGTGTATCCAGCCAGACGGGTGTAGTGATTTCCACAACCTGCACGGTAATTGGTGAAAAGGCAGGGGAACGGGATGTTACGTTAGGAAGCGGACCGAAATCGTACATCGAGACCGGAGTCGATCCTTTGGGCGCTAGTGTACATCCGGCAAGTGCAAATAGAAATATCGCGAGAAGTTTTATCATCATCGATCTTTTTATCGAGGCGGAGCAAATCCGGGTTCACCTGGCCCGGGCTGGGCCGGAGGTTTGCCGAATACCAGACTTTGTGGTTGTGTTTCCAGCATGTGCAGCAGTTGGTTAAGCGTACGGGTACTTTGTGTGATAGCTGTACTGGTTTCTTTCAGGCTGGATAATGTGTCGGTCACTTCCTGGGAACTTTGGGTAATACTGTCCATCATCCCTCCTTGGCGGTTGAGTTTCTGCAGGGCTTGACTGACATCTCCCAGTACACGCTGAGTGTGCCTGAGTGTTGATGTCACTTCATCCACCAGCGGTGGCAACGCTTGTACACCGGTTTGAAGTTGTCCTGTCAGTTCATCATAATGCTGAAGTGTTTGGCCTAGATTACTCAGAATTTGACTGATATGGGCTTGATTCTCCTCGTTCAATAGACTGTTCACACGTTTGATTACTCTGTTGGAATTCTTGAGTATATCTTCCAGTGAATCAGAGAGTGTTTTGATAAGTGAAGATCGCAAAGGGATATGTGTGCCTGGCTCCAGTTTGTCTCCCCCGGCTTCAAGCATATCGTCGTTGAGTTCGATATAAGCGAGTCCGGTGATTCCCTGGCTGGCAAGCTGTGCATAAACATTTTCAGGGAGTGTGACATTATTACTGATAGCAATGCGTACGATAATATTACGCATGTTTTTCAGATCGAAGTAGATGTCTTCTACTTTACCGACGTTCACCCCACGATAACGGACCGATGCTTCCGGATTTAATCCAGACACAGACCCGCCACTGGAAACCAGAAAATAATGATCATATGTAACACCTTCACTGCTGAACCATTTGACCGCCATTGCCATCGCGGTGCTTAGTAGGATAACGAATAAGCCAGCAATAAACGCATGTGCGCGATTTTCCATTGTCTTTTCCTAAGAATGGTAAAGCTACCCTATAGGTTGACGGTTTTCGGCAATGAGTTGTTCAGTCAGATGCGGCGCGATGATTTGCAGAAGTTGTACAAAAATCTTGGGATTACCTGCAACTACTTGCCCACTTTTTATATATTGTCCATTGCCTTCCAGATCGCTGACCATACCACCGGCTTCGAGAATGAGCAGGCATCCGGCTGCCATATCCCACGGGGCCAGTCCCATTTCCCAGAAACCATCGTAGCGCCCAGCCGCAACATAGGCGAGATCCAGTGCAGCAGAGCCTGGACGGCGGATGCCGGCAGCCTTGGGAATAACATCCTTGAACATAGCCAGATAAGCTTCCATATGGGTAAAATCCCGGAATGGGAAGCCAGTGCCAATCAATGATTCGCCGAGTTGTGTACGTTTACTGACGCGGATACGATGATTATTGAGAAAGGCGCCGCTACCACGTGTGGCAGTAAATAATTCATCATTTAACGGATCATATACGACAGCCTGTGACAGAACTCCCCGATGTAACAATGCGATTGAGACTCCATATTTGGGGAATCCGTGCAGGAAATTGGTGGTGCCATCCAGCGGATCTATGATCCATTGGTATTCCGACTGATTCGCATTTCCGCTTTTACCACTTTCTTCTGCTAAAATCGAATGATCAGGGTAAGCGTCCAGCAATACCTTGATGATTGCTTCTTCAGCTGCACCGTCCACTTCACTGACAAAATCACTGTGAGCTTTACGGGATACGGTCAATCGTTCCAGATCCATCGATGCGCGATTGATAATACTGCCCGCACGGCGAGCAGCTTTGATCGCGATAGTAAGCATGGGGTGCATGACTTCGGATACAATAATTAAAAGGCCACCATTTTAATATGAATCCTGCTTCACCGCTCGACAATGTCCGGATCGTACTAAGTCATACCAGTCATCCAGGCAATATCGGTGCGACTGCACGGGCCATGAAGACCATGGGCCTGAGCAAACTTTATCTCATTAACCCGAAGTCTTTTCCAAGCAAGGAAGCGGATATCCGAGCTTCCAACGCGCGCGATATACTCGAAATGGCGTGTGTATGCACCGAACTGGATGAAGCGATTGGTGATACTTTTCTGGCAGCAGCCCTGACTGCCCGTCCACGAGATCTGCCGCATCCTACCCGTAACGCGAGGCAAGTCGCAGTGGAATTCATTCAGCATGCCACCCATCGTCCGGTAGCGTTACTGTTCGGTCGTGAGAGTGCCGGACTTACTGCCTCCGAAATCAGTCGTTGTCAGCTTACCGTGCAAATTCCGGCCAATCCTGCTTATTCTTCACTTAATTTGGCTGCCGCAGTGCAGATCATGGCCTATGAATTGCGTATGGTGCTCGAAGAATCGACGACATATGCTGTTTCTCGATTGCCGGAATTGGCCAGTCTGGATGAAATCGAAGGCTTCCATCATCATTTGGAGCAAGTCATGATCAACAGTGGATTTCTGGACCCGAAGCAGCCCAAACGGCTCATGCGCCGAATGCGGCGATTGTTTGCGCGTACCCGATTGGAGAAGGAAGAAGTCAATATCCTGCGTGGTTTGCTGAGCGCAGTCGATTTGGATAAACCGACCTGATATTTAACCCAGAAACCGCGTTGGATGTGTCTGAATATGCGCCAGGCGTGCCATCGGGTGCGTAGCGCTCCCTCACCCACCTGGCCACTGGCTCAGCATGAACGAAGGCAGCAAGCTCACTATCCATCGCGGTTTTCAGAGGATGATAAGCGATTAGCTGTGGTTTCCAGGTTTAATATTGGTTTATCGAGAAAATACGTATTTTCGGTGCTATTGCCGTATCAGGAAAATCCTGTGATTTCATAAGTGACCCCATCCCTATCATGACCGGCCTGACCCCGTTGTGAGCTGAAATAAAGGCGCGAGCCATCCGGGCTGAACGCCGGCCCGGTGATTTCAGATTGTTCGTGACCAACGATTTGCAGCAGAGGTTTGATCGTATTACCTGACAGGATGACGATTTGCATATTTCCTCCATCTTCGGCGACGAGGAGTTCACCTGCGGTATTGGCAGTAATATTGTCCACACCAGTCAGGACGGGGGAATTGTACTCTGCCGCATCGTAGAGGATATCGAGTCGGTGACCTGTCGTGTGGTATGCCCATACCCGGTCATCCCCCTTGGTTGTGAAATAAACAATACCGTTTTGAAACCAGATACCTTCGCCACCATTGAAATGTACTGCATGTTTGACCTGCAGACGAGTTGCCTGTTGGCTCGCGATTACATCCGGTACGCGATGCCAGTGCATCTGATGACCATGCTGTTCTCGGGCGACCATCACTTCAAGTAATCCGTTCTCAAGATCAGGTAAACCTGTCGCATCAAATTTATTTGCTGTATAACGGTACAGACAACCGTCCGGTTCGTCTTCGGTCAGATATAACTGCATGGTATGAGTGTCTACTGCAACGGCTTCGTGTTTGAATCTTCCTAATGCTGGCCGGACCTTAGCCAGCTTCTTACCGAAAGGATCACATTCCCAGACACAGCCACGTTCTGTTTCTTCACAGGACAGCCATGTCTGCCACGGGGTAGCACCACCGGCACAGTTGAGTGTGGTGTGTCGCAGGATCGGGTAGGCGTCGATGAGTTGTCCTGTATGGTCGAAACGCAGTGCACCGACACCTCCGTTATGATTTTTCAGTTCACTGTTGGAAACATAGATCCAGCCGCCCGCTTCTGTAGCAAAGGTTGCTCCTCCGTCCGGTGCAGCATGCCAGCGATATCCGAACAAATCATTACCGGAACGGGCCACGATACGGGATGTAAAACCGGCAGGCAAACGTACGCCGTTTATATCCGGTGCCTGAAGTGGGCCGATAGCACCCAGTCTGTCCGGTACTGTGGGGTTGCCGGCAGAAAACAGCAATGGGTGAATCCATAATGCTCCCCACCCGAGGAAACCCAGCTTGAGCAGCCGGCGACGGTCTGGGTCACAGTGATGGTTATGCATAAAGCTAATTCGGAAGGATGTCTTTCATTTAATCTGTTTCGAATGATTCGACTGATTTATATTGTATGAGTTTGGCTAATGGTATGTTCGGATCAGGTGATTCCACGAGTTGGTCAAGCAATTTTCTTTTTTTTGCTCCTGTGATGGCCAGAATGATCCGATCACTGTCAATCAATGTCCGAAAACTCAGACTGATACGTGAAGAAGGTGCTGCTGGAGGAAGCGCTGCCTGGCACAAGTCAGTGGCATCCGGATCAAGAGTCATGCCCGGAAACAGCGATGCGATATGGCCATCTTCTCCTAGGCCAAGGATGATCAGGTTGAACGGTAATGGTAGCTTGGACAGACGTACATTGATATTTTCGATTGCCTGATCAGGATGTGTGTGTGTGGTTTTAAGGGAAATGAAGTGGGGTGGCGTTTGTGTGTATTGTAGAAAATATTCACGTATCAGTCGCTCGTTGGAATCTTCCTGTGTCGTATCCACCCAGCGTTCGTCACTTATAGTGACAAAAATACGTTGCCAGGGCAGGTTTTGTTGTCCCAATCGGGGAAGATAAGCGGACGGTGTTCGGCCACCGGGGATAGCCAGGCTGGCTTTATCGTTTTTATCGAGGGTAGCACGCAGAATCGCAGTGGCAGATTGTGTAAGCGCATTGGCCAGCGCAGACATGGTGTTGAAATAATGTCGTTTGATCAGATGGTAAGTGGGCATAGATCGGCGACAGTTTCGACCTGCTCGGGAAAAGGATTGACATCGCCTGGGCGGACACGGCCAAGGAATGCGATATTGTTATGCTGGGCACTTTCGTAATCGACCAATGCGTCACCAATCATTAATACACGTTCAGGAACCAGTGTATAGGCAGACAGGATATCTGCGATCAGCGTTTCCTTGAGTGTGGGTGAGCCGCGTACTTCGGTGAAGTAGGGAGATAGTCCACGCCGTTCGACGATGACGCGCAATTCATTTTCTGGCGTACCTGAGGCTACGAACAACGGGATGTTATTTGCAGTTTTGCGGATCAGTGTTTCTGCACCGGGTACCGGTTGGCAGGCAATGACCGCATTCATGACCAGTTGTGAGAAGCGCTGGTCCAGTTCCTGCTCTTCTTCCGGTGTAAGTGGAGGTTGATTCAGCAGATGTTGCTGGAAGTAATGAAATTTCAGGTAACGTGACATGCCGCCGTTAGCGCGATGATAAGCGACTGCGGCTTGTGCGATGGTTTCACCATGACTGCGGTATAGTTCGGCAAAGGCCTGAGCCTTTATGTCGCCGGATTCCACAACTACGCCATCGAAATCAAAAATGATGGCTTGCCAATAGTCGATAGGTCTGGTTGCTACGTTCATGCCCGGTTGTCCGAAGTGGTAGGTGTGGCATCGTCTTCTTTGTGACCATGGTTGATTTGCTGATGAATTTCCCGCAGGCAATCCAACAATCCCTGACCCAGATCGACATGCTCATTGAGTACCAGTTTACGGCCGATACGTGGTTGAAAGGCGTAGGGAGTAATTTGGTAATGATGTATTGGGTTGGCTTCATCAAAATGTAATTCAACAGGCCAGGGCATGATTTCCGAGATCATAGTCATGACATCGCGTACACGCAGTTTTTCCTGACCGGTGAGGATCAGGTGGCGGTTGGCAAATTCCGATGCGAGGATTTGTACACTCATACGTGCGGCATCCTCGACATGAATATATTCCCGGATGGCTTCCCCGCTGCCGCGGTAAGTGATGGCATGTTTCTGCACAGCTTCGTGCAGCATACGGTAGATTCCGTTACGTTTATCTGCGCGCCGACCATACAGTGATCCATAGCGCAGGATGGTGTATTCCAGTCCGTAGCGTTCGTGGTAAGTTTCGGTGAAACGTTCTGCCGCTTGTTTGCTGGCGCGGTAAAAGGAACCGGATTCCGAGTAGACATATACGCTGCTGGCGAAGACAAAACGCCGCGCTCCGGCAAGACGGGCCGCTTCCAGCGCATGCATATTACCGAGTACGTTGATGCTGGCGGTAGCCAGGGGGCGGTCATGCGCTTCATCGATATCGGCAATGGCAGCAAAATTGTAGACGACCGCGGCACCTTGGACAGCTTTTAACACCTGATCGATGTCCATCAAATCGCCGATAATCATTTCCTGATCGGGTCGCTGGTAAGGGGATGGATGACGGTCGAACAAGCGCACACGATAGCCTGCGTTGGATAAAGCATCTGCGACATGGCTCCCCAGAAAACCGCCTGCACCGAGCACGATTGCAATTTCTCCGGAACGAGCTTGCTCACTCATTGATTACACCTGCTTTAATCAATCCATGCCACAAATTTTCTGCTGCTTCGATTTCCATGCGCTGCCGTGCTTCCTGTGCAAGGGACCCGCAATGTGAAGTAAGTATGATCTGCTCGCACTCACATAAAGGTCCATGGTAGGGCTCTTGCTCGAAACTATCAAGTGCAGCTGCATTAAGATGCCCGGCGTTCAGTGCCGCGTGCAGGGCAGCTTCATCAACCAGCCCTCCGCGTGCAGCGTTGACGAGGATTGCGCCCGGCTTCATGCGGGCGATGGCCTGAGCATCGAGTAAGTGATGGACCTCTGCGGAATAAGGCAAGTGAAGGGTAACGAGGTCAGCTTGCTCAAGTAATACTGTTAATGGTACGAATGCGATTCCTTCGAATGCCTGCTGCAGATAGGGATCATGTGCAATGACATTCGCTTCGAATGCCTGACATAATCGGGCAACACGTCGACCAATATGTCCCAGTCCAATGATTCCGATGGTCTGGGCAGCCAGTAATCGACCTTGTGTACGGGGCCATTCGCCTCGACGTATAAGCTGATCTGTTCGATTGATCTGGCGCAAACAACCGAGCATGAGTCCCAGCGTTAATTCAGCGACTGCTTGAGCAGGGGCTTCCGGCGTATTGGAGACACTGATGCCTAGTCGCCGGGCGGCTTCCAGATCTACGTTATCCAGACCGGTACCACAGCGTGCAATGACCCGTAAGGTCCCACCTGCCGCCGTTAGTACACGCTCGGTGAGTGGCTCGACACCAGCCAGTAAAGCAATTGTATTATTGCCCAGCAGTGTAGTGATTTCTTCCTCGGTCAGTTTGCGCCGATATGGATTACTGGTTACGCTGATGCCTTGTGAAAGCAGGCGTTGGATGACTGGATTGTGATCGAGATCGAAGGAAGAAGTGGAAATGACAATTTTACTCATAAGCGTGCTCTGATGATTTGCAGATGATTGCGGCAGAGGGAATCGAGCATGCGAATATCCAGACTGTAACCCAGAAAAGTGAAGCCTTGCTCGATCCGTTGCTGCAACATGATCGGGTCGGGTTCAATGACGTGGATTCCACCTGCTTTGTGATGACGGATTCCGGCCTGAAGTATCTGGTGAATGGCGGCCTGTACATCAGGATGATCCAGTTCACCGGGTCGTCCCATTGAACCGGATAAATCGTATGGGCCAATGATATAAGCATCGATATTCGGAATAGAGAAAATCGCATCGATGTTCTGTACAGCTTCGATATGCTCAATCATGGCAATGACGACCGCATTGTCCTGTAGCCACTGCCGGTATTCCTGAAAGCTCGAACCATAACTCTGAGCACGTGCCAGTCCCACCCCGCGATTTCCCTCAGGTGGATAATATACGGCACTGACTGCTGCATAGGCATCTGTAGCGGATTTGATCATGGGCACCATGATTCCTGTTGCACCGGCGTCCATCACACGTTTGATCTGATCAGGGTGGTTCGAGGTCAAGCGTACGATAGCTGGACATTGCTGCCCATCCAGTACCTGGATCATCATTTGTATTTCGCTTAATTCCAGCACGCTGTGTTCCATATCGAGTACGAGCCAGTCGAAGCCGGTTTTCGCCATGATTTCTGCAATCGAGGGATGGCCTAGCGTGACCCATGAGCCAATGGTCAATTCATGGTGGATAAGTCGGGTTTTCAGTGACATAAAGCGTTACGGTTGGGTTTTGTGATAGTGGGCGAGTAAGGGATCACAAGCCAGCAATCCAGCGACACGTACCAGGTCGGCTTCAGTATCAACAGCCTGGGTGTCATAGTCGGTCTCCACCATCCTGACCTGGTGACCATGCTCCAGCAAGCGCAGCATATCGATCGATTCGAGTTGCTCCAGTGGAGTAGGGGGGAGCTGGCTGTATCTGATCAGACAGGTGCGTGTAAATGGAATGATGCAGACTTGTTTATAAACCGGTGTGACATTGAATCCGCTCTGAGACAGAGTCGGAATCGGTTGGCGTGTCATATACAGCGCGTTACCCCGTTGGTCCATGACGACCTTGATGGTGTTAGGATTCCGGAAGTCAGCTTCATCGTCAATGCGGCGTGTCAGATTGACACATTCCAGTTTGGGGTCGTTCTGGAAGGGCGCCACTGCCGCATCAATCATAGCCGGATGGACCATCGGTTCATCCCCTTGCACCATAACGATCAAGTCAGCATCAGTCTGTTTGGCTGCTTCAGCGATCCGGTCGCTGGCACGTTCATGACTGTCGGCAGTCATAATGACTGGTGCGCCGAAGGCGGTTGCAGCCTGGCGGATTGGTTCGTCACAAGTGGCGATATAGGTAGCGCTCAACGAATTGCTCATCGCGACACGTCTGTAGACATGTTCCAACATGGTGCATCCCAGCAGGTGCGCCAAAGGTTTACCAGGAAAGCGTGAAGAACCCATACGTGCAGGAATGATGGCGATTGTTTTCATGATTGTAGAAAAAGTATAGCTAAATGGGATGCAGTCAGATGGGATGTTTGCGTGGCTAATCAATAAGCAAGGTGCACTTGATTGGCCGTCTGGTTATACCGAATTCACGGACAACATTCGCTGTGTATAATGCGGAATCCGCCAACGCATATGGTGACTTACCTTCTGATAATTCGGCATGATAACACAGCTATGAAAGCCTTATTTTTTCTGCGCCATTATAACGATATCGATCATATAGTGCCGGTCATTACCAAATGGGTTGACGTTGGCCATAGCTGTGATGTGGTATTGATCGGTGCCAGGAAATTTCGGCATGATTTCCGGGTCAATTATATTGCCGGGCTGGAAAAGGTACAGGTAGTACATGTCCGTGAACTGTTTTCACCATGGCTGTATATCAGATGGCGATTACAGATGTTGCTGCTGACAGGTAACTTACGTCGTTCATTCTTGGGTCCTGCCGTTCGTCGTTTGGCTGAAATATATGATGCCAAACGGCGTGCGCCATTATGGCGCAACACGGCTGAGCTTTTGCTGAAGAACAGTTTTAAGGATGGAGAACGAGGTGTACTCGCATTTGATTGGATCGAACGGAACTCAGTGATCGCGGTGGAATGGGTAGAGACTGTTGTTTTTATGGCACGCGCGCAGGGGTTGGGGACAGTCTCATTGCCGCATGGTGACAGCCCGCATGCCAATCAACTGATTCGGCGCGGGGAGTGGCGGCTTGGGCCAGATGCAACGTTTTCAACCGCACGTATATTTGACAGGCTGGTTGTTCCGAATGAATTATGTGCACAGCGTTTTCGGCCGTTTCTTGCGGAAGAAGCAATAGCTATACTGGGTTCGCCGCGTTTCAGTGAAGAATGGCTCCCCAAACTGACAGCATTGATGCCTCCTTCGCCTTTGACCGGCTCCAAGAATCGGCTCAAGATTGCTATGTTTCTAAGGAAAGCAAATTTCACTACTTTCTGGGAAGAAGTGAGTGAAGTTGTTCATTTGATCGCTGCTTTTCAGGAGGTTGAGTTGGTTATCAAACCGCACACCCGCAGCGGTTGGAAGCAGTCTCTGACGCGCAGCAAATCGTTGCAGAAATTGTCAAATGTGAGTATCGCCAGTGATACTGTGCATTCTGTCCATCTGATGAATTGGGCAGATGTTTGTATTGATCTGGCAACCTCGGTGGTATTCGAAGCAGTAAGGCTCAAGCGACCTGTTCTGGCAGCGGATTATCTGCATGCAGGGCGTTCAGCAATAGCCGTCTATATGCCAGAGACTGAGCTGCGTTGTCGGGATGATGTATATGAGAAAATCTGTAGCTTCCTGGAAAAAGGGTGTGAGAATTTTTATGTGGCAGCACATCGACAGCGGTTTCTGAATGAAATGCTGGATGTGGGCGGATCAGAGGTATTATCGCGTTATATAGCGTTATTGGAAGCGATCGGAGAAGAGCAGACGGAAAGATTGCTTCAGAATAAGTAGATAAAGATAAGTGATGTAATCTTGGAGGGATGATGGATGGTCTGTTCTCGGTTGATTTTTTGAAAAATCTGGTGGTGGCAGCTTATGCAGTCAAGGGTGGAGCTAAAACTGTCCTTGTCAGAGGTCATGCGATACAGCTAACGGTAGATCATTGGCGTGTACTTAAGCGTATTCGTACCTATTCCATTAAAGAGCCTGATACGCTGGATTGGCTCGACGGTATCAAGCCCGGCTCATGCTATTTCGATATTGGTGCCAATATCGGGCAATATTCGCTTTATCCGGCCATGAAGTTTGGTCATAACATTCGTATTTTTGCGTTTGAACCGCAGAGTAATAATTATTATGCGTTGAATAAGAACATTTATTTGAATGGCTTGAAAGATCTGATTACTGCGTATTGTGTGGCGATAGGCGGTAAAAACGGTTTCGATAAGCTGTATGTGCCCAAATTTATCCCTGGTGGTAATCGTTCACAGTTCGGACAGGAATCTATTGATGTTATGCGAGTGCCTACTTCCCATATTCAGGGAATGTTCGGTGTGACGCTGGATGATCTGTGCAGTAAGTGGGGATTTCCCTACCCCAACTATATCAAGATTGATGTAGACGGTATTGAAATTCCTATTCTTAAAGCAGCAGCAAGTGTTTTGAAACATCCTGACCTTCAATCTGTCATTGTTGAGCTGGGAACAGATATCGAGCAGCAGGAAGCTACAGATATCATGAGACAGGCTGGTCTGAAATTAAGAGCAAAAACTACTCGAAACTGGGGTGAAACATGCTGTTTGTTTGAACGAAGTCCAGCGGTGTAATTAGGGAGCCTCTGAAAAACGTTGGTGAGACGTCAGCGTGAGGCAAAAACAGGTGAAAGAGTACAGTTTATGCGTGGTCAATGAGCACTTGAGCGTGTTCTTAACGCAGTGATAGCAACTACAGATAGTTTTTAGAGGTTCCTTAACGAGGTTCGATCGCTGTGGAAAATAGACTGGATAACTTGACGGGTTTATTTTGAGAAATCGAATTGTATTGGACTGGTGTGATTGGTTGGCAAAATTCGCGCTGGTATTTTTTTGTGTCGCACTATGGCATAAGGGACTGTTGAATTGGGCCATGCTGGTCCTGGTTCTTGCCTGGTTAATGGATGGTGGATTATCCAAATTCACTCATTTGCTCAAGGAACCCTTAGTATTGGGTGTGCTGGTATTTTGTAGTGTATGGCTACTCGGTTTGTTATGGAGTGATTTTTCCGTAGCCTTCCAAGGAAAGTGGAGGCGGTATTTTATTTTATTGACATTCATTCCTTTCTTTTCTCTTCTGAACAAAGCACGTTTGCCTTGGGCAATCGGGGCATTGATAAGTGGTTATTTCAGTATTCTGGTGCTGGGTAGTTATCAGTGGATGATGCAGGGAATGCAGGGTATTCCTTGGCTTGATATTTCCTATCTGGGTTATTCGGCGGCATTGGGCATTGGGGTCATCCTGGCAGTTTTTTGCGGTTGGACTACGTCATCCAAGGGAAACAGATTGCTGTCGTGGCTGGTAGCTTTATTGTTGCTGTTCCTCCAGTTCAATCAAAGTTCAAGAGGGTTGCTGGTTGCTACGTTGACTGCCCTGCTGCTCATGATCGTTTTACGATATCGAATCGAAGGAAAAATGCTAGTGGGGGGGGTGATTTCAGTTATTGCAATTACTGTCTTATTTGCCATTAGCAGTAATGTTTTCCATGAGCGGTTGATACAGGCCAGTACTGATCTGCGATTATTCCAGCAAGGTAATTATCAGACCAGTCTGGGCTATCGGCTGGCAATGTGGGAAATCGGTCTGCGCGGTATTGCCGAGCATCCCGTGCTGGGACATGGTACCGGAATGGCCAGGCAATACTTTGAAGAAAGCGTTACAACCTATAAGGACGGAATTTATAAGAATTTACCCGAGTTCCAGGAAACAGTACATTTCCATAATGAATGGATCGAAATCGGTATACACCTCGGGTTTCTCGGCATACTGGCATTCATATTTTTATTGTGGTGCTGGTTTCAGGCATTCAAGCGCCATCGAATGAGCTTATTGGGAGGGGCGATCGTGTGTTATGTTGTGATGGCTGGGTTAACTCACGTTTTTCTGCTGTACAATCGGATTCCTCCGTTGCTGCTTGCGGTGACTGCTATGGCGATCTGCTGGCAAGGACACGATGAGGAGCACGCGGTTACAATCGATCAGAAGCACCCGATAGGTAATGAGGAAGCCGTGAATCTGTAAACCTTTCTCGTTATCATTCAGTCTGTAATTGAGATGATTCAATTATCAGGAGAATATTATGGCCAATCTGCAAGTTCCCAATGTCGATAACCCGAATATCCTGATTCCGGTTGATCCGGTAATTGAACGTTACATGCTTACCCTGACGGGGCACACCGATCACCCTGTCCTCAGTGAGATGGAAGCATTTGCTCAGGAGAAAAATTTTCCGATTGTAGGTCGGCTCGTAGGCATTTCGTTAGAGATACTGGCAAAAATGATCAACGCACAGAGGATATTTGAGTTCGGTAGCGGTTACGGCTATTCTGCTTATTGGTTCAGCAGGGCAGTGGGGCAAAGCGGGCAAGTGATCTGTACGGATGGTAACCCACTGAACCGGGAAAAGGCGGAACACTATCTTACGACCGCTGGGTTGTGGGAGAGGGTGGCATTTTACACGGGTTATGCGCAAGATGTTTTTGCCCAAACGCAAGGAGTATTCGATATCTGCTATAACGATGCCGATAAAGGAGGGTATCCCAGTATCTGGTTGATGGCCAGAGACAGAATCCGCCCGGGTGGTTTATATATCGCTGATAATGTATTGTGGCATGGGCGAGTAGCCGTAGATGATTTTACCGATATTCAACCTGGGTGGACTGAGGCAATTAAAGAGCATAATCAACTGATTTTCAATGATCCGGAGTTTGATGCGTTCATCAATCCTACCCGCGATGGCGTTATCGTGGCGCGAAGAAAAATGGCATAATAATAAAAAAGTAAATATTTTATTTTTTAACTAATAAGGAAAAACTTATGCAGATTCATGTATACGATACTTATGTCAAAGCCAAAGATGGTCATACCATGCATTTCGATGTATTTACCGATGTGAAGGATGATGAGAAAGCGATTGAATTTGCTAAGCAATGGTTGGCTTCGATAGGGGAAGAGAACGCAGTTGTAACCAGTGAGGAATGTCGCTTTTGCCATAGTCAGGGTGCGCCCGAGGAAGTGGTTGAAGCCATCAAACAGAATGGATACTACATTTACAAAATGGAGGGATGTAGCTGATACGTTTTTAGAGCAGATCATATCCTAGATATTGAATGAAATAATTCCAACGATTATGGAGTTTCATGTAATGAGATGGGTATTCACGAAAACATTAACGCTTCTGGCTATTTTTATGGCGGGCAGTGCGGCGTATGCAACTGAACCTAAAGTGATCGGTGAGTTCGATGACTGGACTGCCTATGTATATATGGAGGAAGGTAATAAAGTTTGCTATATGGTTAGCAAACCTAAAAAAGAAGAAGGTAATTACTCCAAGCGAGGGGATGTTTTCGCTCTTGTCACCCACCGCCCTGCTGAGAAGAGTAAGAATGTATTCAGTTTTGTTGCGGGCTATCCATTCAAACCGAATAGTGAGGTGACAGTGACTATCGGTAGTCAGCGTTTCAAGCTCTTTACACAGAATGAAACCGCCTGGGCGGCTGACTCAGCAACTGATAATAGACTGGCAAATGCAATACGTGGCGGCAGTTCGATGGTAATCAATGGGGTATCAGCCCAAGGAAATGCTACAACCGACACTTTCGGATTGAAAGGATCATCTGCGGCGCATACCGCTATTTCTAAGGAATGTGGAGTAAGATGAGAATTGGATCAACACGCTATGGATGACAAAATAACTATTTATCAGAAGCCTACTTGTAGCAAATGTCGTGCTGCTCTGACCATTTTGGGGGAAAGTGGCAAGGTATTTGACAGTATCAATTACTATGAGACGCCGTTGACAGTAGATATATTGCGTGAGCTTGTACGTAAGCTGAATATTCCGGTAAGAGGCCTTCTACGTGCAGATGAGCCTCTTGCCAGAGGAACGGAGTCAGCTGACGATGAAGAATTACTACAGCTGATGGCGGCTAATCCTGATCTGATTCAGCGTCCGATCGTAGTTCGTGGTGACAGTGCGGTGCTGGGTCGGCCACCGGAGAATATAAGGAAATTACTGGATGATTGAAATGAGGTTGTAATTTAATAACTGGCTGGTTTTGACTGAAAAAGTTGCATCCAAATGGAAGGGCGGTAGAGGCAGGCTTCTCCGCCCCGGAAGTTTATTCTGATTTGTCCTCTGATGTTACATCCTGCTTATTAGCCCCGCGTGTTGGTAATTTCTCCCGAATTCTGGCGGATTTACCGGATCTCTCTCTCAGGTAATAAAGTTTTGCCCGGCGCACTGCACCGCGCCGTTTGACTTCCATACTTGCAATCAGTGGAGAATAGGTCTGGAATGTTCGCTCCACTGCCTCGCCGCTGGAAATTTTCCTTACGATAAACGATGAGTTGAGTCCTCGGTTCCGTTTGGCGATGACGACTCCTTCAAACGCCTGGATACGTTTGCGGTCACCTTCCACTACATTTACATTGACCACGAGGGTATCACCTGGTGAAAAATCCGGAATCGTTTTTCCCAGTCTCGCTATTTCCTCGCGTTCCAGTTGTTCGATCAAATTCATTTCATTACTCCTGTTTTTTTATCGTGTCCATAGGCTGATTGTCAGCCATCAAATATTGTGCTTCTTTAAATTCTTCCAGTAGTGCTTTTTCCTTGCTCGGAAGCCCCTCTGGATACTTCCTCGCCAACAGATCAGGTCTTTTCAGCCAGGTTCTACCAATCGACTGCTGTAATCGCCAGCGGTCAATTTTTGCATGATCTCCTGAGAGAAGTATCTGCGGGACAACCTTCTCCTTGTATATTTCGGGGCGCGTGTAATGTGGATATTCCAGTAAATGATCAACGAGAGAGTCCTCACCGGCTGATGCCGCGTCACCCAACGTTCCCGGGAGTTGTCTTACCACTGCGTCGATCAGAACCATGGCCGCCAATTCTCCTCCGGAGATTACGTAGTCTCCAATCGAAATCTCTTCATCCACCTGATACTCTATCAGTCTTTCGTCTACTCCCTCATAACGGCCACAAAGCAATATCAATCCCTCCAGGGCGGCAAGCTGTAGAATTTTTTCATGGTCCAAGCACTTGCCCTGCGGTGAAAGGTAGATGACTTTTGTTTTACCAATGGCATTTTTAGTCTGCCACGTTCTGGCGTCAGTGATCGCTCGGTCTAGCGGCTGGGCCATCATGACCATCCCCGGCCCCCCGCCATATGGCGCATCATCTACTGTCCGATAACGATCCTCTGCATAATCACGGGGGTTCCAGGTGCGTAGATGATAGAGACCATTCTTATTTGCCCTACCTGTTACACCATATTGTGTAATGGCATCGAACATGCCCGGTAGCAGCGTGATGACATCAAATTCGAACGACAATTTATTGCCTTCAATAATCCAATTCCCAATCCACTGTAATTTGACGGGATTTCAGGTCTACCTTTACGACGATCTGGTCAATGAAAGGAATCAGTCTTTCCTTGGCATTTTCAGCAGTTCGAACCTGTAACACATCATTGGCACCAGTTTCAAGTAAACCGGTTACAGTTCCCAATATCTCACCACGTATATTAAGAACGCTTGCACCGAGCAGATCTGACCAGTAATAACCTTCTTCCCCGTTTTCCGGCAGCGACGGCAGTTCGCTTCGTGGTACAGCAATCCGTAATCCTCTCAATTCAGTAGCGCTGGTCCGGTCGCTATATTCCCTCAGTGTCACGATTAACCGATCATCACGGATAACTGATGAAACCGGGTGTACTGGACGCCAGTTTTTCTCATCTTTGCTGAGCCACCAGATCGGATAATCTAACAACCCGTCAATATACTCAGTAAAAGGAGTGATCTTGATCTGACCGCGAATACCATGCGGGCCGATAATACGGCCCAGCACTACCATCGGTTCCTTTACCGAGAGAAAGTCCGTATCATTCCTGTGGTTGTGCGTTTTTTTGCTGTTTACCAAATTGTTTGACGAGTCTCAATACGGTATCGGATAGCTGTGCACCCTGGGATTGCCAGTAGGTGAGGCGGTCCATATGGATACGCAAACCTTCTTCACCACCCGTTGCCCGTGGGTTATAGAACCCCACACGTTCTATGAACCTGCCGTCCCGGCGACAGCGAGAGTCCGCTACAACCATATTGTAAAAAGGACGCTTTTTAGCACCACCGCGTGCCAGTCTTACTACTACCATAGTATCCCTTCGAATTATTAACTAAAACTCATAATTCTATGGTAGTTCCAGGTTGATTAGCAAGCAATAAATCGATCTGCAGATTAGGTTGCAATAGCGCAAAATAATTGTTCTGTTGCGTGGCCTTGAAAAAGTTATGGGATTACTAAACGCAATGGAAATGGGAAATGGCCATCCAAAATGAGAATGCCCGGTATCGGAGCTAATAGTGAGATTTCCTGGTAATAAGTATTTGAACAATTCAAGTAACTATCAGATAAGAGTGAACCATGAAAAAAACGCCATTGCCTGATGAAGCAACTGATCCGGGAGTGATGAGAAATCTTCCTCAAGCGGATTCTTCGGTTGCTGAACTGGTGGCTGAAGCCAATCACTGTGTTGCATGTGGGCTTTGTTTGCCACATTGTCCGACTTATCGCCTTACGTTTTCCGAGGCAGATTCACCGCGGGGGCGTATTGCCTTAATGAGCGGGGTGGCAGAAGGACGCATTCCGATGAATGAGAGATTCGTACTGCATATGGAACGATGCCTGACTTGTCGTGCTTGCGAGGCTGCTTGTCCGAACAATGTAGCCTATGGTCGGCTGATCGATGGTGCACGCAGCATGATTCGGACATACTTGCCGGTTATAGAGAAGGCAGCAGACCAAAATAGAAAAAACTGGCTGAGAAATTTTCTGGAGCGAGAACTGGTTGCTAAACCTGGCCGCTTCGATATTTTACGTCCAATGGTACGATTAATGGTCAAAAGTCGTTTGCTGGCAGGGTTATTGAAATCGAGTTTTCTGCAAAAGAATACGTTGATACAGTCGCAGTTGTTTCTGACAGTCCGAAATCTGCCTGGCCACTGGTGGCGAAAATCATACCCGGCCAAAGGCTCATCACGGGGTGAAGTGGCCCTATTCATTGGTTGTGTTGCGAGGTTGATCGATATGGAAACATTGCTTTCAACTTTGCGCGTGTTGAATCGGTTGGGTTATACGGTACATGTCCCACGCACCCAGACTTGCTGTGGAGCACTTTATCAGCATGGAGGGGTTACCGATAAGGCTGGGCAGCTTATCCGGCAAAATTATCAGGCATTTTCAGGGTTGAACATTCAAGCTGTGATTAGTACCGCTTCCGGTTGTGGCGTGCAATTAGCAGAAAACCTGATGCAGTCTGATGCGCATGCATTACCTGTACCAGTGATGGACATCAATCAATTTCTCGATGAGCAGGAATGGCACGGTATTGATTTTGCACCCTTGCCACGGAAGGTGGCGGTGCATGAGCCTTGCACTTTGCGCAATACATTACGGGCTTCCAAACATCTTTATTCGTTGTTGAAACATATTCCGGAACTCGAGGTGGTAAAAATGGCCGGGAACGATCAGTGTTGTGGTGCAGCAGGGACTTATTTCCTGGATCAACCAGAGTTCGCAGTATCTTTACTTGACGCTAAACTGCAAGCTTTTGAGCTGTCTGGGGCAGATTGTTTGATAACGGCTAATATTGGATGTGCGTTACATATTGCCAACGGATTGATGAAAAGAAGAAAAAATGTCGAGGTTTTGCATCCGGTGACATTGCTTGCGCGGCAAATGCGTATACAATGAAGGAATGAAATGGCTTGAATACGAGTCAAATAAAAAATTTCGAAGGGGAAAGAGCATGCTGAAAATAGATAAGCTGATTATCGGTTTTGATAATGCTTTGCGGACACTGCTGGTACCGGCAAATACGCTGCGTCCGGTACCAGGAAAGGATTTACCTGAAAATGAGCTAAGTGATACCGAAAAACGCGAATCGGTAGCATTGATGCGCGTTAATCATGTCGGTGAAGTCTGCGCTCAGGCGCTTTACCAGGGGCAGGCGCTTACAGCACGAAATTTGCAGGTGCAGCAAGTATTAAGCCAGGCAGCGCGTGAAGAAACTGAACATCTTGCCTGGACGGAGCGTCGTATCGCTGAGTTGGGCGGGCGCAAAAGCTTCTTGAATCCTTTCTGGTATGGTGGATCGTTTGTACTGGGGTTAGTTGCCGGCGTGCTTGGGGATAAATGGAATCTAGGTTTTTTGGCTGAAACGGAGCGCCAAGTGGAGGCGCATCTGGCAGACCATTTACAGCGATTACCTCATCAGGATGCCCGCAGTCGGGCTATCGTCGCACAAATGAAGATTGATGAGGCGTGTCATGCAACGATGGCGATCACCCATGGAGGGGAGGAGTTACCTATGCCTGTCAGGGTTGCTATGAAGCTTAGCTCCAGAGCCATGACACGAACGGCATATTGGGTCTGATTACCGGGAACACTCCTTTTGTTGAGGTAATTTGCTGTGATGCAAAATATCAATCTTACCGATCATTTTTTGATCGCCATGCCAGGGCTGGAGGATTCCTTTTTTGCCAAAGCACTGACCTATATTTGTGAACATAACGAACAAGGTGCGTTGGGGTTGGTGGTTAATCGTCCGACTGACCTCTCGGTAGAGAAATTGCTGCTGCAGTTAGGCGTGTCTCCTAAGGATTCCGCATCTTCCAGTATACCTGTACTATTAGGTGGGCCCGTACAGATCGATAGCGGGTTTGTGCTGCATCAACCTGTTGGGTCCTGGAAATTTACTTTATCTGCCAATACGACAGTCGGCTTAACCGCTTCCATCGATATTCTGCAGGCTGTCGCTGACTGTCAGGGCCCGGAAAGAATGTTGGTTACGTTGGGCTATTCAGGTTGGGCAGCCGGCCAGCTTGAGCAGGAATTGGCACAGAACGCCTGGCTGACAGTACCTGCCTCGTCACGGATACTATTCGAGCTGTCTTTTGAAGAAAGACTCCCTGCTGCGATGCAGCTGCTGGGAATTAATGCTTATAATTTGTCTAATGAAGTCGGTCATGCCTGAACTGGCTGGTGTGAACATGGTATGCTCGCCGTTAAGCGACGCAGGGAATCGTACAGTTCATCGTGCCATAAGGTGGGGTAAAGATAATTGTAATGCACGTTAGTTAAAGTCTTGCCAGTGACTACAAGTAATTCATTATCCGGCACAGTACTCGCTTTTGATTTCGGTAAGCGACGTATAGGAGTTGCCATTGGTGAATATGAACTGCGCTTGGCACATCCTCTGGTTACTATTGATCAGGTGATGACCAAACCACGTTTTGACAGTATTGCCGAATTAATCGAAGTATGGCAGCCGGTTTTACTGGTGGTGGGCCTGTCCGTTCATGCTGATGGTACCGAACATGAACTGACTCAATTGTGTCGCCGTTTTGCCAGGCGTCTGGAAGGGCGCTTCAGAATTCCGGTTGTCCTGGCAGATGAACGCTATACTACTGTCACCGCCCGTTCAGCATTGGAAGAATTAGGTATCACAGGTAGAAAGCAGCGATCGATGCTCGATCAGATCGCTGCCCAGCATATACTGCAATCTTTTTTCGATTCCTCCCATGCAATTGCCTGACGCTGAACAGTTACTCACCGAACTGATCGAAAAGTTACGACCAGATATAGCCCGTGACACGGCTATTGTAGGTATTCATACAGGGGGGGCTTGGTTGGCACAGCGTATCCATCAGGTTTTATCGATCATGATGCCGCTGGGTGTGCTAGATATCTCCTTTTATCGTGATGATTACAGTAAAATTGGCTTGCACCCTCAGGTTAAGCCTTCTCAGCTTCCTTTCGAAGTAGAGAATAGTCATATCATTCTAGTGGATGATGTCCTTTATACGGGGAGAACGGTACGTGCTGCAGTAAATGAGTTATTCGATTATGGCCGTCCGGCAAGCATACACTTGGCAGTACTGGTAGACCGGGGAGAACGGGAGTTGCCTATTGCTGCACGATATACAGGAACTGTGCTGTCTTTACCGGAGCATAGTATGCTGGAATTGAGGCAGACGGAGGATGGGAAATTGAGCCTTAGTTTGCGTGATATCACAGTCAAGTAAGAATTTGAATTCTCGATTGCCCATTGATTCTGGCATTAATTAATACGATGAATGATATCGATACTTTCAAAAAATTCCCTATGATTTCTTTAATCTGCCCAATCCTGGTGAGGAATGCAGGGATAGCGTAACTGTTCTGTGTCAGCTTATCCTCTATCCAATCTATGCAAAACTGTATGTCCCACTTTGTTTAATTGAGGCCTGTCGGTGTAATGGGTATTCATCCGCAGTTGAACAAAAATGGCGAATTACAACATCTGCTTACGACGGAAGGACTACCTGCTTCCATTCTGCAGCATATTCTGGATACTGCGGAATCGTTTACCGGTGTAACGGAACGAGATGTTAAGAAGATTCCTCTGTTACGGGGTAAATCGGTATTCAATCTGTTTTTTGAACCAAGCACCCGTACCCGTACGACTTTTGAAATTGCAGCCAAGCGTCTTTCTGCTGATGTTATCAATCTCAACATGGCTGTCTCGTCTCAAACCAAGGGGGAAACGTTACTGGATACAGTGGATAACCTCTCAGCGATGCATGCAGACATGTTCGTGGTTCGACATAGCCAGAGTGGGGCTGCACATCTGATCGCTCGCCATGTTAGGCCTGAAATTCATGTCATTAACGCCGGTGATGGATGGCACGCACATCCTACACAGGCTTTGCTCGATGTATTTACTATTCGTCGCTATAAGCAGGATTTCCGTACATTGCGTGTAGCAATTATTGGCGACATTTTGCATTCCCGGGTAGCGCGTTCGCAAATTCATGCGTTAACAACGCTCGGTGTACCGGAAATCCGGGTGATTGCACCGAAAACGCTATTGCCAGCCAAAGTCGAACGCTTAGGAGTGCAGATTTATCATAATATGGTGCAAGGACTGAAAGAAGTCGATGTGCTGATGATGCTGCGATTGCAGCGTGAGCGTATGCAGTCGGCACATTTACCGAGTAGTGAGGAATATTTCAAATATTATGGGTTGACGCCTGAGAAACTCGCATTAGCCAGGCCCGACGCTATCGTAATGCACCCGGGCCCGATGAATCGTGGTGTAGAGATTGATTCAGAGGTAGCAGACGGTACCCAGTCAGTCATTTTACCGCAAGTAAATTTTGGTATTGCCGTGCGTATGGCGGTCATGTCGATACTTGCCGGAAATTAACGGCTTATCATTCATGAAAACCTGTATCAAGAACGGACACCTGATCGATCCTGAAAACGGGATCGATCAGGTCAGTGATCTTTATCTTACTGATGGCAGAATTGTATCGATCGATTCTCGACCAGAGGGTTTCTATGATGAGCAGGAAATCGACGCGAGTGGGTTGATTGTGTGTCCCGGCCTGGTCGACCTGTCTGCGCGCTTACGGGAACCGGGGCTGGAATACATGGCTACTCTGGAATCAGAACAGGAAGCAGCGGTAGCAGGTGGCATTACGAGCTTAGCGTGTCCTCCTGATACTGATCCACCGTTAGATGAACCGGGACTGGTAGAAATGCTCAAACATCGTGCACGGAATCTCAATCGGGCGCGGGTTTATCCGGTAGGTGCGCTGACCCAGGGACTCAAAGGTGAGCGGCTGACGGAAATGGTTGAACTGCATGAGGCCGGATGTATTGCATTCAGTCAGGCTGATGCGCCGTTTACCAATTTGCATGTGCTGATGCGGGCGATGCAATATGCTGCGACGTTTGGTTTCAAGGTCTGGTTACGTCCCCAGGATATGCATTTGGCCAATTATGGTGTGGCTCATGAAGGTGAAACTGCTACCAGGCTTGGATTACCGGCAATTCCGGTATGTGCGGAAACAATTGCACTGTCCAATATTCTGTCCCTGATGAAGGAAACCGGTGCCAGTGTGCATCTTTGTCGTATTTCCAGTGCTGAAGGGGTGGCGCTGGTGCGTGCGGCTAAGCAGCAAGGTTTGTCGCTTAGCTGTGATGTTGCGGTTCATCATGTGCATCTGACTGATATGGATATCGGTTTTTTTGATGCCAATTGCCACCTCATGCCGCCGCTCAGAAGTCTGGCAGACCGGGATGCATTACGTGCAGGACTGAGGGATGGGACGGTTGATGCTATTTGTTCGGACCATGCACCGGTGGATAAAGATGCCAAGCTGATGCCGTTTGCCCAAACTGAACCGGGTGCAACCGGACTGGAATTACTGTTGCCACTTACGCTCAAATGGGCACGGGAAGCGCATATTTCTCTGACTGACGCACTAACCAAAATTACACTGCAGCCTGCCCGGATATTGGGTATTGATGTTGGGCGCTTGACGCCAGGTGCGACAGCTGATTTGTGTCTGTTTGATCCTGATGCTTACTGGACTGTTACCGATTCTATGCTGAAAAGCCAAGGAAAAAATACGCCTTTTCTCGGTATGGAATTGTGTGGGCGTGTTAAATTCACATTGATAAACGGCCATGTTGTGCATGGATGATACTTTTTAATAAAAAAATTTTCTTCGTACTCATTTAAATTTTCTGTTATGAAAAACCCGTTGCTTGATTTTTCTGCTCTTCCACGTTATGAAGATATCCGGAATGAGCATATTACTCCGGCTATTGATGAGCTGTTGCGCGATTGCCGCACTGTCATAAATACTGTTAAGCATGAATCGACACCACCGAACTGGCAGGATTTCGTGCAGCCGATGGTGGATGTGAACGAACGTCTTTCGCGTGCCTGGGGGCAAGTATCGCATCTGAATGCTGTCATGAACAGCCCGGAATTGCGTGAGATTTACAACGCCAATCTGCCGCGTATTACGCAGTATTACGCTGAATTGTCGCAGGATCCGGTATTGTTTGAAAAGTTTAAACAATTGCGGGCAAATCCGGAATTCAATAATCTGAATCAAGCACGTAAAAAAGTTGTGGAAAATCAGCTACGTGATTTTCGTTTAGGTGGAGCTGAACTGCTGCCTGAGGATAAAGCCCGCTTCATGCAGATTCAGGAAGAGTTGTCGGCACTGAGTGCAAAATTCAGTGATAATTTACTTGATGCCACCAATGCGTTTTTTTTGTTTATTGAGGATAGAGAACAGCTTGCGGGTATTCCGGATGACGTATTGCAGGCAGCCAGAGAAGCAGCGGAAAAAGATCCGGCCATTACGGTACCAGGCTGGAAATTTACGTTGCATGCACCATCATATCTACCGGTTATGCAATATGCGGATAATCGATCCTTGCGTGAGCAAATGTACCGGGCGTATGTTACGCGTGCAAGTGAGCTCGAACACGTTGCGGATCAGCATGTGAGTCGCGACAATATGCCATTGATTGAACAAATTCTGCGTCTACGTCAGGAAGAGGCCAAGTTGCTCAATTATGACTGTTATGCGCAGGTATCACTGGCGCCAAAGATGGCGGAAACACCCCAGCAAGTGCTAGATTTTCTGAATGAACTTGCTGTCAAGGCGAGGCCCTACGCAGAAAAAGATCTGGCAGAACTGAAACAATTTGCGGCAGATAAACTGAAACTGAGCCGGCTCGAGGCATGGGATATTGCATATGCCAGCGAAAAGCTGCGGATCGAACGCTATGCCTTTTCCGATCAGGAGGTCAAGCAATATTTACCGGAAAATAAAGTGCTGCCCGGCATGTTTAAGCTGGTGGAAGCACTTTACGGTATACATATCCACGAAGCAGAGCGTACACGGATAGTTCAGCGCTGGCACCCGGATGTAAAATTTTTCGATATTTCTGACAGCAAAGGGAATCTGCTCGGACAATTTTACCTGGATCTCTACGCCCGCCCTGGCAAGCGTGGCGGTGCCTGGATGGATGATGCCATCACCCGGCGTCGGATTGAGGTACCGGAAATCGGCCGCTCGGAAATCCAGACACCGGTCGCTTATCTTACCTGTAACTTTTCTGCACCAGTGACGATCGATGGCCAGTTACGTCCCGCTCTATTCACACATGATGAGGTGATTACGCTGTTTCACGAATTCGGCCACGGATTGCATCACTTACTTACGCAAATCGAGGAACTGGGCGTGTCAGGTATCAATGGTGTGGAATGGGATGCAGTCGAGTTACCAAGCCAGTTCATGGAAAATTTCTGTTGGGAGTGGGAAGTGTTGCGCGACATGACCGCGCATGTAGAAAGCGGAGCACCACTGCCACGTGCATTATTCGACAAAATGCTTGCCGCCAAGAATTTTCAGAGTGGCCTGCAGACCTTGCGCCAGCTTGAATTTGCTTTGTTCGACATGCATCTGCATACTGATTTCGATCCGCATGGCAGTCAAACCGTGTTGCAACGACTGGATGAAATACGCCGCAGGATAGCCGTCATCATTCCCCCGGTCTTCAACCGGTTTCCCAACAGCTTCGCACATATTTTTGCCGGTGGTTATGCCGCCGGTTATTACAGCTATAAATGGGCGGAAGTGCTGTCTGCCGATGCTTACAGTCTGTTCGAAGAAAATGGTACTGGCCAGGTGGTCAATGCTCAGACGGGTGCGCGTTTCTGGAACGAAATTCTTGCAGTCGGCGGCAGCCGTCCAGCGCTTGAATCATTCATAGCGTTCCGCGGGCGCGAGCCAAAAATCGATGCACTGCTGCGTCATCATGGTATGGCAGCGTAATGGTTGCAGCCAAAAAATGACCGGGAGATCGGGACCCGACTTTAAACTTGTTACTTTTGTAGTAAGCCAATAAAAAAGCGCCGGGGAACCGGCGCCTGAATTTTTTCTTGATTATGGTCTTATTATTTGTAATTGATCAGACCGATCTGCGGCGGATCAAACCCAGTCCCAGAAGTCCGGCACCGAACAGCAGCAGGCCGGTCGGTTCTGGAATTTGGGTAGGGGGCCCGCCCCCACCATTTTCATTGATGGGTTTGCCCGTGCCTGAGGCACCATTGAATCCTAGCTCATCTGAATTCAGTGACTGGTAGCGTACGCCAAAATTACTGAATGTAACGGGGGGAGGGGTGCCCACAAAAGTTAGAGCAACACTAAAGGTTACCGAATCATCTCCCAATGATACGCCACCACCACCTCCTCCTTGACAATTATTAAGCTGGCCGGTCTTAAAACAGATATCAATTGAGCCGAAGTTGTTGGGGAACGCGCTATTTAGTACTGTACCCCAGTTATTGTTGCTCGGAGCTCCAACACCGGTGATGTCAGGATCAGTATTAAACCCGATAGCTGCTATCCGCGTATTTTCCCAAATATTGCTATCGGAGGTGTTCGCGATGGTAATTTCAAAAGTTAGCGTATTTGTGTTTGTACCAGTTAGCGTAAACTTTGTCTGAGCGGTGAGACCCGTAACGTCAACTCCCTCGATATTGCCACCGTAATTCACTGTTACCGTATCGCCGATATCATTGAATGTAAACGGTACCGCTTGCACTACGCCAACTAG
>JBDIVK010000015.1:0-66871 GCA_039794425.1 Nitrosomonas sp. | reverse complement strand
CAGGAAGACGACGGCGAACCATTCGAGGAGAAGATGCGGCGGCTGGTCGCGACGTTGCGCGAACAGCAGGCCGAAGCCGCGAAGCTGGACGCCGCGATTGCCGCCAATCTGAAAAGCCTGGGTTATGGAGGTTGAGACCATGACCACAAAAAAACCCGGCAAAAGACAGGAACACCCCATCCTCCGCTCCTCGGCGGCGGAGTACCTGACCTTCGTGGCGGCCAGCGGTGGCGACGAGCAAAGCATCGAGATGCGTTACGAGGATGAAAACATCTGGCTGATGCAGAAGATGATGGCAACGCTTTATGACGTGACGGTTCCAGCCATCAACCAGCACCTCAAGCGCATCTTTGCCGACCAGGAACTGGCGGAGAAATCAGTTATTAAGAAATACTTAACAACTGCCACCGACGGCAAGAACTACACCGTCATCCACTACAACCTGCAAGCCATCATTGCCGTTGGCTTCAAGGTGAACAACGAACGCGCCGTGCAGTTCCGCAAGTGGGCGGGGCAAATCGTCAAGGACTACACCATCCAGGGCTGGACGATGGACGTGGAGCGCCTGAAAAAGGGCCACCTGTTCACCGACGAGTATTTCGACCGTCAGTTGGAATACATCCGCGAGATACGCCTGTCCGAGCGCAAGTTCTACCAGAAGGTGACGGATCTGTACGCCACCGCTTTCGACTACGACGCCAACGCCATTACCACCCGCGATTTTTTTGCCCTGGTGCAAAACAAACTGCACTGGGCGGTGCACCGGCATACCGCCGCTGAAATCATCGTGGCGCGCGCCGATGCCAACAGGGAACACATGGGCCTGACGCACTGGGAGGCGGCCCCGCAGGGCAAGATCGTCAAGTCCGGCGTGGTAGTGGCGAAAAATTACCTGAACGCGCAGGAACTGGATTATCTGGAACGTATCGTTTCCCTTTACCTGGACTTCGCCGAACTACAGGCCATGCGCAGAATCCCCATGTCCATGCAGGACTGGGCCAAGCGTCTGGACGGTTTCCTGGAATTCAACGGCAACGAGATTCTCACCGGACCCGGCAAGATTTCGCACGAGCAAGCCAAGCTGCACGCCGAAACCGAATTCGAAAAATACCGCGTCATTCAAGACAGGCTGTTCCAGAGCGACTTCGACCGCTTTCTGGCGCTGGAAGAGAAGGTGAAGGCGGCCAAGCCGGAGAAAGAGAAATGAGGGAACGTGAGTATGGACGGTAAGTGGAGAGAGGTTTCGCTTGGTCATGTCACCGATTGGGCTTCTGGTGGAACACCACCAAAAGCCAACGCCGAATATTGGGGTGGCGGCATTCCGTGGATAAGTGCAAGTTCCATGAAGTCTGGCCGGCTGAGTAAATCAGACAGAACGCTTACGCCCAAGGGCTTAGAGCGAGGAAGCAGACTTGCAAAAAAGAATGATGTGCTTCTTTTAGTGCGAGGCAGTGAGCTTCACAAACGCATTCCCGTTGGGATAGCCACAAAGGATGTTGCATTCAACCAAGACGTAAAAGCTCTTCGAGCCAAGAATGGCATTAGCAGCGGCTTCCTCTATTACTGGTTATCTGGCAACGAACCAATGCTTCTTTCAAAAGTTGAGCCTACAGGCATTGGTGCGGGAAAGCTAGATACGGATGTTCTCAAAAACCTCCATATTGACCTTCCACCCATATCCGAACAACGCGCCATCATCCACATCCTCGGCACACTGGACGACAAGATTGAGCTAAACCGGCGGATGAGCGAGACGCTGGAGGCCATGGCCAGAGCGCTATTCACGTCATGGTTCGTGGATTTTGATCCCGTCCGTGCCAAGGCCGAAGGCCGAGGCCTTGGTCTCCCCAATGAGATCGTCGGCCTCTTCCCCTCCCGCCTTGTCGATTCCGCACTTGGCGAGATTCCGGAAGGGTGGGAGGTTGTTTCACTTAACCAGATGTTGGACATCATTGGTGGTGGCACACCGAAGACTTCCGTAGCCGGCTATTGGGATGGCGACATTCCTTGGTTCTCAGTTGTGGACACACCTGCCGCCAGTGATGTGTTTGTGACTGCAACCGAAAAATCAATTACTAAAGCTGGGTTGGAAGAAAGCTCCGCTCGCGTGATTCCCAAAGGCACGACCATCATCTCAGCGCGTGGAACAGTTGGAAATCTGGCGATTGCAGGTAGGGAGATGACTTTCAACCAGTCCTGCTACGGCCTTCGCGGGAAAAGCGGCGCTGGTGACTACTTTGTATTCCTGGCAGCACAGAGAATGGTTGACCAACTGCGTTCAATGGCGCACGGCTCCGTGTTCTCAACCATCACACGGCAAACATTCGAGGCTATCCGGGTTTCTATGCCACCGACAGAACTCCTTGCGGCATTCGAGAATACAGTTGCTGCTTTCTTTGGTGCGATTCTGTCGAATGTCCAGCAATCCAGAACCCTCGCCACTCTGCGTGACACCCTGCTACCCAAGCTCATTTCCGGCGAACTTCGTATCAACAGAACTGAATAGCTGCCTGGGATGACCATGATGAGCACTTCTTCGCTAGAACCCAAGAAACAAAAGCTGAGTGTTTTTCTGATCAAGTCCGAATATGAAAAACTGGAAGATTTCTTGAGCGTTGACGGATATGAAAGAATTGATGTCAATCCTGGCAACGACCGACAGGGAACACTGATTTATAAGGGTGGCTACAAGTCCAAACCACACTGGATTTCACTATTCGAGGCCATACCCGGGTTCGACTCTGCGAAATTGTGGAACCAAAGCTCTAGGGCAGTGTATGTGCTGAAATGCGAAAGTCGTTGGTTTTGTTTCACCTTTGGATACGCCAGGCATCTTATCGACGAACACGCCTTTGAAAGAAATTTTGGACTGATCGCAACTCTCAACCTTAGCGATCCGGAAGCGGTAAAGTCAATTGATAAAGCGAATATCAGCCATATCTCTCTACACTCACGGGAGCAAGCAACCAAGGCCATCGAATTGGGCGGCTTTGAGTTCAATAATGATATTGACCTTTTGAAATCGATCACCGCCAAGTCGGCAGTATCGGGGGATGAAGAACAGGACACACTCTCCGGCAGGGATTCTGTATCTATCAATACCCGAGCGCAGGTGAGTGATTTTTTTGACATCGCTCAGGAATTGTACAAGGCGTTCAGCGATACGAAATACAGAGAGCTTTATCCATGGATTGACAAAATAAGGGAGGAGCGCGACAAGTCTGTTCTCGAAAAGCTTGATGCTTTGTTAGCAAAACGAATCACTGACAATGAGTTGGAGAATGTTTGGCTTGCAGTTCCAGAGGTTGTGGATTGGGAAAATATCAGGGGTTTTGCCTATAAATATAAACAGGATAGGCCAGACAAAGATGGTCCCGTGCTTTATCAAGACCTTGATCTTCATTCATGGAAAATCGCGACAAAGCCAAAGAGTGATTTGACGGCCAAACAGCTCAAGCAAAAGCATATTCATGTCTATTGGCAGGACGGAAATATCTCCAATTGGAGCGTTTATAGATGCTTGAATGCCGAGATTGACCTGGATAACAACAAATACATTCTCAATGACAGTTCGTGGTACATCATTCAGTCTGACTTCGTTTCCGAGGTTAGCGACTTTTTCATCTCAGTTCCAGAAGCGAGTCTTGTATTGCCTCCTTTTGAGAACCTAAAGGAGCCCGAATATCTCAAGTATGTAGCTAATAACATTCCCGAATTCGCATTGATGGACCGGCAGAACATAATGATCGGCGGCGGTCGTAGCAGGGTGGAATTTTGCGACTTGTTTTCCAAGGATAAGGACATCATTCATGTCAAATATTACGGTGGTTCCACTGTCCTTAGCCATCTCTTTTCTCAAGCCGCTGTATCAGGGGAATGTTTTCTTAACGAGGAAAGTTTCCGAAAACAAGTGAACGACAAGTTGCCCAGCACACACAGACTGCCGGACGCTGCTATACGTCCAAATTCGTCAGACTATAACGTCTGTATTGCAATCATGAGTAAAGTTCCGGGTGCTTTAGAGTTGCCATTTTTTAGCAAAGTGAGTTTCAAACATGCGGTCAAGCAACTGACCAACATGGGCTATAACGTGTTCAAGTACAAGATTGAACGATCTCCACTAGAAGCGGATAACACATGAAAGCACTCATCCCCGTCAATCCCGAGCTGCTCACCTGGGCGCGCGAGCGCGCCGGGCTGGATACGCTCGCGCTGGCGGGACGGTTTCCAAAGCTCGGCGAATGGGAAAGCGGCGCGCTGCAACCCACGCTGCGGCAACTGGAGGACTTTGCCCGCGCCGTGCATGTACCCATTGGGTACCTGTTCCTCCCCGAGCCGGTGCAGGAGCCGCTGCCGATCCCGGATTTCCGGACGCTGGCTGATCGCGTCATCACGCGTCCCAGCCCCAATCTGCTCGACACGCTCTACCTGTGCCAGCAACGGCAGGACTGGTACCGCGACTACGTTCGCCTGCACGCCCTCGAACCACTGAGTTTCATTGGTAGCGCCACGGTGGCGGACGATGCGGTGATCGTGGCCGAAGCCATACGCACCACGCTTGACCTCTCCCTGGCCGAACGACGGCAATTGCCGACCTGGACCGAAGCCTTGCGCCAGCTCATTTCCAAAGCCGAGGAGGCCGGCATACTGGTCATGGCCAGTTCCATCGTCGGCAGCAACAGTCATCGCAAGCTGGATGTCGCGGAGTTCCGGGGCTTCGCGCTGGCCGACGACCTGGCGCCGCTGGTGTTCATCAACGCCGCCGACAGCAAGGCGGCACAGATGTTCACCCTGGCCCATGAGCTGGCGCACCTTTGGGTGGGTGAGAGCGGTGTTTCCGATCCTGAGGCGGGACGAGTACCCGAACAGGCCATCGAGCGCTGGTGCAACGTGGTCGCCGCCGAATTGCTGGTACCGATGGAAGACCTGCGCGCAGTGCATCTCGCTGGCAGCTACCCCGCTGAGGAGATTCAGCGCCTGGCACGGATGTTCAAGGTCAGCACACTGGTGGCGCTGCGCCGGCTGTTCGATGCCGGCTTCATCGACCAGGCGACCTTCTGGCAAACCTACCGCGAGGAATTGGCGCGGATTCGCACACTCGATCGTGGTGGCAGCGGTGGCGGCGATTTTTATCGCACGCTTGGCGCGCGCACCGGCAAGCGCTTCGCGCGGGCGGTGCTCTCCAGCGCGCTGGAAGGCCAGACCCTGTTCCAGGACGCCTTTCGCATGCTGGGAGTGCGCAAGACCGCCACCTTCTTTGAGGCGGCCCGCGAGCTGGGGGTGGCGGTGTGAACGACGGCTTCTCCGAGTACCTTGTATTCGTCGACGAAAGTGGCGATCACGGCCTGGATGGCATCGATCCAAGCTATCCGATTTTCGTGCTCGCCTTTTGCGTCATGCGCAAGGCAGACTACATCGCGCACGTCGTCCCTGCGATTCAGGCATTCAAGTTCAAGCACTTTGGGCACGATAACGTCATCCTGCACGAACGTGATATCCGCAAGGACACAGGCGCCTTCGCCTTTCTGAAGTCCCGGGAGAGAAAAGCAGCCTTCCTTGACGAGCTGACCCGGATCGTCGCGGCGGCTCCCTTCACGCTGATCTGTTCGGTCATCAGGAAAGAAGCCCTCAAGCAGCGTTATGCCAACCCGGACAACCCTTACCACGTCGCCTTGGGCTTCGGCCTGGAAAGGGTGCACTACTTCCTCCAGGCCCAAGGCGCAGGCACGGCAAAAACCCACGTCTTGGTCGAATGCCGAGGTAAGAAGGAAGATGCGGCACTGGAGCTTGAGTTCCGCCGTATCTGCGACGGTGGAAACTACAACGGCGAGCAGTTGCCGCTGGAAATCGAATTTGCCGACAAGAAGACCAACCTGCCCGGTCTGCAACTGGCCGATCTGGTCGCCAGGCCGGTGGGCATGAGTATTCTTCGACCCGGGCAAACCAATCGGGCTTTCGAAATTCTGGAGGCGAAATTCTATACAAGCTCCAGCGGCAAACGGATGGGCTGGGGGTTGAAATGCTTTCCCTGAAAAACAAAAGGCCCCGGCGCATCCGCCGAGGCCAGTTGCCGACCGGGAATCCCCCGTCCAAGAACTTGAGCAGAATTTTAGCTGTTCGGCGTACCACTGACAACCCACTCTCCTGTCCGGGTCCGGACGGGAGGCGCAGACTGGTTCAGCCCCGTGGACCAGAAGAGCAGGCAAACAATTGATGGCTTTTCTCTCCGAAGCCCAACTGGAACAAACCCTGCTGGACCAACTAGCCGGGTTGGGTTACGCCATCGTCTCGGACGAGGACATCGGCCCGGACGGCAAACACCCGGAGCGCCATGCCTACGATGAGGCGGTGCTGAGCACGCGACTGCACGAAGCCGTAGCGCGCTTGAATCCGGTGTTGCCGGAAGACGCCCGTCGCGACGCCATCCGTCGTCTGACTCAATTCGAGCTGCCGAACCTGCTGGAGGAAAACCGTCGCATCCACCGGCTGCTGATGGAAGGTGCCGATGTGGAGTACTACGGCGAGGACGGCGTACTCACCGCCGGCAAGGTGCGCCTGATCGACTTCGACAACCCGGATCAGAACGACTGGCTGGCCGTGCAGCAGTTCACCGTGGTCGCCGGGCAGGTTCGGCGCCGCCCCGATGTAGTGGTGTTCATCAATGGCCTGCCGCTGGCGGTGATCGAACTGAAGGCGCCAGGGAGCGACGCGGCCACGGTGGCGGCGGCGTTCAACCAGTTGCAGACCTACAAGCAGCAGATTCCCGCGCTGTTCCGCAGTAATGCCCTGCTGGTGGCCTCCGACGGGCTGACCGCCCGGGTCGGATCGCTGTCCGCCGATCTGGAGCGCTTCATGCCCTGGCGCACCCGCGATGGTGCGCGCATCGAGGCCAAGGGCATGCCGGAGCTGTCCACATTGATCGAGGGCGTTTTCGAGCGCGGCCGTCTTCTGGACCTGCTGCGGTGCTTCACCGTGTTCGGTGAGCGGGGTGATGGGCTCATCAAGATCATTGCCGGCTATCACCAGTACCACGCCGTCAGGAAGGCCGTCGCGTCGACGCTGCGCGCAAGCTTCGAGGGCGTGGCCGAAGATCCGGCAGACTGCGGCCTGCCGAGCGTGGCCAGCCAACCCAGGGGCGACCGCAAGGCAGGCGTGATCTGGCATACGCAAGGTTCCGGCAAGAGCCTGCTGATGGCCTTCTACGCCGGCATGCTGATCCAGCATCCGCAGATGGCCAACCCCACGCTGGTGGTCATCACTGACCGCAACGACCTGGACGACCAGCTTTTCGGCACGTTTGCGATGTGCCGCGATCTCATCCGGCAAACGCCGGTGCAAGCCCAGGACCGGCATCATCTGCGCCAGTTGCTCAGTCGTGACGCGGGCGGGGTGATCTTCACGACCCTGCAGAAGTTCACGCCGGCCGACGGTGAGCAGGACTTCCCCTGCCTGACGCCGCGCCGCAACGTAGTGGTGATCGCCGACGAGGCGCACCGCAGCCAGTACGGCTTCGATGCGAAGGTGAAGGCCGACAGCGGCAAGATGTCCTACGGCTTCGCGAAGTACCTGCGCGACGCGCTGCCGAACGCATCGTTCATCGGCTTCACCGGCACGCCCATCGAGGCAGCCGACGTGAATACTCCTGCTGTGTTCGGCCACTACATCGATGTCTACGACATCAGCCGTGCGGTGGAGGACGGTGCCACGGTGCCGATCTACTACGAATCGCGGCTGGCACGCATCGAGCTGGACGAGGATGAACGGCCGAAGATCGACGAGGAAGTCGAAGCGCTGCTGGAGGACACGGACGAAACCAGCGCTGAACGCGCCAAGCAGAAATGGGCAGCCGTCGAGGCGCTGGTGGGCAGCCAGAAGCGGCTGGCCCTCATCGCCGCGGATCTGGTACGGCACTTCGAGGATCGGATGAGCGCGCTCGACGGCAAGGGCATGATCGTCTGCATGAGCCGTCGCATCTGCGTGGCGCTTTACGATGAAATCGTGAAGCTTCGTCCCGAATGGCACAGCGATGACGACAGTGGAGGCGCCATCAAGATCGTCATGACTGGATCGGCCTCCGATCCTGCGTCGTTTCAGCCCCACGTCGGCAACAAGGCCCGGCGCGACCTGCTGGCGAAGCGGGCGCGCGATCCCGGCGATCCGCTCAAGCTCGTGATCGTGCGTGACATGTGGCTGACCGGCTTCGATGCACCGTGCATGCACACAATGTACATCGACAAGCCGATGCGCGGGCACGGCCTGATGCAGGCCATCGCGCGGGTCAACCGCGTGTTCCATGACAAGCCCGCTGGCCTCGTGGTGGATTACATCGGCATCGCGCATAACCTCAAAGCCGCGCTCTCGCAGTACTCCAAACCCGACCAGGCGCAAACCGGCGTCGACGAGAACGAAGCGGTCGCTGCGATGCTGGAACGCATCGACGTCGTACGCGACATGTTCCATGGCTTCGACTACCAACCGGGCTTGTCCGGCACGCCGCAGCAACGTCTCATGATGCTGGCAGGTGCCATCGAATGGGTACTCGACAAACAACGGCAATGGGCGGCGGCGGAAATTTCACCAGAAGGCCGGAAACAGGCATTGCGCCGCTTTTCGGACGCTGTACTGGCCCTGTCTAAAGCCTATGCGTTGGCCGCCAGCAGCGATGAGGCGCGCGCGATACGAGAGGAAGTCGGCTTCTTCCAGGCCGTTCGCGCAGCATTGGTCAAGACGGGTAGCGTTTCGGGCGTTTCGCAGCAGGAGCGCGACCTGGCCGTGCGGCAGATCGTCAGCCGCGCCGTGGTATCCACCGAGATAGTCGATATCCTGAAAGCTGCCGGCATCCAGTCACCCGACATCTCGATTCTGTCGGACGAGTTCCTGCTCGAAGTGCAGCAGATGGAGAAGAAGAATCTGGCGCTGGAAGCGCTTAGGAAATTGCTGAGCGATGGCATCCGGTCACGCAGTCGGGCCAACGTCGTGCAGAGCCGCGCCTTCTCCGAGCGTCTCGAAGACGCCATCGCCCGCTACCACGCCAACGCCATCACCACGGCCGAAGTGTTGCAGGAGTTGATCCGGCTCGCCCAGGACATCCGCGCCGCGCGTGCCCGCGGCGAGGAGCAGGGCCTGACGGAAGAGGAAATCGCGTTCTACGATGCGCTGGCGGAGAACGAATCTGCCGTACAGGTGATGGGCGATGAAAGACTGCGCGTCATCGCGCATGAGCTGCTGATGAACCTGCGCGAGAACGTCACCGTGGATTGGGCGCACCGCGAATCGGCCCGGGCGCGCATGCGTGTGCTGGTCAAGCGCATCCTGCGCAAGTATGGCTACCCACCCGATCTGCAGGACGCTGCAGTGCAAACCGTCCTGCAGCAGGTGGAAGCGTTGTCTGCGCTGTGGCAGGCCGATCACGCGGGGAGATGAGCCGCAGTTTCGTACAAAAGGGTGTGGCTGAAAGGCAAGGGAACGGACCGTAAGGGTTAGCCCTACCCGGAAAAGGAAAGGGCCGGCTCAGGCCGAAGCCGGCTTCACGACAAGGTTGTCCGTCGGCGCCAGCTGGTCGACGAAGTTCGCCTAAAACTACTGCAGCATTTCCTCTGTCAAGGTTAATCTAATTTTGACCCACTTTGCCATGCTCCGAAGAACTTGGACTCCAAAATGGGCCTGGAAAGCAACAGCTTCGACTGTATCAATAAAATAGATATCCTGGACCTCGCATCAATACAGAATATAGCGAACTGCCTAAAACCCGCGTAATTGCTAGGTTTATGATTTTTGAATTTCCGACATGGGCACACATTTGGGCACACCAATTGAAAGTAACCCCCATTTTGGCCGATTGTTGCGATCCCGCAAGCTGCCCAGACCAATAACGATCGGACGGACATAAACCAAAGTTTACATATTGATAAGCGATATTTGACATTGCCGACTTCCAGGGCTTATCCTTCCACTCAGGTGCTGATAACACCTCTTTAAGCAAAAGGCGGTTACCGTTCCCGAAAGCAAGCGGTTTTTTTACGTCCATAGTTTCCCTATGGTCGGGTGTGCGAGGAATAAAACACGCGCAAGCGGAATAACTCCGCCGACCTTTTGCCGGTTATCAGCACCCGACCGCCCGCATGTTGCTGATGGTCAACTCCCTGATAAGGAGCAAAAGATCATGACTCAATCTAAAGATACCAACTCTCAGTCCATTACTGACGAAGAACTCGATAACCTGATTCACCTGGCTGAAAGTACACCCGCCAATCTGACGTTCGACCAGGCAATGAAAATAGAGCGCTGGTTAAATAACACAGGACTTACCCGGGAAGGAAACGAAATGACTGATACACCAAAGATTAAGGAAGATTTTCTCAGTCAGCTTTTCAAACTGGATCAAGCGGTATCTGTCCTGACAGCGACAGAAAGCCTTATACATGAAGGGAATCTTAATCTTAGCGAATTTGATATCACGAATCTCGTGAAGTGTGCCAGGGACCTTTGCAGCGACGCAAATCGCAACTTATACGTGTTCTCTGAAGCTCTGGAAGATCTGGATAAGGCTGGCCGTCAAGCCGCTGATTGAGGCAAGGGCAAGGGCGCAGCAGGTTGTCAGATTTATCAGTCTGGCGGCTTCTTTGTTTATGGATCGAGCAAACCAGCTGGGCCGTCAAGCTGGTAGTAACAGGAAGTCGGATCAAGGTCGGACGCCCGACTTTGATTCGTGGTACCCGCACGTGCGTGGAAACAAAGGTCAACTGCTTGACCATTTTCTGGCCGTCCAAGCAGTACCCGCGCGTACGTGGAAGCAGGTATTTGCTCGCCAGAATCGGTGAACAAAGGTCACATTGACCACTGCTTATTCCACCGATTACTCCGGCTTCGGCCTTGGAATCATTGCCACGGAAAAGCCCTTAAATGGGCGTTTTGGGCGGTTCTTCCGGCTTGCATAACAAAGAAGTATTGCGGCCTTAATCGTCTTGAATCGCGTTTTGACCGCCTTCCCGATGGACGCGGGCGTCAACTTCTACGAAGTTAATAATTACGCCGTTACGCGGAAGATCAAAGCCGTGTTTCTGGCGATATTCTTCTTTTGCCTGATCAAGTGTTTGGCTGTCTGAGAAATAAACCAGTGCCGGGAAAAATATGTCTTTGCTGCTTACTGTCTCTTCCAGTCGTTCGATTCTTGTCTTCAGGTTCATTTCCTTATCCCGGTAGATACTTCGCCAGCAGTTCAAGCGCTTCAGCTATGTCCTTCGGCTTCTCAGGTTCCGGCATTCCCTGGTTGTATGCAAAATTCCACGCACCAGCGTAAAGGTAGGCAATTATCAAACGTTCCTTGCTTTGTTTAATATGTACGATTTTTTGCTCTGAGTTCTTCATCCTGTATCTTTTCCAATTTGGTTATCCGTTCTTCGAGCTCACTATCTTTGATCTGCGTGCTGATCTGCGCCAGCATGTAGATCAACCGGGTGCCTTCGCTGCTGGGTAGCTTCAGCCGCCGGACTTCTCCGTATACCTTGGCCATTTCCCGGCGGACTTCCCTGAGTGTTCCCAGCCGCATCTGTGGCAGCTTCCGGGCAGGGCTGGCTGGAACCACTTGCCCTTCCATGGCCTGCCCTTTGTCGTCGTTACTAAAATCAGGCATTTTTCTTATGTTTCGCCAGGTAATTCCCGGTATCAGTAACGACCTTACTCAGTACTGTCTGCACTGCGCCCGATATGCTTGCAAGATCGGCCTGTAGCTGCCCAGGTCCCAGTCTGTTCAGTTCTTCGTTGGTTCTGGTTTTCAGATCTTCCAAAAAGGAAGAAGCCTGCATTTCCAGTTCTTCTGCGTCACGATACCTGTCTGATTTGCCTTTTTCGGTTGTCTGCCACAATGCTGGCAGGCTTTCGTGATTCTTTATCGCGGGCAGCAATGCGGTTACTCCTTCGTCGATCCAGCCGTTAAACGGTGTCCATGTGTGGTTGTGTTTGATCCGTTTGGACAGTACGGCCAGCGCTGCGGTTTTGTACATGTTTTGCTCCTTTAAGTTATTTAAATTCACCGTTAACGTGTTTCATAAAGTACGCCATTGCTTCCGGATCGTTCCTGCACTTATCCAGCACCAAGTGGTGGAACTCCTCCGGTTCTTCGATCGAGAAAAGCCATTCTTGGATCTTTTCCAGTTTTAAATCCCTGATGATTTCTCCCTTATGCTTGTGTATCCTCGGAAGAATTTCCTTTATCCTGTTTTCGTCACCGGTCACGTTAATTTTGTCACCAGAAAGTGCAATCACAATTGCTTCGCTTTTTAATTCTTCGACGATTTCACAAACCATATTTTTTCCCCTTTCCTGAAACTGTTTTTTATCGGTCACATTTACCATTATCGGTCACAACCCAATATTGACGCGGGTTTCAGGGTGTTAAGATCAGTTACATTATCAGTCACGTAACCGATTCAATCAGTCACACCAACTGGTTAATCCACTTCGACAGTCACAATTGAATTGATCGAGTTGTGACCGATCCCATCGGTTGCATCTTTGTTTCGGTCACGTTGAAACCCGCATGGATATTGAGTTGTGACCGCGTGACCGATTGTTACCGATGAATCTTGTGTCTTGGGTGGGATGTATCGTGACCACGCTTCAAGAAAAAACTCACGCTTATAACCTTTGAATGAACCCGAATTAAATCTGATCGTCTTGTTAGTTTTGATTCCGTAACCTGACAATTTTTTTGACATTTGTCTTGCAGTGATTGGCTTGCCACGGTTATAAGTGGCCCAAGGTTTTTCATCGTCTTCGCAGAGCCATTCAATCAGATCACTGCTACGTACTCGTTCTGTTCGCCGTTCGTCGAAAAAATCCTTAATGTCAGAGAGCAGCTCCACGCCGATGGTGGACGATTGGCTTTCAGTTTCTGTCCCGGATAGCTTTATTGCGGCATTACGAGCCAATGCGGGCCAGTTATTACCTACTACGTCAGCGATTGCTAGAAGAGGCTCCCAGTTGTCCTGCGCCCGGTCATTCAACTCTTCCGGCAATGTCGGTCTGGATAGTCTGACTGCTTCTCTATGGTCATCTGAAAATCTGGCAAGCTTTCGGGATAACGTGACGAACAAATCCGGTTCGGCATGGCGGATCCGTTCAACTGATTCATGGCCAAGCTTGCGCCGTAACTCAAAAACTATTGACCGATCCATCAGCGTATCGGAAAGATGACCAATCCCAGACAGCGCCTTTGCGCCCCAAGTGCTGAATAGTTTTGGTGTGTGATCATCACCCACGGTTCGGATGACATATGCGCTGTCTCGGGTATGTCCGGAATTGATAACCCCGCGTAATTCTTCATTTTCTTTGAGAAACGCATCGGTTTCGTCAAGTAGCAATGTCGGCTTCCATGCTTCGATGCACCGATACAGCGCTGCCGGGCTGATGCTGCTGGCCGAAATTGGACGATACGACAGCTTGCTTAGCATGTTCAGAAGCTGAGTTTTCCCACATCGTTTCTCGGGCGCAGTAATCACCGCAAGCGGGGCTACGTGGACAACATCCATGAACCAGGTCATGGCAGCCCATAGCGCCACGCTATTCGCGATTTCCTTTTCGCACACAATGAAGCGTGAAACCGTCTCTGAAATATTGGTGAGCAACTGAGCCGGATTGATTGGATCAGGCCACTTTTCAATATCCTGAAAACCCATATCCTCGGTCCTGTTACGCCGGGCTGCTGCTACTACTCGGTCAAGCGTTTCCGGGCGAACATCTAATCGTTTGGCTTCGGATTTGCGGATGCGGTCATATTTAAGAGGATTTAACGACGCCAGATTGGCGACGATTTTGTCATCGCTCAGATTGGTTTGAACGCTCGAAACGTCTGCGCCGTCTGCTCTTGATATCGCGCTCGCTATACAATTCAAAACAACACCCAGACCCATATGCTGGTGCAAGTCGTTGAAGTCAGTCGCTTCACCCGGTCTGTTCTCGCCAAAGTCAGGAATGGCCACTATCCCGCCCACTGCCTGCGCTGCCTCGCGGGCGTGGGTAATTCCGGGGTTCCCCTCCGTTTGATAATCATCATCGGCACAAATCAGCAATTTCGCTGCCGGATACTTCTCCTTCAGTGCCATGGCTACAGACTTCAGATTCCCCGCGTCAAATGCAACGGCCACGGTATTGCCAGTGGCTTCGAAGATACTCGCCCCGGTGGCGAAGCCTTCGCAAACGCAGATCACCTCCTTTGGCTCACCCAGCATGAAAAAGCAACCAAGTTTACGTCCGCCAGGTAGAAACCGCTTTGAACCATCTGCTGCGATCGTCTGAATACTGTGTAATGTTCCTTCAGTATCGCGTAACGGAATAACAAGCTTTTCCTGATACAGTCTGGTGCCATGCGCTTGTATTCCTTTTTTCGTTAAGTATTTATGCTTGGCGCAGGAATAGGCCTCGGCCCAGATTAGACCAGCTTGTTCGCGCGCTTCCTCCCTGTGTTTAGCATGTTCGGCTTCACGCGCTTGCTGTGCTTCTTTAACCCTGGCTTGATATGCAGCTTCCTCCGAAGGTGAAAGGGAACGCCCAGTGTCGGCGCGCCAATTCTCCCAACCTAACCCATCCTTATGATTCTGAAACCCGCCTGCTGGAATACCGTCGATATGAAGAAGATAGGAAGCATCGTTGACCCCGTTTCTGCCCGCTACGTTGCAGCGATGAATCTGACCATCGGCCTGGATCTCTGAAGGCGGAATGATGCCACGGGCTGCCATGGCGGCAGCAAATTGTTGAGTCGCGTCAGCGGTCATAACGACTCCTTCAAGAAGCCTTACGGCTCTTTTCAATTTGGGCAGCGATCCATGCATCTACTTCAGATTCGATCCAGCCGACAGCCTTAGCTCCTACTGATATTGGCTTAGGGAACGTCGGGTCATAATCGCCGGGGCGTTTAGGGTTGTGCCGCAGACGGGCATAAATGCTGGAACGGGAAAGCCCGGTACGGGCCTCGACCTGTTTTCTTCGAATGATTCTTAGTGGTGATTGAGTTTGCGCGGCCATTTTTGTAACTCCTTGTATTTAACCGGAACGTTCCGGATGGCCGAACAATATGTGTTTGTGACTTAGTAAATTTTCTGTTGTCCCCGGTGTCTGCTTATTGTCCCTATTCTCCGCCTATTGGCGTCTTCGGCAGGTACCTCATGAGCGTTTTTTGACAAGCTTCAAGCGAAAACTCTTTTTCTTCAAATTTTCCTGTTATCCAATATACACCATTGCCTCTGTAACCATTGGGACCTTGCCGTAATACATCACTGTGCTTTTCTCCGCTTTGAGCGTAATCCTTAAGCTTTGCCATGACATCTTTGGCAGTTGGCACACTCCCTGATTCTTGCTCAATTTCACAGGCTACAGTGATTACTACACGTCCGATTTCTGTGCTTGGCATTTTTTGGAGCAAGCTTCTAAAATCAATATATTTTTGCAAATGACTGGTGTCATAACCCTTCTGCTTCGCCCACCTAATCCAATTTGCAGGCGTGTCAGAATCTTGGATTTCACCCAGGCTAACCGATAATCTAGCCAACCCTTTAGCCCTTTCCAACGCACCAACTCTTGATGAAAAGGTGTGCGTAGAAGTTGCCATAATTACCCAATTAGGATCATTCATAATTGAGATTAAATCGAGTGATCCTCTGTGCGTAATGCGTTCAATTGCTTCTTCTAAACCCCACAAATCCATTATGCACTTGACGGCATCATTATCCTGGTTATCCATACCATATCACCCCGCCTGATACGCCTTCCCAAAAGGCCCAATAATTACCTTGCCGCGCCCATCCTGGATCTGGCTATCAACAAAGTCAGCCCACCATTGCAGCATTTCACGCCTTTGATCGGCATACTGTGCCCGGTTATAGACGCCTCGAATGCCCCTTTGCTCATGGGCTAGGCATTTCTCCACCCAATCAGAATTGAATCCTGCTTCATGTAAATGGGTTGAAGCTGTTCGCCGGAAATCATGGATCACGAAATCTCGCACATCAATTTCCAGCGCTCGTATCGCAACATTCAAGGTGCTTTTTGCAATTGGTTGGTTCAGGTCTCCACGGCTTGGGAATACCCACTTGGAACCGCTCGCCAGTCCCTTCAATTCCTCGAACATTGCTACAGCTTGCCGGGACAAGGGGACAAGGTGCGGCTTGTCTTTTTTCATACGTTCGCCAGGTATTTCCCATTTTGCTTTATCAAGATCCAGCTCTTCCCATCGGGCCTCGATCAACTCAGACTTCCGTACCATGCACAGAATCAGCAGGTGCAGCGCCAGCTTGTGCGCCCGCTTCATGCTCGATTGGTAAATGGCTCTTAAAAGCTTGCCGATTTCCTCTGTGGTTAAGGCCACATCCCGACTTCTGGCTTGTGCGATGAATTTAGCCTCGATTGCTGCCGCCGGGTTGAATTGGGTTTTCTCCCGCGCGATAGCATAAGCAAACAGCCGCTTCAGAACATTGCGGGTTTGCAGCGCCATTTGATCAGCTCCACGATGCTTGATCTTATCGGTAATCGACAGAATATCGGTTACGGTTACATCGGCAATCTGTTTGCTGCCAATCGCCGGGATCACGTCCTTATCCAGAATACGCCTGATGTTGTGGGGGTTGCTGTTCGCAGGTTCCACGATTTTGGTATACCAGCACCGGGCAAACACTTCTACCGTGTCGGCTTCTCTTGCCGCTTCTTCCTTGATTTTGGCTTTCTTATGCGCTTCCAGGCACCATTCACGAATGAAATCCTGCGCCAGTTCTTTGGCGACAGGGGTTGCGTCATTTGGAACTGGATCACCACGCTTCAGGGCCATTGGGGACAAACCACGTCCGGTCAGCGCCTTGCAATCATCCCGCCATGTTCTGGCTTCGGCAAGGGAATAAGTCGGATAGTCGCCTAACGTAATTTTCTCTTGCCTGGCCCCACGCCCACCCATGCGATAGCGAAGGCGGAAAATCTTTGTTCCGCTCGGTTGCACGTCCACGAAAAGCCCACCTTCATCGGCTTCCTGGAATGCCTTGTTAGCCGGTTTCAGATTACGCAGTTTGGTATCAGATAACGCCATTATTCACACTCCTTGCATAGCGTGTGCCCATGAAAACCGGTCTGAATTTGGGCACACAAATCATCATGGGCACACATGCTCTAAAACCTTTTCTGTATTGACTTTCAGGCTATTTATCCGCCTGTGTGTGCCCATCTTAAAGTGATTTCTACACCCTTAAAAAACACCCACAGGGCACACCGATGATTTTACATGGGCACACATCCTGGTTTCATGGGCACACATTTGGGCACACGTTTTGACGGATTTGTGCGGAACATACAAGTTTAAGCAGGAACAAAAAACCCGCATCTAAGCGGGTTATCAATGTGTTATGTGGCATTGTGCGGAACAGTCCGGAAGGCTTGTTATTTTCCAATACAAAAACTGGAAAAAATCTCACCCAACAGGTCATCAGCGGTAAACTCGCCGGTGATGGAAGATAAAGCTTGCTGTGCGAGGCGTAACTCCTCGGCCAGTATTTCCAGGTGGTCTGCAGTATGTAGCCACGATTCAGCTCGTTCAAGCAGTTCTTTTGCGCGTAGTAATGCCTGCAGGTGCCGCTGGCGGGCCATGAAGATGCCTTCTCCCGCGATATTGGCCTGCCAGCCAACGGTTTTAAGCAGTGCTGTACGCAGCAGTTCTACTCCTTTTCCGTTTTTGGCTGAAAGGTAGATGGCTGTTCCTGGAGTATCTTCCTGTATACGAGGTGGCTGATCTGACAGGTCGATTTTGTTGTGAACGGTCAGAATGGGCAGGTGCTTCGGTAAGTGTGCCAGGACTGATCGATCGGCATCAGTCATACCATAACGACTATCGACCAGTAACAATACTAAGTCGGCTTGCTCAATAGCGGCGTGGGTCCGGGCGATTCCGTGCTGTTCCACGATGTCGCTCGTTTCTCTCAGCCCCGCGGTATCGATCAGATGCAGTGGAATTCCTTCGATTTCGATCGATTGTCGAATGGTATCCCGTGTTGTCCCGGGTATTTCGGTAACGATGGCGACGTCATCTCCTGCAAGCCGGTTCAGCAGACTGGATTTACCGACATTGGGCTGGCCGACCAGCACGACTTTGATGCCTTCCTGTAATAAATTTCCCTGACGGGAGGCAACCAGAACCTGCTCCAGTTTTTCCTGAATCGAATGCAGCTGCTCTGCAGCATGGGCTGATTGCAGAAAATCGATTTCTTCTTCCGGGAAGTCCAGGGTGGCTTCGACCAATATACGCAGATCAATCAGCGAATGCACCAGTTGCTGAATCGTCGTAGAAAATTCTCCACGCAGGGAACGTACCGCACAACGGGCGGCATCAGCAGTACTGGCTTCGATCAGATCCGCTACGCTTTCAGCTTGTACCAGATCGAGTTTGTCATTAAGGAAAGCACGCAGGGTGAATTCACCCGGCTCTGCCAGGCGGGCACCTAATTGAAGGCAGCGGGTCAGCAGCAGATTCATGACGGCCGGGCCGCCATGTCCCTGCAATTCCAGCACATCCTCTCCGGTATAAGAATGTGGTGCAGGAAAATACAGGGCGATTCCCTGATCGATGATATGGCCATTCTGATCGAGAAAGCTGCTCAATTCAGCATGGCGTGGGGCAGGCAGTTTGCCCAGGATTGCCTGGGCCAGTGATTGCAAGTTGGTTCCGGAAATCCGGACGATTCCTATGCCACCACGGCCAGGCGGTGTCGCAACTGCTGCGATGATGTCACGATCCTGGATCTGAGCAGGGGGGCGTGACATGTCTCCTTCATCGAGCTGTGCACACAAAATCGACGACTACGAGCGTTTCTTTCCTTTCGCTTTTTTCTCTACTTTTTTCTCACCTGCTGGTTCGGTGGCAGGCGAGCCGTACATTTTCGTGATCTTCCATTGCTGTGCGATTGACAGAATATTATTGACCAGCGAGTATAAAACCAGACCAGCCGGGAAGAAGAAAAAGAAGATACTGAAGGCAAGTGGCATGATCTGCATCACTTTAGCCTGGATAGGGTCCGTTGGAGTCGGATTGAGCCTGGTCTGGACGAACATGGAAATTCCCATCACCAGGGGCAGTATATAATACGGATCAGGTGTGGATAAATCATCGATCCATAATGCAAAAGGTGCATAACGCAGTTCGACGGCTGCAAGCAATGTCCAGAACAGTGCGATGAAAACCGGGATTTGTACCAGGATAGGAAAGCATCCGCCCATCGGATTGATTTTTTCTTCTTTGTAGAATTCCATCATAGCCTGATGCATTCGCTGGCGATCACCTTTGTACTGCTCCTGGATACGCTGCAGTTTCGGTGTTACCAGACGCAGCTTGGCCATCGACCGATAACCTGCCGCAGACAGCGGGAAAAACAGAAGCTTGACGGTCATAGTCAGCAAAATAATGGCTACCCCCCAGTTACCTACCCAGGAGTGATAGAACGAAAGCAGCCAGAATAGAGGTACGGCAATCACGGTTAGCCAGCCGTAATCGACGGTCAGTTCAAGCCCGGGTGCCAATTCAGCCAGCTTATCCTGTTCTTGCGGGCCGGCATAAAGGGGCACAACTGTTTTGGCAACTTCGCCTGGCGCTACGGTACCGACCGGTGTGATGACACCGGCAGTATAAAGGTTGTCACTTTGGCGCTTGGCGAAAAACTCGCGCGGGGTCTGTTGTTCGGGTAACCATGCCGAAAGAAAATAGTGTTCCAGCATGGCAATCCAACCATTATCCGCATTCGTCGGATAATCCGCTTTGTTCTTATCCAGATCGGTAAAAGGAATCTTTTGAAACTTTTCTTCTTCAGTGTAAATTGCCGCACCCAGATAAGTAGGAATCATCATGGTTGTGCCGGATGGCGGATTACTGTCCCGCAGCATCTGAAAATAGGCAAATGGTTGCACTGCAGCATTTCCCTTATTTTCCACTTCGAAACCGACATCGATCACATAGCTGCTACGACGGAATGTATAGGTTTTGGTTACCTGAACACCATCGGCATTTTCCGGAGCAAGCAAGCGGATGACGATCTCGTCTTTATCCGCGGACAGTTCGTAATTACGCGTATCCGATTCCGGCCGGTAGACTGTTTTATGGTTGGGTAATCCTTCCCCGATCAAACCGGCCTGCGCGACATAGATACGTGCTGCCTGACTTTGCAACAAGGCATACGGAATATCTTTACTCTCAGAGGAAGGATGCTGCAGCAACTCGAGACGCCGTAAATCCCCTCCGACAGTGTCGATCTCCGCAATCACCATATCGGTTACGACATGTATCTGTTCATCTGTGGCCAATAAACGCGGGGTAATGGATTCAGCGGAATCACTGCCTTCAGGTATCTGGTCTTTATCCGACTTTGCCTGAGACGTTATCAGTGCCTCACCCGGAACTGGCAACGTATCATCCTTAGATTGAGCAGTGTCGGCAGTGGCACCAGTCTGCGCAGCAGGAGCCGGATTACTGAACCGCTCCTGTTCTTTTATCCATGCGTCCCACAAAAACAGCAGCGATGTCGAAAAAATGATGAGTAATACGATTCTTTTGGTATCCATTTTTGATAGGGAAATTAGGAATGCGACAAACTGGGCGCCATAGGTGCTATGAATTGAAAAGCCATATACAAGTTGTCATAAGCTGTCTTAGAACTATCTCAGGGAACCGGATCATAGCCCCCCCGATTCCAGGGATGGCAGCGCAACACTCGCTTGACACTCAGCCATAACCCCTTTACGAAACCGTGTCTTGTCAAAGCTTCCTGAGTGTAATTCGAACAGGTCGGGAAAAATCGGCAGGAAGGCGGAATCAAAGGGCTGATACAATATTGATAAAGCTTGATGAGACTGATGACGAATTGCTTCATGACTGATTCACCTTAAGCAAAAGCATCGCAGCTTCCTGATAGATACGCGCTGAATCCGATAAAGCGATGGGACGCCGTAACTGCATAACGCAATCCAGACCTCTGACGGCATATTGATGCCGGCGAAAGGCTTCCCGCAGCAGACGCTTGACACGATTCCGCTTGACAGCCCCACGTTCGATTCTTTTAGCCACAATCAATCCGATTCGTGCATGATCCAACCCAACCGGTTTTATATATAGTCTCAAAAACACACCATCCAGAACGACACGATGCTGTAACACTGCACGAAATTCAGCAGCCTTACGTAATCTGTGCTGTCTGGGCAGTGAGCAAGCATGCTTCTGAATTGACAACAAACGACTTGGGCAACAAATCCTGAATTATCTGAATTCACACACTGAGTCTGACCCGTCCTTTAGCTCGACGCGCGCGGATTACCGCTCTGCCGCCTCGTGTCCGCATACGGACACGGAAACCGTGAGTACGTTTTCTACGAATAACAGATGGTTGATAGGTACGTTTCATTTTTATTTACTGATACTGAGATTGGAAAACTAAGAAAAAACTGAATAAGTAAAGTAATAGACTTTATTTAAGAAAATATTGCCAGTTCATTTAAGAGTCGAACATTATAGCTCAATATAGAATTCACGCCACACGGGTTTCGCTGATTCTTTCAGGAAAACTCATAAGGCACGCTAGAAAACGATTTATGAACGATTTGTTTTGATCGAATCTCTGATGGATATTCGCGGATCGGGTACTGTGGCTTGTAATCAAAAGCATTATTGCACAGCAAAACTGATACCTTTACACTTAGGCGCTTAGTGATGCGATATGGTCCTCTTTCCGGCAGGAACGTTATCTTCAGCATCAATAAAGCGAAACGATAAGCGCATCGTCCGAAAAAGGAGCATAGCGTTATGACCAATCATCTGGCAGTCATTGATCAGCGATTACAGAATCGGCGGTCGAATATTCCCTTTCTTTGTCCTTACCAACTCGGAATCAAGCAGGGAAAGCGTATTGCGAGAAGACGTTCTGAACCTGGTGAAGCTTATGTCGACAGATATGGATGGGCTGTCGTATCCTGCTGCCTTGCTATCGTATTGCTCAGTGCCACCGATGCTTTCCTGACACTCAATATCCTGGCCAATGGTGGAATGGAACTCAATAGCCTGATGGCGGCATTGATTGAAGAAAGTACGCAAAAATTTGTCTATTCCAAATTGGCGCTTACGTCCTTGGCTACGATTATTTTGGTTATCCATCATGAAGTACGGATTGTTACCACGTTACGATGCAGACATCTGCTCTATCTGATTGCACTGGGATACGCCTGTCTGATCGGTTATGAACTGATATTACTGCAGTTCATTGCCATCTGAGTTTATTGATAATCGGCAAAAAGCCATAAAGCAGGGTATACAGGTACTCTTTCGTACGTTCAATTCTGCCGGTTACAGGTATCCTTTGAGGGTTGTACGCTTTATCCGAATCCGATAATGTATCAGTGTACGGATGAGGCATTAGTCAACGATCGGATTGATACGTTCTACACAGCTTATTCAGAAATATGGAACCCATAGCTCGATGGATAATGATAGCGGGAGCTATCCTGCTCGCAATCGGGATAGTTTTATATCTGGCACCTTGGTTACTGAATTGGTTTGGAAAACTACCAGGTGATATCCGGATTGAAACCCAACGAGGCAAGCTGTTCATTCCCATCACCTCCATGCTGATTGTGAGTATCGTCTTGAGCATCATCATCAATTTATTTAGAAAATAGCAGATCTATCATGATAATTGCTTCGCTTACCCAAATATATTTCAGCTCGTTGCTACGATTACGATTTATCCATACAACTCACAATTACTCATGAATATTACCTTCATCGGGGGAGGAAACATGGCTACCGCCATGATAGGCGGCCTGATACAACATGGATTTGCACCTTCGCAGATATGTGTCGTGGAAATAGATACTCAAAGTCGTCAGCGTCTGAGTGAGACATTTGGTATCACCGTGGTAGCAACACTACCCGATGGAATTCGTAACAGTAAAATTATTGTTTTTGCCGTTAAACCGCAACAACTGCATGCCACAGCCACTCAAGTTGCACCACTACTCCAGCATCAGCTCATTATTTCGATTGCAGCCGGTATTCATGCAACTGACCTGAGTCGATGGTTGAATGATCACGCCTGTATTGTTCGTGCCATGCCCAATACGCCGGCATTGATCGGGAAAGGGGTAACCGGTTTATATGCGCTCCCTTCCGTTAATTCTCAGCAAAAAGAGCAGGCTGCTACCATTCTGGAAGCAGTGGGTACAGTGGTCTGGGTGGATGAAGAAATTCTGCTGGATGCTGTAACCGCGCTGTCAGGCAGTGGGCCAGCCTACGTATTCTATTTTCTGGAAGCCATGCAGGAAGCCGGGATAGAACTCGGTCTGACAGCGGATATGACAAAGCAATTGGCGCTCCAGACATTTCTGGGGGCAACGCATCTTGCCATTGAAAGTGATGATGCAATTACTACGTTACGATCACGCGTGACTTCAAAAGGTGGAACGACCGAGCAAGCCCTGCTCAGTCTGGATCAGGCTGATGTTAAGCATGCATTCATCCGGGCTATTCATGCTGCTTATGATCGCTCTCAACAGATGGGTGAAATCCTGGGAAAAACATCATCTATGCAGTAGTCCTCCGCAATTGATCTATTATCAATATCCAAGTTACAGGGTAGATCATAAGGGGAGGATTTTTAAAGATAATTTCAATCTCTACCGGAAAAAGTTATGCCTAATCAGATCATGATATTTCTATTGGAAACTGTCGTCGGGTTGTTTTCCCTCGCGTTACTGCTGAGATTTTATGTACAGTGGTTCCGTGTGCCTTATTATCATCCGCTTGCCAGGTTTTTGGTAACGGTAACAGATTTCATCGTGCGACCGTCACGTCGGCTGATACCAAGCTGGCGGGGATTGGATCTTTCCACATTTGTATTGGCCTGGCTTGCTCAATTCGTTATCCTGATCGGGACTAATCTACTGCGGGATCATGGCATAGAAGGCAACATCATCAGTTTCGCATTGCTTGCATTCACCGAGCTTATCAAAATAACGCTTTATATTCTGCTGACCATGATCATCGTGCAAGCTGTATTATCCTGGATCAATCCACACAGCCCATTGGCACCTGTGCTGGAAAGTTTCACTCAACCTATTCTGGGACCATTCCGCCGGTATATTCCTCCCATCGCCAATGTCGATTTATCTCCACTATTTGCCATTATTCTGCTGCAAATACTGTTGATGGTTGTGGGAAATATGCAACGCCAAATCGTTCTCATGTTTTAATGAGCTGGTATTATTTCGACGCTAACCGGAACCTGATTCTCAGACTCCATATTCAGCCGGGTGCCAGATCTACTGAGGCGATTGGCTTACATGGAGATGAATTGAAAATAAAGCTGGCAGCTTTACCTGTGGACGGTAAAGCCAATACATTGCTTGTTAGATTCCTAGCAAAACGCTTTAATGTGCCTCAGAAGCATATTGCCCTGAAACGCGGTGCACAATCTCGCCACAAGATCATCGAAATCCGCCAGCCATCTACTGGACCGGAAATCCTGTTCAGTGATTCGGGTACCGGATAATTGCTGATATCAACAGGTATGCCGTACTTGAAGCATCAAGCAATTTCTCCCACCAAACAGCTAATTGCAAATTTATCTCGATACAATAAATTACGATAACTAGAGCATTCTGCATTTAAGTCCGTGCACATCCGGAATTGAGGAAGTAATTTCTACATTCAGACTTGAGTATCTTATATCGACTCTATCTAAGTGCAGAATGCTCTAGTCACCTATCACGGTTTATAAATGCCAACAACAGCATAGCCTCGGGTTGAACGACTTTCCGGTTTCTGAATCTTATTGGTAAAGATTATTTGCGGGATTCTTTCTGCCACTTCGTTATGTTTTATTTGATACTGATTATCCTGTTCGTCGCTTTGATTATCGGCCCCTCGTACTGGGTAAAGCACACGATGACAAAATACAGTCATCCCGACGATCGATATCCATATACCGGCGCGGAGCTTGCACGGACATTACTTGATCGTGCTGACTTACATAACGTTGGTGTAGAAATCACGGAGGTGGGGGATCATTACGATCCGATCGAGAAAACAGTTCGCCTGATGCAGGATAAATTTAATGGCAGATCGCTTACGGCCATTACAGTTGCAGCACATGAAGTAGGTCACGCGCTTCAGGATCGGGATGGCTATCCACCACTCGCTATGCGTACCAAACTGGTACAGTGGGCAGCTCCGGCTGAGAAGCTGGGTGCCGGGATTCTTATGCTGGCACCCGTTATTTTGATGGTTTCTCGTATCCCGATGGCTGGCATGCTTTTTTTCGCTGGAGGATTATTGACGCTTGGTACGTCGACTTTAGTACACCTGCTGACTTTACCGATGGAACTCAATGCAAGCTTCGCTCGCGCCCTACCGGTTTTAGAGCAAGAGCGCTATCTGATAAAAGGAGACATGCCGCATGCGCGACGCTTACTCAGTGCAGCAGCCTGGACTTATGTTTCCGCTTCGCTGATGACTTTGCTCAATGTTGCACGCTGGCTGGCTATACTCCGCAGATAAGACTTTGCCATCCGCGTCTCTTCATTCCATTTCTAAATCAAAAATGACGAGAAGGCGAGCCGAAGACAGTATGAAAAATACGGCAAGGGGGGAAGCCGACAAAGTAAGTTTTGATTTAGAATTGGAATCAGATGTTCAAATTTAACATCCGATCAATTCCAGTGCATCTGCTGCGGCCTGCAGACTACGACATCGTGTTATCCAGGAAAACGGGATTGCAGACGACCGATTTTGCGGTGTCACCCGTTGTGCAGCCATCATGGCTCCGAGAATGATCGCGCGCCCACAACTGTCTCCTCCTATACGTATATTTTCATCAATTGCAGTCATATAATCAGGAGCACAATTCGCTATATGAAACACAATTGGTAAACCTTGCGTAATATGGCAAGCTGAACCAAAATTCTCAGCCGCAGCAATGCTGTCCAATTCGTTCATAGCAAGCGCTTGTGTCAGTAAATCTGCAAGGACTCCCGTAGTAAATGATACCGAACGTGCCAAAGCTTCCTGAATCGAAACCCTATCCCTGAGAGTGGACAATACACCTGCCACACATTGTGCAGCGGCAACTGCCGTATCATTGTTATGTGTGACAGGTACCACCGCCTCTAACAATAAGATCAACTTGTCGAACGAAGTTCGATGAGCTGCCACCAGAGCAGGAAGCGTTGCAAGCGCCGACAATTGATCATCATCAGCGCCGGATTTTGCCAGAAAGGTTTCAACATTTTCTGCCAGCAAGCCCTGTAATGTTTTACGCATGGGAGAATCAACATAACCAACATATCGACCACCCGGTCCAAAATATGTGCTGAACTCCTGTTGATAGGCACGTCGATCAAAATCACCATGTTGTGCAAAATGTTTCAGCATCTGCAGACACACTTCACCATAGCCTGAAGATTCTCCGGCCAGTTTATTTCCGTGCGCGAAATAACCTTTCACACCCGCATAATGATTTGCATTGGGTTGGACAAATGCCAGACCGATTTCTTTTTCTATCGATGCGATACGTTCCCGATCATATATCCAATGCAAACCAAGCGATGCAGCATCTGCGACAAGCGCACCAACGACCATGGCAGCATCGGTCCCCATTTGAACACGAACATGCATCAGAGCACTCCAACAAAAAACATCGTCATATATACAAAGACAAATACATTCATACCTAATTAATATTATTTATGCTCATAACTACTGAAATTTCGCAAGAATTCCATCCAGTTGCTCCAGGCTGACATAATGAATCACCAGGTTACCAGCACCTTTTTTTCCAGGTTTAATAACGACCTGCGCACCCAGTCGGGCGGATATATCCTCTTGCAAACGTAATAAATCCCTATCTGTATGGGATCGATTTCTTACAGTGGGTATTTGATTGAGACGCTTGATCAGATTTTCCGTTTCACGTACCGATAATTGTTTTTGTACAATTAAATATGCGATCTCAATTTGTTTTTCCGGGTTTAATGCGAGTAGAGCGCGACCATGTCCCATATCGATTTTTCCCTGCATCATCAGTTCCTGTACTGAAGCAGTCAAATTAAGCAATCGCAACAGGTTCGAAATTGCGCTGCGTGAACTCCCTAATGCTTGACCTGCAGTTTCGTGCGTCATACCGAATTCTTCGATCAAACGTTGAATGCCTAAAGCAGCTTCCAGAGGATTAAGATCCTCACGCTGAATATTTTCGATCAATGATAAAGCAAGCGCAGATTCATCCGGTACTTCACGCACAATAGCCGGAATCCGGCTCAAGCCTGCAATTTGGGCTGCACGCCAGCGACGCTCTCCGGCAATGATTTCATAGCCTCCGGTAGCAAGTGAGCGCACCAGTATCGGCTGCATGATCCCCTGCGCTTTAATCGATTCAGACAGATGGATCAGAGATGCCTGATCCATCTTAGTACGTGGCTGATATTTACCGGCCTGTAATAAATTAATGTCCAGATTCTGCAGAGATTCGGTTTCTTCAGGATGATTTCTTGACAGTAATGCATCCAATCCTCTTCCCAACCCCTTCGATTTAGTCATTTTTCATCGTATTCAAGTAACAGGTAATCACAAATAAATTTTAGCAACTTATCAAGCTGTAGCTGCCAAGACCTCATGAGCAAGTTCAAGATATGCCTGAGCACCTTTGGATTGCCGGTCATGATAAAGCGCCGGCAAACCGAAACCAGGCGCTTCTGCCAATCGCACGTTACGGGGGATGACCGTTCGGTAAACTTTATTACCAAAATGTTGCTGCAATTGTTCGGAAACTTGTTGTGCTAAAAGATTGCGTGGATCAAACATAGTGCGCAGCAGCCCTTCTATCTTGATCACAGGATTGAAACTGGTACGCACCCTTTTGATGGTATTAATCAAATCGCTCAGACCTTCCAGGGCATAATATTCACATTGCATAGGAATCATCACGGCATGTGCCGTACACAACCCGTTCAATGTCAGTAAATTAAGCGCAGGCGGACAATCAATGAGAATGAAATCATAGTTCGGCTGTATTGACTGCAAAGCATCCTTCAGTCGAGTTTCACGCTTTTCTAATGCGACCATCTCCACTTCAGCACCAGCCAGATCCTGGTTAGCCGGTAGTAAATCGTACTGTCCTGGTAAATCGGACAGACGAACGTTCGCAGCGATCTGTTCACCTAGTAACACATGATAAACCGTATGATCAAGAAAACGTTTATCCACGCCACTGCCCATCGTTGTATTACCTTGCGGATCTAAATCGACCAGCAGTACACGTTTACCAACACTTGCCAGACTGGCAGCCAGATTAATACTGGTCGTCGTTTTACCGACACCACCTTTCTGGTTAGCTATAGCAAGTATTTTAGTCATGAGATCCCGTTTCCGGCTGACAGACCGGTCATTCGATCATTTCTCGTAATTATTCTCAGCGATTATCCTGATTATGGGAAATAACGATCAGATGCCGTTTGGCTCTCAAGCCGGGTACGGTAACCGGAATTATTTGCTTAATATGAAATTCGGGCGATAGTTGCATTAACTCCATATCCGGGAAAGCACCTTTCATAGCAATAAAACGGCAATGATCGCTATTATTCCGGCACAGGTGTCCGGTTAACTGCATGAAGCGGTTCAAATTGGAAAAGGCACGCGAAATAACAGTATCGACGTTATTTTCCATGATCATGTTCTCTACCCGTTGCTGCCTGACCGATACATTGGGCAAGTTCAATTCAACTGCTGCCTGTACCAGAAAAGCTGCTTTTTTCTGACTGCTTTCTACCAACGTTACCTGCCAATCAGAGCGTACCAACGCGAGGGGAATACCGGGAAGTCCAGCACCGCTGCCAACATCGACAATATTAGGCCCATTGATATAAGGTAACGATGTCAGACTATCCAGCATATGATGCGTAATCATCGATGCGGGGTTTCTTACTGCTGTCAGATTATGTGTATCGTTCCATTTTGTGATGAGTGCTATGTAACGCAGTAGTTGATTGCTTAACAGCGTTATATCTGTGTCTGCAGGCAAATCTATCGCTTTCAGGCCATCAAGCAAATGTTTTTCCAGATGATCCATGCACCTCTTCTTCCTGTTTTGCGGCTTTCCATGCTATGCCACGTTTTAAATGTACCAACAACAGGGATATTGCTGCTGGAGTGATGCCGGAAATCCTGGCTGCCTGACCTATCGTTTCCGGCTGGTACTGGTTAAGTTTCTGTTGCACTTCGTTGGAAAGCCCCCGAACAGTTCGATAATCCAGATTTTTCGGTAAAATCATCGCCTCATTATGTGTATAGCGAGCAACTTCCTGTTTCTGCCGCTCGATGTAGCCTTCATACTTGACATCGATCTCCACTTGCTGGGCTACCGCATCATCCGTCACGGATGGGCCGGCATTAGGCAATGACATCAACTCAGCATAAGTCATTTCGGGCCGACGCAACAGTTCATACAGAGAATACGCATGATCACCAGATTTCACAGGTACTTCCGAAGCATACAGCTTGTTCATTGTATCCGGAAGAATCCAGACATTACGCAACCTTGCTTTTTCAATCGTTACTGCTTCCCGTTTAGCAGAGAAAACATGCCATCGAATCTCATCAACCAGCCCCAGTCGATAACCGATCTCGGTCAACCGCATGTCAGCATTGTCTTCACGTAATTGCAGACGAAATTCAGCTCGACTGGTAAACATCCGATAAGGTTCGGTTACGCCACGGGTAATCAGATCATCCACCAACACACCGAGATAAGCCTCATCACGTCGTGGACTCCAGGCTTCCCGTTCCTGTACTTTGAGCCCGGCATTCAGACCGGCCAACAAACCTTGTGCTGCAGCTTCCTCATAGCCGGTCGTACCATTGATCTGACCAGCAAAAAACAACCCATCGATCACTTTGGTCTCAAGTGAGCTTTTTAGCGCACGTGGATCAAAATAATCATACTCAATCGCGTAACCAGGCCGGGTTATATGCGCCTTTTCTAACCCAGCGATGGAACGCACCAGATCGATCTGCACATCAAATGGCAGACTCGTTGAAATACCATTCGGATAAACCTCACAAGTATCCAGTCCTTCCGGCTCCAGAAAAACGGTATGCGAATCTCTGTCCGCAAAGCGAACTACCTTATCTTCAATAGAAGGGCAATAACGTGGTCCGACACCTTCGATTTTACCGGTGTACAAGGGCGAACGATCCAATCCAGCATGAATGATTTCATGTGTCCGTTCATTGGTGCGTGTTATCCAGCACGATATCTGACGTGGATGCTGCGCTGTATTCCCTAAAAATGAGAATATCGGCACCGGCTCATCTCCCGGTTGCTCACGCAATACCGAAAAATCAATGGTACGTGCATCGATACGTGGTGGGGTGCCGGTTTTAAGTCGACCGACAGGCAGATCCATTTCCCGTAATCGCTGAGCAAGCCTGATTGATGCTGGATCACCCGCTCTGCCAGCTTGAAAATTCTGATGACCGACATGTGCCAATCCCGCCAGGAATGTGCCAACAGTCAATACCACTGCACGTGCAGAAAAAGTAATACCCAAGTGGCTAACGACCCCTGCAATTTTGTCACCGGTTAATACCAGATCATCCACTGTAGACTGTAGCATCCACAGATTTGGCTGCATTTCCAGTCGCTTACGGATAGCCTGCCGGTATAGCACACGATCTGCCTGTGCGCGTGTTGCCCGGACGGCAGGTCCCTTGCTTGAATTAAGTATCCGGAATTGAATACCTGCTTCATCAATCGCTGCAGCCATGGCACCACCCAGCGCATCGATTTCTTTTACCAGGTGTCCTTTACCGATTCCACCGATCGACGGATTGCAGGACATTTGCCCCAACGTATCCAGATTCTGTGTCAGGAGCAGCGTTTTCCGCCCCATACGTGCAGCCGCTAAAGCTGCTTCTGTTCCGGCATGCCCACCTCCAACGACAATCACATCAAAATTTCTTGGAAAACGCATAAATATCAGAATATTAATTACTCAAGACAGGCATCAGACCCCAAAATAATAGCAAGCATCCTGTAACGTGATGATGCTCGACCAACTCATGAAATATCCTGCAAAGAAAGAGATACCTAACTGAGGCCTAGTTTACAACTTGCGAATTACTGTGACTATTCTATCCGATTTTAGTTACACCGACATCGAATAGATCGCTGAAATAGTGATGCAGCCTCACGAGGCTAGTCTCCCATCATCCCGACAACCGCATATATGGCTGCTGCGAAGAGAATCAGGCACGTATAACACCATTCATCCTTGATATGGACGAGCGGGCCTTTTATTTTATTGGAAATAAGATTATGGTGCCAATCCGGTCGAATTTATTATCTTGCACGCGCCAGCCGTACGCCCTACAACTACTACGATTTACCACACAGCCGCATGTGAAATCGGAGCAATAGATTCAGCATTAGAAGAATATCTGGATCTACGTGGCCCCTTGGATTTCTGAATAAGTACGCACGGGATATCACAACATCCGGGTATAAATGCGGGTTAAATCGGAGACTACACCAGCAATTCCACATGAGCTCACTAAGTTTCCCTCTGTCTTTGACATGATAGCTCAATCGGTTTCGACTGAAGTAAAAATTGAAACTTACTGAGACAGATAATCCCATCTTATGGCAATAGACCGCTCAAAACCATGCCATAACGCTCATAACTATCTGAAAAATTTCACTGCAGATGAAAATGATGTTAGTTGCCAGAACAATGTTTCACGTGAAACATTGTTGGAGATGATGGACAGCTATACTGCTTGTCCTTTTGGGTTATAAAGCATAATTTGCCCCGCCGCCCCTTGTAATGCGCTCAATGTCTGTCGGGTATATTGCAACCAAGTGGAAGTGATAACGGCATTTGTATGATTAAGTTGCCTTGCGAGACGAGCTAATTCGAGCAGATTATTCCAAACGCCCGCAACCGCCGCCTCTGCAGGATTAACTGATAACCAAGCCTCCACCCCCTTGCCTCCCTCTGGCAAACCAGATGTGGCAAGGCACCGGTTACGTCTAATGTCCAGCTTTAAGAGTTGATCCACGAGCCGATCCTTCTCTGCGGTTAATAAAACCAACTCGTCGATATTTCCAGCGGTCAATACACTCTGTTCACGCTCGAGAAGCGCCAGAAAAAGCCGAGCATTATCCAGCTCCAGCTGCAAGATACAGCCTAGCGTATCCTCACCCAATATATCAGCCTGTCTAATACTGTTGCCCATCTTGAGGTGCCTACTTATTCCGGATAAGCTCTTTCACAGTTTCCAGCAAACGGTCTGCAACAACTTCCGGATTGACTTTAAAGCGTCCTTCGCTGATAGCCAGCTTGATTTCAGCGACTTTAGCAGCCTCAATGACCTGACTGTTCCCATCTTGAGTATGAGTTGAAAGGGTACTGATATGTACATGGTCGCCTTTCTCGACAGCTTCCGGCTTGGTAGAAACAGATTTGTCCACCTTTTTCTGATCACTGCCCGCGGCAATATTCGTATGCCCCTGAATGATATGATTTATTTTCAAGATTGGATTCCTTATAAGAATGAGCACATTTACATGATGTTCTGTTTAAACGGTAATAAACTATAGAACTTTAGCTTGAACTGGAATACTTTAATCCAGTATTTCCATAACATCACAAACATCATTCATGTTAAACATGATGAGGATTGTCCACGGAATGCAGCATACCTCATACCTTAACCAGCAAATATCCCCCAATTCTCTTTACCATAACATAGCTGGCAGCGCATTTGGTATCCGTCCGACATTTTTTTCAACTAAGGAAGCGTTTTTAAATTTGAGTCGAGCGTCTGGAACATCAGTCCAGCATGTTCCCGCATTTTATGGAAATGAATACCCGGCCAATTTTCCTCAGCCACACTGATTTCAGCAGCGAATGAAGCCAGAAAAGTAGGCGCATCCACTGCATCATAAGCAATACGATAAGCATTAGTTTCAATGAAACGCCGCAATTCCCGCGGATCATCGGCAGTAATCCATCTTGCCAATTGATATTTAGCAGGTGCTATACGCGCTTCGACGCCATATTCGTGTTTGAGCCGATGCGTAACCACTTCAAACTGCAGACTGCCTACAGCTCCAAGCAGCAGCATGCTGCCAATATGTGGGCGAAATACTTGAATTGCGCCTTCTTCTCCAAGCTGAGCCAATCCAAGTTTGAGCTGCTTGCTACGCAACGGATCAGCGATCTCGATCGTCTGAAAAATTTCCGGCGCAAAGAAGGGGAGGCCGGTAAATTGTAAGGTATCTCCTTCCGTAAGCGTATCAGCCAGTTGCAGTGTGCCGTGATTGGGAATCCCGATGATATCGCCTGCATAAGCTGTTTCCAGTAATTCGCGTCGTTGCGAGAGAAAGGAAACGACGGTACTGGTACGCACATCTTTGCCACTGCGCACCACCCTGAGATTCATTCCACGTTTGAACTCTCCCGAACAAATGCGTACGAAAGCAATGCGGTCACGATGTGCAGGATTCATATTGGCCTGGATTTTAAAAACCACCCCGGAGAATTTCTTTTCGGTCGGCAAAATTTCCCGCTGCACAGCTCTACGTACCCCGGGTGGTGGTGCCAACTCAACCAATGTATCAAGCACTTCCTGCACACCAAAATTATTGATAGCCGAGCCGAAAAATACCGGTGTCTGTCGTCCGGCCAGAAACGCTGATTGATTAAATTCGGGCGCAGCGCCAAGAATCAGATCAATTTCCTGACGAGCCTGTGTCAGGCGTACGCCATATCTTTGCAAGACCGAGGGATCTTCCAGATCACTAATAATTGCCACATCTTCCTGCTCGGCACGATCCATACCCGGACGAAAGACACGCATATATCGATGGCGCAGGTCATATACGCCATGAAAAAATTTACCCGCACCCACTGGCCAACTAAAAGGAATAGCATCCATACCGAGTGTACGTTCAATTTCATCAATCAGATCGAGCGGTTCACGCACTTCACGGTCCATTTTATTGACAAAGGTAATAATCGGTGTATTGCGGGCACGGCACACCTGTAACAGGCGCAATGTCTGCGCCTCTACACCGTTAGCGGCATCAATAACCATCAACGCAGCATCCACGGCTGTCAGTACACGGTAAGTATCTTCAGAAAAATCCTGGTGACCGGGTGTATCCAGCAAATTAATCACACAATCACGATATTCCATCTGCATTACTGAGCTGGCTACAGAAATACCCCGTTGCTTCTCGATTTCCATCCAATCAGAAGTAGCATGGCGACTGGCCTTGCGCGCTTTAACGCTGCCCGCTATATGAATTGCTCCGGCAAACAGTAGCAATTTTTCCGTAAGGGTGGTTTTACCTGCATCCGGATGGGAAATGATGGCAAACGTCCGGCGACGTTTCACCTCATGATCGATCGTCATTGAAAATCCTAAGTTTCTTGAGAAGCAGAATTATAAAGGTAGCAATAAGCAGTGTGGGTAGAACTGAACCGACTGACCGCAGGATAAACCTTCCGGCAAATCGGCATGACATGCGGACAACGTGGATGAAAGTGGCAACCCTGCGGCGCATTGGCAGGAGAGGGTAGTTCTCCCTGCAAGCGGATGACTTCACGCTGAGCTCCAGGCTCGTGAACGGGAATGGCAGACAATAGTGCCTGTGTGTAGGGGTGTTTCGGATTGTCGAGCACTTCTTCGGTACGCCCTTTTTCCACGATCCTGCCCAAATACATGACCGCCACTTCGTCGGCCAGATAATCCACGACAGCTATATTATGAGTAATGAATAAATAGGCCAGCCCCCGATCCCGTTGCAAGGTCTTTAATAAATTCAGAATTTGTGCCTGAACCGAAACATCCAAAGCACTGGTTGGCTCATCACAGATCAGAAGCTGCGGATTGACCGCCAATGCTCGCGCAATAGCGATCCGTTGACGTTGGCCGCCGGAAAATTCATGCGGATAACGCCATTTGGCTTCTACCGGTAAACCGACCTGTAGCAGTAACGTATCTACATCATCATGTTTGTTTGCCCCATTCTGGGATGTGGAAATTTCATTCGAGCTACGACTAAGTGCCCGCATCCCTTCTTCGATAATCTCAACAATACGCATACGCGGATTGAGCGATGAGTAGGGGTCCTGAAAGATAATCTGGAACGAAGCACGTTTCTCCAGGAGTTGCTTACGGCTCAACCTGCTTAATTCCACATCATGCAGGCAAACGCTGCCTGATGTAACCGGAATGATCTGCATAATACCCTTGCCGACCGTAGTCTTACCGCAACCGGATTCTCCTACCAGTGCCAGCGTTCTGCCGTAAGCAATTTTTAATGATATGCCATCGACAGCTTTGACATATCCCGCTACGCGTTTGAACAATCCTTTATGGATCGGAAAATGTATCTTCAGGTCATTTACTTGCAGCAGCTGAGAAGCAACCTGCTCTGCAGGTACAGACCGGGCATCCTCCAAAGTATTATCCCGTCCTGGCAAAGTGGCGCCAGGCTGTGATGCTGAATTATCAGAATAAAGATGGCATCGAACCCGGTGATGGGGAGCGACTTCTGTCCAGGATGGGGTAATCTCGCGACACTTCTCCCAGGCCCGATCGCAGCGATCGGCAAAACGACAACCGACAAAAGCTTCCGAAAGTGCAGGCACATTACCAGGAATGACAGCCAGTCCGAGATTACGCTTTTCCCTCGTCGGTAAAGCGGCAAACAGCTTCCGGGAATAGGGATGTGCCGGATGCTGAAAGAAATTTTCCCGGTTGGCAACCTCAATGATTTCTCCCGCATACATAACAGCCACATGATGTGCCATTTCTGCTACTACACCCAGATCATGGGTAATCAGAAGAATCGCCATGTTGGTTTGCTGCTGCAAATCCCTCATGAGATCCAGTACCTGGGCCTGAATGGTCACATCCAGCGCGGTAGTAGGCTCATCAGCAATGAGCAGCTCAGGCTGACCTGCCAGCGCCATGGCAATCATGACACGCTGTTTCATCCCTCCTGAAAATTGAAACGGATATTCCGTCACACGGCGGAAGGGATCCGGTATACCGACCTGACGCAGAAGCTCCAGGATACGTGATTGCACCGCGGCACCACGCAATGTGGAATGCTGCAGTAAAACCTCCTCGATTTGCGCACCCACAGTCATCACCGGATTCAGGCTTAACATGGGCTCTTGAAAAATCATTCCGATACGGTTACCGCGCACTTTACGCATAGACGCTTCAGGCAATGCCAGCAGTTCATCCCCATTCAACCGGATACTTCCCTGAACGATTTCCCCGACTTCCGGCAGCAAACGCATGATGGACAATGCAGTCATGGATTTGCCACAGCCCGATTCTCCCAGCAGAGCAAATGTTTCTCCCTGACATATTTCGAGCGTCAACCCATCCACTGCACACACGGGCGACGTCCCGGTCTGCAGAATTACTCTGAGATCATTGACTTCCAACAATGGTGTCATACGCGGGCCGTATCCTTATTCGAAGAAAAAGCTTCCTCAGCTTTTTCACGCTCGCTCGAATTCTTGACAGCCCCACTCGCACTTCCCAACAGGGTTCTGATACGCGGATTAAACGCATTCTGTACTGCATCTGAAAAAAGATTCGCACTCAGTACCAAGGCGAACATGAAAGCGAAAGCCGCAAAAAGTGTCCACCAGACCATCGGTTCTCGTGCCATCTCCAATCTGGACGCATTAATCATCGTACCGAAGCTGATCGTAGATGGATCGACACCTACCCCGACATAGGAAAGCACAGCCTCGGCCAATACCAAGCCACTGAAATCCATGACGGTAGCAATCAATACGATATGCATGACATTAGGCAGAATGTGACGACTGATGATACGCCAATGGGAAACTCCAAATGCATGGGCAGCCTGAATATACTCCATTTCACGCAGTTTCAGAGTTTCTCCGCGCAACAGTCTGCATAATCCTGTCCAACTGGTAATCCCCAAGATGATACAAAGAAACAGCAAACGTAAATCAGCCCGGGCAGCGGCTGTATCGAATATCTCCGAATGAGTTTCGATATAAACCTGCATCATCAATACCGCCGCAGCAATCAGCAGTACACTGGGAATAGAGCTCAGGGTAGTATAGATATATTGAATCACATCATCGACCCAACCGCGAAAATAACCCGCAGCGATTCCCAGTAATAAAGCAAATGGCAGCATGATGAGCGTTGTCAGCGTACCGATAACGAGCCCGGTACGGATGCTTTTGAGTGACAAATACAGCACATCCTGACCGACTTTATCGGTTCCGAGCACGTGGTAGTGCGCAGCCAAAACAACAACCATACTACTCGTAATCAGGATAGCAGCAAGCGTAATCAGGATGGCACGCCAAGGTACTTCAGTTGCACCACGCCATATAGCCATCTGCATAGACAAAAACGAAGTAGAATGACGCCACGCCTGTATCTTACCGAAGCTCAAGACCAGCAGACTCCAGATCAGTAACCCTGCAACTGCACCCGACCCAGAACGCTGAAAAATGTCTTGAGTCAATTCCGCCTCAGGATCGTTCAGATGAGCTCCTCCGTAAACCAGACGAGCAAAATCTCTGACTTGGCTACCATCAGGAGCTTTGATCATCTCCTTTGCATAAAGGTGAGCAGAAAGTGGCGCAGAGTAGGTTTTTTCCACCTGCAGACGTAACGGAGTCACCAATACATCAAGCAAGCTTAACACTTCGGCACTGTATACACTCTTTCCGTCACTGCGTACCGATTGTTCCAGTACCGGGCGAAAATGAATCGTATCGAGCAACCCGATCAGTACAAAACACGCCAGTACCGTCAGTGCCGACATACCACTGGCACTGTGCGCCACTCTGCGCCAGGGTCTCAGCAAATGAGCATGGCGTCTGACATAAATACCAAAGACGACGCTTGCAATTACCAGCAGGTAAATCAGTGCATCAGTCCAAAGTACGACGAAATTGAAAGGCATAAATGTATCGGAGCCGGGCAATAATGTACGCTATTGTAGTGCAATAGCGACAATAACAAGTGACAGAAGTTAAATAGGAGGAAAAGTTCTTTGATTTCTGCTTTATAGGTTCTACAAGGTATGATAAAACGAAAATCCTCGCGGAAAATTTTTTCTGGATAATAAATAAACGCCACTATCCTATCGTCTGCAATGACTTACTCAAAGAATAGATACAGGAGCGATTTCTTGTTCTTTAATCCGAACACTAGGAAATATTGTGTAAAAACGACCTTCATCATCCAGTATTTCATCTTACTCATTGGAATATTTGCAACATTGCCTGCCACAGCTACGAATTCCTTAATGATCGTCAGCGCGGAAACGATACGCCAGCAGTTGGCAGTGGATACTCATGGCGACCGAAATAAAATCGGCCTGGCAACGTTAAGACGTTTTTATGCCCAGCGTGATTATCAACCCGCCTGGACAGTATTCGACCAGCACCTGCCCTTGCTGGATGTGGCACTAACCTTCATTGAAGGCGCAAGTGAAGAAGGATTGACCAGCAGCGATTATGATATTGAACGTCTACGTCAACTTCGTAATGAGCACACTACCAGCGCCTCACTTTCATTGGAGCTGTATACTACCCAGTCCCTGCTTGCACTCGCGCGCGATCTGTACGGTGGGCGATTACTGGCTACCTCAGCCGATCCCGACTGGCATATCCCGCAACCGATATTCGATTCGGTGGATTTTCTGCAACAAGCTCTTACACTGGGCAACTTGCAACAAGCACTCGCGGATCTGCCACCCAACATGCCTCAATACCGTTCGCTCAAACGTCTGCTGGCAAAGCTTCGTAAACTGGTAACCATGGAAGTAGCCTGGACCCGAATACCGGAAGAAACACCCTCGATCCGCCCTAATACTACACATCCAGCCATTCCACTGATCCGGCAGCGTATTCTGGAAGCATATGCCATTTTTGAAAAACCGGAATATGCCCTTACCACAAACGAGAGTGAGCTTTACGACGAGGCGTTGGAAACCGCAGTCAAAACGTTTCAGCGACAATACGGATTGAATGCCGATGGCGTTATCGGCAAGCACACAAAACAGGCGATGAATACAACCCCGCAGGAACATATCCAACGGCTGCGTATCAATCTGGAGCGCTTGCGCTGGTTACCCAGAAAATTCAGTGATTGTTATATACTGGTTAACATCGCCGGATTTCACCTGGTAGCAGTTAAGCATAATACACCGGTTCTGGATATGCGCATTGTCGTCGGGCGTGATTATCGCTCGACCCCGAGCTTCAACAGCCATATCTCGCATATTGTCCTTAACCCGCATTGGAATATTCCCAACAGTATCGCACGTAAGGATTTATTGCCCAAACAAAGACAAAATCCGGATTATTTTACTTCTCAGGGAATCCGAGTATTTGCAGATCATCGACATGAATTCGAGCTGGATCCTGATATGATCGACTGGCATTCGGTTGAGCATCCTTTTCCTTATGCCCTGCGACAAGAACCTGGAAGAATGAATGCCTTAGGCACCATAAAATTCATGTTCCCGAATCCTTTCAGCATCTATTTGCATGATACGCCTTCGAAGTCCCTGTTTCAGCGCGATATCCGCACCTACAGCTCGGGCTGTATCCGTTTGGAAAAGCCGTTACAACTAGCGGAGTTCGTGCTGGGCCGGTCCTTCGGCAAAACTAATATCGTGGAGAAAATCAATAGTGGCAAGACCCACACAGTACATTTACCAGAAAGATTACCAATCTATCTGGTGTATTTAACGGCCTGGAGTGATGAACAGGGTGATGTCCGTTTTTCATCCGATGTTTACGGTCGTGACAAACGAGCATTGACCTATGCACGCTGGCTGGACTCGGGGCATACGCCTCAGTCCTTTTGAAACCTGACTTGACGTTATCATGGAGAATTATGAATGTTCAAACAGCAAGCTGATGTCCTCAGCACCGAGAAACTGACGACACATGGAACTACCCGCCGCCATCTGTTACAGGCGGGCTTAGGCGCCTGCGCATTGCTCACCCTGCCTTCAGCATACGCCGGCTATTCCCGAATAAACGAAAAACGACTGTCTCTACTCAATTTGCATACTGGAGAAAGGGTTAAGACCACCTACTGGGTACAAGGAAGTTATATTCCCGAGTCGCTTCACGCTATCGAAAAAGTGCTGCGTGATCACCGCTCCGGTGAACAACATCCAATTGATCCCAGATTGCTTGATTTGATGCAATACCTACATCACAAAATGGGAAGTTCGCAAGCATTCCAGGTAATTTCCGGATACCGTTCTCCTGTAACCAACGCTGCGCTCTCAGCACAAAGCCATGGTGTTGCCAAAAACAGTCTACACATGCAGGGAAAGGCGATCGATATTCGTTTACCCGGTGTTCCACTCAATGTGCTCAGAGAAGCAGCAATTTCACTGAATGCTGGAGGAGTAGGTTATTACCCTTCATCCAATTTTATTCATCTTGACACAGGTAACGTCCGATACTGGTAGTATTTTACTGCCGATATTCAATTTCAGGCCGCATTACTCTAGATAACGTTGATCGGTATCTTGAAATAGGCAATACCATTATCTTCCGCTGGTGGCATTTGTCCTGCACGCACGTTGAGCTGCACGGATGGCAAAATCAATACTGGTACCTCCAGGGTAGCGTCACGTGCCGTGCGCATGGCCACGAATTCATCCTCACTCACGCCGTCATGAACATGAATATTGTGTGCCCGTTCATCGGCTATCGTACATTCCCACTTTGCCGGGCGTTCATTGGGAGGGTAATCATGACACATGAATAACCGCGTTTCCGGGGGATAACCATCCAGTAATTTACGAATAGAACGGTGGAGCTGCCGGGCATCGCCACCAGGAAAATCGGCACGTGCCGTACCCACATCCGGCATAAACATCGTATCACCGACAAAAATCGCATCCGCAAACTGGTACGCAAGATCAGCGGGTGTATGGCCAGGTACGAATATTACTTTGCCATGCAGCTGACCGACTGCAAACGTTTCACCATCACTGAATAAGTGGTCGAATTGAGAACCATCCGGCTTGAAGTCTGGCTCCATGTTGAATAATTTTTTGAAAATACGCTGAACGACAGGAATCTGGTTGCCAATCGCGGTTTTCCCGCCTAATTTCAACTTGAGATAATGTGCCGAGGAAAGATGATCAGCATGAGCATGTGTCTCGAGTATCCAGTCAACCGTTAAATTTTTCAATCGCACAAATTCAATTAGCCTGTCGGCAGAATCATATTTTGCCCTCCCAGCCTTAGGGTCATAATCGAGTACTGGATCGATTATTGCACAGTGTCCTCCCCGTTGATCGAATACGACATAGCTTACTGTCCATGTAGCCGGATCAAAAAAAGCCTGAATTTTTGGTTGCATGATCATTCCTTTCGTTATTAACATTCTTCTATTATAATATATAATAAATCATAATATAAAAAAATATATTAAATTAAAATATAATGTTGACGAGGCATTTTTATGATTGATTGGCAATCTTTTACACCTGTCAGCGCCTTGACGGGAGGTATGGTAATTGGCTTAGCAACCGCCTTATTACTGATCCTCACTGGCCGCATTGCCGGTATCTCCGGTATTGTCGGCAGATTGTTCAGGCTACAAAAAGGGGATCTGGGTGGCGTATGGCGTTCGTTACCGGACTGTTACTTGCGCCATGGATATGGCGTTGGTTCGATGAATTGCCTGCCGTACAAATCGAAACCGGCAATGGGTTGCTTGCGCTGGCAGGTCTGATCGTCGGGTTCGGCACACGCTACGGTTCCGGGTGTACCAGTGGCCACGGTGTCTGTGGTATCTCACGTCTGTCACCGCGCTCGATCGTGGCCACACTGCTGTTCATGGCAATGGGAATGGTGACGACGTACATCCTTCAGCATGGCCTGAATTGAACCCGAATCTCCCGGCTGATCGCCGGTTAAATGATTTAATGGACCAAGAAAAGGTAAGCTTATGTTCATATCGTTGATCGCATTACTTGCAGGGCTTATTTTTGGCATAGGGTTGATGTTATCCGGAATGATCAACCCTGCAAAAGTACTCGCTTTTCTGGATATTACCGGACGATGGGACCCTTCGCTGATTCTTGTCATGGCTGGTGCAGTCAGCATTGGGTTCTTTGCTTTCAGATCAGCCAAGCGCCGGGGCCAGACTCTTTTTGCGTCACCTATCCATTTACCCGCCACAAATATGATAGACAGCCGACTGATTCTGGGTAGCCTGATGTTCGGTATAGGTTGGGGGATTGCCGGTATTTGTCCGGGTCCAGGATTGGTTCTGGCGGCATCGGGCCATGCCGGCGCAATCATATTTGTTGCGGCTATGCTGTTGGGCATGGCAATTTTTGATCTGCTGGAGAAACGCCGTATGAATCATCTCAAACCCGAACATCAGTCAGGAAAAAACAAGACTCATTCATCCCATAAATAATGCATAACAACAGCTCGGAATATTACGATAAGAAATGATCAATTCATTCACACAACCGGATTTATCACACATGGTCAAAGAGCGGGCATCCGCGGCCCAAGCTTGTACCATGCTTAAAATCCTGGCAAATGAAGATCGACTATTGATTCTATGCCAGCTGATGCAAGGAAAAAAAAATGTCGGTGAGCTGGAACAACTGCTCGGTATCCGGCAGCCGACACTCTCACAACAGCTCACAATCCTGCGTGAAGAGAAACTTGTATCGACCGAACGCAAAGGAAAATATATTTATTACAGCCTCAGCAGCCAAGAAGCCATGCAAATCATGCTGACATTGTTCGAACTATATTGCCAGAACGATGAAACCCGCGTCCAGGATGGCATTCAGTATATTACGGAAGATAACGTCTTCCGGGAAGATGATCCGAAAAAACCGCACCAACCAGATAGAGGAGACTAATCCTACAAATCCCTATCATTATACCCTGGCAGCCATGCATGCTCCATTTATGCTGGCAATCACGTAGATTACCTACAGGAGAAACGCATTATGAGTACACCTTTCCCAATCAACTGGCATGAACTGGATAAAAAATTATCCGTCACCGGGCAAGTCAATGTGGGCGATATAGAAAAAATCGCAGCAGCAGGTTATAAGTCCATTATCTGTAATCGTCCTGATGGGGAAGGCGGGGAAAACCAGCCTACCAGTACAGAACTGGAAAATGCTGCAGAATCAGCCGGCCTCCGGTTCGCTTACCTCCCAGTCGAAATCGGGGCCGTTTCGGATGAAAAGCGTGCTGAATTCAGCCAATTACTGGAAGAACTGCCGGGCCCCGTATTGGCCTTTTGCGGTTCGGGTAACCGCGCCCGGGCGCTATACAGCCACGATACAGCCACTGGAGCAGCTTCTACTGAAAAAATCGTTGCAGCCTGTGATTGGGACCATGTTCCTGACACCACTGCAACAGGTACGCATGACAAGGCAGGCAATACGGCCGGAACGCATACGATATCCCACACCGAACCCGCAGGCGAACGGAGTCCAGTTACCGCAGCCTGTAACTGGGACAATGCCTTCGACATCGTGGTAGTCGGCGGAGGCTCTGCCGGAATCGGTGTCACTGCCAGTCTTTTACATCGTCGTCCTGCCTTGCGTATCGCCATTATCGAACCGAGTGACAAACATTATTATCAACCTGCCTGGACGCTGGTTGGTGGCGGTACTTATGCAATTGATCAAACAGTCCGCAATACGGCGGATGTCATTCCGCAAGGCGCGGAATGGATCAAGGCGGAAGTAGCCGGACTTGTGCCGGATGACAATCTGGTTCATCTGGCTGATGGCCGCTCTGTCGGTTATCGGCAATTGATCGTATGCCCGGGAATTCGCCTGGCCTGGGAAAAAATAGAAGGCATCGAAGAAACACTTGGTAAAAATGGGGTCACCTCGAATTATCTGTTCGACCTGGCACCTTACACATGGTCACTGACTCAACAACTGAAAAGTGGCAAGGCATTGTTCACGCAGCCACCGATGCCGATCAAATGTGCTGGCGCTCCGCAGAAGGCAATGTACTTATCCTGCGATCATTGGTTACGTGAACGCGTACTGGATAACATAGAAGTCGAATTCAACACAGCCACACCAGTTTTATTCGGTGTAGCCGAATTCGTACCGCCCCTGATGAAGTACGCTGATCACTACCACGCGAAACTGGTATTCAACTCTAATCTGGTAAAGGTCAACGGTGCAGATAAAATTGCTACCTTTGAAATCAAAGATGATTCAGGACAAACCACCCGCGTGGATAAATCCTTCGATATGCTGCATGTCACGCCGCCACAGGCCGCACCGGATTTTTTACGCAACAGCCCGTTAGCCGATGCCAGCGGTTTCTGCGAAGTTAATCCTAGAACACTACAACATGTCCGTTATCCCAATATCTTTTCTCTGGGTGATGCATGCTCCTCCCCCAACGCGAAAACTGCAGCCGCGGTCAGGAAACAGATCGTTATCGTTGCCGAAAATCTTCTGGCGGCGAAAGAAGGCCACGAGCTTAAAGCCATTTATGATGGATACGGTGCTTGTCCACTTACGGTAGAAAACGGCAAAGTCATCCTGGCTGAATTCGGTTTTGGCGGTAAATTGCTCCCGACCTTCCCCCTCGACCCGACTACTGCCAGAAGATCCTACTGGTGGTTCAAAGTCAGACTTTTCCCATGGCTATATTGGGAAGGCATGCTGAAAGGTCGTGAATGGCTGACACGCTCTACGGAAACAAACTAAATTTTCATGGAAATTCTGCTGCTTGGCTTTTTATTGGGCATTTTTACGGGGCTTGTTCTAGGATTGACCGGTTCAGGTGGCACTATTATTGCAGTCCCTTTATTGATTTTTGGTCTGCACGCAACTGTGGCTGAAGCAGCTCCCATCGCCTTGTTATCAATCGCATTGTCAGCAACAGTGGCTACCTTACCAGCTTTCAGACAGGGAATCGTTCGTTATCGCGCGGCTGGTCTCATCGCGACTACCGGTTTGCTGACCGCACCAATCGGGATATGGATCGCCCGACAGTTGCCCGATTCACTGCTGACATTATTATTTGCGGGAGTACTGGCTTTTGCAGCATGGTACATGTATCGCCAGAGTGATCGATCTGCTGTACAGACGGAGGAGTTATCTCTCCCCTGTCAGCTAAACCTGGAAAGCGGCCGTCTGATATGGACCTTACCCTGTGCCAGAGAGCTTGCATTTTCAGGTATCACAACCGGGTTTCTGTCAGGTTTACTCGGGGTGGGTGGAGGGTTCATCATTATCCCTGCACTCAGAAAGATATCGAATCTGCCCATGCAGTCTTTGATGGCAACCTCATTGGCGATCACTGCACTGATTTCTGTAACCGGCGTGATTGCGGCAACTTCCATGGGTTTTATGAACTGGCTGCTCGCTTTGCCTTTCAGTGCGGGTACGATCACCGGCACGCTGATCGGCAGGCGATATACCGATCGTTTCGACGAAGTGAAACTGCAGCGTGGTTTTGCCATGCTGGCTTGTTGCATATCGTTAGGAATGGTCATTCAGACAATCCGGACCATCTATTCTTGACAATTTGACTGCTAGGCGGGGAGAATTCATTTTTATTTGTGCTTATCGCAGGTTAGCTAGTTTTTCAAGAACCTGCTGCAAGGTACGGCAGTCCACCAAGAACACCAATCAAGTCAAACCTTGCCAAGCTTTCAGGACGGACCAATGTATTTATATGATTACGCAAGATTCAGTAGCAGTCGATTAAAAAATCTGACAACTGTTAAAAACTATCGGGTTTATACAGAGCAGCATCTCAATGCTATTCCACAAATCGCACGACTATCGGCCGCACAGAGAAATGCCATCCATGTAGTTGCCAAAGTACTGCCTTTTCGGGTTAATCAGTATGTTATCGATGAATTAATCGACTGGCATAATATTCCGAACGACCCTATTTTTCAGCTTACCTTTCCACAGCAGGATATGTTGGCGCCAGAGGACTTCAGAGAAATTGCCACTTTGATCGATACTCAGGCCGATAGTGCGCATTTACAAGCCGCGGTCAAGGCCATTCGTGAACGACTTAATCCACACCCTGCTGCCCAGCAATCTCTCAACGTGCCGCGCCTGGATGGAGAACATCTCGATGGTATGCAGCATAAATACCGTGAAACAGTGCTGTTTTTTCCAAGTCAGGGTCAGACTTGTCATGCCTACTGCACCTTTTGCTTCCGCTGGGCTCAGTTTGTGGGTGACAAATCGTTACGGATCGCTACTAATGAGTCTACCCTGTTGCATCGTTATTTAAAACGACACCAGGAAGTCACCGATCTTCTGATTACCGGCGGGGATCCCATGATCATGAAAACCCGGCACCTGGCAAACTATCTCGAACCATTACTGGCGCCGGAATTTGAGCATCTCCAAACGTTACGTATCGGAACAAAGGCACTGTCATACTGGCCACACCGCTTCGTATTGGATGATGATGCGGATACCTTGTTACGGCTGTTAGAAAAACTGGTGCAAGCAGGCAAACACGTTGCGATCATGGCACACTTCAATCACTGGCGAGAGCTCGATACCCCTATTGCACGTGAAGCCATCCGCAAACTGCGCGAGACGGGAGTTGTCATTCGCAGCCAGTCCCCATTGGTCGCACATATCAATGATGATTCTGCAATCTGGACACAAATGTGGCAATCTCAAGTGCAGCAAGGTATCGTTCCTTATTATATGTTCGTGGAACGCAATACAGGTGCCCGCAGATATTTTGAAGTTCCCTTGGTTAAAGCATGGGAAATTTATCGGGCAGCCGTTCAGCAGATTTCCGGGATGGGACGAACTGCTCGGGGGCCATCCATGAGTGCGGGTCCAGGTAAAGTTGAAATTCAGGGTGTAGCAGAGATTAATCGAGAACGGGTTTTCGTACTGCGTTTCATCCAGGGCCGTAACCCAGACTGGGTACAACGGCCATTTTTTGCCCGTTACAATGAACAGGCTACTTGGTTGGATGATCTTCGCCCTGCATTTGGTGAACAAAAGTTTTTTTTCCAGGATGAGTACGATGCCATGTGGCATGATGATGACGAATCGCTACTGAGCTGAAGCACCGTTTACGACTGATCGTTTTTCTGTTTTCTATTTACTTATGACCGAGAAAACCACACAGGCTACCAGTGAAAAATTTCGGATCGATAAGTGGCTGTTCGCTGCTCGTTTTTTCAAGACACGTTCATTAGCAGCCGAGGCAATCGAACGAGGACGCGTGCAACTCAATGGCATACGGGCAAAACCAGCTAAGACGCTGACAGAAGGAGACGAACTGGATATTCGTATCGGCCCTTACCATTACCAAATAACAGTAGTGGCATTATCCAACAAACGCGGACCTGCTACAGAAGCCCAGAAGCTTTATCAGGAAACAGATGAAAGTCGGCGTGCCCGTGCAATATTAGCTGAAAAACTCAAGGCGCAACCTCACTTCGAAAGTAAAGGCAGACCAACCAAGCGCACTCGGCGGGATCTGGAACGGTTTATGAGTGGGGAATGACCTCTCGCGCTCATATCATCCTCAAAGAAATTTTCGGCTATGCCGATTTTCGTGATCAACAGGCTGAAATTATCTCCCACGTAGTAAATGGTGGCGATTGCCTGGTACTGATGCCCACTGGCGGCGGTAAATCGTTGTGTTATCAGATCCCGGCATTATTAAGAAATGGCGTGGCCATCGTCGTTTCACCTTTGATTGCGTTGATGGAAAATCAAGTAGCTGCTTTGTGTGAGTTAGGCGTGCGTGCAGCCTACCTTAATTCCTCACTTGCCCCTGAAGCTGCAACGTCAATCGAACAAGCCATGCTGGCAAGTGCTTATGATTTGGTGTATGTGGCACCGGAGAGATTACTCACTGCTCGATTCCACGCGTTGCTACAGCGCACACCTCTGGCTTTGTTCGCGATCGATGAAGCTCATTGTGTATCTCAATGGGGTCACGATTTCCGGCCGGAATACAGTCAACTCTCGGTTTTACCCCGAAAATTCCCAAAAGTACCACGTATTGCACTGACTGCCAGCGCCGACGCCAGAACCCGTGAGGATATCCTTCACTGCCTCGAGTTACATCAGGCACGTTCTTTCATCAGCAGTTTCGACCGTCCCAATATACATTACCGCATCACAACCAAATCGAACGGCCGATTACAACTATTAAATTTTATTCGTACCAAACATTATGGGAATGCGGGAATCGTATACTGTCAGTCCCGCAGGAAGGTCGAGGAAACTTCAGCCTGGTTGAACGCCCACCACGTGCCGGCAATCGCCTACCACGCAGGCATGGATTCCCTTACGCGCACCCGGCGCCAGAAGCAATTCTTGCATGAAGATGGCTTAGTCATGGTTGCCACGACTGCATTTGGATTAGGTATCGATAAACCCGACGTACGTTTTGTTGCTCATTTAGACCTACCGAAAAGTATCGAAAGTTACTATCAGGAAACGGGTCGGGCCGGACGTGACGGTCAACCAGCCGACGCGTGGATGGCTTATGGGCTTGGAGATGTCATACGACTGCAGCGTTTGGCTGAATACAACCAGGCACCGCCATCCATCAAGGAAGTTGCCGCTGCCAGACTCGATGCATTATTGGCGCTGTGTGAGACGACTACCTGCCGTCGTGCACGATTACTCGAATATTTTGGTGAAGTATCCGCTGTTTCTAAATGTGGTAATTGTGATGCCTGCCTGGATACCACCCCTGTCCTGGACGGCACCGTTTTTGCACAAAAAGCTTTATCTTGTGTCTACCGGACAGGGCAGTGTTTTGGTACGGAGCATCTGATTGATGTACTAATCGGGAAAAATACCGCACGTGTCAAACAGTGGAGCCACGATCAGGTAAGTACTTTCGGTATTGGCCAGGAACTTGATGTATCAGGCTGGCGTACAGTCTTCAGGCATCTGCTAGCAAGGGGTTACCTTTTCACCGATAGTGAACGACGCACCCTGCAACTCGCCCCTCCTGCCAGAGACGTATTGCGCGGACAATGCAATATAAAACTTCGATTTCCACCGGACCATCAATCCGATCCCAGCAAAAAACCACTCACTACACCGGCTACATTCAATGCCAGCGACCATCGATTATGGGAACAGTTACGTTTATGGCGACTGGCAACGGCCAAGGAGCACGGTATACCAGCCTATGTCGTATTTCACGATACTACTTTGCATGAGCTGATACGCCTACGGCCACAAACCGAAGGTGCGCTGCGGCAAATTCCAGGTATGGGTGTGCAAAAATTCTCCCGCTACGGAAATGACCTGCTGACAATACTACGCACGAATATAGATTAATCATCACTTATTCCTCTCCACCCGCTGTACCTCAACAAATTTTCCCTGATGTTGCTCAAAAACAACAAAATGTTGCCATAAAAACAAAAAAGGCTTGTTTATTGTTGCACAACTGATTCCGCTTGGGCACAATCCGAACAACCCTTCTGATGTGGGAGGTCTGAAAACACGCAATACATTCAATAGAAATAGCGGTTACAGATTTGAATGTGCAATGTTCGACATTACGATCTATCTATAGTTGACCTTGGTTATTTTCTTTAAGGAGAGTTTCAAATGAAAAAAAGACTAATTTCACTGGCTGTAGCCGGAGCGTTAGCAGCGCCATTGATGGCTTCCGCGCAGGGTACGCACGTCACCATCTTCGGCCGTGTACAAGCTGAATACGCCACTATCGATGTGGACGGGTTCAATGCACAAACTGCCGTAGTGGATGATGCTTTGCAATCCCGCTGGGGGCTGCAGGTTGCTGAAGACCTGGGAGCAGGGCTGCAGGCTTTGGGACGGATCGAGTTTGCTATCAATCCTGGTACAGGCAGCACGCAGACTGCACGTGAACAATGGGTCGGTCTTGGCGGCGATCAATGGGGTGAGATGAAGTTTGGTCGTGTTCAATCTCCCTTTAAAGATTATGCCGGTGGTCAAACCATTGATCCGTTTGCCTATACCAGCTTGCATGCAACCGGTAGCGGTGGTTTGATGGTTTCTTCAGTAAACGGTTATGGTGCTGGTGATAACGGTTTTGTAAATAGTGCAGTACGCTATGATTCACCGGTGGTAGAAGGTTTTTCGGTATCTGGTTTATTAATGCCTGGTGATGCGGATAAATATGATCCGGTAATCAATCCGGAATATTCCGGTGGTAACAACGGTGAATGGGATTTCCAAGTAGCCGCTAAATACAGTGGACAATTTGATGCGGTTGGCGTGGATCTGTTTGGTGGCTACTCCAGAGACAGAAGAAGTGACATGCAAAAATCGCTCGGCGTGAAAACTGAAGAAATCTGGCGTGGTGGCGCAACCTTCAGTATTGCTGACTTCCGTCTGCGTGGACAGTATGAGCATGTCAACAACGCCAATCCATTTGGCGGTGCTGCCACTTGTACCGCAGCTTCTGCTTTTGGAGATGCTGCTGGATCCATCAGTTTGGATGGCGGCCGTGGTCAGTGCAACTCGGCAATGAACCCGGATGGTGACGGTAGCCTCTGGATAGCCGGTGTCGACTATACCATTGGTAACACTATGCTGATCGCACAAGGTGGTATGACCAGAGCAAAAAGTAGTAACGCAGGCGTGGCATTGGGTGGTGCATATGGCAAACGTAACGTTGAAAATATCACCGTTGGTGTGATTCATAATCTGAGCCGTCGTTCCAGTCTGTTTGGTGGCTACCAACGTGTATGGGTAGATGACAGAAACATCGTCGTTGGAGATGCCGATCGTAATGTTTACTCAGTCGGCGTACGCCACGACTTCTAATCGGCAAATATTAGTAATTCGATTCGCCGTAGTAGTGTAAAAAAGGGCAGAGAAATCTGCCCTTTTTTATATGTCTCTTTCTGCAACAAGGAAGCTGATCGATAAGCCGGGTTCTGTCGTGGACAGTCATTCCTCTAGGCACATAGTTACCTTTGTGCTCAAGCGACCTACCCGCAGACTCGGCGAGCAGCGTCATCATCTGCCTATTTGATCTTGCTCCGGATGGAGGTTACCGCGTTTCACCGTAACTTAATACGCTCGTCTCTGTGGCCCTGTTCCTCGCCTCACGGCGGCCGGCCATTAACCGGCATCCTGCTCTATGGAGCCCGGACTTTCCTCTCCCTGTTTTTTACCAGGCAGCGACTGTCTGATCAGCTTCCTCTTTTATTTTAGCAGAGTCATAAATAAAGCTCATTGACTCAATGGACATTACTGGAGGTAATAAACTCAAGAAGGTCCAGCCTAGGCAAAATACAGAGGAGGCGTAGAATCCAATAGCTCGAGAATGCCCTGCAAGCTTGTTGCGACCGATTGCCGCCTGATTGCTTCACGATCACCCCTAAACAGGTAAGTTTTGCTGCATCTGGATTGATCATTGAAGATCCAGGCAAAACAAACTGTTCCGACTGGCTTTTCCTCTGATCCACCGTCAGGGCCAGCAATACCGGTAACTGCCACAGCTACCTGTGCCTGGCTCATCTTTATTGCTCCTTGTGCCATTTCTCGCGCAGTTTGCTCGGAGACAGCGCCATATCGTGCCAGCGTTTCCGATTGCACACCCAGCATTTGTTGTTTAGCCAGATTACTATAAGTAATAAATCCGCGTTCATACCAGATAGAGCTGCCTGGTACGGCAGTCATTGCTTGCCCGATCCAACCACCGGTGCAGGATTCTGCAGAAACCAGCATCAGTCCGTTTTCCTTGAGTAAATTTCCTGATTGCTGAGCCAGATCCAGCAAATTTTCATCATTCGGAATTGTCATGCGTATTTCAGAAATAGCTTTCAAACAAAACCATTGATTTCCAGCCCGCCAGACACAACAGCGTATAAAATGCTGCCAATAAATCATCAAGCATTACCCCCAATCCTCCCTTGAGCTTGCTGTCCAGATAACCGATCGGTGCAGGCTTTACGATATCAAAAAAACGGAATAGCAAAAATGCGGCCAGTTGCCATAGCCAATCATCCGGTGTGAAAAAAAGCACCAGCATAAATGCCACGATCTCATCCCAAACCATTCCGGGGTGGTCGGGTGAGCCAAGCGCCCGTCCGGTTACAGCACATGCCCAGATACCCAAGATAAAAAAAACGTCAATGACGAGTAACAGCGAAATGGGCTCAATAAGCGATTCTAGCAACCAGAAAAGGGGGAAAGCAGCAAGTGTGCCAACAGTACCGGGAGCATAACGAATCAGACCTGCCCCTGCTCCCATGGCAATAAAATGTGCAAGCCGAACATGTACAAAAGCGATATCAGGTTTAAGTGGATGCTGTGGCGAATAATTATCAGGCAAGGAAGTGGTCATAGCCTTTTCTCTCAAAGGTTAAAGGATTTCCAGCAGCGGTCAGTACAGTCAATCCCTCGCCCGGAACTATTTTTCCAATGCGGGAAAGTGCAATACCTGACTCTTGTGAAAGCTGTACTACAGCACCACGTCTGTTTTCCGGTACAGTGATACAAAGCTCGTAATCATCCCCGCCTGTCAACAGGCAGTCAATGGCTAATTGACGATCAGCATTTCCTCGAGACAGTTTTGCTTTTATCACCGATGAGCAGGGAATATTCTCGAAATCAATGATAGCCGCGACATTGGAGCACTCCAGGATATGGCCGAGATCAGCCAATAACCCGTCCGAAACATCAATAGCGCTATGCGCCAGATCCAGCAGTCCGTTACCCAACTCAACTCGAGGAACTGGGGTATGAAGCGCAGGCAGGCAGGACTGTGCCTCCTCCGGTGTCAACACCGTACGCTGTTGCAGATACGCCAGCGCCATTGCTGCATTTCCCGGATATCCGGATATCCAGATATCATCCCCGGGCATCGCACCGCTGCGCTTGAGCGCTTTTCCCTGTGGAATTTCACCGATAATTTGCACCCCGATATTAAGAGGCCCACAAGTTGTATCACCTCCAATCAGTTCAACCTGATACTGATCAGCCAGAGTAAGAAATCCACTGGAAAAAGCGTTGAGCCAGGCGTCATCCTGTGCAAGTGTTGCAGTCAATGTCAAAGATAGTGTTACCCAACGTGGTATCGCCCCCATAGCCGCCATATCGGAAAGGTTAACGGCCAGCGCCTTGTGGCCCAGTTCATAAGGCGCTGCATCTGGAAAAAAATGTCGCCCCATGACTAATGTATCAACTGATACAGCCCAATCCATCCCCGATGTACAGGCAATCAATGCGGCATCATCGCCTGGCCCCAGCAATGCTCGCTTGGGAAAACGGGTAAAATAACGACGGATAATGTCAAACTCCGAGTTCACGACTACTCCATTACGCCATCAGTAAAAAAACCGATGCAATCATTGCTTTCTGCTTTATTCGTTTTTCCGTGAACGCTGAAGTTCAAACTCGGTTGTACGTAGTCGACCAGCGAGCTTATCCAGTACACCATTGACATACTTGTGTCCATCGGTACCCCCATAGCTCTTGGCAAGTTCTATTGCTTCATTGATGATGGCCCGATAAGGTATTTCCAGATGATGAATCAACTCGTAGGTACTGAGCAAAAGAATCGAAAATTCTACCGGGCTCAGTTCGGTTAACTGCCGATCGAGGCATGGCTGAATTTGCTCTTCCAAAGCAGAAGTATGTTTCAGAACTCCGTGCAATAAATCAGAGAAGTAGCGTTCATCAGCCTTACTGAAAATTCTGACCTCCCGCAACTGCGCATCGATATCACCGGCATTACCTCCGGCAAGCCGCCATTGATAGATTCCTTGCAAGGCTAGCTCTCGTGATAAATGACGACGTTTTTTATATTTTGGTGCGGGCCTCTTTGAAGATAGAACCGATTCTGGCAACGTCATATAGAAGTAGATTGATCCATTTCATCGAGTTCATCGAGTTTTAACATCAGATTGGACATTTCCACGACTACCCGCGCTGCATCAATTCCCTTCTCTGTCATACGGGCAATCGCCTGATCTTCATCATCCGTTGTGAGAATACCATTCGCGATCGGAATATCATATTCCAGTCCGACGGTAGCCAATCCCCGCGCTGATTCATTTGCCACTACCTCAAAATGATAAGTTTCCCCACGTATGACCGCACCCAGCGCAACCAGTGCATCAAACCGATCAGATATGGCCAGTTTCTGTAAAGCAACCGGGATTTCCAGTGCACCGGGTACCGTTACCAGAATCATATCTGACTCCTGCACCCCCAGTTTGGTCAGTTCCGCGGTACAGGCTCCCAGCAATCCTTCTCCTATATCGACATTGAAACGACTCATAACGATGCCGATGCGCAACCCGTTTCCGTTGAGATTCGTATCCACCTCAAAAATCTTGTCATAATAAGCCATACAGGGCTCTCCTCATCAAAATCGGCTGGCTGGTAAAAACAACTTTATCTTTCTTTATGTACACAATTTGTTTTCAGGTTCCAGGTAGCCTATAACTTCCAGACCGAAGCCCGTCACGCTGGGCATTCTGTGGGGAGTTGCCAGCAGGCGCATTTTGCCCACCCCCAGATCCTTAAGAATTTGAGCACCGATACCATGATGACGCAAATCAGGTGTTGGTCTATTCTGCTGCCGTGGTTTGCTGGCATGCAGGATACGTTCCGTCAGAATATCCGCATCATTTTTACGGTGAAGCAGAACGATGGCTCCCAGCCCAGCCCGGGCAATAACGGCCATGGCATCATGGATACTCCAAGAATGCGTGCAGTCATCGATTTCCAGCACATCGATCACAGACAGGGGTTCATGTACCCGCACGAGCACTTCTTTATCAGGATTCAAAATACCTTTTACCAGTGCAAGATGCGTCACGCTGGTAATTTTATCATGGTAAGCAATCAGCCTGAATTCCCCATGAGCAGTTTGTAAAGGTCGCTCGGCTATACGTGATATCAAACTTTCCGTAAGACTGCGATGATGAATGAGATCAGCAATAGTCCCAATCCTGAGCTCATGCCTGTTCGCAAATTCGATCAAATCCGGTAATCGCGCCATTTCACCATCATCTTTCAGAATCTCACAGATGACTGCCGCTTCAGTTAACCCAGCCATACGTGCCAGATCACATCCTGCTTCGGTATGGCCGGCGCGCGCCAGCACCCCCCCTTTCTGCGCCTTGAGCGGGAAAATATGGCCCGGCTGAACCAAGTCCTCGGGACTGGCATCCGGTCTGACTGCTGCCTGAATGGTACGGGCACGATCAGCAGCAGAAATACCGGTTGTCACCCCACTGGCTGCTTCAATAGAAACCGTAAAATTAGTCCCTAACGGTGAATAATTGGCAGTAACCATCATTGGCAGCTTGAGCTGATGGCATCGTTCTTCCGTCAGCGTCAGACAGATCAGACCTCTGCCATGTCTGGCCATGAAGTTGATGGCCTCCGGCGTAACGAAATCGGCAGCCAATACTAAATCCCCTTCATTCTCACGATCCTCTTCGTCAACCAGAATAACCATTTTTCCGGCCTTAAAGTCTGCAAGAACTTCCTCAGTTGGACTGATTGTCATATTTGTCATGCTTGATTAAGCAAACGTGCGACATATTTTGCGATCATGTCAGTTTCGAGATTCACCTTTTTACCTTGATCGAGATATCTGAAATTCGTGCTCATCAATGTATGCGGAATGAGATTGACTTCAAATCTATCATCTTGTACCTGATTGACCGTAAGGCTGACACCATCAACCGTAATTGAACCTTTAGGCACAATATATTTAAAAAGTAGCGGGGGAGATTTGATCGCAAGTAAGCAGCAATCACCCGTCCGCCTGAATTGCACCACTTCTCCAATACCCTCGACATGGCCGCTGACCAAGTGACCATCCAATCGATCGGATAATCGCAACGCTTTTTCAAGGTTGACCAAGCTACCGGGAATATCCAGGCCATAGGTACAACTCAGTGTTTCACCCGACACATCGACTGCAAAACATCCACTTTCGAGAGTTGTTACTGTCAGACACGCACCATTCACAGCAATGCTGTCACCGATGGAAACATCTGCCAAATCCAGTTCACCCGGGTCGATGTGAACACGTACTGCCTCATCACCAGGATCAACGCATTTGATTCTGCCAACCGCCTCGATAATTCCTGTAAACATCCGTTTTCCCAAGTTTTTAAACAAATTTAGCCAGAAACAAATGCATTATCAGGTAGAGGTCCGATTAACCTGATCCACTGTTATAATGAACGGATTTTGACCCAAGCTGCTCACATTGATTCCCAGGATCCACTTATTAAGCCAATTATGACACGCCCGCTCCGTAATATCGCTATTATCGCCCACGTAGACCATGGCAAAACCACAATGGTGGATAAGTTACTGCACCAGGCTGGCACATTTGCCGCACATCAGACTGTCGCCGAACGCGTCATGGATTCCAACGACATTGAACGTGAACGCGGCATTACCATATTTTCCAAGAATTGCGCGATCGATTACGCAGGAGTACACATTAATATCGTCGATACACCCGGGCATGCCGATTTTGGTGGAGAAGTCGAGCGCGTACTCTCAATGGTCGATGGCGTACTGCTATTAGTGGATGCCGTGGAAGGTCCCATGCCACAAACCCGGTTCGTAACCCGAAAAGCACTGGCATTGGGGTTATGCCCGATCGTAGTCATTAACAAAATTGATCGACCAGGCGCCCGACCTGACTGGGTCGTGAATCATACCTTCGATTTGTTCGACAAATTGAATGCAACAGAAGCACAACTTGATTTCCCTGTAGTCTACGCTTCTGCACTCAACGGCTATGCTACGCTGGATTTGAAACAACCCAGCAATGATATGCGTCCGCTTTTTGACGCGATACTCAAACATGTTCCGGCCCCATCAGGTGATCCCGATGGCTTCTTGCAATTGCAAATCAGCGCGTTGGATTATTCAAGCTTCGTTGGACGTATCGGTATTGGACGAATCAATCGCGGTCATCTGAAACCAGGCCAAGAAGTCATGGTCATGACCGGCGAACGGCCACCGAAAAAAGCACGTGTCAACCAGGTGTCCGGGTTTCGCGGTCTGGAACGGGTTCAGTTGAGTGAAGCCGCAGCGGGAGATATCGTACTAATCAGTGGAATCGAAGAACTCAGCATCGGAACGACCCTGGCAGATATCGACCATCCAGAAGCACTGCCGATGCCAGCTGTTGACGAACCCACACTTTCAATGAACTTCCAGGTCAATACTTCACCTTTTGCCGGCAGAGAAGGTAAATTCGTGACCAGTCGCCAATTACGTGAACGCCTTGAGAAGGAATTACTGACCAATGTCGCATTAAGATTGGAGGAAACTGGAGATACGGATTCATTTCTCGTTTCCGGACGTGGTGAACTGCATTTGACGATTTTACTTGAAAACATGCGCCGGGAAGGTTATGAACTGGCCGTATCCCGCCCACGAGTAGTTATTCGGGAAATAGAGGGAGTAAAATGCGAACCGTTCGAGGTATTGAGTGTAGATGTTGATGAAACTCACCAGGGGCCTGTGATGGAAGCGCTGGGGATGCGCCGTGGTGATCTACTGGACATGGTAACGGATGGACGTGGACGGGTAAGGCTGGATTATCGTATTCCTGCTCGCGGTTTGATTGGATTCCAATCGGAGTTTTTGACGATGACCCGTGGTACCGGCATCATGAGCCACGTTTTCGATGAATACGCACCTATGCGCCCTGATATCGCTTCACGCAAAAACGGCGTGCTGGTTTCAGCTGAGAATGGCGAAGCAGTTGCCTATGCACTTTGGAAACTGCAAGAACGTGGACGCATGTTCGTCAATCCGGGAGACTCAGTCTATGAAGGTATGGTCATCGGTATACATAGCCGTGACAATGATCTGGTCGTCAACCCGATCAAGGGTAAGCAATTGACCAACATCCGGGCATCCGGCCATGATGAAGCCGTCGTGTTGACCCCACCGATTCAGCTTACATTGGAATCGGCCATCGAATTTATCGCGGATGATGAACTGGTCGAAATCACCCCTAAAAATATCCGTATCCGCAAACGTTTTTTATTGGAGCACGAACGCAAGCGTGCAGCACGTACAGCAGCCTGATTGTTTTCTTACTTTCCTTGCGGATATGGACAATCCCATCCTGTGGTATGTAGCAGACCCCATGTGTTCATGGTGTTGGGGATTTGCGCCGGTCATTGAAAAAATCAGAAAAGAATATTCGGCATTTCTGACGATGCAACTCATGCTGGGTGGGCTGCGACCAGGAACGAAAGCACCGCTCTCCCCGGATAAAAGGGCGCAGATACTGCATCATTGGCAAGCAGTCCATGCCACGACCGGTCAGCCATTCAAATTCGATAATGCGTTGCAGGATAATTTGATTTACGACACAGAGCCTGCCAGTCGCGCTGTCGTCAGTATTGCGATCATTGAACCGACACTCGTGTTTCCTTTCTTTGCTTCCATACAACGTGCTTTTTACGTTGAGCAGGCAGATGTTACTCAACTCAATGTTTTAAAAAAACTGGCGGTCGACTTAAACGTATCGGAATCACAATTCATACAGATATTTGAATCCGATACAGCAAAACAGCAAACACTCAACAACTTTCAGCGTACCGCACAATGGGGAATAAGTGGATTCCCAACTTTGATCATTGAAAGTGGATCAGACTATCATTTGATTACCATGGGTTTTCGCCCGATCGAAGCTCTGCGTCCACAACTCGATACATGGCTACGACATAACAGGAGTCTGTGAAATTCCAGAAAAAACATCTGGTTGCAAAGAAAATAGCTGCCATACAACAAAAAGAGAGTAAGCAATGAGTCTTATTTTTGGCATACTGTGCAGAAAAAAGTAGACCGCTGACCTTGCCGGATTTTTCTCACAGGCGTACCACATCGCCGACACAACTGATCAGCCCGACCATATACCCAGTAGTGCTGCTGAAAATAACCTGGACTACCGTCACAAGCAGTGAAGTCCCGTAAGCTGCTTCCGCCCGCTTCAATCGCCTGAGTCAGTGTTATTTTGACGGCATCGACCAGCCGTTCGCAGCGTTTTGCACCCAAGCAACCAGCAGCAGTCAAGGGAGAAATACCTGCATGAAATAAAGCCTCATTGGCATAAATATTCCCCACACCGACCACGACATGCTGATTCATAAGTAATTCCTTGATACTGGCACTGCGACCGCGCGTTTTATTATGCAGAATGCTTCCGTCAAAATGATGATCCAAGGGTTCGGGACCAAGCTGCCGTAGTAAAGGGTGCTGCGCAATATCTTGGTCCCACCATAAAATCGCACCGAATCGCCGAGGATCACGAAAACGCAGAATCGTTCCATTATCCATCTGGAGATCCATATGATCATGCTGCTTTGGTGGGCTGGGTTCCGACAACACACGCAAATTGCCGGACATCCCTAAATGCATGATCAATGTACCTTGACTACAAGTGAATAGAAGATATTTTGCGCGCCTGGTAACGGCACTGATTTTCTGACCTGCTAACTTGGATACCAAATCAGCAGGTACCGGCCAGCGTAAAGCGTAATTCCGTATACTGACGCCAACGATACGCCGAGTTGTCAGATGAGATGCTATCCCACGGCGGGTAATCTCAACTTCAGGCAATTCCGGCATTAGCAGATCATCTTCGCTTGCGATACCAGTTAATCAAAATCCCGCTCATCAGAAATATCAGCGGTAGAATGATGAGAGAGCTTACCATAAGCCAGGTTAATTCCAGTTCACTCAACTCCAGCTGACTATCAATCGTTACACGCGGCTGAATTGAAATGAACGTATCATCACCGGCCAGCCAGTTAATCATATTGATACCAAAATCAAGATTACCGCCATTGCCAAGATAACTATTAGCCAGAAAGTGTCCGCTGCCGACAACGATTACTCGTTGTTCACGATCATCCACGATCCGACTCAGCGCTAATGCGACACTGACTGGACCTGCGACGTCGCTGGCTTCATCGAAGGAAATTTCATCATTGAGTTTACTGGTTTCGACCCACCCTTGGGGAGCAGCTTCCGCCAATATGGTGCCATGCCAGTCAGGATTTTCTTCCAGAATTAACTGGCGCGCAAAAGGAAATACAGTGATATAGTCAAAATTTTCGGTCACCGCATGCGGACCATAGAGCGTTCCCAGAGCAAACGTCGGTGGTGCTCTCAACCGTTTCGCCTGAGGATCAACGATAATACCCGGAGTAAATAACACTCCCAGTCTTTCAGCTAATGGCAGTAATCCATGTAGTGAACCTTCATCTACCAGCCACAGGAGATTTCCTCCTGCCGCAAGATAATCAAGCAATCTGCTGACTTCCCCTTCCAAAAGATCGACTTGTGGTGACGCAATAATCAATACGCTGTCATCTGGAACATCTGATTCATCAATAAAATTGAAAGGCTCGCTTTTGAAACCGATTTCCATCAGTTTTTTTCCGAAATCCCCCATATCACGGTTGGCGATACCATCCAGTTTTCGTTCGCCATGACCGGATAATACCAGTAGACATTTCTCCTCAGCACGTGCCAGTCGCATCAACGCGTTTGAAAATGCCTGCTCATTAATAGTGGTAAGGCGTTCTTTGCGCTCGTTAAAACTGACGACTATCTCACCATTAAGTTTAACGCCCGCACTTTGTGCAAGTTGAGGCTGTTCCACCGGATCAATAAAATGTAAAATCAAATCGGGCTTGATACGCTGGTACACACCGATAAAATTGCCGATTATTCCGCGAATATCTCCCAGTTGCAGATCTTGTGAAGTTGCATAAACGGTAACGTGCACAGGGCCATCGAGCTTCTGCAGGATATCGATACTGGCTTGGCTCAGACTGTTACGACTGTTCTGACTGATATCCCAGTGGGTACGAAATTCCAATGCCAGGTAACCCGATATTCCCATTAGCACTAGAAACAGAATGGCAAATACACCGTTCTGCCAGCGGGATCGCAGCCGCAACTTTTTATTGGTGGTTACCATGAAAAAGAAAGCGTAAACCGGATCGGTCAGAAAGCTCAGCCATGTAACCGCTCCCCATCAAGATGAAGTACCGTTAATACCAGAAAAGTTGCAGTAAAAAGCAGGAAAAAAGCTAAACTGAAAGTATCGACCAGACCAAGATTAAAATTCTCGAAATGCCTGAATAAGGAAAAATGTTGCACCGCATACCCCGCCCCAATTGTTACGATATCCATCACCCATATACACAGTAATACCCCCAGACAAGCCAATGCTGCGACAGCCGGGTGAGCTGTCAAACTGGAAATATACAACCCCAGGGATGCAAAACAACCTGCCAGTAGTGTCAACCCGATGGCGTTACTGCCCAGCAATCCGAAATCCAGCGTACCACCGGCCAGTAGGGAAATCGACAACATCCCTATCAATAATGGCACCAAACAGAGAAAGAGCATTAACGCTAGAAATTTACCCAATACGACAGCTGAAATGGAAATGGGAGCTGACATCAGCATAACCAGGGTATGATTACGCCGCTCTTCTGCAAATAGACGCATACTCAGCACGGGCGTTACCACCAGAAGCATGATAGATGCCACCGAAAAAACCGGCGCCACAATGACCTCCGTCACGCCAGGTGGATTAGCCAATTGTGCCAGTTGAGTCTGTATTTCCAGAAAAGTATTGAGCCGCCCTAAAAAAGCCCATGCCAATACACCTTGTACCAGAGCCAGAAAGGTCCATACCAGAGATGAAGCAAACAGCAGTTTCAGTTCCTTACGCACAACAGTAAATATCATCGCATCGATTCCCCAACAGACCGGTTTTGCCGGGTAAGCTTTCCGAACATGCTTTCCAGATCCATATTCTGCTGTCTCAGTATATCCAGTCTGGCGTCCAGCACCATTTCACCGCGATGCATAATTTGTACACGGTTACACACACTCTCTACTTCTGACAAAATATGAGTAGACAGAATGACGGCATGCGTTTTACCAAGCTCACGAATCAGCTCACGCACTTTCTGGATTTGATTGGGGTCGAGCCCGACAGTCGGTTCATCCATCACGATTACCTCCGGCCGGTGAATGATCGCCTGCGCAATCGCCACACGTTGCTGAAAACCTTTTGACAGGAGACCGATTATTCGCTTTCCCGTCTCGTTCAATTCGCATTGCTGCTTTACATCCTCTAAAGCAGTCTGTAACGACGTTTTACTGAGGCCATGCAGCCGGCCAGCAAATTGCAGATATTCATCGACGGTCAACTCTTTATAAAGTGGCGGTATCTCTGGCAAATAACCGATATGACGCTTTGCCTCCAGTGGATTTTCCAGTAAATCCACCCCACAAATCTTTATACTTCCATTACTTGGTGCCAGATTGCCCGTTAACATTCGCATGGTCGTACTTTTTCCGGCACCGTTCGGTCCCAGAAATCCAAGAATATCACCACAATTCAGCTCCAGATTCACCTCATGCACAGCAATGCGGCGACTAAAATTACGACTCAGATTATGTACCGAAACGGCGGAATTTTTCTGGACCATAACAGCACCTGTTATTAAATTTGCATACCTTATATACCTCGACGGATTTTTTGGAATAGGGTATCGATTTTGCAACACCTACCTATATAGGTATATATTTTCCAGGAAAATTATCCGAAATTTAATTTATCTATCGTTATAGTTTGATACAGTGTTGTGCAAAGACAACACATCTGTTTGACAAAAACAAAAGGATCAACTCATAATCGGGCCGAGTAATGCAGGAACAATCATTTGGCTGGCCAGGATCAAGGAAGATCATGTCAACACGAATGATCGTACAAAAGGAGTGGGTGTGATGATTGAGACAAAGGTTTTTACACATAAGGACAATAGCATGAAAAAGATAATGTCAACCAAAAAATATCTGATAGGAGCTGTCGTTCTGCCAGGACTGCTGGTTTCCGGCACGGTCATGGCCGATACGCATGGCAGTGCGTTCAGGCAAGGTATCAGCCCCGCAGAAAAGGCTGAAGCCTATGGCGTGGATGATCGTGGTATCGTTGCCAGAAATTCTACGGGACTCTGCTGGCGTACCGGCTACTGGACACCCGCCATGGCCATTTATGAATGCGATCCAGACCTGGTCAAACAACCTGAACAAATCGCAGAAGCACCCGCACCCGTTGCACCACCTCCACCAGAGCCAGAAAAGGTATCCTTCTCTGCTGATGCATTGTTTGATTTTGACAAAGCAGTTCTGAAACCAGAAGGTCAAGAGGCACTGGATGATTTTGCCAGAAACCTGGAAGGAGTGAATTACGATCTGATTATTGCCGTGGGTTATACCGACCGCATCGGCTCTGAAGCTTACAATAAAAATCTATCTGTGCGACGTGCTGAAGCTGTCAAGAGCTATCTGGTCTCACGAGGCATCAGCCCGGATCATATCTTTACGGATGGCAAAGGTAAAGCCAATCCGGTCACTGGCGATAGCTGCAAGGGAACCAGAGCAACCAGAGACCTGATCAACTGCCTGGCACCTGATCGTCGCGTGGAAATCGAAGTAGCAGGTACGAGGGAAGTCATCAATTAAGACACTGCTGCAGTACGATTAAAACCGGGAAAAAAGCCCTGCCTCCGTGCAGGGCTTTTTAGTATAAAAAATGACTATAAGTACTGAAGCAATAGACACGCTGCTTGAAGCTCGCTGGATAATTCCTGTCGAGCCGGAAGATAGCGTGCTGACGGAACATGCCATCGCTATTCATGATGGCATGATTCAGGCTATTTTGCCTGCTGAGGAAGCACGGTTACGCTATGCTCCGTCCAGTCATATTATTCTGCAGCACCATGCTGTCATACCTGGGCTGATCAATTTGCATACCCATACTGCCATGACATTGATGCGCGGTCTGGCTGATGATTTACCATTAATGACATGGCTCAAACACTATATCTGGCCGGCAGAAGGCCGTTTCGTAGACACTCGCTTCGTTCGCGAAGGAACTCTGCTGGCCTGCGCAGAAATGCTCGCAGGAGGTATTACATGCTTCAATGACATGTATTTTTTCCCGGAAGCCACGGCAGAAGCTGTCATGGAGTGCGGCTTGAGAGCCGGGATCGGATTGGTCGTCATCGACTTTCTGAGTGCATATGCCAGTGATCCCGATGACTATCTGGCGAAAGGACTTGCTTTGCGGGACCGATACCCGCAGCATCCATTGCTGACATTTTGCCTCGCGCCGCATTCGCCTTATTCCGTCGATGATAGAACTTTGATCAAAATCATGACGCTGGCAGAACAGCTTCAGTTACCCATTCATATGCATCTGCATGAAACCCAGGACGAAATCAATGACAGCCTGGCAACAAACGGCTTACGTCCCCTGATGCGACTGCAACAGCTCGGGCTTCTTGGACCAAATCTGATTGCCGCACACATGATCCATCTGACCGATGAAGAAATCGAAACGTTCAGTCAGTATGAAGGGCATATTGTGCATTGCCCCTCATCCAATCTCAAGCTTGCCAGTGGCATAGCTCCTGTGACTACCTTACTGCAACAGAATATCAACGTCGGCATCGGAACAGATGGCGCCGCCAGCAATAATCGCCTCGACATGTTCGAGGAGATGCGCATGGCTGCACTACTGGCCAAGGGTTTCAGTGGCCAGGCTGAAGCCCTTCCTGCCCGACAAGCATTGCGGATGGCAACCTTAAACGGTGCAAAAGCACTGGGTCTGGATCATATTATCGGCAGCCTCATCCCGGGCAAGGCTGCGGATATTACGGCGATCGATTTTTCACATCTCGCACTTTCCCCTTGCTACGATCCTGTTTCACACCTCGTCTATACTGCTGGTCGTGAACACGTCAGCCATGTCTGGGTCAACGGGCAACTATTGCTGGATAATGGAGAACTTGTTACCCTGAAAAAAGTAGAGCTGCTCAGTCACGCAACTTACTGGCAAAAGCGTCTTTCCAGTTAATCTTCTAGGTAAATATCGTATGGAAAATGATGGTATCAATGCGGATCCGATGGAACTGGAGAAATTCAGTCAACTGGCGCACCGCTGGTGGGATCCTAACAGTGAATTCAAGCCACTGCACGAGATCAACCCGCTTCGACTGAACTATATTGACGAAATTGCAGAGTTAAAAGGAAAAACTGTCGTTGATGTTGGATGCGGCGGTGGAATATTATCAGAAGCCATGGCAGCACGCGGTGCCGAAGTAACAGGAATTGATCTGAGTGACAAAGCACTGAAAGTGGCAAAATTGCATTTACTGGAAAGCGGTAATCAGGTCGATTACCGGAAAATAACTGTAGAAGCACTGGCCACGGAACGACCTCATTATTATGACATTGTCACTTGCATGGAAATGCTGGAACACGTACCTGACCCTGCCAGTATCATCCAATCCTGTGCACGGCTCGTAAAAGAGGGGGGGTGGGTATTTTTCTCGACTCTGAACCGTAACCCGAAATCCTATCTATACGCAATCATCGGTGCAGAATATATCCTCAAGCTATTACCGCGAGGCACCCATGAATATGCAAAATTTATCAAACCATCCGAACTGGCACATATGGCCCGCAGTGCCGGACTCATGGAAACCAGAATCATCGGCATGACCTACAACCCGATCACCAAGGTCTATACACTGGAAGCTGATACCAGTGTCAACTACATCATGGCGTGCCAGGCCTGATAGAAACCAATCTAATTGAACGTCACCAGTGATCAAAGCCGTTCTGTTCGATCTCGACGGGACTATTGCCGATACTGCACCCGATCTCGGTCGTGCACTCAACCGTCAACGTATAGCTCGCAATAAACCTCCTCTGCCAATAGAACAAATCCGCATTGAAGCCTCTGGTGGAGCACGCGGGCTACTGAATCTTGGCTTCAACCTGCAACCAGGTGACCCCGATTATCAAGCTATGCGAGAAGAATTCCTCCTCTTCTACACCGAACAATTATGCCATGACACTCGCCTGTTTCCGGGTATTTCCGAACTACTCGAGCAACTGGATAATCAGGCTATAGTATGGGGAATTGTCACTAATAAACCTGCCAGATTCACCCGGCCGCTGATGCGCCTCCTCGGACTGCACCACCGCGCTGCCTGTATCATCAGCGGTGATGATACGCCTCACAGTAAACCCCACCCGGAGCCTTTGCTTGCTGCCAGCCGTCAAATAGGCATTACACCTGGTCACTGTATTTATCTGGGTGATGATTTACGTGATGTACAAGCCAGTCTGGCTGCCGGAATGAAACCCATCGTTGCTCTCTATGGCTATCTCGGTAATCACAGTTCGCCAGAATCATGGGGAGCAACCGAATTTATCAGCCATCCCGAAGAGCTGCTTCGTTACATTTGAAATCTGCTAAAATTGTTAGTTGAACCTTTTCATTCACAGCCACTCTGATAGAGTTGAAAATTCCCGAAAAGGGGGCGATCCGGTTTCGACGTGGGTTGCAAAGCAGTGCAGGGCATACCGAGGATCAGTGACCTCGTAAAAAAGCTGAAAAAAAAATAGTCGCAAACGACGAAAACTACGCTTTAGCCGCTTAATCCGGCTAAACTCCACACCGGTGGGCCTCAACGCCGGGTCTGGCAACAGACTGTGGAGTCACTAACGAGGATCGCGCTTTGCAGGGTTACTTTACAGAGCGTTAAATAATAGGTAACTCGCTTGTCACCAGCCTGCCGGTTGGCGTGTGATAAGTCAAACCAAACAACTCGGCTAAGTATGTAGAACTGTCTGTAGAGGACTTGCGGACGCGGGTTCAATTCCCGCCGCCTCCACCA
>JBDIVK010000014.1:0-67094 GCA_039794425.1 Nitrosomonas sp. | reverse complement strand
CACATTCAACAAACTCAAGCATTGGCGCAGACTCTCAACCAGATATGACCGGAAAGCCATTTACTTCTCGGCCTTCATACATCTGGCCGCAGCAACTTTATGGCTTTAAATGTCGATTCGACCTAATCCGAGCTTTGGGCTTTTATCTATTGATATATCAAGTGATGGAATGTGGTCGTGGTGTTGCAAGATGTGAGTACGGATCGAGGATTGAGGGATTTATTGATCTGTCATTGGGCCATGGTCGCTATTCTCATAGTGTACCTTGTGCAGGTGTACTTTGATTTTTACGAACAGTTTTTCAATTCAGCTTGAGTGTGGCATGCAGACTGCGGAAAGGGTGTCGGTAGCAAAGCTGCTCAATATGACTATCAGTCAATGATGGTGTCCTGATAAGAGACTATTTATGCTGTATCTAGAAGTGCTTAAAGGAAGTGCCATTTTACGGGTCTACAGAGATGAGTGTGCTAGGGTTGTGCTCTAATTATACTTATGTATCTAAAGCTGATGGCTACATTGATATTTATTACAGGTAGCTTATTAAGTTTTAGTTAATACTTACGTTTAGTTCGCTCACGTTCTTAGAAATCATAATCTTATAATGGATAATAATATAGTAGGATATATTATTATTATAAGGTATAACTTATGGCAATCACAAAAGAACAGATTTTTCGGGCAGCGGATGCACTGAGTGCCTCAGGTCATAATCCTACCCTTGCAGCAGTACGCAGGGCTGTTGGAGGAGGGAGTTTTACTACGATTAGCGAAGTAATGAATGAATGGCGAGCACAAAAAGCAGCTGAGGCTGTGCCACGCGATCCTATGCCACAGATTATTACGGATAAGTTGCATGATTTAGGTAACGAAGTATGGGCTGTGGCTTTGGATTTGGCAAACCGCAGATTAGAGGCGGAGCGTAAGATATTAGAATCTACTCGCGTAGAAATGGAAGGTGCTCTTCGGGAGGCTGTAGAGTTAGCTGATCAGCTATCCGCTGAGCTGGCTGAGGCTGAGACTAAGAGAATTGCTGCCGTGGATACAGTCAAATCTGAACAAAAACGTATCCAGCTGCTGGCCGAAAAAGAACGTAATCGGTTAATTGATGAGCTTGCGGTTGTTAAGGCTAAGCTCAATTCAGAATATGAACGGGTGACTAAGGAGGCTGCGCATCAAGCTGAATACTTAGCTCAGATGCAGGCTGAGCGTGACGATGCCAGGCATGAAGCTAGGCAAGCCAGGGAAGAAGCTGCTATTCTGCGTGGCCGCCTTGAGGGGCTTGAGGCCGCGTTAAAAGCTAATAAATTATAATTCTCCCATTATTATAATATTGCACGCTTCCTCACTCCATGAATACCTGCATAATCTTCTACCATCAGCAGTGATACAGACTGCGACGAATATCATGAGTTGTAAAATCAGGTACCCGTATTGAAAATCGTTATTTTAGGAGCCGGTCGGGTTGGCTCGACCGTGGCGGAGAGCCTGGTAAGTGAGTCGAACGATATTACCGTCGTCGATCTGGTGGCGAGTAAGCTCAGTCTGCTGCAGGATAGGCTGGATCTGCGTACGGTCGTCGGTAATGCTTCTCATCCAAGTGTCATGGCTCAGGCCGGTACGGAGGATGCCGATATGGTTCTGGCGGTGACTGGCAGTGATGAAACCAATCTGGTCGCATGCAAGCTGGCAGCAAGTCTGTTCAATACGCCTACCAAAATAGCCCGGATTCGTACTACCGACTATCTGGATCATCCAAAAATATTTTCGAAGGAAAATTTTTGTGTTGATTTTGCGATCTGTCCTGAGCGGATTCTGACCCAGTACATAGAAAAACTGATCGAGTTTCCGGAAGCTTTGCAGGTACTTGATTTTGCATCTGGAAAGGTCAGTTTGGTCGCGGTCAAGGCGTTTCATGGTAGCCCGCTGGTAGGTCGGCAACTACAGGAATTGCGTCAGCATGTACCCAATGTGGAAACACGCGTTGCGGCGATTTTTCGTCATGATCTTCCCATTATCCCGGAAGGCAGCACAGTAGTGGAAGCGGGGGATGAGGTATTTTTCATCGCGTCTTCACGTGATATCCGGGTGATCATGAGCGAATTACGTCACATGGATAAACCTGCCAGACGTGTAATGATTGCTGGTGGTGGAAAAATCGGCGGGCGATTGGCCGAAGCATTGCAGGATACCTATCAGGTACGGATTATTGAATATCATGCCAAGGTCTGCGAATCACTGACGCAGGATCTGCATAATGTGCTGATATTGCATGGTGATGTGACCGATGAAGAATTGCTGGAAAGTGAGAATGTCAGCGAAATGGATGTGTTTTGTGCGCTGACCGATAACGACGAGAATAATATCATGGCGGCCCTGATGGCTAAACGCATGGGGGCGCATAAGGTGATCGCATTGATCAACCGGGGTATTTACGTGGATCTGATGCAAAGTAGTGGGATCGATATTGCAGTTTCACCTGCGCAGGTGACGATCGGTTCATTGCTGGCTTATGTCCGGCAGGGGGATGTGGTCGTGGTGCACAGTCTGCGACGAGGTGCTGCGGAAGCATTGGAACTGGTGGCACATGGCGATGCCAGTTCATCCCGTGTGGTAGGCCGGAAAATAGAAGATATCAAGTTACCCAGAGGTGCTACTATCGGTGCCATTGTGCGCGGCTTGCCTCCCGGTCACGCCTATCGTAAAGATTCGTCAGAAGCTGAAAAGAGTCATATCTCTGAACAGTGGCACCAGGCTCAGGTTATCATTGCGCATCATGATACGGTGATTGAACAGGATGATCACGTCATTATGTTTGTCGTTAATAAAAAAATGATTCGCCAGGTTGAAAAATTGTTTCAGGTCAATGTGGCGTTCTTGTAGACGACGCGAATCGTGAATCATTTCTTTGCTGTTGCCAATATACTGGGCAGAATGATCCTGGTATTCGGGTTGGTCATGCTGATCCCCTGTGGTGTCGCATACTGGATGGATGATGGATCATTCGATGTTTTTCGCAGAGCATTGTTGACCACATCGGGATGTGGTGCAGCTGTGTGGCTGGTAACACGCCGTTTCAAACGTGAATTGCAGATTCGTGACGGTTTCCTGCTGGTGGTATTGGTCTGGTTGTCGCTGCCGTTGTTCGGGATGCTGCCTCTGTTTCATTATTTTCCGGAGCTGGGGATTGCCAAGTCATATTTTGAGGCAACTTCCGGTTTGACTTCTACTGGTGGAACGGTGCTGACCGGGTTGGATACATTGCCTTATGCCATTAATCTGTGGCGTGGCCTCATGGTTTGGCTGGGCGGTATGGGATTGATTGTTTTGGCTGTGGCAATTTTGCCGATGCTGGGTGTCGGGGGGAGGCAGCTGCTCAAGGCAGAAATCCCCGGCCCGATGAAGGAAGCCAAACTGACACCACGAATCGCGGAGACAGCTAAAAAATTATGGTTGATTTATGCCATGCTGACTCTGATTTGCGCCATTGTGTATTGGTTCGCGGGGATGAGTGGATTTGACGCAGTAGTACACGCCTTTACTACACTGGGTCTGGGCGGATTCTCCACACATGATGCCAGTTATGGTTACTGGGATTCACCGCTGATCGAGGCAATCGCTATTGTGTTCATGCTGATAGCCGGTATTAATTTTGCCTCACATTTCATAGTCTGGCGGACGAAAAGTTTGGTTGCCTATCGCTATGATCCGGAAGTGAAGCTGTTCGTTGTGATTATCTTGATCAGCTGTATTGGTCTGGCCGGTTACTTGTGGAGCCAGGAAGTTTATACCGATCCTCTGACAGCATTACGTTATGCTGCTTTTAACGTGGTATCGGTTGCCACAACTGCTGGCTACAGTAATACCGATTACGCGCTCTGGCCGATTTTTGCACCACTCTGGATGTTGTTCCTGTCGGGTTTTTGCACGTCGTCGGGGTCGACCGGGGGTGGTATCAAAATGATCCGGGCGAGAATTCTTTATCAGCAGTTTTTTCGGGAAATGATTGTTATCATGCATCCGCGCGCAGTTTCTCCGGTCAGGATCGGACGGAGCATCGTTCCCAACGAAATTATTTTTGCTGTACTGGCTTTCTTGTTCGTCTATCTGACTAGTATTGTCATGGTGACGTTGGCACTTACCTTGAGCGGCCTGGATGAAATAACGGCTTTTTCAGCTGCAGTCGCTTGCCTGAACAATCTGGGGCCGGGATTGGGAGAAGTCGGCCCGACTACTACTTATGCTTTACTCAACGATCTTCAGATCGGGCTGTGCAGTTTTTCCATGCTGCTCGGCAGACTGGAGTTTTATACCCTGATGATTGTGTTTACTATTGCTTTCTGGCGAAAATAGGACGTACAGGATATTCAGATCGAATCAAAGCGGGTAATAATGCGTTATTATAATAAGTGAGAATCCGGCTGTAGTGGCGAAGATTTGGCCGGAGGGCGATACAAAACGCATAAAGGATATGATCATTATCCTGGTGAAAAGTTTATCGGAAGTCTTGAAAATAAGGGGGAGTTGTGAGTGAGGCGAATGATCTGACAGGCATTAAAGTGATGGTGGTGGATGACAGTAATACCATCCGCCGTAGTGCAGAGATTTTTCTGGCACAATCCGGTTGCGAGATTATTCTTGCGACGGATGGATTCGATGCGGTTGCCAAGGTAATCGACCATCAGCCGGATATCATTTTTCTGGATATCGTCATGCCACGCCTGGATGGTTATCAGACTTGCATGCTGATCAAGAAAAATCCGAAATATCAGTCCGTGCCGGTCATTATGTTGTCCAGTAAAAGCGGGTTATTCGATCGGGCACGTGGCAGAATGGTCGGTTCCGATGAATATCTTACCAAGCCTTTTACTAAGGAAGCATTGATCGATACCGTCAGGAAGCATACTTTACAACATCACGTGCTAACGTGATCGGGTTCAGCAGTGGAGAAAGTTTGTCATTATCATTATTGACTTAGCTTTGGGTTTTTGTCTGTGGGTCAAATAAATATATGCTTTTAAAAAATTTTCAGTTTAGTCTGTTTGCATGCCTGTACAGGTTTGTCTTGTGCGTATCTGCATGCAGACAAGCAGATTTGGTATGAAATGCCACGCATTGAATCATCGATCGCAAGGTGGAAAAATTATCGCAGACGTCACTTTTAGCCATCTCTTCGTCATTGCGAGCCGCATAGGCGGCGTGGCAATCCAGAAAATACCGTAACGACAGGTGTGATGAGCTATCCTGTACATCCTGCCAGCTTCTTCGCACTGGATGGCTTCACGCTCGTTGGCGCTCTCGCCATGACGGGGTATGATTACGCCTGAGAGCTGCTGAAAATGGTTTACAGGCATAAATAAATATGTTTCAACCAGTTTTTCTGTCTCCTATGTTTTCGTTGTAATGAAGGATAACCCGTCCTTGGCGTGGCATCCTGTTCCTGTTTCCGCTTCCGTAGATATCCGTTGGTGGCTACTGCATCGTGATTCATTGACACGCCTGATTCAGGCGCGTTGTAATCATTTCCAGGTTGAGCCGGTTTTTCAGGCACTGGCAGCCGCGTGTATCGATGAATTAGAGGTGATGAGCTTACGCAGACAAATGCAGGCGCTGATACGTGAAGTATATTTACGTTGTGATGATATGCCGGTTGTATTTGCTCATTCGGTAGTAAAAAAGGAACATTTGCGAGGGGTATGGCGTGGGCTGAGTCATCTGGGTAATCAATCACTGGGTACGATGCTGTTTACCAATCCACTGATCCGGCGTACTCCGTTTGGTTACAAGAAGTTGAGATCACATCATCCACTGTTCGAACGGGCATGCAGAAAGCTGCCGAGCCGACCGACGAGTTTGTGGGCCAGACGTTCGTTGTTTACGCTGAAAGATCAACCGATACTGGTGACGGAAGTATTTCTGCCTGCTATTCGGAAACTGAAAATCAATGAATGAACCTACCGCGCATTACCGTTTGCTCGGTTGACCTTTTACCATCTATTTTTGCCTGTCTTTTTTTATATAGCTACTGAAATTATGACTCTCAAGGAGCGATTGTCCGCGTATGCCAGGCTGATCCGATTGGATAAGCCGATTGGTATATTGCTGCTGTTGTGGCCCACGTTATGGGGATTGTGGCTGGCTGCCGATGGTTTGCCGGATTTGATGATTCTGGCTATTTTTGTTCTGGGCACGATTCTGATGCGCTCTGCAGGTTGTGCAATCAATGATTTTGCCGATCGGCATATCGATCCACATGTTGTCCGTACTCAAGCTCGTCCATTGGCTACTGGTCTGGTTACTCCTAAAGAGGCATTGCTGGTAGCTGCCGGGTTGAGCTTCTGTGCATTTTTGCTGATTTTACCGCTCAATCGTCTGACGATTCTGTTGTCCATATGTGCACTGTTTCTGGCTGCTTCCTATCCGTTCACCAAACGGTTTTTTGCTATGCCTCAGGCATATCTGGGGATAGCATTCAGTTTTGGTATTCCTATGGCGTTTGCTGCTCAAACCGATACCCTGCCGCCGATTGCCTGGCTGCTGATGCTGGCCAATTTATTTTGGGTGATTGCTTACGATACCGAATATGCATTGGTGGATCGGGCAGACGATCTGAAAATCGGTATCAGAACTTCCGCCATTACACTCGGACATTTTGACGTAGCAGGCATCATGCTGTGTCACGCTATTTTCCTGAGCATCCTGGTTTATGTAGGAATATTTTTACAACGGGGGGTGTGGTTTTATGGTGCGTTGCTGGTTGTACTTGGTTTGGTGATTTATCAATATGGGCTGATTCGTGAACGTGAGCCATTGCGCTGCTTCCAGGCATTTCTGCATAACAATTGGGTGGGGGCGGTAATATTTGTGGGTATTGTGGCAGATACGATGTTGGCGACTGGTTAGTCAGGGCCGGTCATGAATTTCGACTCGTTTCTTTTTTTGCCATATTCCACTCACTTTCATTCCGTCGCCAGACTACTTGCCAGTCCTAAAAGCTACTGATTCTATTTATGAAATATAAAGATCTGCGTGATTTTCTGGCACAGCTCGAGCAGCGTGGTGAATTGAAGCGTGTCCAGGCTGAAATCGATCCTCGTCTGGAAATGACGGAAATCTGTGATCGCCTGCTTAAGCAGGCCGGGCCTGCCGTGCTGTTTGAACGACCTGTCGGGCATACCATTCCGGTATTAGGTAATCTGTTCGGTACGCCTGAACGGGTGGCGCTGGGTATGGGGCAGTCATCAGTTTCCGCATTGCGGGAAGTGGGTAAGTTGCTCGCATACCTCAAGGAGCCCGATCCACCTAAAGGATTGCGCGATGCCTGGGATAAATTGCCGGTATTGAAACAGGTGCTGAATATGGCACCCAGGCAGTTATCCAGTGCACCCTGTCAGGAAGTCGTGTGGGAAGGACAGGCTGTTGACTTGTCGAGGTTACCTATCCAGACTTGCTGGCCGGGAGATGTCGCGCCATTGATTACCTGGGGACTTACGGTGACGCGCGGTCCGCATAAATCGCGACAGAATCTGGGGATTTACCGGCAGCAGGTGATTGCTCCGAATAAAGTGATTATGCGGTGGCTGGCACATCGCGGCGGGGCGTTGGATTATCGTGATTTTTGTCTGACTAATCCAGGTCAGCCGTATCCTGTTGCTGTTGCGCTGGGTGCTGATCCGGCTACGATTCTCGGGGCAGTGACACCGGTTCCAGACAGTCTGAGCGAATACCAGTTTGCCGGCTTGTTGCGTGGTGCAAAGACGGAAGTTGTCAAATGTCTGACTCACGATTTGCAAGTGCCCGCCAGCGCGGAGATCGTACTGGAAGGTTACATTTATCCGGATGAAACTGCGGTGGAAGGACCATTCGGTGATCATACCGGTTATTACAATGAGCAGGAAACCTTCCCAGTATTTACGATCGAGCGTATCACTTCCCGTCGCGGCCCGATTTACCATTCCACCTATACCGGCAAACCGCCCGACGAGCCGGCAATTCTTGGCGTTGCACTCAATGAAGTGTTCGTACCATTACTGCAGCGGCAGTTTACTGAAATTACCGATTTTTATCTGCCGCCGGAAGGTTGTTCCTACCGGCTCGCGGTAGTCAGTATGAAAAAACAGTATCCCGGTCATGCTAAGCGCGTTATGTTCGGTGTATGGAGTTTTTTGCGCCAGTTCATGTATACCAAGTTCATCATTGTCACCGATGATGACATCGATATTCGTGACTGGAAAGAGGTGATTTGGGCAATCACAACCCGGGTAGATCCCGCACGCGATACCCTGATTGTGGAAAATACTCCGATCGATTACCTCGATTTTGCCAGCCCTATCTCTGGGTTAGGCGGCAAAATGGGGTTGGACGCTACAAATAAATGGCCAGGTGAAACTATGCGTGAATGGGGACGGCCCATCGAAATGGATGCGGCAGTCAAGGCCAAAATCGATCGTATCTGGCAAGAATTATCATTTTGATTATCAACCACAGGAACTTGGATAACTTTCAGGTACTCCGATTATCTCGTGAGTGTGATGAGGTGCTCGTTGAGAGCTGATAAACAGGCCGTAATCAGTTATCTGCCGGTAGCCGGGATCGTTGTACAGGTAGTACGTAAATCTGTCAAAAATCTGTACCTGCGTATTAATCCGTCTGATAGACAGGTACGGGTAGTTGCCCCGCTTACCACCCGTGACGAGGCGATTCATCGGGTAGTAAATGATCAGTTTGACTGGATCAGGCGGCAGCAGGAAAAGTTTACGGTACAGCCATTTTCTTTGCCGTTTCGTTTAGTGAATGATGAGCGTCACTATTTTCTGGGACAGTGTTATCGTTTGCGGGTACATGAGCGGGCGGATCGGCACCAGTTCGTGCTGTGTGGAGTGGGCGAACTGGAATTATATGTCCGGCCCGGTAGCGATGTCAGTCAGCGGGAAGCCATTTTGTCGAGCTGGTACCGGGCGCAACTCAAAACACTGATTCCCCCGTTATTGGGTAAGTGGCAGCCTGCATTGGGTGTACAGGTAGCGATGTGGGGAATTAAGAGGATGAAAACCAGGTGGGGTAGCTGTAATCCATCGGCACGACGTATCTGGCTGAATCTCGAGCTGATCAAAAAACCTGTTTCTTGCCTTGAGTATGTTGTAGTACACGAGCTCTTGCATTTTTACGAGCGTTACCATAATCAGCGCTTCAAGGCTCTGTTGGATCAATACTTACCTAATTGGAGACAAGAACAACAGCGATTGAATGAGCGGTTACCGGAATAAGGGATCGCATTTTTCGGATGGCTTGGGATTGCTGACTTTGGCCATATAGCGAGTGTTGTATCCGGTGTGATATTACTGATTCCTATTAAATGGAATGCCCAAAAAAGGTATCATTCTGATCAGATAGATTATTGATTATCAGTTGTGTTTGAGCCTGTTAAATCGGATTCGCAAAAACGTTTCTCCGTCTGCCAATAATTGGGTTGACCTTTGCAAGGCATTGCATGGGTGACCGAATGAGATATTTCGGAGTTTTTCATACAATATTTGGGAGTAGTCAAACGTGATTGGCTATCAGATTGCACGACATAATTTTTTGTTATTGGCTGTATTTGGGGGGTTAACAGTATTTGCCCAGGCTGGATTGGCAGATGAGAGTCAGGATTCAGTGCTCAGTCCGATGGCCAGATTTGCTACCGAACAGGCACTTCCTTATCTTGATCGGGATGCCAGTGCTTATCGGACGCCACGTGCCGGGGAAGGATTCAGAACTGAAATTCTGGGTGAAGAAGTTATTGTTGAGCCGCGTGACAGAACATCTGTCAATGCCTGGATGTTGGGGCTGCAATTCAATACACCTGGACCTGATGACCGTAGTATCTATCCGATAGGCAGCTTGTATTTCTGGCGCCAACCAACACAACGTCAGTTGTTTTATGCGAATGTTGCCGGGGTATACAATGATCTGTTTTTTGGTGAGCAACTACCTGAGTGGGGCAATGTTCAGTACGCGTTGGCATTTCGCAACTTTACACCACCCGTTCCATTGAGTGAGGTGGTGGATGGGAAACGTGTACAGGATGAGGAAATGTTCTGGGGGCGTTTGCAGTGGGGAGCCGGCTTTGGTTACCGGAAACAGCTCGCACCCGGGTATAACGATAATATTTTCATGGCCAATCTGTATTTCGAGCCGGGTTTCTTGTATTTCAAAAGGAGTGATGAGACGGCTGATAACTTATCGATGCCTCGTGATACGGTGGAACTCGGTACCCGACTGGAAATTAAATACGATACACTGGAGCGTAATATATTATGGCTTGCACACCATGGATTTGCTGCTGGTGCCAATCTGGTTTATGGCCACCGTTTGAATTGGCGTGACTGGGGATTTGATGGTATCCAGTTCAGAGCGAGTGATTCACGCGATCACTTCAGATTCGATGCCTACGCGCTGGCTGTGGGTGGTGTTCCATTTGTTGATAGCGACAGACATCGTCTTCTGGGTGCTTTACATGTCGGGACTGGCCTGAATCTGGATCGTTTTTCAGCCCAGCGGATCGGTGGGGGAGTGAACCCTATGGGCTGGGATTTTACGTCGACAACGATTCCAGTGCTGCCTGGCGCTTCGATCTGGGAATACTATCCAGAACACTATCTGATAGCCAATACCGAATATCGATGGGAGCCGATATTTTTCAGCTACCTGAGTTTACACGGTACTCTCGGATGGCTTGATCCGGTACGTAATATTGATGGCGCATTCAAAAGAGAAGGAACATTCTACAGTGCTATCGGCGGGCGGGTGGCCACAGGTTTTTTTGGTGATTCCATGCTGGTGATGGATATTACCCACAATTTTGATGTGGTCAGAGATGATAAGAAAGGTGGAAGCGATATTATTTTTTTCGTCGTCAAGGAATTCTAACCGCATATCCTTTTCGGACATATTTACGTCAAGGTAAAGGATTATATCAATAATTCCCAGAGAAAATTACTTGGTTAAAGCAGCACTTCAATATCATGGTATTTACCCTTATTATTCAATGCTGTAAATGTACAGATGACTGCCGTGTGAAAGGTTGGAATGATTCATCCACTGGTGTGTTTGACAGTTTATTTGATACGTAGTATATTCCGCACCCTTAGACAAAAACAATAATTATAGTGGTGTTTTCTTCGTTCTTTTCTGACACCATTAAGTCTAGCTTACGTTACTGCCAGAAAAAGTATCTTTTTTATAATAAGTAGCTTTTCATTACCAATATGGCTTAGTAGGGGGGGACAGGGAGAATTAGAAATATCATCGGGTAAATAATAATAAGTATATCTGCCCATAATATATTACACCAGCCAAAAGTTTCCTTTATATCAAGTAGTATGGTTTATATATCAGTAATAGGTAGGTACTGATAACAGGTTTTTTGTTGTTGTCTTAAATGATAAATACATTAAATTTATGTATATATTATTTAATTAATGTGATCTGAATAAATTTCAGATGCTGCTTCCTGAACGGTTCTCCTGAAATCGTAACCGATCGAGTGGTCGTGAGCATTTTTCAGCAGATGAATTCCGGCAGGAACGATTACCGGGGCGCTTCCAGCAGATAGATGAAAATTATCGAATGAGTATTCTGTGCTACTGGAAGCTTTGATTGATTTTTTCACTGCTGTAAAAAAATGATGAAGCAGGATACTTTATTTCAAAGATTTATTTTCTTTATTAACCCCTTTGACGGTCGTTACGAAGATCTGATCAAAGGCGAGCCGATAAAAAATATTTTTAAAGATCTGACTGCAGGGTTGATCGTGGCGATGATCGCCATTCCACTGGCCATGGGTTTTGCTATGGCATCGGGTTTGCGTCCTGAGCAGGGTATCGTCGGTGGTGCGGTGGCAAGCTTGATAGGAGCATTGTTCGGTGGGTCCAAGTACCAGGTTTACGGACCCACTGCTGCTTTTATCCCAGTGATTGCCGGTATGATGGTAGCCTACAATCATGCTTTTCTGGTACTCGTATCTGTTATCGCCGGTATTCTGCTGATGTCTTCAGGATTACTGAAAATGGGTAGAGTGGTGGAAAAGGTACCGCACTCTATAGTGGTGGGTTTTACCATCGGCATTGCTGTCGTCATCGCATTTTCACAGGTAGGCGAAGTATTCGGGCTGACTGTTAAAGTAGGGTATGGTTTACTTGACCAAATCAAAGTACTGGTGACCTATATTAGCCAAGCTAATGTTTACGCGGTATTGCTAGCACTTATTACGTTTGTCTTGTGTAAGGTGATTATCAGGATTTCGCCCTATATTCCCGGTCCGTTAATTGCTTTGGGTTTTGGTTTCATCGCTGCAAAAACATTCTGGGCAGGGAAAGGGCTGGTACTTATTGTAGATAAATATGGCAATATCCCTACTGACTTTTCGGTAATGACTATGCCTGCTTTTCCAGATGTCATGACGGCGAATGTATTGTTTGATATTGTTTATTATGTAGGCGCGATTTATATCGTTGCTTCCATTGAAAGCCTGCTTTGCTCGCGTATGGCCGATCGCCTTGCTGGTAACAAGGGTTTACCTTACAACCCGAACAAGGAGTTGTGGGGGCAGGGAATGGTCAATATTGTGACTCCATTATTCAATGGGTTTCCTCATACGGGGGCATTAGCGCGAACGGCAGTCAATATCAAGCTGGGTGCGGTATCACCCTTGGCCGGTATAGCCAAATTTACCTTGAAATTGTTATTGGCGTTTTACCTGGCTTCTTATCTGGAATTGGTGCCAATGGCATGTATCGGGGGTATACTGCTGTATGTGGCATCCGGTATGGTGAAATGGAGTGAGGTGAGTGAAGTACTGCACATGAACAAATTCCATATCACTCTGATGGTGTATACCGCTGTAATGGTACCGCTGGCAGGGTTTATGCCGGCTGTAGTGTCGGCCATCGTTATCTATGCCGTTGGACACAAATGGCTGGATAAATAAAATAGATAGTGGTGATATGAAAAAGATACTTGTTCTTACGGATTTCTCTGAAAGCGCTCGTAATGCGATTTTTTATGTGATGAAGGCTTTCCCGCCCGGGCAAAGTGAATACATTATGCTCAATCGGTTCGATAGAATATACACGCCTTCTATCGTAAAAGAATCACTGAGCGAGATCATGGAAAATGAGTCTCATGAATTATTGGAAAAGGAAGAAGCACTGATCCGGGAAATTTCCGGAGTAGATATCACTTTCGAAAAGATATCTTACCTTGGTTTCCTGAGTGATGCTGTCAGGGATATTACCAAAACCCATGATCCGGATCTTGTGGTCATGGGTACCAAAGGTGCAAGTTCACTGCCAGAAAAAATTATCGGTACGAATGCTTCCTCGCTGGTGAAAGCAATTGATGTTCCTTTGCTTATTGTACCCGAGAACGCTGTTTTCTCGGGGTTTAAGGATGTAGTGATTGCAGCTGATCCGGAGGTATTACACAAGGCTGAACATTTAGAGCCGGTTTCTGAAATCACACATTCTGCAGGTAGTAAAATTACTGTACTGAATGTTGTGGATGATGGGCAACCGACTGATTATGCTGACACTCCAGATGGGAAACGATTAAAAGAACATTTTAAGGATAATGAGCTGTCTTTTGTATTTGTGAAAGACCCGCATACTGAGCATGCAATTGTACATTTTGTGCATGAGCAGCCCTGTGATTTGCTGGTAGCTGTGGAGCATACACGGCAATTCATTTTTGACCTTTTTCACCAGAGCGTGACAAAACGTCTGGTATTGCAGTCCGATGTTCCTGTGTTGGTATTACACGGGTAAGCGAGGATTATCGTTGGCCTGGACATGAAACTATTATTTGTTCCGGTTGAATTAATTCAACCGGAACAATGGATTAGTCCAAGCAGTTTAATGCAGTAATTTCAGCGAAGTGACGCGCTGCTCGATTTTATCCATAATTTTGTGATATTGTGGAGTATCGGTTCCTCCAAAGTGTTTCCTGAAGGTATTTTCTGACATATGCTCAGGAAGATCGGACCAATAAGGAATGAGATCGGTATCGCGAATGCCTGATAGGATCCTGTTCCGCATTCTGCGTGCTGAATCTTGATCAGCCGTTGCCTTCTCGGCAAAACTTGTTCCAGAACGGTTTGCAATAATGTCATTAAAAGAGAACCCGCTACCTGAACGTATGTCTTCTAGTTCTTTATAAAGTCCGACTGCATTGGATAGGATTGTATCTGTATAGATGGTGATGGCAGCGGAGGCCATAAAATGCATGGCAAGATCAGCTCTCCCATCTAATGTGACTTTTATTCTGACAGGGCGTGGCCAGCCAGCTGCTTCCGGAATAATCAGTCCAAGTGGGAGTTGGAGCACGTGAAAAGCAGTAACGAGCATCGCCGCACGAAATTCTTCCAATATATTTTCATGTGATGAATACCGGGTAGTCTCCCTCATCATTTGTGTTAGAACTTCGGAAAGGGAAATCGATTGTGAGGTCTGATGACGGTTTCTTTCATTGAGAAAATGATGATAGCGGAATAATCTGTCCAGTTCTTGCTGATTAAACAAGGGGACGGCGAGGGTCTGATAACTGGTCTTGTCGACCCTCCACCCTTTCCAGTAATAAGAGACGGCTACACTGTTACGAGAGATCTGCAGTTTTCTGAAAGCATCCATGCCGGTGTTTATATCCGGGCTGGCTGCCTGTAACCAAGCCAGGAGTTGGGAGACCAGCAGATTGGTAAGTATGTCCGGGACTGGTAAGTCTCCGATCCGTACTGACTTGAGTTCAGGGAAACCATTGGTTTCAGTTAACGTTGCCTGCAGGTTGAGATAACTTCCAACTGTTACTAGCGGGACTGGCAAACTCAATTGGACTAATATACTGTTGTCCTGTAAGGTTGTTTTTCCGCGTCCCCGCCCAAAATGATGTGCCAGATAATTCAGTGCAATATCGAGGTCATCCGGTTGAATTCTGACTGTCGCCGATGTGCCGGGGTAAACACGGTAGCGATGTGTATCAAGGATATGTTTGGCCCGTTTGATGTGTGCCGGTGTGATGGCGACTTCTCTCATGATTCGGGGTCGACTGTCGATGGCGAGATATATGACAGTAACAACCATGACTATCAGAATCAGAGAATATATTCCAATTGAATTCAGTAACTTACGCATGCTGAAGAATGCTGTTTTACTCCACGATTAAATGTGCCAGTACATTTCCAGTGATTTGTATCAGGGGAAAGGATCAGAACAAGAAAGCTTAATATCTGGTAATAATGGGTAAGTTATCCAACGACTGTCTCAGAACCGAATATTCACCACCAGTATCCATATGGACTGAAAAACCCTCTATAAAAAAAGGGATGGCCATAATACCCAAAGTAAGGATAGGGAGGGTAGAAAAACCTTTCATTTCCATAGTAACGACTTCTCCGGAAATCCTTTGGCCATAGGTAGACGGCAGCAGCAGAAACAAGCGGAACGCGTATGGTTTTATTTCCGACCGTGCGCTCGATATTACCTTTTATTATGCCTGTAATGGTAATTTCTGTATCTTCGATAAATATTGCCGGATCCAGGAATTCGTCTGTTTCAATTGCAAAGCGTCCTTCACCGGGCTTATTGATTTGTGGATAGCCGCTCCGATCAAGTGGGTAGAAGAGAACCTGTACCAGACTGGAATCAGCTTCGTTTTCTACATCGATTACTGTACCACCCCAACGTACCGGGACATCCTTGTATGCGTCAGCATCCTGACTGATTTGTTGATAAGGTATATCCGTTGCTGGGAAATCCCTGATGACTTGCGGCATACTGGTACATGCTCCAAGGAAAAGCAGATTGAGTAGTAGGAAACAAGTTTTCATACTTTCCTCCTTGAGGTAAGCGGAGCAAGCTAATTTTAAAATTAGACAATCGATTTTCAGCATAATTCGCTTTGGTATTTTTGCGTATTATTATCATTTCGATTAATCTTTGCCAGCATTTTGCCTGATTCTGATCAAAGCAGTTTATTCCTTTTGATTGAAAGGTATAATGACAGCTTTCTTTTATTTGAACCCGAATCACTTTGATTGATCTCATTTCTTCATATTTTCCGTATGTCCAGCCCTATGGAAGATTCAGAGTTTGTTAACATGGATGGATTACGAGCGCCTGTTCTAGAATTCAGAAGTAGTACTTTCTTTGCACCGGTTCTGGTCTTATACAGCAATGAAATACACATAATTACTCAACAATTACAAGAGAAGATTACTGCTGCTCCCGATTTTTTTAAAAATTCTCCTATATTGTTTGATTTGAGTGAGCTGAATGAAAACAATAAGGAAATCGATATCGAAGCACTTATATCATTACTGCGTGGATTAGAATTGTTTCCCGTCGGAATCCGGGGAGGTAATGCGTTGCAAGAAGAACGGGCACTGGCATTAGCTGTTCCGGTCGATTCCGGTCGCAGTGGTGGTAGTCGTTTGTTAGAAATACCGAGCAAGCCTGATACCGTTATTCCGGAGATCCAGACAACGGTTATCAGAGAAATATCGCATGCACCAGCAATGTTGATTACTCAACCGGTACGTTCGGGTCAGCGTATTTATGCTGACGGCGATCTGGTGATCTTAGCGCAAGTGAGTGCCGGTGCAGAAATCATGGCTGAAGGAAATATACACGTTTATAACACATTGAGAGGGCGGGCGCTGGCTGGCGTACAAGGTGATACTGCCGCACGGTTTTTCTGTCTTGATTTACAGGCTGAGTTGGTATCGATTGCGGGTATTTATAAAACGAGTGAGGACCTGAAAGAAAGCCCCAGAAAAAAACCGGTGCAAGTTTATTTGCGAGATCAAGCGTTGATTGTTGAAGCACTCGATTAAAAATATTTCTGAGAAAGGAGATTCAATTGGCAAGAATCGTCGTTGTAACATCAGGTAAAGGTGGGGTCGGGAAGACTACGACCAGCGCTGCTATCGCCATGGGGTTGGCCAAAAGGGGGCACAAGACTGCCGTGATCGATTTTGATGTCGGATTACGTAACCTTGATTTGATTATGGGATGTGAGCGTCGAGTGGTGTATGATTTCGTCAATGTCATCAATGGCGAGGCAAACCTCAATCAGGCGCTGATCCGGGATAAAAATTGCAATCAACTCTATATTCTGCCTGCGTCACAGACTCGCGATAAAGATGCACTGAACTTGGAGGGTGTTGGTAGAGTGCTGGAAGAGCTTTCCAAGGATTTCAAATATATTGTTTGTGATTCGCCCGCCGGTATCGAGAAAGGTGCTTATTTGGCCATGTATTATGCGGATGATGCATTTGTTGTGACGAATCCGGAGGTATCGTCCGTCAGGGATTCCGATCGCATGTTGGGAATATTGGCGAGTAAATCACGCCGGGCAGAGTTGAATATGGAGCCAATCAAAGAATATCTGTTACTGGCGCGTTATGATCCCGGCAGAGTCGAATCGGGAGAGATGCTGAGTTTGGAAGATGTGCAGGAAATTCTATCGTTACATTTGCTTGGAATTATTCCGGAATCGAAATCGGTTTTGAATGCTTCCAACTCTGGGATTCCCGTAATTCTGGATGAAAAAAGCGATGCAGGTCAGGCTTACGCGGATGTCGTGGCACGCTATCTCGGGGAAAAAAGGCCGCATCGTTTCATCGAGAACAAGAAAGGATTCCTCAGAAAGCTTTTCGGAGGTAAATAATGAGCTTACTGGATTACTTCAGATCATCAAAGTCTAAAACAGCATCAGTTGCAAAGGAAAGGCTGCAAATCCTGGTGGCGCATGAGCGTTACTACCGTAACAAGCCATCCTATTTACCACAATTGCAGGAAGAGTTGATGCAGGTTATCCGGAAATACGTACAGGTAGACCAGGATGCTATATCCGTTAAATTCGAGCAGGACGATAATCAGGAAACACTCGAATTAAATATTGTTTTGCCAGATACGCAGAGTACTCGGAACTCGCAACAGGATGCAATCAGGGATGCATTTTGACTGACGAATGTGCTGATGTCGCTTGAAGAAAAAAGCCGATGAGGGAAATTTACGTTGCTGGGCTTCCTGAAACGAAGCGTGGGGTGTTCATTTCCATTTTTAGCTCAAGTATCAGAGAGACGTCATGTAGGAACTTGATTTTAGGCGTGTTTCTGGCTTTCATCGGGTGTGCCGGACCGGAAGTTCGTCATGTTGGGACAGTGACAACAATCGTCATTCAGCCTTCTCATGAACAAGAAAATCCACCCGATGATCCTTTTATGCTCGTTGGCAGGCTTTCGGTAAGTGGTGGGCATCAAAAATTTTCGGGTGGTATACGCTGGCGACATACTGCACAGAATGATGAAATTTACCTGTTTTCTCCATTGGGACAGGTCGTTGCTGAAATTTATCGTGATCAGACGAGGGTGCGCCTGATTACTTCTGAGCCAGCCACTTATCAAGCACGCAATGCGGAACATCTAACCAGTCGGATACTAGGTTGGGAATTGCCACTTGCCGGATTACAGTTCTGGGTACGAGGGAACCACTTTCCGGAAACAATTGCTGAAAAGGATATCGATACAACAGACAATCGGATCGTCGCGATTCGCCAGGATGGTTGGAATATTGTTTATCTGGATTATTATCCCATACAAGCAACTTTACCGATGTTGCCCAGATTACTGAAATTCAGTCGTACAGATGTGAAAGTGAAATTGATAATCGATCAATGGCCGAATGATATCGGCCAAGGCAGAATCAAGCCATGATTACTGTTTTCTTTTTTTATGAAAACGTTTTCTGCACCGGCCAAGCTTAATTTGTTCTTGCATGTGATCGGACGCCGTGAAGATGGCTATCATCTCCTGCAAACAGCCTTTCGTTTTATCGATTATTCGGATCAATTGACTTTCATCGTCAGAGATGACGGGGTAATCAAGCTGATGAATCCGATACCCGGTGTGCCTGAGGCAAATGATTTGTGTATTCGGGCAGCAAAGCTGCTGCAGGAAAGGAGTGGTAAACCGCTTGGTGTCGAAATTTACCTGAAAAAAAATATTCCATTGGGAGGTGGTTTAGGTGGAGGTAGCTCCGATGCCGCTACAACATTGGTTGCCTTGAATAAGTTATGGGAGATAAACTGGGAAAGAGAACATTTAATGACGCTGGGATTAGAATTGGGGGCTGATGTTCCGGTATTTATTTATGGCAGAAATGCGTTTGCTGAAGGGATCGGTGAAGAGCTTTCACCGCTTGATTTACCGCCAGCCTGGTATGTGGTCCTGACACCGCCCGTGCATGTTTCCACTGCCGAGGTTTTTGCCAGCAAGGAGTTGACACGAAACACAATTCCTATCAAAATGGCGGCCTTTTCCATGGAACAGGGACGTAATGATCTCGAGCCTGTCGTAATGCAAATGCAGCCTGTTATTGCCAGATGGATGGAATGGTTAAGACAGTGGCGTAGTGCGACGAAAGTAGCGATGAGTGGTTCTGGATCATGTGTATTTGCAGAATTTCCTTCCGAGCTCAGTGCGTGGGAGGTATTTAAGCAGGTGCCTGATGGGATGAGTGGTTTTGTTGCACCAGGGCTTGCAAGGCATCCTTTGTCGGATTTTTAGAAAAATTTTTGGGGAGTCGCCAAGTGGTAAGGCACCGGATTTTGATTCCGGCATTCGTAGGTTCGATCCCTACCTCCCCAGCCAAGTCTCAGTAAATCTACCAACGTCATGTCCGGTATTGTGCAAGTAATCGTATTGACCTGTGCCGTTTTTCTGACCCGGGGGTAAAAGTTATTCATGGCCTATGACAGCTTGATGGTTTTTACCGGAACGGCTCACCCAAAGCTGGCCCAGGATGTAGTCAAATACCTGAACATCAACTTAGGACGTGCAACGGTTTCGCGTTTCAGTGATGGCGAGATCATGGTGGAAATACTTGAAAACGTCAGAGGAAACGATGTTTTCGTATTACAATCCACTTGCACACCGACTAACGATAGCCTTATGGAGATATTGGTAGTTGTAGATGCATTGAAGCGTGCTTCAGCCGGCCGTGTTACCGCAGCGATTCCTTATTTCGGTTATGCTCGCCAGGATAGGCGACCACGTTCGGCACGCGTGCCCATCACAGCCAAAGTAGTGGCGAATATGCTGACCAGTGTTGGTGTGGACAGGTTGCTGACCATGGATCTGCACTCTGATCAGATTCAGGGGTTTTTTGATATTCCTGTAGATAATATCTATGGCATGCCTATTCTACTGGGGGATATCTGGAAACACGATTATCATGATCTGATCGTGGTATCGCCTGATGTGGGGGGGGTTGTCAGAGCGCGGCACATGGCCAAGCGTCTCGAATGTGATTTAGCTATCATCGATAAGCGGCGCCCTAAGCCAAATGAATCCAAGGTTATGAATATCATCGGCGATGTTAAAGGCCGTACGTGTGTGATTATTGATGACATGGTGGATACAGCAAATACGCTGTGTGAAGCGGCAGCAGCCTTGAAACAGGAAGGGGCGTTAAGCGTAATTGCCTACTCGACTCATGCGGTTTTGTCAGGGAATGCAGTGGCACGTATTCAGAATTCGGCATTGGATAAATTGGTGGTGACAGATACGATCCCTTTAAGGGAAGATGCGAAAAACTGCGATCGTATATGCCAATTAAGTGTAGCAAGTCTGTTGGGTGAAACCATGCTCAGAATAAGTAATGAGAGCTCATTGAGTTCATTATTCATGGAATAAACATAAGTGATTTTTGGTTCGTCTATAGCGATGAGCCATTTTCAGGAGAACGTAATGCAAATCGAGATAAGTGCCAATAGTCGTAAATTACAGGGGACCAGTGCAAGTCGCCGCCTACGCACGGCGGGGAAATTACCCGGGGTCATATATGGAGGTGACGGAGCCGTACAGCCGATCGAACTGGATCATAAGGATCTGTTCTATAAACTTAAAATGGAAGCTTTTCATGCGTCGATTCTTTCGATCAACGTCGATGGCAAAACAGAGCAGGTATTGTTGCGCGACGTACAAATGCATCCATTCAAACAGCAGGTACTACACGTTGATTTCCAGCGGGTCAGTCAGAATCAGAAGATACACGTGAAAGTACCGTTACACTTCATCAATGCAGAAATTGCTCCCGGTGTAAAACTGGCAGGCGGGATGATTAGTCACGTGCTGACTGAAATCGACGTTTCCTGTCTGCCCAAAGACCTGCCTGAATTCATCGCGGTAGACTTATCGGAAATGACAGCTGGTAGTACGTTGCATTTGAGTGATTTGAGACTACCTGAGCGTGTCGAAATTCCTGCCTTATTGAAAGGTGACGATCAGCCAGTTGCGACCCTTATCGTCCAGCGTGGGAAATCTGCCGACGAAACAGGTACCGAATCTGCCTGAGCTCATTTACATTTCCCGGAACATTGTTTGGGGCCGGTATTGCTCTAGTTCCGGAGACTCAGATTATTTTCTACTGAATCAACTAATTGCTAAGGTCGGATCAGATTGTGGAGTCGCCCATAAGACTGGTGGTCGGCCTTGGCAATCCAGGCGATAAATATGCTTCCACCCGCCACAATGCTGGTTTTCACTGGCTGGACCAGTTAGCAGATTCGCTGCATGTTCCATTCAGGCTGGAAACCAAGTTCCAGGGGCTATGTACGCGTATTGAGCAAGATGGTGGCGAACTCTGGTTGCTTAAACCGCAGACCTATATGAATGCCAGTGGTTTGTCCGTGTCAGCCATGTGCCGTTTCTATAAGATAGTTCCAGAACAGATATTGGTTGTCCACGATGAATTGGATTTACCACCTGGTACGATTAAATTGAAGTTAGGCGGGGGAGCGGGGGGACATAATGGTCTTAAGAGTATTGTGGCTCAGCTTTCAAGCCAATCTTTCTGGCGTTTACGAATCGGTGTGGGGCATCCGGGTAACAGGCATATGGTGGTGGATTATGTGCTACATCCCCCCCGTAAAGAGGAAGCAATACTGATTGATCAGGCGATTGACCATAGTATGCAGGTATGGCCGCTGATTGCCCAGGGAGATTTTGCTGCAGCCATGCAACGTCTGCATACCAAACGAGACGAGTGAGAGACAGTTCATCAGAAGTTTGTCATTTCCAATCACAATTAGAAAATCGATGAGAATCAAATCATGAGCTTGAAGTGTGGGATCGTAGGTCTGCCGAATGTTGGTAAGTCGACATTATTCAATGCCCTGACCAAAGCGGGTATCGAGGCCGCTAACTACCCCTTCTGTACGATCGAGCCTAATGTTGGTATCGTCGAAGTACCCGATTCACGGCTTGCTCAATTGGCCGAGATTGTCAAACCACAGAAAATCCAGCCGGCTATTGTCGAGTTTGTCGATATCGCTGGTTTGGTTGCGGGGGCATCCAAAGGCGAGGGACTGGGTAACCAGTTTCTTGCTAACATCCGTGAGACTGACGCTATCGTACACGTTGTGCGCTGCTTTACCAATGATAACGTAGTGCATGTATCCGGCAGTGTCGACCCGATACGTGATATCGAAATCATTGGCACCGAGCTTGCGTTGGCCGATCTTGCCACTGTTGAGAAGGCACTCAACCGCTACCGCAAGCCAGCTAATGCCGGTGATAAGGAGGCTAAACTGCTTGTCGCAGTGTTAGAAAAATGCCTGGTGCAGCTCAATGCGGCACGCCCGGTGCGTGCACTCGACCTGTCCAAGGAGGAATGGGCCAATCTTAAACCCTTTTGCCTGATTACTGCCAAGCCGGTACTTTACGCTGCTAACGTCGCTGAAGATGGTTTTGAGAACAACCCCTATCTCGATGCGGTGCATGTCCACGCTGCCCAAGAAGGGGCCGAGGTGGTTGCATTGTGTGCTGCGATCGAAGCCGAGATTGCCGACCTGGACGATGCTGATAAGCGGGAATTTCTGGAATCTATGGGCTTGGCTGAGCCTGGCCTCGACCGACTTATCCGTGCCGGTTACAAACTGCTCGGCCTGCAGACCTATTTTACCGCCGGGGTAAAGGAAGTACGTGCCTGGACCATTCACACTGGCGACACTGCTCCGCAGGCTGCCGGTGTTATTCACAGCGACTTCGAACGCGGTTTTATCCGAGCCCAGACCATTTCTTTCGACGATTTTATCACCTACAGTGGCGAACAAGGTGCCAAGGAGGCCGGTAGGATGCGTGCCGAAGGTAAAGACTACGTCGTCAAAGATGGGGATGTGATGAATTTCCTGTTTAATGTCTAAATCTACTGGCTATCTCAGGTGGTTGGCATCCGGCAAGCTTACCTCCGAAAAACAGTACTGACGATACAGCCCTTTCAGCAGTATCTCACTGCATTGTTCTCCGGTATTTGTTCTTCACATCCAATCTTTTTTTCGGGGATTGGATCTAGATTTTCGTTGCTACTCAATATCAGAAGGCAGGATTATGAAAAAATGTACGGGCATTCTGCTTTCTTTCGGTTTTCATGTGTGTGTCAGCTGCTGAGATGGTCAATAATTCTGAATCCCGCTATGTAAGTACCAAGTGCTGAGCCAAAGGAAGCCAGTAAGAAAATAAGCAGGGTACGTGTAACCTGATTTTGCCACCAGCCTTTGAGGTGAGCGGTATCCTGTCGAAGTCGGCTGAAATCACTGACCTGCGGTTTGCGTAGAAGAATTTCTACCGCTGCAGCGACCATTCCTGCACCGATCATAGGTGTGAATGAGGTGAACGGTGCGGCCAGGAAGGCCGTGACGATTGTCAATGGATGAGCCAATGCGGCGGCGGCACCAACGGCAGCCAGGCTACCATTGATGACGATCCAGTCTACGATCATTGCCAGACCAAGGTCAGGACTGCGTTGAAATCCTATTCCGAATCCTATGAGAATGAGTGCTACGATGACCCAGGGTATATATTTAACCCAGTGAACGGTTTGCGGAATGATATCAAGCCTGCGAATGGTATCATCAGGTGATTGAATAGGGGCTGTTTGCAAAATTTTTTTAATACCTTGCATATGTCCAGCGCCTACTACGGCCAGTGTATGCTGATAATTGTTTTCGGCTATTTCCTTCAATAGGCGTGCAGACATGTATTCATCGCGTTCGCTGATCAGCGGTTGATACAAATCTTGCTGGTTTTCCGCCAGTTGCGCAAAAGTGCTTTCCAGTACGTCTCCCTTCTTGAGTCGTTCAATTTCTTCCGCACTGACCGAATCACGGCTGATAATGCTGGCGAGCAGCCCGCCAAACAGGCTGAATCGCTGCCACCAGGGGAAATTATGATAAATGCGTTTCAGGGTAGTACCGATTTCCCGGTCAATGAGTAGGACCGGTAACTTGGCTGCCTGGGCATCTTTGATTGCAGTGCGCATTTCAGCACCAGGTTCGATACCCAGATTTTCCGCCATACGTTGCTGGAAAGCGCCTAACGCAAGGTTGGCGGCTACCATATAGGCTTGCCCCTTTTTGATTACCTGAAAAAGATCCATTTTTGCTAACAAATCTGGTTCAACGATTGCTTTGTAACGACTGGGGCACAATTCAACAGCTACTGCATCAAATGCCTGCGTCGCGATGAGTTCTTTTACTTTGTCTGCACTGGCCTGAGAAACATGTGCAGTGCCCAGGATCGTAAGTTTTCTGTGATTTTCGAGTTCTAAAGTAAGGAGCGGCTCAGATTCTTGAGCAATATCAAAAGATAGTTCGGTTGTTTTACTTTCTGACATGAATTTGGCTTGGAGTGTACGGATTAAAGGTTAATTGAAGTACTCATTCCGAATGACTCGGGGTAGCTAATATCCAATATCAGCACTCAGTAATGCTGACAGCTAATCCACCTAATGCAGTTTCCTTATATTTATGCGACATTTCCAAACCGGTTTGTTTCATGGCAGCAATACAATTATCAAGCGGCATGAAATGCTGACCAGTTCCCCGGCGGGCCAGCGCTGCAGCAGTATGTGCCTTGATCGCGCCGAAACCATTGCGTTCGATACAGGGTACTTGTACGAGCCCACCTACCGGGTCACATGTCATACCCAGGTGATGTTCCAGCGCGATTTCTGCGGCATTTTCGATTTGTTCAGTTGTTCCGCCTTGTGCTGCGCATAAGCCGGCAGCAGCCATGGCTGCTGCCGATCCGACTTCTCCCTGACAACCGACTTCGGCACCCGAAATAGAGCTACGATGTTTGATCAATCCGCCAATTGCAGCAGCAGTTAATAAAAAGTCGCGAATCTGTTGCAATGTACCTTGCTCATGCCTGAATAAATGATAGATGACGGCTGGAATGACTCCTGCGGCACCATTGGTGGGCGCTGTAACGACCATATGGCCAGCAGCGTTTTCTTCGTTAACTGCCATGGCGTAGGCGCATAACCAGTCATTGAGTGTGGCTAGCTCGGGGCGTGCCTGAAGTTGTTCGAATAGAATTTTTGCGCGTCTTGATATACGTAATCCACCTGGGAGGTGGCCTTCTGCTGACAGTCCATGCTCAATACAACGGCACATGGCTTGCCAGATATTATCCAAACCTTGTTCAAGCTCTTGTGCCGATATTCTGGTCAGCTCATTGGCACGTTTCATTTCAGCAATCGATAAACCACTTTTTCGGGACATTTCGAGCATACTGCGTGCCGAGTCGAATGGGTAGGGATATACTCCGGCAGGTTCAATTTTGAGTGGAGCATTTAAATGGCTGATCTCTTCGAGTGTACAGATAAAGCCACCACCGATGGAAAAGTAAGTTTCAGACAGAATAGTTGTTCCTCGTTCATCCAGGAGAGAAAAAATCATCCCGTTGGGGTGCTGCGGTAGTGGGCTCGATTTATCGAAAATAATATCGTTTTCAGGATTAAAAATAATACGTTTGCCATTGGTCAACTGCAGAGAATCCGCTGCCCATAGTTTGGCTACCAATGTATTTACATCCTGCTCGGCAAGTGATGCCGGGTCATAACCATGTAGCCCTAATGTTACTGCACGATCTGTTGCATGTCCTCTGCCGGTAAAGGCAAGCGAACCCTTCAGCGTACAGCAAACACAGTAACTGGTATCGTGCTGAGTCTGTGCAGTGAGCTGATCAACATGATCACGAAAAACATTTGCCGCGACCATTGGTCCCATAGTATGGGAGCTGGACGGGCCAATACCGATTTTAAACAGGTCAAGTACGCTGATGAACATAAAATAGTCCGACTTAGCTTAGTAATTATTTATAGGCAGATAATTATCTAAAAGATACGATACCGAAAGTTGTGAATAATCTGCTGCATCATCTTCAACTCATACGGATATTATTCTTTATTCATTTATCTGTCGTGTATTAAAAACATAATTTTTTACCCAAAAATCTGAAATGAAAATAGAATTTTCGGAGGGGGTTATGATTGATCGGAAAAGATACTCAATGACTAAAATTGTATAGTAGTTTGATGGAATCTGCTTCTGGAATGAATAAGATTACTGAATAAGAACCCCTATGCTATGGAGAATATGCATTGACCGGAGTAAAGATGCTATGGTTTAATCCTGTCGTTTGAAAGCAACAAAGGCGGTTAACTCAGCGGTAGAGTGCCACCTTCACACGGTGGAAGCCATTGGTTCGATTCCAATACCGCCTACCAAGCTTTTCTTTCTTCAATACCGGTGAATCTGCTAGTAAGATATCAATAATTAAATAGGCGAGGATATTTTTATTCCTGTTCGCTAATAGACTACAGTTCGCTTATTAATATACAAGGTATTCTGACCGGCATAGATGCTTACTCCTATAGCTTTCTGTCTTCCTGGCAGATATCCAGGTCGGCAATATTTTTTATGGCACCTGTTACTTGCATACCTGGTTTTATTGAGCCCCCAGTTTTGTCATGCAAATCTTGTCGAGACGATAGACCGGATTAAGCCGGCAATTGTCGGGGTGGGTACGTTTCAGAAAATGCGTTCTCCTCCCGTTAATTTTCTAGGGACTGGTTTCGTGATTGAAGATGGGTTACATGCGATAACCAATGCTCACGTGATTCCTGATTTGTCGGATAATGCAAAGAAAGAATCACTAATTATCATGACTGGTAGAGGAGATAAGCCTGAGATAAGAATGGCGATAGTTATTATGCTGGATAAAGAGCATGATCTAGCTTTATTACGTTTTGAGGGCGTGCCACTATCCACTTTGGATTTGGGAAATGCAGATGAGGTAAGGGAGGGACAAATTCTTGCATTTACTGGTTTTCCGATTGGTATGGTACTAGGTTTTTATCCGGTGACACACCGTGCGATGATTGCTTCGATTACTCCTATCATATTACCTGCACAGAACGTCAAACAACTTGATGCGGAGAGGATTCGGCAATTGCAGAAATCTGCTTATAAGGTGTTTCAGCTTGATGGAACGGCTTATCCCGGTAACAGTGGAAGTCCATTATATGATCCAGATACCGGTAAAGTTTATGGGGTGGTAAATATGGTGTTCGTAAAGGGTAAGAAGGAGTCAGTATTGAGCGAACCAAGCGGGATCAGCTATGCCATTCCGGGAAATTATATCAAAGATTTGCTTAAACGGCGTGTACCCTGATATTTTATGATGGATGTATTTGTCTATGATAGTTCATATAGAACCTAAGAGAACCTAAGTTGGCTTTGGCCGGAGAGCGTTTTGATCCAAGTTTCTAACCATTATATTTCCAGATTTTCGGTTCTGCTTGCATGTGTAGAAGCAATTGAATTACTTGTTGTTTTTTTTATGGGCGCTGGTATCAGGTTCATGCATTGGGAGGGTACAGTAGTTGAGTTGCTGGTCTCCCAATTACCCGGAGCAATTACCTTTACCTTTGTGATTATTGCTTGTATGGCTGCACTGGGAATGTATCAGCTGGATAGCAGGCAGGATTTTGAAAATATTTTGCTCAGGTTGCTGCCTTCTCTCGCACTGGGTTTCGGTATTATAGCGTTAATTTTTTACCTGTTTCCGGATCTTTATTTCGGACGTGGATTGTTGGCGATTGTGATGTTGCTGGCGTTGTTGCTGATACTCTTCGTACGGATTCTTTTTTTTCGATGGTCGGGTCTGGATAATTTACGTTCCCGGACACTTGTATTAGGGGTCGGTCCCAGTGCAAAAGAATTACTGGGTCTGATAGAAGGAAGTTCTGCTTTGTATAATTTCAAGATCGTAGGGTTTATTCCATTCAATGGAGAAAACCGATGTGTTCCAACTGATACGATTGTTCCCAAAACAGGCTCTTTGTCATCATTGGTCGATCAGTATGATGTCCGTGAAGTGATCGTCGCAACGCAGGAACGACGGAGCGGCACTTTCCCTATCCAGGAATTACTGGAGTGTAAGATCCGTGGCATAAAAATAACTGATATCGCCGGATTCTTTGAGCGGGAATGCGGGCATTTGCGTATGGATGCACTGTATCCTAGTTGGTTGGTATTCGGTGGAGGTTTCGACCAAGGTACATTGAGAACTGTCGTCAAGCGTATATTTGATGTGGCCGCGAGTTTATTGCTGTTGATTGTGACATTACCAGTAATGCTGTTGACTGCTCTGCTTATTTTAATTGAGGATGGATGGCCTGTGTTTTATCGTCAGGAAAGAGTGGGGAAGGGCGGCGAGACTTATATGGTCGCCAAGTTTCGCAGTATGTTCAACGACGCAGAAAAAGGTGGAAAACCACAATGGGCCACTACCAATGACCCGCGTGTAACCAGAGTAGGAAAAGTCATCCGTAAATTAAGAATCGATGAACTGCCACAAATCGTCAATGTATTCAAGGGAGAAATGAGCTTTGTTGGTCCCCGCCCTGAGCGTCCTCATTTTGTTGATATGCTGAGTTCCCAGATTCCATATTATAACATGCGGCATAGTATCAAGCCCGGTATAACCGGCTGGGCTCAAGTACGCTATCCTTATGGTGCTTCAGTGGAAGATGCCATTGAAAAGCTGCAATATGATTTATATTACGTTAAAAACCACAGCTTATTTCTTGACTTCATCATATTGATTGATACTGTCGGTGTCGTCCTGCTAGGCAAAGGCGGCAGGTAAGCGCTCCGGCTAGTTTCGATCCTACTTCATGTTGACTACCATGGTGACCGTAAGCTATGCAATGGCAGCGGTTGCTTTTTTCTTCCTTTTTATTCTTCTCATAACCAGTTGGCGAGGGCGTCTTTATGGTCTGTTGCTGGCTATTGCTTGCTTTACTTCCGCATTATGGGCAGCGGCGATAGCCGGGCTATCGTATTGGGATTATTCACACCCTTTTCTGATCCAGACGCTGGAGATATTGCGTAATGCCACTTTGACCGCATTTCTGATCATCCTGCTAAGTCCTTTTCAGGCAGGTGGGGTAGGTATGGCTCTGCCCAGGATCAGACCTGCGGTAATTGCCATTGCTCTATTTTATTTTGCTTGTCTGGTACAAGTCATAATTTTTACCCAGGATACCGGGATTGATTCGGGTCAGGTAGGTTTATCCAATGATTTTCTTATATGGGTAGTGATGGCAATCATTGGCATGATTCTCGTTGAACAGTATTACCGAAATACGCCTTATGAACAGCGTTGGGGAATCAAGTTTATCTGTTTGGGGATTGGCGGTCTCTTTATTTATGATTTTTATCTGTATAGCGATGCCTTACTGTTCAGAAAAGTCAATGTTGATATCTGGGTGGCACGGGGATGGATCAATACACTCATTGTTCCGCTGATTGCGCTTTCAGCAGCACGTAATCCGAAATGGGCAGTTGGCATTGCAGTTTCAAGACGAATTCTGTTTTATTCCTCAGCATTATTCGGGGCTGCCATTTACCTGTTATTGATGGCTGCAGTAGGTTATTACCTCCGATTTTCGGGAGGGACCTGGGGAACGGTATTTCAGTTGATTTTTCTTTCTGGTGCGATCGTTCTTCTGGTTATTGTGCTGTTTTCCGGAACGACACGCTCCTGGCTCAGGGTATTCATTAGTAAACACTTTTTTAGTTATAACTATGACTATCGTGAAGAATGGTTGCGTTTTACACGTACACTTTCCGAAGAAGAGACAGAATTAAGAATTCGTATCATTAAATCACTTGCACAACTTGTTGAGAGTCCTGCAGGGGGGCTATGGTTTAAATCGGAGCAGGGGGCTTATCATCCGATTGCCCGCTGGAATATTCCACATATTGATGAATCTATTGAGGCCGATAATCGTTTTTGCCAGTTTATGCAGGAAAATTCCTGGGTAATCGATTTGTATCAGTATGATTCTGAGCCACAGAAGTATGCTGCAATGGTTTTACCTGATTGGCTGCCAGCCATTCCTAAGGCACGTTGGGTAATTCCACTGATATTACATGGAGAGTTGCTGGGATTCGTGGTTTTGACTGAACCCAGGAGTACCCTTGATCTGGACTGGGAAGTCAGAGATTTGCTGAAAGTAGCTGGGAGTCAAGCGGCGAGTTACCTGGCGCAGTACGAAGCTGCTCAAGCGTTGTCGATGGCGCGCCAGTTCGAGTCGTTCAACCGCATGTCCACGTTTGTAGTACACGATATCAAGAATCTGATTTCTCAATTATCGTTGCTGCTGACCAATGCAGAAAAGCACAAGAATAATCCTGAGTTTCAGCAGGACATGATCGAGACCATATCATTGTCCGTCAATAAAATGAAGCGTTTACTTGAGAAGCTCAGTAGTGGAAACGAAGCGGATTGTTCCGATCACCTGCAACTTAAGGAAATATTGCAACGAATTATTCAAAGCAAATCATTTTATGAGCCGAAGCCAACTCTCGAAATCATGGATGCGGATTTAAGTGTACGGGCCGATCAATCACGTTTGGAGCGAGTAATCGGTCATTTGGTACAGAATGCAATCGAAGCAACGCCCAAGGATGGGCAAGTCAGCGTACGACTTATGCGGCAGGATGAATGGGCCGTGATAGAGATCAAGGACACCGGGCATGGTATGGATGAGCAATTTATCCGAGAGAAACTATTTAAACCTTTCGAATCAACTAAAACTGCAGGAATGGGAGTGGGTGTATTTGAAAGCAGGGAATATGTCGAAGAAATAGGTGGGAAATTACATGTATCCAGCAAAGTTTCCCAAGGCACAGTTTTTTCGGTTATGTTACCCGTGGATAGTGAAAAGCTCCCTACTGATCCATAAACTAAGCAACTATACGCTGCTTTTTAAACTCAGTGAAGCAAGCCCCTGGTAACTACTGGCAAATGTCATCTCCGGTGTTCAATTCATTAACGGCGTGAAATAACAAAATACAGATCTGAAACAGACCGATGCTTGATTCTCCATACACCACACGATTATTGCTCCCATATTACCTTGAGTTTAGTACTATTCTTCTTAAACCAAGTGGAGAAAGAAAAAGCGTACCATTTGCATCTGGCACCTCAACTCCTAAATTTATAGAATCAATCAGAAGGTATGTAGAACGTTAAAATATAACTACAAACCGATGACTAGCAGCAGCTTCAGTTAATTAACTGACCTTTTATGTGCTAAGAACTCAGCATACAGTTAAAAACAACAAAGGGAAATAGTACTTATGCTTAAATATAAGAGAGTAATGAACTGGGGTTCATTAACGGTATTTGGCAGAGCTATGGTTCGCCGGAGCAACCGGAAGTAAGGAATGAATATTATTCGCTTCACTATGATGGCGAGACATTGATTTTAATCAGTCTGCCATTCTTGGAATATACGCGCAATACGTTTTGTCTACTTTTACGGGAACGGGAGCAACTAGAAGTTTTTCACTTGAAGGACTCGATTTTGATCCACTTATTCCTCATGTAGGAGGTAAACACCGTCTGGATATATCTTTCACTTCTGATACAGAGGCAAGTATGACTGCTGTTTTCGAATCTCCAGTAATTGACGGCGCTCGCTTTATAATAAGGAAAATATTTTAACAGAGATTCATTGATAACTCACCTGGAGAAGCTGTTTGGAAGCCCTGAAGCTAGATCAAAGGGCACTTTCTTCAGCAGGGCTGTGCCAACCAAGGTTTCCTGTAAAATTTCCAAACAGCTTGAACGCTGAACTATCTTCTGGCCGGTTTTTATGGTGATCATAAATTTGGCGATGTTCACCTTCTTCCTCAGTAGCCCCGGCTTCAGAATTCCGGGACTCATTATAACCGCTTCTCCTATAAGCTGTTTTGCACACTAGCTGAAGTTCATCTACCGAACGATTTTTTTGGGCCTCTTCAACTCGCGGTAGCATTATCAAAAATCGTCAAATATTTGATCGTACGCTTGTCAGTAGTGCGGTCAAACATAAAATCTACCAACCACACCTGGTCAGCATACTGTAGACGAATCAGAAGCTGACGCTCACCTACTGCACACGTCTCCGGTGTGCGGTGCGATTACCACTTTTATCAACTTTACGGCTGACTTTCATCTCCAGCAGGGAATCGGCCAGCTGCTTCTTGAGCCGGGTATTTTCAGCCTACAGTTTTCTCAGGCATTTGGCATCCTGGATATTTATATCTACTAATATCAAGGAGGTGTCGAACAACCTAGTAAAGCACAATATTTCTATATCATGAATTCTCATATATATATCTGAAAACAAGATTTCCAGGTAAAGAAAAGCACCTTAATATTGAAATTGATCGATCACGTCGATCATGAACTTAAAGTCATAGCCTCATGTAATAAATAGAAGATGAGAACAATATGATAATTAATTAGAGGTTAGTGACAGATAGAGCTAGGTTAGTTTATAGGTATCTACGGCTATTCTCTTGTAGAGTAAGGACTTGCAACTGGAATTCTATAGTGATATCAGCCTTATACAATGAACCAAGCCATTTCTGTTCCATAAATTCGTATATAGATATTCAAAAAGAATATTAATGCGAGAGAAAAAACATCTTAAGATGAGATCAAATAGCCGAATAATTAAGAGCTGTAGCTTCATCCCATTCTGATTGCAGAGCAGAAAGATTTTATGACATAAGATTTTAATGGATCAGCATCCATACATTAATCTTTTTGCATAAAAGCTTGATTAATCCCCTTTATTAACAAGGACTGAAACATGAAAGTAAACAAGCTAAAAGGCTTTGCCATGGCACTGTCATTGCTGGCCAGTTCACAGATAGCATATGCGCTGACACCATGGAACGATGGCCCGCCTGACATCGTTATTTATACTTCCGGTGGCGCTGCACAGGATCGGGCAATTGACTTGGCCGTCGTCAGTTCATTGGTAGAGCCGGGTACTGACGATTGGTTCAGTGACAGAAATGCTGCCGGTGCTGTTGGTGGCCGCTGGCGCGCTTATTATTTTATCGGCAAAGCGACACTGGGAGAGGGCCTTGCCGGACGCAAAATTTTGTTTGAAAAGCGATCCTACGGCGCGGCAGGTTATGGTGTGATTCCCTTATTGGCCAATGATGGTCAAGGTATTCCTATAGAACATTTGAATATTCAGGGTTTGCCCCAGAGTGCCTGGGAATCTGATGGGGCGAAGCGCTGGGTAGCGACGATTACTGGCGCCAACGCGGAAACCTATCTGGTCAAAGTTCCTTCAGATGCCGGTTTTCTTGGTATCGATCCCGATATTTTGCTGAAGCCTGGTACCGAAAACTATCCTGAGCAGGTCAGGGAGATCATTACCGGTCAGTTCGAACCCGAGTGGCCAACGAATATCGATCGATTCCCGGAAACTTTTGCAGCGTTGTCGTCCGGTGGTCTGGTTTATGGTATTGCTGTGACCGAAGATCTGTATCGGGTATTGCAGGTTGCACAAAAGCGTACCGGCCAACTGCCTGATGACGTGATTATCGGTCATTATGACGACAAAAGCCTACCGTCACTGAATCGTACTTTCCTCGCAGCACTTTTTGCCGGCAAGGTATCCGCTTGGGATAAAGTCAAAATCGTCGATAAGACTGACAACAATCGCGTTAAAAGCTTACTTGATCCAGAGATCCTGGCTGAAGCAGGTGTGGATACTCCGACTCTCGAGCAGGCTACTGGTGCACAGTTGACACCCGTTGCCATCAGCCGACGTAATAGAGGTGCGGCAATCGGTGCTGTCGGTCATGCCAAACTACTGAATTATCCGCATGTCAGAGGTTCTAACCCACCTGCAGCTGTAACACCCGACGGTGAATTGGAAGAATCACTTGCATTGCCTGTAGTCAAGGCACCTGGTGGTGTCAGAGGTACCAGAGATTTACTCAGAGATTGGCAGAATGGTACCAATAGTACGGGTTGGAACAACGCGTCCGGCAGTGGGGGTGGTGGTTTCGCCAAGCGCTGGGGAATCGCATTCCAGAGTGGCGACGTCGATGCCGGTGCAACGGTTGAAGGTGCCGGTGGAGAAGGCTGGCGCTATATCAAAATCGATGGTTATGCACCAACCTTGGCAAACGTAGCAGCCGGTACTTACCCTTACTGGGCAGAAGGGGTCGTACTCGGGAAAATCGATAAACCATGGGATCCGGATTGGCCACTGAAAGCACGTGCGCTGATTGCCTTTGCTGAGGATCTGGGTAGCCCGACTATTGCAGCTGCGTCGAATGCAAATTCCAATCTGACATTCGGCCGTTCTGGAATTTTTGCCACGACCAAGGATCCACGCGGATTCCAGTCATCGATTCCGTTCAACGACAACAACCCTGTTATTCCTTACACACATTTGTTGATAGGTGTGCCACAGGCTTTCCCTTACCCGAGTCTGGAAAACCTGCCGGTTGCGGATGAGAATGTGGCGGAGCTTGAGTTGAGATAGTCCGATAACGGGAATTGGACCGGTTCGTGTTTTATCCGGCATTTGCCTAGAAACAAAAAACAATAGAACTGGAACGATTTCCGGTTGAATGATCGCGGCAGAGGGGTAGGTACAGACCCGTCCCTCTGCCGGGGCAAATGAAAAACCTGAACATTCATTTTTTCTGTCAACCATTTCTTTGCGCTGCTTGTCGCTTTTTATCGATTCAATGTTTAGGTTGACGCTGTCATTATTGATCTGGGTATTCATATCAGGGCTGACTATACCGGTATGGGCCGATCAGGAATCATCCGGACAGACACATGCTGAACCGGCTGCACCGACATTCGATCTGCTGGTTCTGCAGGTGAGTGGCAATACTGTGTTGGAACAGCAACTGATTGAAAAAACAGTATACCCATTCCTGGGTTATGACAAATCTATCGAAGATGTCGAAAGTGCGCGTCAGGCACTGGAAACGCTTTACAAAACGAATGGATATCCCACCGTACTGGTGGAGATTCCTGAGCAGGATGTCGTGGATGGCCTGGTCCATCTGCAAGTCGTGGAAGGTACGATCGAGCGTATGAAAATCACTGGTTCCCGCTATTATTCTTTAGGCAAGATTCGGGAAGAAGTACCAGCATTGGCAGCAGGCCAGGTACCTCACATGCCGGATGTTCAAGAGCAAGTGGCTGCGTTGGGTAAGCAGTCGGTTGACCGCCAGATCACACCGATTTTCCGGGCTGGGTCCACACCGGGTAAAACTGAAGTGGAGTTACGGGTCGTCGACACCTTGCCATTACATGGCAGTTTACAAGTCCACAATGATAACCCTGAGAGTACGACACGTACCCGGGTGATCGCTTCATTGCGCTACGATAACTTGTGGCAGCGCTTTCACAGTGCTTCGCTACAGTATCAGATCTCGCCGGAAGATCCTGATGAGGTTCAGGTTTGGTCGGGTACTTACGTAATGCCGACCGGCTGGGCCGACACGCGTCTGGCGATGTATGGCGTTGGTATCAGCTCAAATACCAGATTGGCAACCAGTATCGGTGGTCTGACGGTGGTCGGTACCGGGGCTATCTATGGCGCCCGTCTCATCAAACCGCTGGCGGCATTGGAAACCTACCATCACAGTCTGATTTTTGGTTTCGACTATAAAGATTTCGGCCAAGGTATTACTGTCCAGGGACAGGATGAAGATTCCACCCCTATTTCCTATACCGCTTTTCAAATCGGTTATGACGGAAGTTGGCGTTATGACAAGGCGTTGACCTCCTTTAATGCCGCAGTCAATTTTGCAGTACGTGGTCTGGGCAATACGACTCGTGAATTCGAAGACCGGCGTTTCAAGGCGCAAGCCAATTATGCCTATTTGACTTTGGGAGTCAGACACCTGCAGGAGTTACCCGGTGATTTCAGGGTGGCTGCACGGGTACGAGGCCAACTCGCGAATTCTCCACTTATCAGTAACGAGCAACTTTCTGTAGGGGGACAGCAGAGCGTGCGTGGTTATCATCAGACCCAACAGTTGGGGGATGACGGTGTTAATTTTTCCGTCGAACTGCAAAGCCCGGTACTCAAACCAGCGAGTTGGGATTTCATCCAGAGTTTCCGTATCCACACATTTTTTGATTATGCCTATTTATGGATTCAGGATCCGCTGCCCCTGAATCCCAGCTTCTTCAAACTGGCCGGCTTCGGTGCCGGTTTCAGGGTGCAATTGCGTAAATATTGGGGAGGTGAATTCGATTGGGCATACCCACTCTACGGACAAAGTACGGTCGATGCAGGTGATCAACGTATCAATTTCCGTTTGGCTTATGAATTTTAGGGCTCTTTCCTGACTATCCGCCAATGGATTCAATATGACAAACGATCAACGATTAGTGCATACGACTAATCATTTCCAGCTCAAGCCGCTGCTGCTCGCTATGCGCGCGTTTTTTGCCGGCAGCGTCGCCATGATGAGCTACAGCTATACCGCACGTGCCGAATTACCGGTACCGATAGATGCTGCTGCGCTGACATCTCAGGGTCAGGCTACAGCAATCATCAATGGCAATAACATGATCATCAGGCAGATGACTGATCGTGCAACCTTGCAATGGCGGAGCTTTAACATCGGTGAGCAGCATGGTGTGCATTTCGAGCAACCATCCTCTACGGCGATTGCGTTAAATAACATTCATCAGGCGGATCCCAGCCGCATTCTCGGAAGCTTGACGGCCAACGGTCAGGTTTATCTGGTTAATCAGAACGGCTTTCTTTTCGGTAAAAATTCGCAGGTCAATGTCAATACGTTGGTGGCGACAACACTGGGTATCAGTGAAGAGACATTTCAGCGTGGCATTACCAAGGTTTTCGATATCAACAATGCTGCCGCGCTGCAGGGTAATGGCGAAATTTATCTGAAGAATGATCAGGGTCAGTATGTACTGGATCAAAATGGTGAGCGGATCAAAATTCAGATATTTGTCGAACCTGGTGCCAGTATCAAGACCAATGAAGCTGGTGGTCGGGTCATTCTGGCTGCACCCGTCATCACAAATGCCGGCACGATTGAAACCCCGGATGGCCAGACTATTCTGGCCGGGGCGCAGGATAGAGTCTACTTACAGGAGACTGGGGGTGATTCCGATATTCGCGGGCTGTTAGTCGAGGTCGAGACCGGCGGCGAAGTCAATAACGTCGGCAAAATTCTGGCGGAACGCGGCAATGCCAGTCTGATCGGCTTCGCAGTCAATCAGAAAGGTAGCGCGTCGGCAACGACCTCAGTACGTTTGAACGGTTCGGTAAGATTGCTGGCACGTGAAGGCATGGTGGATCCAACCGGAACCGGCGGCAGGCTCACGGGGAGAACCACGACACGTGCAATCGAAAGGGATGATGGTCTGGGAAGAAGCGCCACCGTGATCCTGGCCGAACACAGCCGCACCAGTGTCGATCTGGTTGCGGATAAAACGGAAACAGCTATCGACGCACAACCCCAGGTACCGTCCTGGATTGAAGTCAGTGGACATCAGGTGCATTTGAAGCAGCATGCCTCGCTTGAAGCCAAGTCCGGCAGCATCGATGTGAAAGCATTGGATAATTTGATAGATCCTACCGTCAGAGGTAACGCCCGTATTTTTGTAGAAAACGGCAGCACGATCGATGTATCCGGTGTCAAAGACGTGTCCTTGCCAATGGAACGCAATGTCGTAGAAGTCGAACTGCGCCTGAATGAATTGCGGGACGCACCCATGCAGCGTGATGGCATTCTGTTTACTGAAACAGTATCCGTCGACTTACGTGAAGTAACACTTACCCATGATCCGATTACTGGTGAACTGACCAGTGCAACGATTCCTGTGGCCGACGTCATGGGAGCAGTCGATCGTATCTCACGGAATATCGATGAACGCAGCACCACTGGAGGGGCTATTCACCTGACTTCCAGCGGTGATGTCATCACTGAAACTGGCAGTAAGCTGGATTTTTCCGGTGGGACAGTCGCCTATCAGGATGGCTATATCGAAACTACCAAGGTCATTGCCGGTGGCTCCATTTTCGATATTGCACATGCCGATCCGAATCGCCCTTATGACGCTATCCTGGATCGTTTCAGCAAAACTCATCCTAAATGGGGAATTACTGAGAACTGGTCAATTACCGGTCTGGCTCTAAGGCATTTTGAACGGGGTTATGTTGAAGGTAAAGCAGGTGGAAGTCTCACGATCAATTCTTATGAGGCAGTCCTGAACGGCACACTGGACGGCACAGTGATCGATGGTCCACTGCAAAGATTGCAACCGCAACGTGCTATCGGCAGCAGTCTGTCCATCGATTTAAGTCGCAATAATCTGTTTGGCAGGCAGGATATCATATTCAGTCACAATACCGGCGCTTCCATCCCGGAGTTGAACACTACTACATCAATACCGAGAAATGAAGCCGGAACCGGACCAATCGCACTGAATATCGATGTCGATAATCTGAAGCAATCCGGGATACATAGTGTACGAATCAACACAAACGGCTCAATTACCATCAACCCGGATGTACAGCTCGAACTGCCGGCAGATGGCAGCCTGATATTAGCGGCAAGCGGGATTGATGTCCAAGGTTCACTGTCAGTGCCATCCGGGGATGTTGTCCTGGCACCGGTGGTGGTCAACAACGAACAACGCCTGCCAAATGCCGTGACCCTGAGTGCTGATGCACGAATCGACGTAAGCGGGCAATGGATCAATGATCAGCAAGGTGTTCGATCCGGTTTGACATCAAACCCTGTATCGGTCGACGGGGGATCGGTCGTCATAATCAGCGAACAGGGCGATATACGATTGAATGAGGGTAGTCGTATTCATGCGAACGGCGGTGCCTGGCTGCAGATTCATGGCGGTATCGAAAGCGGAACAGGTGGTTCCATTCATCTGGAAGCAACCACCTTTGAAGCCGGTAGTAGATTATCCAGTCTGATACTCGATGGTGAGTTATCAGGCTTGTCGCTCAGCCAGGGCGGTCACCTGCACCTGGGTTCCAACGAAATCGTCATAGGCAATGCCAACGACGTTCCGGTACGCCCTGGATCAAATGTAGAACCGTTGGTGCTGGCACCTGACTTTTTTCAGCAGGGCGGTTTTTCTGAATTCAGTCTGAATGCAAATTACTTTGGACTGAAGGTGGCGGAAAATGTCCATATCGAACCCTTGCAACATAACCTCCGCTTGAATGCTGATGCCACTACACAACCGACAGGTGGAAATTTATCGACATTCAGTTCGATTACAACTTTGCCGGAAGTAGTCCGCCAGCCGACAAATTTGCATCTTTCAGTCATACCATCGTTTGCCCAGAATCGTCAGGAACAGCTTCGTATCGGCACAGGCGCAGCGATCAAAACCGATATCGAAGGCCAGGTGGCACTGACTTCGGCAACTTCCATCCTCGTCGAAGGCAGTATCGACGCGCCCGCAGGGACAATCGATGCCACCATCATTCCTCCTCCCCGGGGTGATGGAGGCTTTTTTGCCGCCCAGGGTATTTGGCTGGGTCCGGACAGCAAGCTGAGTGCGCGTGGTGTATTCAAGGAACAGTTGAATCCCTACGGCCTGAAAATGGGGGATGTGCTATCCGGTGGCAACGTCAATCTTATTGCCAATCGTGGTTATATCGTCAGTTATGCCGGCTCTGTGATTGATGTCAGCGGTACTCAGGAAGTAGTCGATTTTCGTGAACCCGATGCACTTGGCAATGCATTGGTTCCAGTTTCGAGATTGACCCCATCGTTCGGGGGGCAGGTCGTTTTCAAGGCAGGGGAAGGCATTCTGGCAGATGGTACATTCCAGGCAGAGGGTGGCACTGCTGTGTCAGGTGGCGCATTTTCTGTGGAAATCAACCGGGGATTACGCGAAAAGCCGGAATTTCCGGTAGGCGGTGGTCTGTTCCCTGACGATATCGCCGCGCTCACGAACCGCCCGCGCAGTATCGTTATTTCCCAAGCATCCGACCAGGCTATTCCTGCTGCATTACCATTAGGCAGCAACATTGATACGGAACACTATAGCGGCCTGGCTTTATTCAATAATCAGCAGTTAAGTCACTCGGGGTTTTCCTCCTTACGACTCAAGACGGATGTACTCGGCGGGGATGGGCAATACCGCGGGAGTATTCGATTCAATGGTGACGTACAGCTGGCAGCACACAAGGAAATTATTCTCGATACACCCAGCCTTGAAACTGCTGGTGGCCAAATCAGTTTGAATACGACTTATGCAGCGTTAGGCTCCTCGAACAGCCGTATCGATACCCAATTATCCCAAGGTGTATTCAATACCCGACTGGCACCGGATGCCGTGGGAGGAGCAGGGCGATTGACAACTACGGCTCAGGGAATCGATTTGGTTGGAGGGTTGAGCTTCAGCGGTTTCGGTCACGTCGATCTGCTCAGTCAGGGTGATGTGCGGGCAGTAGGTATCCAGATCAGGCCCGACACGAAGAATTTTCTGGGCACACTCAGATTAGTAGGTAATTTGACGATCGAGGCAAGCCAACTCTATCCTACTACACTGACCGATTATGTCTTTTCGATCGGTGGCTCGGGTCAGGAGAGCATAACGGTTCGACATAGCGGTAATACTCAGGCTCCGGTTTTTTCAGCAGGTGCCAATCTGACCATTAATGCTCCGAATATCAAACAAGAGGGGACGATCAAGGTTCCCTTCGGAACATTGAATCTCAATGCCGGCAACAGCCTCGAATTGGCTCCGGGCAGTTTCACATCCGTATCAGGTGATGGTCTGACGGTCCCATTCGGTCGTGGGGCTGCGGGTATCAACTGGCTCTATCCTATGACAGCAGATGGGGCAATCAATCGCGTCATCGATATACCACCGGAGAAACGGCTGTCGCTGACAGGAACTCATGTCGCACTACAGGATGGGGCAACGATCGATTTATCCGGGGGGGGTGACTTGTATGCCTATGAGTTCATACCTGGTCCCGGTGGTTCCCGTGATATTCTCGAGCGCCTCCCTGACGATCCCATCCCCCAATATGCTGTCATACCCGGTCTCGGTAATGCACTGACACCAATAGATCCGCTGGAGTTCTCATCGGCTGATCTGCATGTCGGCGATAGCGTCTTCCTGAGTGCCGGTTCCGGTCTGGCAGAAGGCTGGTATACCCTGCTGCCGGCACATTACGCTTTGCTGCCCGGCGCCTACCTGGTAACGCCAAGACCTAATACGACCGATATGCTGCCGAGCCAGAACTTCACTGATTTTACCGGAGCGACTGTTGTCGCAGGGCGTTTCGGTACAGCAGCAGCCGGAATTCAGGCAGCACGCACTCAGGGTTTTGCGGTAGCGCCCGGGACTCAGGCACGACTGTATTCGGAGTACGCTGATTATTCTGCCAATCGGTTTTTTGTAGAGAAGGCTGCTCAGGCAAATATCGTATCACCACAAGTACCCGAAGATGCCGGCAGTATGGCCATCACTACAGGCGTTCATCTGACTCTGGCTGCCGAATTGACAGCATCCCCGGCTAATAACGGTCGTGGTGGTCAGGTTGATATCAGTGCCGATCGCCTGGCTATCATTGGCCGCCGGGAGGATTTGCTGACACCGCTGCCTGGTGCTGTCAGTCTGCTGATCGATGATCTCAACCAGCTCAATGCACCGAGTTTGCTGCTGGGCGGGATACGCAGCAAGGATGAAAGAGGGCAACGGGTAACCGTTACCGCACAAACGGTAAGCATCGATGGCAACAGTCATTTACAGGGCTCGGAAATCATACTTGCCGCCAGAGATGAAGTCAGAATCGCAGCGGGTGCTATTGTTGAAAGTCAGGGGACAACCGATATTCCTGCTCCCAATTTACTGGTGGAAAACGGTGGTTCGCAAGACAGTAATGGTGCACTGCTCCGCGTTTCCTCATCGGATCAGGTCGAGCTGATTCGTGATCGTAGCGTCTCGGGTGGTACCGGCGTGCTGGTAGTCGAGCAGAATGCGCGTCTGCGAACAGGCGGATCGATGTTACTCGATTCCACGCAAAATACCGTATTCGACGGTTTGATCGAAATGCAGGGCGGTTCGTTGTCATTAAAATCCAGCCGTATCAGTGCGGGTATTGCGCCTGCCGGTACTCAGGGTATCGTATTGACAAACCTCCCTTCCAATCTGGATGAACTGAAACTGATCAGTACGTCGGATCTGGATCTTTACGGTGATGTCACCCTGCAGGCACAGCGGCTGGAAATCAATGCAGCCGGAATAAACGGATTTGATAATCATAATCTCAGTGCCCAAATAAACGCGGATGACATCATTCTGAAAAATACCGGTTCTGGATCGGAAAGGGTAGGCATAGGGATTGGTGCGCTGGCATTTAATGCCAAAGACATTATTCTGGCTGAAGGTGATTATGCCATCTCCGGTTTCAACTCGGTAACGCTGAATGCGCTCAATGCAATCAAAGGTCAGGGATTGATCGTGAATGCTCAGACCAGCCACAGCACGTTTGCCGGGCCCGGTTCGTTACAGGTAGCCGGTAATCTCAATTTGAATGCTGCCTATTTTATCGGTGATGCCGGTGCGACCGTTCGCATCGATGCCAGCAATTATCACGTCAATCTCAACAGGCTGGAGGCAAACGGCCAACAAGAATCTGCCGGTCTGGGGGCAGCCTGGTCAATTACAGCCAATGCCATCTCCGGCAGTGGCTTCTTTGACTTACCCGGTGGCATAGCTGAATTACACGCATTGGCGGGTGATCTGAATTTAAACAGCGGAACCCATATCGATGTATCTGGCCAGGTTGTACCTTTCGGTGAACTGGTCCGTTATGCACCGGCAGGGCGTGTGCTGTTGTCAGCCGATAGCGGGAACATTCATTTGGCGGATAACGCCCATATTCGGCTTGCCGGTGCTGTAGTGGGTAATCCTGAGATCGGACCGGTGCAGCAAGCCAGTACAGCGGGTACGTTGCAGGTGCGGGTTCCCCAGGGTTCATTCAACTGGCTTGGCGATATCGATGCATCTTCTGCGGCACAAGCCAATCTTGCGTTGCAAGGAGCCAGTTTCAAGCTGGACGCAGGCCATTTTGGTTCGGATAGTTTTTCGACGCTGAATACCAGACTGGCGGATGCAGGTTTCAGCCATGAGCTGAGTCTGCGGCAGCGTAATGGCGATATTGTCATCGCTGAAACTGACAGCGTGACAGCACACCTGTTTAATCTGACAGCGGATCAGGGCCAGGTTGGTATCCACGGACATATTAATGTCAGTGGCGATGAAGCGGGTTCCATCGATATCTATGGTGGTAATGGTATCGTTCTGGGCCCGACTGGAACATTGACGGCTAATGCAACTGCGGAGGGCGCCAAAGGCGGTAATGTCACCCTGGATACGGTACATAAACAGGGCATTGGCAGCGGTCTGCTGGACTTGTCTGCTGCCGGCAGCCTTATCAATGTTTCCGGTGGGCTAAACGGTACTGGGGGCAGCATCCACTTACGTACCGGACGGGATCAGAACCATGCTGTAGCCGTTTCAGCTATCCATACCCATATTCAGGGGGCAGCAGACACTACACTTGAAGCGACTCGGGTGTATGCCGACCAATCTGTGATTACGGGTGATCACATACAAACGTGGCAGGCCGATACCGCTGCGTTCATGAATAATACGCCGACGTTAGTCAATCAATCCGGAGCAGCTCTGCAGGTGTTACCGGGGATAGAAATCCAAAGCAGCGGCGACATCACGTTGCAGGATACATGGGATTTCATGCAGGGTGGTTGGAGCGAGGCATCGTCAAGCTGGGATTCCAATTGGCGTTACCACACACCTGATGGTCAAAAAGTTCTGCCCGGTTTCCTGACCCTGAGAGCGGCTAATGATATCCATATCAATGCCTCATTGACCGATGCTTTCGCGCAAACCCCCATCATTGGGCAAAATCAGGACAATCGCTTTCCTGACATGATTCAGCCGGGCCTGTCGTGGAGTTATGGCCTGTACGCGGGCGGCAATATCAATCTGGCACCGACTGAGGGTCAGTTTAACCCGGCTCAGGTCGTGATCAGGACGGGTACTGGCAGCATCGATGTAGAAGCCGGAGGAGATTTGCATTTCCTCAGCAACCCTGGAAGCACGACTGCTGCAGCGATTTACACCATGGGGACGCCAGCACCTTATACGCGCGGGCAGTTGCTGGCGGGAGAAGTTCCCGGCGCACCTGCACGCTTGCCAGGTGAATCCGATGCCGATTATTTGAATCGACTGGATCCACAATGGTTGAACGGCATACTGCGCTATGGTTTGGTCAATGAGATTTTATTAGGTACACAGTTTGTTCTGTCGGATTACCCGACTCAGGGGGGCGATATCTCGATTCGAGCCGGCGGAAACATCCAGGGTTTTGCGACCGGCCAGAGAATCAGTGATTGGTTGCTGCGCAGTGGAGTATGGGATGCCAATCAACGGCCGACGGCATGGGGTATCAATGTCAGTGGTGATCGTTTCAACAGCCGTGGAAACAGATTTTTTAACCAGAATATCGGTGCGCTGGGAGGCGGTGATGTATCGATCGAGGCAGGTGGTGAAATCCATAATTTATCGGCCATGCTGCCGACTACCGGTAAACCGTTCGGAACGATCAATACCATTTCCGGATTTGCCACCACCTGGCGTAACAACGGTACCGTGGTTACTGGTGGCGGTAAATTATCCGTCAAAGCAGGGAGCGATATCGTCGGTGGTGAATACTATGTGGAATCGGGTCGAGCCAACCTGGTTTCAGGTGGCAGTTTTAATGGAGGACAAGCTGCCGGTACGGTTATTCATCTAGGTGATACACAGGTGGATATCACTGCACGGAACAATCTGTCCCTGGCAGGTGTATATAACCCGCTGATACGCGGCCAGGATCCGCTGCCAGTAGGTGCCGGCACGGATTCACGCTTCTTCACTTTCAGTGATCGGAGTGCGCTATCCCTGTCGGCGACGGGTGGAAATATCATACTGAACAATAATCCCGAGCCCGGTTTCGGTTTCAGCATATATCCGAGCACCTTGCAGACGGTATCTTTCTCGGGTGATATCCGCATCAACAATTCGATGACTTTATTCCCGTCTACACAGGGACAACTCGAATTGCTGGCATACCAAAATATAGGCGCTGACAGAACTGCCGCTAGCTTCTACAACATCGGCATGTCGAATACCGACCGTTCATTACTGCCCAGTGTCACTTCACCTGCGCAGCAGGTAGAAGGTAATCTGGTCAGTGGCATCATCCGTGCGCGTGAACGACTCAATCCCACCACACCTGACCCACTGATCGTCAATGCGCCGGTACCGCTCCATCTGAATAACCCCAATAAACCGGTGATCATTGCCCATCAGGGTGATTTCGCATTCGCTGTCGACAAGGAAGCCACTTTTTACCTGCCGAAAGCTGCTGACCTTATTGCCGGCCGGGATATCAAGAATCTGACCCTGAAAGGGCAGAATCTGCTCGCTGATGACATTACTCGCGTACAAGCGGGGCGCGACATCCTCTTCGACACGATCATCAATGCGGATGGCAATATTTTATCCAATATCAGAAAGATAGAACTCGGCGGCCCGGGGCAGTTACAAGTACTGGCAGGTGAAAACATCAACCTTGGCAGCTCCGACGGTATTCAAACGATAGGCAATTTGTTCAACCGTACCTTGAGCGATGGAGGTGGTGCATCGATCACCGTGCTGACCGGTTTGACCGGAACGGTGGATTTTGCCGGTTTCGTCACCCGTTACAAGGATATTCCCGAATATCAGGATACGCTTCAAAGTCTTGCTGGTTTACCGGAGGCTGAGCAGCGTCGCCATATGGATGTGCTACTGCATGTATTTTTTAAGGAAATCAAAGAATCCGCATCAGCCGCCGCAGCAGCGCCCGAGTCCGAGCGTACAGAACTATACGAACGTGGATTTGAAGCGATCAGAACCCTTTTCCCGGATGAAGCTTATTCCGGCAATCTAGGGTTGGTATTCAGCCAGATCAAAACTCTGGATGGCGGCAATCTCAACATACTGGTTCCGGGAGGTGATATCGATGTGGGATTGGCAGGACAGTTGGCTGGAATTCGCAAAACACCGGAACAGCTGGGCCTGGTCGTCCAGCAAACCGGGAATTTGAGCACGGTAGTCAGTGGAGATTTCAATGTTAACGAATCCCGCGTCTTTACTCTAAGCGGTGGTGACATCGTGGTGTGGTCATCGGAAGGCAGCATTGATGCCGGTAAAGGCGCTAAATCAGCCATTTCCGCACCACCACCAATCAGTATGGTGGATGAACGCGGAAATATTATCACTATTTTCCCGCCAATCGTATCGGGCAGTGGCATACAGGCGATCGGTGACGGTGATGTAGTCCTGGCAGCACCATTCGGCATAGTCGATGCCGGTGAGGCGGGTATCAGCGGTGGCCGGGTCGTGATTGCAGCGACCGCAGTCATCGGTGCCTCCAACATTCAGGCAACAGGCGGCATGGTGGGGGTTCCGACCAGTGTGGCGGCACCAACGGGGGTGGTTGGCGCCGACAGTGCGGCCGCCAGTGCAGCACAGGCAGCTTCACAATCCGCAGCGGGTGACGCTTCAGAACAGGAACAAGATGATAAAGGGAAGCAAACAGCAGTCAGCATGCTGAGTACCGACGTCGTGGGTTACGGCGATTGCAGTGTCAGTGATGTGCGGGAAGGAAAACCAGGTTGTGGTGATTAAACACATGATATCCATATTTGAAGAAAGGGTCTTTGGTTAATGAAGAAATTGTCTATTGGTCGTGTCATTTGGCTCCTGCCACTGTTACTGATATCCACAGTGGTACAAGCGTGGTGGAACGAAGAGTGGCCGTCGCGGACCCGTCTGACAGTAGATGCGAGCATTACTGGCGCAGATATCCAGGAAACGGTACAGGACTTCCCGCTGCTGGTACGTCTGCACGCCGGTAACTTCGGTTACTTTTTCGAACTGGCAGAAAACGGCAGCGACCTGCGCTTTCTCCAGCAGGATAAACTGGCCCTCAAACACGCAGTCGAAAAAATCGACCCGCTGACCGAACTCGGACTGATCTGGGTCAAACTCCCGACCATCCGCGGTGGCGCCAGCACAGATGGCTTCACCCTGTATTACGGCAATCCCCAGGCCGTCGACAGCTCCGATGCCGCTGGCGTCTACGATGCCGATCAGGCACTGGTCTACCACTTCAACGAACAGGAAACCTTACCGCAGGACGCCACTGCCTATGGCCTCCATGCCAGTAGTGCCCAAGTCGTCATCGACCCCAACGGCCACATCGCTGCGGCCGCTCGCTTTGAAGGCACTGGCGGCATCACCATTGATCCCCACCCGGCCCTCAGTATCGATCCGGCAAACGGCTGGACCTTCAACACCTGGATCAAAACCGAACAGGCACAAACTGCCCCCCTCCTGCAGGCCAGTGACCCCAATGCCTCCAGTGGCCCCGGTGCCCGCCTGACCCTGGACTTGCAAGATGGATTACTGCAAGCCAGTTACCACCGTGCCGAGGGCAGTGTGACCCAAACCGATCCGGTCAGTCTCAGTCCCGGAAAATGGCAGCATCTGGCGCTGGTAGCACGCGCCGACACGCTGCAACTGTACCTCGATGGCCAACTGGCAGCCGAAGCAGCCATCGTATTAGAACCCCTGTCCCCGATCGTATCGATTGGCACCGCCGACAACGGCTTACACCTGACCGGCTGGCTGGACGAAGTCCAGATTGCCAAAACCGCCCGCAGTGCCGACTGGATCAAACTCCAGTTTCGCAGCCAAAGCCCGGACTTCACCCTGCTCAGTTTCGGCCAGGATGAATCGACCACGGCCGGCGGTGGTGTCGACTACTTCACCGTCATCCTGGAAAACCTGACCGTCGATGGCTGGGTCGTCATCGGCCTGTGCGGCGTCATGCTGGTCATCAGCCTGCTGGTCATGACCGGCAAAGGGCTCACCCTGAAACGCGCCAAAAAAGACAACGCCGCCTTTCTCGAACAATACCGCAACATCAGTCCCACCAATCTGGATGCGCTGGACCAGGAAGAGGAAACAGACGAAGACACCAAGGAAATCGAAGCCTCCGAATTCCTCTCTGCCATCGTCGGCAAACACGATCACTTCCAGGGCTCCCCGATCTACCGCGTCTACCATGCCGGCGTTCAGGAACTGCACAAACGTGCTAACGGTGGCAACACCACCCTCAGTGCCGAAGCCTTGAACGTCGTGCGCACCCGGCTGGATGCTGCCGTGGTACGGGAATACCAGAAACTCAACAAAAACATGGTCCTGCTGACCATCTCCATTTCCGGCGGCCCGTTTCTGGGACTGCTGGGCACCGTCATGGGCGTCATGATCACCTTCGCCGTCATTGCCGCCACCGGTGACGTCAACATCAACTCGATTGCCCCGGGGATCTCCGCTGCCCTGGCGGCCACCGTCGCCGGACTGGCCGTCGCCATCCCGACCCTGTTTGCCTACAACTACCTGCTGACCCAGATCAAAGACATCTCGGCCGACATGCACGTTTTCATCGACGAATTTCTGGCAGTGATTTCTGAACGCATTGCCGACCGACAAAGAGAGAGCTGACCATGAAAGTAGGAGAAGACGACAAAATCTACGACGACATCAACATCACCCCGATGCTCGACGTCGCCTACGTCCTGGTAATCGTATTCATCATCATGACCACAGCCACCGTGCAGGGCATTACCGTCAATCTGCCCAAAGCCAGCAGTACCCCGGCATTGAGCAAACCGAAAACCAAAGCGATCTCGATCACCCAGGATGGCACCATCTATCTGGATACCTATCCAGTCTCGGTCGATGAACTGGAAGCCCGGTTGGGGCAATACAAAGCGGCTGATCCGGAATTACCGGTGGTATTGAAAGCCGATGCGACCATTCAGTACGAACGCGTGATTGAAGTTCTGGATGTGGTGACCCGGCTGGAGATCAGCCAGTTGGGTCTGGTCACGCAGAAACTGGTGAAATAGGAATAGGGGATAGGGGGGATAGGGAAGTGAAACGCTACGAACGCTGGTTACGCTATCTGCCGATGGGGATTGGCGTATTACTGGTGCTGATCATTGCTGCCGCCATCTATTACCTGCAGGGACAGTTCGAAAAACCGGCCCAGACCAAAAAACAGGTCCAGCAGATCGTCGTCGTGCAGCCTCCGCCGCCTCCGCCTCCTCCGCCTGAAGAAAAAATTCCGGAACCGGAACCAGAACCCATCGAAGAACCTGAGCCGGAAGAAGAACCGGAATCATTCCCGGATGAAAGTGATGCAGATGCCCCAGCCGGGGATGATCTGGGACTCGATGCAGAAGGTGGTGCCGGATCGGATGGATTTGGGCTGCTGGGTAAAAAGGGCGGACGTGGCCTGCTGGGAGGAACCGGCGGCAGCACCATACTGTGGTACGGCGGCCAGGTTAAGCGCAGTTTGGAGGAGGAATTACAAGTATTGCTGGCCGGGACGAATGCCCGCAAAGTGAATTACAGCGTATTGCTGAATGTCTGGATCGGCGCAGATGGGCGTATCAGCCGCGCAGAACTGGCTAATTCCAGCGGTAAGGTCGATGTTGATCAAAGCATTAAGGCAGTACTGGCCAAATTACGAATCGCGGTAGGAAAACCACCACCTGAAAATATGCCGCAACCACTGAAAATCAAATTGACATCAACCATTTGAAGAAAAGACGGCGCGTTACCTGTTTATAAGTTCTGCTCACTTGGGCAGCGAAGTGGCGAGGAGGTTTGTTTACTACTCTTTGCTTTGTATCCGGGTCACTGTGTATCGCACTTCGTTTAACCGTGGTTCCAGAATCACATCGATAATAATAGCGAGAGAAATAATGATTTTAAGAATTGCCTTCGTTGTTTTACTGATCAGCGTGATGTCGACCGCTGCATGGGCCGATGAAAAAAGTGAATTGCTCAGGCTCAAGGAAAAAATTGCCAGTGAACGGGAGGAACTGCTGGAGCTGAAAAATACCACTATCAATTTGATCGAGTTGTTTGTTGCACAGGGTTTGCTGGATAAGAAAAAAGCCGAAGAACTGGTCAAAGCGGCCAAACAGAAAGCAGCATTGGAAGCCCAGCAGCAAATTGTGAAGGAACGTGCCGAGGAAGAGAAACTGGCTGCTGTACCGGGACCCGCAAAAGGTGCTGTTCCAGAAGCATCGGGTGATAAGAAGGGTTCGGTCTTCGTGGGTTATGTGCCGCAGTTCGTAAAAGAAGAAATTCGTGATCAAGTTCGTGCCGAACTCAAAGACGAAGTCGTGCAGGAAGTTAAAGCTGATGCCAAAAAAGAGGCCTGGGGTATTCCCGCTGCCTTACCTGAGTGGCTCAACAGGATCAAGCTGAGTTTTGATACCCGTCTAAGAGGTGCCTACGAATTTTTTGGTAATGATAACGCGCCGTATCTCGATTACTTGTCCATTAATCGGCATCGCGGCCATATTCCTGCTTTTCTGAACAATGAAGAGGTATTGAATACTCAATTCGATCGTCTGCGTTATACCCAGCGTTTTCGTCTGGGTCTGGATATGGATATTACCGAGGGGCTCAAAGCCGGTGTTCGTGTCGCGACCAGCAATATCAGAAACCCGGTTTCCAACGACCAGACCCTCGGCAATACCGGGCGGAGTTATGAGTTCGCGATTGATCGGGTTTTCCTGCAGTATGATTTTCGTGATGACAAAGGCAGGGACTGGTTCAGCCTCTATGGCGGCCGTTTCCGGAATCCCTGGCTTTCTTCCGATATCGTCTACGACCCGGATCTGAGCTTTTCAGGACTGGCAGGTACTTTCCGCTATGGCTTTGGCCAGGATGATATTGATCTCAAGAGCTATCAGCCACCCACACAGACTGCTCTTGGTGGCCGTTTTGGTATCAATATGGGACCCCAGACACCCAATACGGTTTTCGCCACGGTAGGTTTATTCCCGTTGGAAGATGTCGAGTTTGCCAAGTCGGATAAATGGCTTTTCGGTATACAAGCCGGTGTAGACTGGTTAGTGCATGATCAATCACGCCTGAAGGTTGCCACCAGTTACTATCATTATCGCAATGTACGTGCCCGGGCCAATGAGCGCAACAGTTTTGCTAACGACTGGACAGCACCGCAATACGTGCAAAAAGGCAATACCATGGTACCCATCAATGTGAATGAGGGTAACGAAAGTGATGGGGTCACACCGATCAACAGTCGTTGCACCAACTTACAGAGCTTCGTAGGGCAAGGATGCTTATATGGACTGGCATCCGACTTCAACATTCTGAATTTCACGATGCTGTACGACTACGCTGGTTTTGCACCGGCCCATGTCATGTTTACTTTCGATTTTGCCAAGAATTTTGGCTATAACGCCGCCCGGATAAGACGTGAATTCGGCAACCGGTTAATTGATAACCGGGATAAAACGACTGCATTCCAGGCTCGGCTGGATATAGGTGATCGCGATGTATTCAACTTTAAGGATTGGAACGTATTCCTGGCATACCGTTATGTCGAACGTGATGCTGTTCTCGATGCCTTCACCGATTCGGTGTTCCATATGGGGGGTACCGATGCTCAAGGCTGGTGGATAGGGGCTAATTATGGCGTAGCCAGAAATACCTGGCTTAATTTCCGCTGGACGAGTAGTACCGCTATTCACGGCCCGACACTCAATACGGATGCAGCACTACTGGATCTGAATGTACGTTTCTAATAGAGAGGAATGAATCGATGAGACGGAATAAAACGATTGTATTGGCGTTGTTGCTATGCAGCCTATCGATATCGAGTATGACATCGGTTCTGGCGCAGGCACCCAAACAGGCTAGCGCTGCAGACCATGCCTTAAAAAAAGCACAGGGCATGTTGCGCTTGTTAAACCAGGAAAAAGCAGCACTACAGGCTGAAAATTCACAGTTGCTGGAACAGGTAAAAAATCTGGAAAAAGAAATTAAACAGCTACAACAGGAAGGTGAACGTTATCGTATCGGTACGGAAAATCTTCTGGGGGTCAAAAGCACTCTGGAATCCAACTTGCAGCGGGCACAGCAGCGTGAGCAGGCACTTCTGCAGAAACAGGATGCCATCGTTACCCAGGCCAGACGGATTCAAAGCGATAACCAGTTATTGCTTGCTGCTGTACAGGAACGTGAGCAACTGATAGATGAATGCGCGGCCAAGAATACGAATCTGGTTCAGGTCAACCAGGAGTTACTGGATAAGTATCAGCAGAAAAGCAAAAGCTTCTGGCAGAAATTAGGTGAATTGGAACCCCTGACCGGTATAGGCAATGTCGAAACTGAGAATCTGGTGGAAAGTTATCAGTATAAACTGGAAGATCTGAGCTTTTATCGGAAAGACGAAGAAGACATATCCCAATAATCGATTTATATATAAGTAGTTGTAAGTTTTCCAGTGTATCCTTGTGATCGAATTACAATCTGGTACTCCATCGATGCTGCGCTACGCTGCTTCGATATCCTGCCTTGCAACAATATATTCCAGTCTTTGCGAGCCGCGTAAGCGGCGCGGCAATCCAGTAATACCGTCGCAGCAGGGGTAACGATAGCTTCAAGCATATGCTAGCCGAATGTCACCTCTGTAGTTGAAACAGCACCAATTACGAAACACCAATCCTTTTTATATTGCCCCTCAACTTGATCGAAAAACAGCCGTTTGGTTAAGCAATGCCAGCTTTTCCGAAGGAGGCCGTTGAATGAAATCAATCGTTACATGGGTTACTGCTTTTCTTTTCCACCCACCAGAGAGTTTTCAAATGAACAGTGGACGACTGCGTTTAATGCATCTGAAATGAATACTATTGTCCTGATTCAGCTCAAAGGTGTGTATGTAAAAAATACATACACTCGGCCCATTTCGAGAACGACTGGTACAGTAACAAGAGAAAGTATAGATGACATTTGACCAATGGTTTGCTGCTTACTTGAAGCAAGACCGACTGCAGATCGAGCACCTGCTACGAGACAGGATGGCTACAAGATTCTTGATTGCGTGGTCACTATTTGAATCGCGATGCTTTTCAGGATTTGTGAGAGTCTGCAATCTATCCGATTTCGCCAAAATGATTATCAAAACAGAAGGGTTTCGGAGGCACGAACTGGAAGAAGCCGGTAGACATTTCCACGATCGGTATCAGGACCGGAGACGTTTCAAAAACCTCATGCATCGGCAGACCATGAAGGAAATGGAGGAAATCCTCACGCTCCAATTCGACAAATTAAGTAACTATCAGCTAGTTTTTATGCTTCTTGTCGTGATTTATCGTTTTCGCAACAACATTTTCCATGGAAATAAGGGTGTACAGACATGGCTCCAGTACAAGGAACAAATCACGTTGTGTCTCTCGACAATGCAAACTTTCATATCTCTAAGTACCGTTACGCATAACAACTGCTTCCAGTGGGACACGCCGCTTGCAGCGTGTCCCACTGGAAGCAGGGTATCAGAATGAGCACCTGTAGTAGATGTGGAAATCTGGTAGAGTTTCGCTATGTAAACGGGCGATGTATACCCTTGCATTTATATGGTAGCTGTATTGGTGATGGTACCCCCCGAGTAAATGATTATTCTGGGTACAACACGAGCTATGAAAGCACCTGTTTCTGTACGAATTGTCCAGAATGTGGAGATGAAGTTTTCTTTATTCGCCATAATGGCGGCAGTGTCTGGATAGACCCCCCATTGGGGCCGCCTTGGTATAAACACGACTGCTTTGATACATTACCCAGAACAACCTTGGTTTCGACTTATCGAATTAGCGGGATAAAAGAAAATGGTGACTTACGCCATGTAATTGGCATAGTTAAATCGACCTGCGTTGAATATTTAAAAACGTATACTGAGGTAGTTTTAGAAACCGGGGAATCAGAAAATATCGAGTTAAAGCTTAGAAATAACGCTGGCTTCTTACTGGGTAAATTATGCATTTATAACAAGAAATCAGAAACTATATGGCCTGTCGAAGAACCGACTTATATATTTGAACTTTACAAACCTGCTCCGCTATCTACCGAGCTAATTAATTGTCCTGAATGCAATGCCAAGCTAAACTCTAAGAATCTAAACAAACATTTAAGGCGGCAGCATGGCCACAGCTAACAAGGCCATCAAATTCGCTCCCTATGGTCACCGGATGCTCGCAAGCATGCGCCTTATGGCGGTGATTCAGGACTTATCATACAATCGCGATAAAGCAACATCATAGATTTCATTGCGATCACGTTTACCGATAGTGATTACCGTTACCGTGACAGTCTGATCGTCAACGGTGTATACGAGCCGGTATCCAGGTTGGCGCAGTTTGATTTTGTATATGTTTTGAGCTCCGGATAAAGCTGCTGAAGGCACATGGGGATTTTCCAGTCGCTCTCTGAGTTTTTTCTTGAATTGCTCTTTAATGGTGTGGCCCAGTTTTTTCCATTCCTTGAGTGCGGATTTTTTGAATTCCAGCTTATAGCTCATCGAGTGAAACTTTAATGCCGGGTTCATCCATTCGTTCTTTAACGATCTTGAGCAGCTCAATATCGTCGAGCAATTCCATCATTGCTTCATAAGCTGCTGCGGGTACACAATAAAAGACTGGTTCATTGTGGTTCAGGACGGCAATGGGCATGCCATCACCGCTGGCGACAACCTTCATTGGGTTTGCCTTAAGCTCGGATATACTGGCAGCAATTTCGGTGAGTATTTGGTGTGGCATGGCTTATGTCCTTACAACAGCAATTGAGCCCTGATTATAGGGCTTATAAATGGTCTCGTAAAGGTTGTGATAAGTCATTCAAAGCAATTCATAAATTTCCGGCAGCCTGCAAAGTTTGCATGGTTGTCCGTACGACGCATAAGTCTTCCCATGCTTTGGCCTTGTCACCGAGCGAGCGTAATAAATAGGTGGGGTGGTAAATAACGATCAGTGGGATGCCCGAAAATTCGTGCAGTTTTCCGCGCAGACTGGCATCGAACTTACGTTATTTAGTTGCAAACCTACTGCTGCCCCTGCGCTGCGACATGCCGGGCCAGCGGTTCAATCAACTGTTCGGGGATGCGGCGTGCGATGACGGACATGGTTGCATTCGATTTTCTTGCCTCAACGATGTTGTCGTCGCCGCGCCATTGGCGCAGACGTCCGGCGAGATACTCCGGTTTCTGGCCGGCAAGGATCGGATAGCGGGGACGTTTGCCCGATGCATGGCAATTGGAGCATGCAGGCAGGTTGACTTCCGGCAAACCGTGACTGACTATTCGTGCAGCCCACTTGTCTGCCACGGCAGGATCAATATCGATAGCAGTCGCGGCAACATCCGGCGGCGGGTCGTCGGCGGTTACTGTCATTGGGCTATCCGACAAACCTGGCAAGCTCGCATAATGATCAGCAAGCTCACGCATGACAGCAGGATCGACCCGTGATGCAGCCACGCTCATTACCCCACTCGTACGCGTACCAGACGCAAAAGCATCGAGTGCCGCCAGCAGATATTCGGATTTCTGTCCCGCCAGTACCGGAATATCTGGCTGGTCGCGGCCATCGTCGGCATGACAGCGCTGACAATCGGATAATACCTGTTTGAATCGTATCGGCCTGCCGCCGGAAATATGTCCTGAACCGTAGGCGAGTTCACGATACTCCTCCGGTGTCATGTCCGGTAGCCGACGTACGAACGCCACCATACGGCGGATTTCATCATCGCGATCAAGTGCTGGCCACGCTGGCATCGGCGTGAATTTCACACCGTGCTTTATGATCCAGAAAAGCTGACGATCGCTCCACGTATTTGCGGTCACAGCGAGATCGGGTGGGGCAGGTGTCGATGCTTGCATGACCGGTGACGGTGACTCGCCCGGTGCGCCGTGACATACAGCGCAGGTGACGGCATAATGGCCAGCAGCGGAAATTAAGCCCGCCTGGTCAGCTGCAGGCTCATCTACGGTCAGCATCGCTTGAGTACGAACCGAATTGCGCATTGCCCAATGCAGAAACCAGTCAGTAATTGCCCAGTGTCCGGTCGATGCGCCGATATTGATAACGCCTGACCATGCGATCGTCATGGCGGCGATAGACAGAGCTATTGCTGCAGCCAGCGCTCGCTTCCATGTGATCGTCAGAACCATAGGCCTGCTGCTCCAGGGCGATCGTTGCGAAGGAGCCGGAAGAGCAACGCAAGACCGCCGAGCAGATAGCTACATCCGCCAATGAGTAGCATGATAACGCCACTGAGTTGTTGATCAGCCAGCGGCGACAGCGTCATACCGAATCCCGTAAAGCCATGCGTGTCGAATAGCGTACGCGGCGCAAGTGTGATGAGTGCGCCCAGCAATGTCATGTGCATTGTCGTTAGCAGCAGCGCGATAACGCCGGTAGCGCGCGCACGAAGGCAGGCACTCCACAATAACAGACCCGCGGCGGCGAACATTGCCTGTTCGAGGGCGAGACCCGTGATACTTTCGGCAGCGAATGCTCGTGCCGTGGGCACGTGCCAGCCCCACACGACCAACAGTTCAAGCAAGGACATTGGTAAGGGTGAAATCAACTGCGGCCAGTGTACTGCCGGATCGAGGCGAGTACCGGCGATACCACTTGCCAATAACGGAGCCGCAATCGCGATTGCTGTCATGTGGGCTACCATATGCGAAGTCATAGTGTGTCCCATTGCCGCAATTCCCCAAGCCGCAGCAAGTACCGCAAGTCCCACCATGTACAAGGTGTGTTTCATTGGCAGTCCTCGAAGATAAAAGCTGGAATCGCCGTGAATATGATCGCGATGAAGCTCAAGCCTGCAAGTAACAGCGTCGCCACAGCAAGGAACCGCAAACGATCTTCGTCCGTATTTTCGTCGTGTGGCGGCAGATCACCCTCGACGCGCGACTGAGCCCACGCGACATAGCCAGATGCAGCCACCAGCAGCAGCGCCACGACAGTCGCAACCCCTATTGCGAGTCGCACATCGCTGATTACCGTGAACGGTCCGCTTTTGGCACAGCGAACAGCGGTGAAGATGTAACAGAACAGAAAATGCAGTCCCCACGTCACAAGTGGCGCAATCAGAGCCCATAAACTCGAATTCAATCGCTGCGCGCGGTTCTCAAGCTTGGCATTCATACGAGCCTCGGAAAATAGCCGATTACAATACATGTGATCAGTGCACTCAATGCAAGGAAGTGGTGATACACGACGATGTTTCGCACGTCACCGTCATAAACCCGCGTCATCCGGCCAGCCAGACTGCGTGCTAATGTGTACAGCTGCATGATAACGCCGAGCGCTGCATGGACGGCAACCCAAATGGCAAGCACCCAGACGATTGCCGGGTAAACGTGCAGTGTCGGATCAAGTTCCGCCAACCACGGACCCGCGAGCACCGCCAGCGCACCTGCGCCGGTCGCAATAGCCGCGACCGAGAGTGCTATACGCGCAAGCCTGATCCGGCCGCGTGCATTGGTCTCACGCGCGGCGATCGTCGCTGCCCAGCCGGCAGCGATCAGCACGAGTGCAAGCGTTGGCCAGTACGTCCCAGGCCCCACAAGACCTGGTTGCGCGGCAGGTGGAAATTCAGCGTGAACGGTCCAATAGAAAAAATAGCCGAAGATCAGACTCAAGAACGCCGTTGCATCTGCGGTCATGGTGATGAACATTGCCCACCAGCCGGATGACGCAGGCCCGGAAGAGTAAAGTGGCAGCACAATACTGCGGCCCACTGGTTTTTCTGCTTTTTCAGGAATGATTCCAGTGCCTGTCCAAAGCCACCATAGAATCACGACTAGTGCTGCCAGCCCGCTTGCCAGCGCTGCGGCATACAGATGAAACGTGATCAGTATAAAAACACTGCCGAGCGTGGCCGCAGCGAGCATCGGTTTGATGCTAGGCCCGCCGACTCTGGCGACCTGCAGTGGCTCGGCATCGAGCACGGTGGTGATCATTAGCTCACGCTGGTTTTCTTCTGCATCGGGCAGAAAGTGGCGGCCTTCATCTACGTTCTGCACGAAACCTGGTTCATCCCAGATCGGATAGCGACTTTCTACTAGTGGCACACAGCGCACGCCCCAGTTTTCCTTTTTCGGACTGGATAGCCACTCCAGTGTGCCGGCCTTCCACGGGTTGCGTTCGGCAAGCTTGCGGCGTGGCGAGAGACACAGATCCAGGATCACTACCGCGACGCCCAGTGCAAAGAGATATGCACCGACTGTCGACAACAGATTCAAAGTATTGAGGCCGATCTCGTCCGAATAAGTATAAACGCGGCGTGGCATGCCCATCAGGCCCGAGATATGCATCGGAAAGAAGCCGACGTTGAAACCGACGAACATAAGCCAGAACGCGATTCGACCGAGCCGGTCGGACAGTTTCTTGTCAGTGTACAAAGGCCAGTAATAGTAAAGACCGCCGAATAGTGGCATTACCGAACCGCCGATCAGTACGTAGTGCAGATGTGCGACGATAAAATAGGTATCGTGCGCCTGCCAGTCAAACGGGGCGATTGCGACCATTACGCCGGTCAGTCCACCGATCACGAAAATCGCGAGTGCACCGGCGCCGTAGAGCAACGGCGTTGACCAGACGACGCGGCCCGCCCACAAGGTCGCGATGAACGCGAAGATCTGCACCGCCGTTGGAATCGCTACCACTTCCGAAGCGGCAGAGAAAAAGCCCAAACTGATGTTCGGCAGGCCCGTCGTGAACATGTGATGCACCCACAGGCCGAAACTCAGAAAGCCCGTGCCGACCGCCGCCAGTACGATCCATGGATAGCCAAGCAGATGCCGCCGTGCGAAGGTCGGCACGATCATCGCAAAGAGCGCGATCGATGGCAGAAAAATGATGTAAACCTCCGGATGGCCAAAGATCCAGAACAGGTGCTGCCACAGCAAAGGATCGCCACCGCGCGCCGCGTCGAAGAAAGGCCAGTCGAGCAATCGTTCGAGTTCAAACAGAATATCACCAGCGATCAAGGGCGGGAACGCGAATAAAATCATCACTGCGACGACGAGGATATACCATGCATAGAGCGGCATCAGGTTCAACCGCATGCCGGGCGGCCGACATTTCAACACGCCTACGATGAGTTCGATCGCTGCTGCAATCGCTGCCACCTCGATGAAAGAGAGTCCCAGCATCCAGATGTCCGCGCCGATACCAGACAACGACGGATCTGTAGTCAGCGGCGGATACATAAACCAACCGCCGTCGGGAGCTGCATTGAAGAAAATTGAGCCGGCGACGAAGACGCCACCGATCAGGAAACTCCAATAGCCGAAGGCTGACAGCCGCGGAAACGGCATATCACGTGTACCAAGCAGCTGCGGCAGGATCAGAATTGATACAGCCTCAAACATCGGCACGGCAAACAGGAACATCATCATCGAGCCATGCAGCGTGAATAACTGATTAAATGTCGATGCAGAGACAAGATCATTGTTGGGGATCACAAGCTGAGCTCGGATGATCAACGCGAGCACGCCAGCGAACAGCATCATGCCAAAGGCGGTTAGCGTATACCAGACACCGACGGCACTATTGTTGACGTCCGTCCAACGGAAGAAGAAGCCCCTCGGAGGTGCCCAGGCCGCACGTAACCGCTCCTCCTGCGCCGCGCGGACGGCAGGATCGTCTTGATCAGGGTTGGTGGTGGCTGTGGAAGACATCTACTTGAGCTCCATAAGATAAGCGGCGATCACGTCCGCATCCTCAGCTGGCATACTCTCGAAAGCGGGCATCAAGGCACCGGGCTTGGCCATGGCAGGGTTACGGATAAAGTTCGCAATCGCAGCGACAGATATCGGCAGTGTGCCGGCGGCGAGCGAAAGACGTGATCCGAAGTGAGTCAGATCCGGACCGATCGGGCTTGCCGTGAAATGCCCACGCACCGTATGGCAGCCGTTGCAGCCGTAATCCTCGAATAACTGACGGCCAGGGCCGTCGACTGCAGTAGCAGGCTCCGCGGCATCGATAAGCCACTGATCGAAAGCGGCAGGTTGCATCGCAATGACGTCGAATGCCATGCGCGCGTGGCTCAGGCCGCAGAATTCCGCACAAACGCCGCGGTAAGTGCCAGCCTTCGTGGCACGCACGACCAGATTATTGCTGCGGCCAGGAATCATGTCCACTTTACCCGCTAGTCCAGGTATCCAAAAACTGTGGATGACGTCGGGGCTTGTTAACGTGAAGTTGACGGTGCGGCCGATCGGAATACGAATCTCATTCGCGGTTTCGACTACTTGCTTGTCCGGTAGCAAATAGCGAACACCCCACCAGAACTGCTTGCCGTCTACGGCTATCTCAAGATCGTCATCATTAACAGGCAGCGTTTTCATCATCGGTAGCGTTGATACCAGCAATACTGTCAGCAACACCGCTGGACCAATGGCACCAAGCCACAGAATGACTCGCATACCGCTTGTGTGATTAAGCCTTCCGGGCGGCGCACGCACAGCATGTACGACAAACCAACCCATACCAATCGTGATTAATACGCCAGCAACAACCATCACCAAGGTCAGTTTGCGAGTCGCCTCGGCCTCGACGCCGAAAGTTGAGAATGTGGATTGTACGCCAGCGCAGCCGCCAAGCAGCGATACGGTGATCGCAACTATCGTTAGAGGTAGCAGTGCTGCATCGCGAACAGCACGCTTCACAAGAAATTTGATTAGGTGAGATTGCATACCGACGACTCAGAGCAGAATGATGTACTACAAAAAGTGCCTTTATTTCTAAAACCGTTTTTTACTGACAGAAATGTCAGAGAGCCAAACAAGATTTTTGTTCCACTCAGCTTATGGTACATTTGCCATGGCAGCTCGCAATTGCTCAGAAAATTCTCAGAACGCTTATCAAATTAAGGTGGTGCCGTTACCTACTGATGCCAATCGACAACGGGAACAGCCGGTGCGTAGATTAGCCGTTGGCGATTGATCAATTGACATTATTGACATAGACGTCATCTGGATAGCGGAATTCGCGTAAGCGAGGTGGATCTTACCTTGGCGCGGTGCGGCGATGAAAATGATGCCCAACGCAATTTATAGATTTCCGGCAGCTTGCTGTAGGGTCTGCATGGTTGTCCGTGCAAAGCATAAGTCTTCCCATGCTTTGGCCTTGTCACCGAGCGAACGTAATAAATAGGCGGGGTGGTAAGTAACGATCAGCGGGATGCCCGAAAATTCGTGCAGTTTTCCGCGTAGACTGGCGATGCTGTTGTTGGTGGCAAGCAGGTTCTGGGCAGCTACTTTTCCCAGTGTAACGATCAGTTTCGGTTGAATCAGTGCAATCTGGCGTAGTAGATAGGGACGACATTGCTCCGCTTCTGAGTCTTGCGGATTTCGGTTACCCGGCGGGCGGCATTTTACGATATTGGCGATATAGACATCCTGCCCGCGCTTGAGACCGATTGCCTGCAGCATGCTGTCGAGTAGTTTTCCTGCCTGGCCAACAAATGGTTCGCCCAATTCATCTTCTCTGGCTCCCGGACCTTCGCCGATGAAAAGCCAACTGGCTGTTTCATCACCAACGCCGAATACTGTGTTCTTGCGTGTTTCGCTGAGCGGGCAGGCGATACAATTGGTAACTGCTTGCCTGAGTTGTTCCCAGTTTGCCTGGGCAAGATAAGCCCGCCGACTGTCACCGAGGTTACTTTTTGCATTCAATATTTCAGGATCGATGGGCGTTTCCTCCGCTGGAGATAACTGGCCCGGTACGTCAGCTACAATTTCTGATCTACTACGCCATACTGGTAGTAGCCCGAGTTCTTTGAGTCTGTTGGGGTCCATGATTCTGAATTTCTCAACTGATCGATGGGTTCAGAATCATAATTCGAGCCTCATGACCAAAGCATCCTCGCGTCCGCACATTGCCGGATAATATCCTTTGCGTACGGCAATTTGCCTGAACCCTAGTCGTTGGTATAAATTAGCTGCCCCGATATTGGATTGACGTACGTCGAGCAGGACTGATTTCATCTGATGCTGTGCGGCGAACTCGATAAAATAGCGGAGCAGATATCCGCCCCATCCCTGATTTTGCCAGGATACACCGATACCGAGTGTGAGTACATGGGCTTCGTCAGGACCTAACATCAGAATACCATAGCCTATCACCTTATCAGTACCTGCCTGCACCAATACTCTGCAGTGGTAACCTGCTTTGATCGAGTCACTGAAATTGATGAGTGACCAGGGAAAGAGAAATATCTCGTGTTCGATTCGAATCACTTGTTTCAGGTCATCCAGGCGCATTTCACGAATTTCCGCATTATGTGGCCGAGAATTTTTCACCGCTCATTTTCCTTCAAGGCTACTTTATTACGAAGGTAGACTGGAAGTGCATTTTCTGGTGTTTTACCTTCACCGGCAGTCAACTTGACAGCTGCCAATTGTGCCATTTCGCGTGCATGCGGATAGCAACCAGGAATAATCCGCTGCAATTTTCCGGTATAGCGATCTGTCAATGTTTCCTGATAAACATCGAATCCACTGCCGCATCCTATCCAGTTGTTCCCGGAAACATCCGGCACAGCTTCAGGTCGGCATAACAGCGGTGCGTGGAGGGGTGCCCAGCCAGTTTCAGTTTTTTCATAGGCAGCAAAATAAATTTCACCCATGCGTGCATCAAGCGCGGCCATGGCTCTGGGAGCATCGGTCTGTTGTGCCAGTGCTTCCAGTGTGATGATTCCGACTACCGGTAAATCATGGGCAAAGGCCAGTCCCTGTGCGACTCCACAGGCAATGCGTAAGCCGGTGAAAGAGCCGGGACCGGCTCCGAAGGCAATTCCATCCATTTGTTTCAGACTAAACCCAGATTCAGCCAGCATCGTTTGCAGCATTGGCAGAAGCAATTCAGAATGCCGTTGACCCGCCAGAATATCTTTACTCGAAATTATTCCATTTTGCCACAGGGCAAGTGAACAATATTCGGTGGAAGTGTCAAATGCGATGATATTCATCAAGGTTTCCGGGTTCAAGCGCCCAGTTCGCGAGTAAATGATATGCAACGCCATAGGGCGTTGATCGGGATTGCGCCAGTGACCATCGAGTTACCCGCCAGTCAATTGCCGGAATCGAGTCCGGTAATCTGCGATGCTTTGCATTTCTCACCAAGGTTACATGCGGCACGAATTCACGTGTGTCATATTGGATGTTTGAAGTGGATAATATCTGCCGTATATCCTGTACGAAAAACGTTAATTCTGTGGGACAGTGCTTCATTCCAGCGGCTACAACTCCTTCTCGTTTCCAGAAATATACTTGATCCAGGGACAGGTCGAACGCTGGTTGTTTAATGGCTGAAAGCGCCTGACATAGCCTGGGTATGACGTTTTTATCCACCTGACCGATAAACGATAAGGTCAGATGCAGATTTTCCAGCCGGATACGTTTACCTTCACAATTGGTAGCAAGTTGTCCAGCCAACTGATTGAGTTGACTACGTACTGTATCTTCCGGCCATAGTGCGATGAAAATCCTGATAGTGCTGCGGGAGTCCCCGGGCATTACATTGATGATTCGTTTTCTGATGTGATGAGACAGACTACTTCTGCCACGATACCTTCACCACGGCCGATGAATCCGAGCTTTTCAGCAGTTTTGGCTTTGATATTGATATCGCTAGCAGGGATAGCGAGATCGTCTGCAATATGACTGACCATCTGAGGAATATGCGGTGCCATTTTAGGTGCCTGCGCGATAATGGTGGCATCGATATTCATGACACGATAACCTTGCTGTGTGAGTAAGTGGTGTACCGCGCGTACCAGTTCACGACTATCAATGCCTTTGTAACGTGCATCCGTATCCGAGAAATGCTTCCCGATATCTCCCAACGCTGCGGCACCCAATAGTGCGTCGCATAAAGCGTGTAACAATACATCCGCATCGGAATGCCCTTGTAATCCTTTTTCGAAAGGAATCGTTACGCCGCCGATGATCAGATCACGTCCAACTACCAGCGGATGGACGTCGAACCCTTGTCCGATTCTTATTTTTTTCATATTCTGATCCGTTCCCGCAGGATCAATTCTGCCAATGCCAGATCCTGCGGATAAGTCACTTTAAAATTGTATGCATCTCCCGGTATGAGCTTAGGTGATAATCCCAGTGCTTCGATTGCACTGGCATCGTCCGTAATATCTGCTGGTGCTTTTTCCAGTGCATCAAGTAATAATCCTGCACGAAACATCTGAGGGGTTTGTGCCTGCCACAAGTTTTTGCGAGGTTCGGTACGCATTACCCGATCAGCAGCAGTCGCACGTTTCAATGTATCAGCCAGTGGAATTGCAAGCAGGCCACCTACTTCATCGTCTGCCAGCTTATCGAGTAACCGTTCGATCAATATTGCACTCAACCCCGGACGTGCCGCATCGTGCACCAGTATCCAGTCTTCATCATGTGCATAGCCCGCTGTGCGCAAAGTTTTGAGGCCGTTGGTGACACTTTCTGCACGCGTTGCGCCACCGCAGGAAAACACTTTGATCTTGCCATCAAATTCGCTCCAGTCATATTGTTCCCACTCGACATCATCGGGTGCCAGTACCACACAAATTCTGTTAATACGGGTAACACTGCTCAAAGTGTGCAATGCATGGTAAATCATTGGTTTTCCGACTAATGGCAGATATTGCTTGGGGATATTGTCTCCGACGCGTGAACCAGAGCCGGCTGCAGGAATCAGCGCAATGAAATTACGCATGGGAAGAAAGCCCTGGATAGATCATTAAATTTTACTTCCCTTATGGATAAAAATTCTAATTATCGCATGGCGGGTTTGATTCGGGAAATATGCATATTGATCCTACATGCATTTACCTTGTGGGAAATAAAAGAAACTGGGATATCACTCCCCAAAACTGCCGCAAAGCAGTAGGGGCCGGATAGGTCAGGATAGGAAACGAAAGTTAAAGAAAATTCCCTAAACTTTTTCCTTCTTATAATGATCAAAATTAGTCATGGATACACTTTAGCGTATCCATGAACTTAGGTATGTAGATGCATTCGCTCGCCGGTTTTCTTCAGAACTGGCGAGCTCTTTTTATTTTTATACGGCATACAATATATATTTAAGGGAACTGATTCAACTTTTTAGTTTTAAATTGTCTTATAAATACAACTATTTCACCAAGACGCATGACGCAGAACTATTAATCAAGAACATCTGGGAATCGTGGTGTCTTATTTTGAAATCTTCCATAGCTTCACAACGCCTCATAAGGCATACTTAAAGGTATCGCCCTGTTGCAGATCGCCGGATTTGAAGCCTTTCATGAACCAGCGGACGCGTTGCTTGGAGGTTCCGTGGGTGAACGCATCAGGCACGACACGTCCATGCGATTGTTTTTGCAAACGGTCATCACCAATCGCGCTGGCGGCTTGAATCGCTTTGTCGATGTCGCCTTCCTCCAGATCGGAAATGCGACGGCGTTGTTGATGCACTTTTGTCGTAAGCCCAAGCAAATGCTGCACGTGATGTCCAACTTCATGCGCAATCACATAGGCCGCGGCAAAATCGCCCGATGCATTGAAACGGCGATGCATTTCCTCAAAAAATGAAAAATCCAGATACACCGTGCGATCTGTCGGAAGATAAAACGGTCCCGTTGCCGACTGCGCAACACCACCAGGTATTTGTGTCATACCTGAATACAGCACCAGCCTTGGAGCCTCATACGTTTTGCCAGATGCCTGAAACAAATCTGTCCACACCACTTCGGTATCGGCCAGAATGGTAGCGACAAATTCACGTGGCTCCGAATCCTGCGGCACACCGGGACTTTGCTGTTCATACTGCGTAGTAGATTGCTGTGTGCCGATTTGATCCAGCAACTGAATCGGATCACCTCCGAGCAACGTGAATACAACTATCAGCACCAGCATGCCGATACCACCCCCCATCATGACAGGACGCCCGCGCATGGGTTGCCCACGGCGATCTTCTATATTTGAACTTTGATGACGGCCTCTCCAGCGCATATGTGCTTCTTATACCTTATTTATAAATGAAAACAGGGAAAATGGGTTATAGTTCCAAGGTATATGGCTTATGAGGGCTGCCTTGGCCGTCCAATTGTTTCCACGATGCATTATTAATATATAGGAAAAATAAATATATTTTTCCATAAGAGCCGAAAGTAACAGGATACAGTTCAGGCGTCAACTGAACGGAAAGTCATCCAAAATTTGTATCCGATCAGCAGCAAAAAGTGTTGGTAGAAGAGCGCCAAAAAGTCGAACTACGATTCAGATAAACTCAAAAGAATTAAAGATCTTAAATTTGTGAAACAGCATAAGCACGCCATTAAGGAGTCATTAGCCGAAAGCCACTGATTTTGTTGTCTGACTACCTCAGGCTACTTTGCCGGTATCTGGCTAACCCGCAAAATGAGTTTGCCAGAAGAAACCTTGCAAACTATCAAAAAAAGATGCGAGCCAATTGCTCTTTCTCCTCGGCTTCTGTCGTCTATTGAATTTCGTATAATTTATGTTATGTTAAATCCAAGAAACAAAGACAGAAGAAAAGGCTTCAGAAGAAAGTCCGATTTTCTGTCAGATTTCTTCTCAAGGTTTTTCGCTCCTTTTCGATCATTAAAGCTCGCATGCTAACATTTCAGCATTCCTTAAATGCCTGCCATGCGCAGGCATTTTTTTTACCTGGAGAAAAAATGGATGATTTGCTCTATGGCGTTCACCATAGCAAAATAGTTTTACTAGGTCGAATCGACATTTAAAGCCATAAAGTTGCTGCGGCCAGATGTATGAAGGCCGAGAAGTAAATGGCTTTCCGGTCATATCTGGTTGAGAGTCTGCGCCAATGCTTGAGTTTGTTGAATG